>NZ_MJGU01000022.1:196929-554956 GCF_001864985.1 Curtobacterium sp. MMLR14_006 | reverse complement strand
CGACGCGAAGGGCGACTGGGAAGACGGCGAACGGCGCACCGCGACGAAGATCGGCGAAGCAGCCGACGCGGGGCTCGGCAAGCAGTCGACGTGGGACAAGATCTTCGGGTCCGAGACGTGGGAGACCATCGTCTCCATCGCGAAGGTCGTCGTCGCCGTGGGCGGCATCATCGTCATGATCATCGGCGGGCCACTCGCCTGGATCGTGCTCGGCGCAGCCCTGCTCGTGCTCGCCGACACCCTGTACAAGATGTCGAAGGGCACCGCCGACGGGTGGGACCTCGCCTTCGCCCTGCTCGACTGCATCCCAGGGATGAAGGGCATCACCACCGCCGGTCGACTCCTGTCGGTCGCCGGCGACGCACGCAAGGCGTTCTCGCTCGCCCGTTCGACCGGTTCCCTCGGCTCGCTGGCCGCGCGGACGTTCAGCGGTGCCGGCCGGTACGGCGTGATGGCCCTCAAGGAGCTCCCGCTCGCGGTGCAGCAGTTCGCGTCGAACCCCGCTCGCCGGATCGAGCGCATGGCACTGCAGGTGCGCTACCTGACACCGGCGAACATGCTGCACAGCACCGTCGACGCAGCGAAGGGATTTGCGAGCGGTTACACGGCAGGTGGCCGAGGTACGGGCATCACCGGCAGGCTCCTCGAGGGGATCCAGAAGTCCGACTCGGCGTTCACACGAACGGTGAACTCCGGCTACAACGCCCACGTGTCGGAGATCGCCCGTACCGATCCAGCGCGAGCGAGTCAACTGTGGCAGGGCGGCGACGGGTACTACGGCGTCGACGACATGACGAACGTCGTGGCCGGCTCGAAGGGTGTCGACGGGTTCGCCTCCACTCCGAACTTCGACGGGTTCGGTGCGTCCTACGCGGTACCGGACCGCCCCGTGGTCGACTCCGCGACCTTCCACGAATCGGCGCAGGTCGGCGCGAGCACCGGCTACGCGACCCCGTACCGTGAGTTCGTCTCGGAGACCCACATCAGCCCGGACGCGACCTACGCGATCGGCCACGCAGGAGCCAATCCGCAGTTCGGCGGCGGGGGTGGTACGCAGATGTTCCGCGCGGACATGACCGGGCACAACCCCGCTCCGTTCCCGGCACACGGCGGATCTGCGCACGCTTGGTCTCCCATGGACAGTTCAGTACGGACGGTCGGAGAATCGGTCGCGATGCGCAATCTCCTCCATGCCCCGTGGCGCGCCACCGCGTACACCGCCCCGTTGGCCTCGAGTGAGTGAGCCGACCAGTCCCGCGGACCTGCCGACCTTCATCAGGGTCGGTCCCGTGGCCGACAGACGGTTCGCCGACGACGGACGCCTCGTCATCGAGCGAGACGGCGTCGAGGACGGGAGTTGGAACGGCACCGCCATGGCGCAGTACGTCGCGCCCGCGGCCGCGCTCGCCCTGATGCTCGACGTCCTCGACCCCGAGGTCGACGAACGGGTCGGAGCTGAGCACCGTTTCCTCCTCAACTCGCGCGAGGACGAGCGCGGTGACATGCGCGGCGGCCGCTCCCCGATCTCCCGGTGGGCGTACGGCACCCTCGTCGACTACCCGATCGACATGCAGCTCCTCGCGGCACGCGCGCGTCTCGTCCACACCCGTCGATCGGACCACCCCGCCTTCGACGACGTGTACTTCCGTCACCCGACCACGGGACGGTTCGTCGAACAGCTCGGACCCGGAGCATCGTGGTACCGGAACGGCAGGCGCGACTACTTCGACCAGGTGCTCTCGTTCGCCAGCGATCCCCGAGCAGATCGGCTCGTCAAGAAGTACCGCCGGCTCTGGGAACGAGCAGAAACGCACTGGTCACGTCGGGCGACCGACGAGCAGCGACGGCGAGAAGGCCCGTGGACCTGAGCGACGCGGTCGAGCTCTCGGTCTGGCGACGGGCGGTCGACCTCGACCTGTGGATGCTCGCGACCGAGGACGGCATTCCGGCGGTCATCGCCCCCGGTGACGAGTCCTCCCCCGCCGTCACGCTCGCATTCCTCGCCCATGACCAGGCTCGAGCAGCCGCCCCGGACGACGCGGTACTCCTGCACACGACGCTGTGGTCAGCGCTCCGTGCGACTCCGATCGACGTGGCCGTCCTGCTCCAGCCCGGTCAGGCCGACGAGCAGGTCCTGCTCCCCGACGACATCGACCGGATCATCGGTGGCCCGCGAGACCGCGCGCCGACGCTCTCTCCCCGCGACCTGGCGATCACGTCGGTGATCCCCGCAGCAGTCGTGGACGAGACCGTGATCCCCGAGCCGGACGGTCAACCCGTCGGCGTGCTCCTCGACCAGTCCGACCGCTCCGCTGACCGACTGACCCTGGCTGCAGGGCCGTCGATGCCGTTCGGACTCGACGCCTGGACAGCAGCGGCACTCGTCCGGGCAGCGAGTCCGTTCCCGAGGGGGTTCGACATCGTCGTCGGCGCCCCGGATCCGGAGCAGCACCCGGCGGTGACCGCCTTCCGCGCGCAGTACGACGGTGCACAGATCAGCACGGTCGGTGTCATCGTCGAGCGGGTGTCCGAGCGGATCGTCGTCCTCGTCGACTCCGAAGACGCCGATGAACTCGAACGCGTCCGGGTCCTGGTCGCATCGCTCGTGCCGATGCCCGTCTTCGCGGTCGCACGCAGGTCCGCGCCGGAGCAGGCGTGGGTGCTCGGGCAACCCGACAGCACTCTGTCGTGACGGTGACCAGGCTCGCACCTGCACGCCGGGCGACGATCACGGCCGTCCCGGTTCCCGACGCGCTCCACCTCGCAGTCGACGGTGCGGGTCGACCGGCAACCGAACCGTACGACCGCGGGGTCGGCGTCGAGTTCGCGTACTCGGTCGCCGAGGACCGTCCGGCGACGAGGGGAGTCACGACACGAGAGGTGACGCGGCAGTCCCTGCTCGAGGACGAGCGGGGCGGCCGCTTCATCGTGCAGGTCGACGTCGCCGAGGGACACGGGGACGGCGTCCCGATCACGGCGCAACAGCCACGTCGTCCAGGTCTGGTCCCGCTCGCACCGTCCGGCGTCCGCGCCCTCGAGCTGTCCGCCGACGACGGGATCTGGGGAGACATCGTCAGCAAACTGGCTCGACCGCACTCAGCGTGGAGGCTCTTTGAAGCTTCCACGGGCGGTTCGAGCTGCTCCGTCGTCATCGACACGGACCCGGACGGTTGGCGGACGCGAGCGGTCGAGGCCCTCGGTCGGCGCCCGCACCCGGAGATCGCCGTCGTTGACTCACCCGATGCCGTCGCTCGTCGTTGGCGCAGGGCCGCCCGCCACCTGCTGGGATCGACACCCGGATGACCGAGTGGGCACGCACGGCGCACCGCGGGAGCGAGACGACCCCGGTCACGCTCACGGTGGACGTCGAACGGTCCGGCACAGGCGGACGGTCCCGCTGCTCCGTGACGGTCGTCATCGACGGTGTCGAGCACGTCGCTGTCGAGCACGATGCCTTCGAGGCGCTGTGCAGGGTACGCCTGGAGCTCGAGCACGAGGGTTGGCTGCTCGGCGTCGAGGGCGCGCGGATCGACGTCTGGCCGAGCGGCGCGGCACGCGACCAGGGCGGGGGCCTCCGCGCCTACCGACTCCGCCAGGGACGCTCCCCTGGGCCGGCGGACCTGGTCGACGTCTTCGCTCCGGCTGCCGAGCGCCTCGCCACGGTCGCCGAGCAGCGGGCTGCTGCGGGAGCCGCGCTGCGCACTCCCCGCGCTGCCGCACCGTACGACGACGTCGACGAGGTGGTCTCGGTCACCGGACCGTGCGAGCAACTCGTCGTCGATCGGAGCCTGCGAGGCCGCCTCCGCGCAGCGCTGTCCGGCGGCCGACGCCACGGCGACGAGCGATGGCAGATCGTGCGATCGCTGGCCGGGGACGCGCTGCAGCCGGGCGAGTGGGACGAGGCCGAGGCACTGTCCGACGGCCCCGACGACGTGCGGCTCGTCACGACGATCGGTGCGGACGAGGACGGTGTGCGGTGGTCCGACCTCGTCGACATCGGGGTCGACGGCTCCGGCACGGTGCGGGTCCGACGCTTCCGTCGCCGGTACGTCGGTCGGACCCGTGCGCACGTGGAGGTGCTCCTCGACACCCGCGCACAGGGGCAGCCACCGACGGAGTTCCGACCGACCGACCTGGCAGCGCTCTCCGCGCAACGACAGGTCGACGCGTTGCATCGGTACGTCGACGGCCTCGCCCTGGTGCCGGCACCAGCGGTCGACGCCATGTTCCGGCTCGACCGCGGCCGCGTCCCGACCGGGCGCGACGACGACCAGGGGGCGAACACGACCTTCTCCGGTCTCGCGGACCAGGCGATGTACACGGTGCTCGTGAGCGGTGCCGGGCACGTCCGGATCACCAGGGAGACGGAATTCTTGTCACACTGACAAATACCGTGGTACGGTCGGACCATGGCAGTCGAACTCAGCACCTGGGACGCCCAGGGCAACCAGACGACACCGACGTTCTCCACCATGCGGTTCCCCGCCGGTGAAGCGCACGTCAAGGTGGCGAACGACACCGCCGAGCCGGGGGGCACCACCGAGATCGCGACCCTGCACGGCACGAACGGCGACGACCTCCTCATGCTCGGCATGTGGGCGGACGCCGTCCGGCAGCGCGGATCGCGGTCCGTCGCCCTCGTCCCGTACCTGCCCGGCGCCCGGCAGGACCGCGGCCTGCCCTTCGGGGCGAAGGTCTACGCGGACGTCCTCAACGGGTTCCGCATCGACCAGGTGATCGCCTTCGACCCGCACTCCCCCGTGGTCGTCGGGCTGGTCGACCACCTCACGGTGGTCACGAGCGAGCAGGTCGTCCGCGACGCCGTGCTCGACGTCGAGGGCGACGCGTACACCGGCATCATCGCGCCGGACAAGGGCGCGGTCGCCCGGGCCACGGCGGTCGCCGAGTCGTGCGGCCTGCCGCTGTACCGGGCCGAGAAGCACCGCAACCCCGACACCGGCAAGCTCGACGGGTTCTCGTGCGAGCCCCTCCCCGCGGACGGCCGGTTCCTCGTCGTCGACGACATCTGCGACGGCGGCGGCACCTTCATGGGTCTCGCGAGCTCGACCGGCCTGCCGAAGGAGCGCCTCGGCCTCTGGGTCTCGCACGGCGTCTTCTCCGGCCGGGCCCCGCAGCTCGCCGAGCACTTCGGCGAGATCGTCACGACCGACAGCTACCCGGCGAAGAACGACGTGCCGGGCTTGCGCACCGTCCCGCTCAGCCCGTACCTCACGAAGGAGATCCGATGACCACCACCACGACGGGCCTCGAGCCCCGCATCACCACCGCGAGCCCGATCGCGCCCCTGTTGGCCGTCGACGGCTACAAGCACTCGCACCGGCAGGTCTACCCGGCTGGGACCACCCGGATCCTCATCAACTGGACGAACCGCTCGAACGCGCACATGCCCGAGTCGACCCACGCCGTGGTCTTCGGCCTGCAGGCGTTCGTCCAGCGCTCGCTCGTCGAGGCCTGGGCGCCGTTCTTCGCCGCCGACGAGGACGAGGTCGTCCGCCTGTTCGACGAAGCCCTGCAGGGCTACTTCGGCCCGAACCACATCGGCACCGACCACGTCCGGGCGCTGCACCGCCTCGGCTACCTGCCCCTCGAGATCCGTGCGCTGCCCGAGGGCACGCTCGCACCGATCGGCGTCGCGACCCTGACCGTCGAGAACACGATCGACGAGTTCTACTGGCTGCCGAACTACATCGAGACCGCCCTGTCCGCATCGATCTGGCACCCGTCGACCGTCGCGACGAAGGCGCTCGAGTACCGCGACCTCATGGAGGACTGGGCGGCCCGCACCGGCGCCGTCCCCGAGGGCATCGACTTCGCCGCGCACGACTTCTCGTTCCGCGGCCAGTCGAGCATCGAGTCGGCGGCAGCGGGTGGCGCCGGGCACCTGCTCTCGTTCCTCGGCACCGACTCGATGCCGTCGCTCGACTTCATCGACCGCTACTACCCGGGCGACAACGGCTGGGTGGCCGCGAGCGTGCCCGCCACCGAGCACAGCGTCATGTGCGTCCGCGGCGCCGACGGCGAGCTCGAGACGTTCCAGCAGATCCTCGACGTCTACCCGACGGGCATCGTCTCCGCCGTCAGCGACGGCTTCGACCTGTTCAAGGTCATCACCGAGACGCTGCCGCAGCTCAAGGACCGCATCACCGGCCGCGACGGCAAGCTCGTCATCCGTCCCGACTCGGGCGACCCGGTCGACATCGTCACCGGCACCGTGCACGACGTCGACGAGGCCGAGCTGTTCGCCGCCGACCGCAGCGACGAGCAGAAGGGCGTCGTCGAACTGCTCGACGAGATCTTCGGCCACACCGTGAACGAGCAGGGCTACAAGGTCCTCGACCAGCACATCGGCGTCATCTACGGCGACAGCATCACGCTCGACCGTGCCCGCCGCATCTACGAGCGGCTCGCCGCCAAGGGGTACTCGAGCGACAACATCGTGCTCGGGATCGGCTCGTACACGTACCAGTACATGACCCGCGACAACCTCGGCAGCGCGGTCAAGGCCACCTGGGCGCTCGTCGACGGCCAGCCCGTCGACATCCAGAAGGACCCGAAGACCGGCAGCGGCAAGAAGAGCGCGAAGGGCCGCATCGCCCTGCACCGTGACGAGACCGGCGAGATCCGGCAGACGGACCAGGCCACGGCCGAGGACGAGGCGACCAGCCTGCTCCAGCCGGTGTGGGTCGACGGACGCTTCACGCGCCTCCAGTCCTTCGCCGACGTGCGAGAGACGCTCCGCGACGAGCGTGCGGCCCGCACCGCACGCCGGGCCGCCTCCGCGTGACGGGGACCGCTCCGGCGGTCCGCGACCAGCCGCTCATCGCGATCGACGTCGTCCCGACGTCGTTCGCGGGGGCGGCTGGCCTGCGGGTCGCCTCCGCCCGTCGGCTGTACGACCCGTTCGCCGGACGGGAGGCCCTTCCCGGCGTGCTCCTGGACGGTTCCGAGATCCTGGCCGACGCTGCGCTGCGCGCCCTGCGCACGAAGGCGGGCGTCGGCCCGGCGGCGGTGCGCCACCTGGCGCAGGTCGGCGCGTTCGACGGGCCGGACCGCGATCCGCGGAGCACCGCGATCAGCATCGCGTTCCTGGCGGTCGTCGACCCGAAGGCCGCCCCGGACGCGACCTGGCACGACGTCGGCGAACGCCCGTTCGGCCTGCCGTTCGACCACGACCGCATCGTCGACGCAGCGCTCGAGCACGCCCGCGTGCGCCTGTGGTCGGACGTCCCGCTCACGCGCGCGCTGCTCGGGGAGCGCTTCACCACCTCGGACGCCGGTCGCCTCCGCGCGGCGCTCACCGGGAGCACCCCGGATCCGGGCAACCTCAACCGGATGCTCCGCACCAACCCGGCCGTCGCCCGGGTCGACGCGGCCCCGGCGGCCGGTCCCCGCGGCGGGCGTCCCCCGGCAGCCTGGACGTGGACCGTCTGAGCACGGTTGGGTGGGGGCATGTCCTCTTCGCTGTCCGGTGACGACTCCCTGCACCTGCCCGAGTTCGACGCTCCCCCCGCCGCACCGCTCGACCTCGCCCAGCAGTGGCTCGACGCCGCGGACGAGCGCGACGTCTCCGAGCCGAAGTCGATGACGCTCGCCACCGCCGGCGCCGACGGCCGGGTGTCCGCCCGCACCGTCGACGTGAAGCGGCTCGACGACCGGGGACTCGTCTTCGGTACCTCGACGCTCAGCCCGAAGGGCCGACAGCTCGCCGAGAACCCGCACGCCGCACTCCAGGTCTACTGGCGCGAGACCATGCAGCAGCTCCGGTTCGAGGGCCGGGCCGTGCAGCTGTCCGACGACGAGTCCGACGCGCTGTTCGCCGACCGGTCGCCGAAGTCGCGCGCCGCCACCGCGATCGCCGACCAGTCCGCCGTGCTCGAGCCCCGGACGCTGCAGGACCTCATCGACGACGCCAACGTGCTGCTCGACGAGTCCGACGACGACGTGCCGCGCCCCGCGGGGTGGGTCGCCTGGCGCCTCGAGCCCGAGCTCGTCGAGTTCTGGCACGGCAGCCGCGACCGGATGCACCGCCGCCTGCAGTACGCGCTCGCCGACGGCGTCTGGTCGGCCACGCGTCTGCAGCCGTAGACGGGTTCGCTCGCGGTCGGTCCCGCTGCAACCACGACGGCGTCGTGCGGTGCGCCCGCGCGCCCCGCACCGCCGCACAACCAAAGTGCACTCGAACCGCGGGATTCCGCGGCGCGAGCGCACTTCGGTTGTGCAAGTGGGAGCGGAACCGGCCGACGTGACGCCGACGCAGAGCGAGCGCGGAACGGAACGGAACCGCCCTACCGCCCGATGGGGTTCGCCATCGCGCCCGCCCGGATGAGCGACGCCGACTGGTCCGCCAGGTCGACCATCGACAGGGTGTTCCGCAGCTGCAAGCGGTTCAGGCACGAGTGCTCGAACGTCGGCACCCGCAGGTCCAGCGGTCGGCGGCGGTCCGGGCGCGCGGCGGCGTGGGCGTCGACGCACTCCCCGACGACCTGCCAGAAGCGGGCCTCGGGCAGCACCCCGTCGTCGTCCAGGATCGCGGCGACGAACCGCAGCACCCCGTCGAACACGTCGGTGAACACGGCGAGCGCCGCTTCGTCGTCGGACACCGGGTGCACGATCCGCTCGACGTCCGCGGGGACCGGCCGGTCGGCGTCGCGCCCGAGCACCACGACCTCCTCGCCGATGTCCTTCATCACGGCACGGACCACGACGCCGTCCCGCACGACGAGCACCACGTTCTCGCCGTGCGGCATGAAGGCCAGCTCGTGCACGGTCAGGCAGTGCACGACGGGCAGCAGGTACGCGTCGAGCCAGCGCCGCACCCACTCGTCGGCGGGCAGCCCGGAGGCCGCGATCAGCGCCGAGACCACGGCTGCCCCCGACGCGTCCCGGTGCAGCAGCGCCGCCATGGTGAGCAGCTGCTCGCCCCCGGCCAGGTGCGGGACCGGACTCTCCCGCCACAGCGCCGCGAGCATCTTCCGCTGCGGCGAGGACACGTCGACCCGGTGGTACGCGTCGCCGGTGTACCCGATGGACGCGTGCTCCCGCAGGACCGAGAAGCCGGCGGCGGCGAGCGTGGGGTCGGCGGCGACGATCCCGGCGACCCAGTCGTTCACCGCCGGGGTGTTCCGCATGTACGCGGGGGACATCCCCCGCAGGAACCCCATGTTCTGCACGGCGAGCGCCGTCTTGACGTACGAGCGTGCCGGCTCGGTGCGGTTGAACGCGGTGCGGATCGACTGCTGCGGCTGGTACTCGTCCGGCCCCTCGCCCAGGTCGACGAGGTCCTGCCGACCCAGGTCGGGCGCGAAGGTCACGGCGATCCGGTGCTGCCACTGCCACGGGTGCACGGGCAGCCACACGTAGTCGTCGGGGTCGAGCCCGCGACGCTCCAGCGTGGCCCGGAACCCGGCCACGACGTCCGCCGACAGCTCCGACTCCCAGTGCGCCTGCTCGGTGCGGTCCGCGGCGAGCGCCAGGTGCGTGTGCTCGCGTCGGGCGGCGAGCCACCGGTACCGGAACCGGCCGCCGGACTCGGGCGCGAAGGCCCGGTACTCGTCGAGCCCGAACCCGATCCGTCCGTTCGCGGCGACGAAGGCCGGGTGCCCCTCGGTCATCGCCGCCTCGACGTCCTGGAAGGAGGCGACAGCGGCGTCGACGGATCCCCCGGCCCGCCCGCGCGCGAGCTGCGCCGCCGACGGCCCACCCCGCCGGTGCTTCGCCGCCGCACTCGCCAGGGTCGAGGCGATCTCCTCCAGGTACGTCCCCAGCAACTCGTCGGGGATCCCGAGCACGTCGCGCAGTTCGAGCACGAGCTCCTGCGCACGGAGCGGCGCCGGCGCCCCCGCACGGGTCCGCGTCAGCGAGGCCTCGTCCATCGACCAGTGCTCGAGCACGTGCTGCCGCGCCCGGAACCGGTAGGTCGACTCCCCCGCGTCGAGCCGCCACCCGTCCCCGTCCGGCACGGGTGCGATCAGCCGTTCGTGGGTGAACTCCGCGATCGCCTTCGCGACGAGGTGCCGTTCGGCGGGTTCCAGGTGCTCTGGCCGCAGGTGCGCGGCCGGCCCGTCGTCGTCGGGGGCCCCGATGCGGTCGGTGTCGAGCACCGACAGCAGGGCCCGCTTGCCGTCGACGTCCACCTGTCGCAGCGCACGGAACCCGACCTCGGCGTTCTTCGCCTGCACGGCGGTGTTCCGCACGTCCGGTTCGACGACGACCCGGCGCGCACCGAGGGCGTCCCGGCAGTGCTCGACGACGGCACGCATCACCGCGCTGGTCAGGCCGCGCACACGACGGTCCGCGGGCGCCGGCGCGACGAGCAGGTGCATGCCGACGTCGCCCGGCTCCGCCGCCCACACGTCGGTGAGCAGGACGGCGGCGGGGTCGTAGGTCTCCGCCAGGAAGCACGGTTCGCCGTTCCGGCGGCCGAGCCACGCGGCCTGCGCGGGGTCCGACTGCACACCGGCCAGGTAGTCCCGGACGCCGTCCACGTCGAGGTCGCCCATCTCCCACCAGGACGACGCCGGGTGGGCGAGCCACGACTGCACGACGGCGGCGTCGCGTTCCGGGTCCACGGGTTCGACGGTCAGGAGGCCCGGCTCGGCTCCCACAGGCGCGGTCGCCTCGTGTGCGTCCACCGTCGCAGTGCCCTCGACAGTGTCTTCCACACCGGTGCCCTCCACAGTGTCCTCAACAGTGCCCTCCACAGCGGCGCCCTCCACAGTGCCCACCACACCGTCGCCCGCCGCACCGGTGCTGTCGACGACGGCGCTCATGCGGACACCTCCGCATGCTCGGTCGTGCGCCCGGCCGGCAGGCTGTGCGCGCTGGCGGGTGCGGCCGTGGACGGCGCTGCTGTCGGCTGCCCCGAGGCGGGCAGGCCGAACTCCTGGAAGGCGATCCGGGCCTCCAGGCCGTACACGGGGCGACCCGTGACGGACCGGATGATCGACGCGTTCCGCCACGCACCCATGCCGAGGTCGGGCGCGGTCAGGCCGTGCGTGTGCTCCTCGGCGTTCTGCACCCAGATGCGTCCGCCCAGCGTGTCGACGTGGTGGTCGCGGGCGACGGCCAGGCGACCGCGGGAGTCGCGGGCGACGAGGTGCTCGACCGGGTCGAGGAACCGCGGGACACGCGGGGTGTACCCGGTGGCGAGCACGAGCTGCTCGACCTCGTGCTCGTACGCCTGGTCGAGCTGCTCGTGGCGGAGCGTCAGCCGGTACGTGCCGCGGTCGGCGAGCCAGGCGGCGTCGACGACGCTCGTCTCGGTCCGGAGCGTCGTCGGGACCGGTCCCCGCGCGCTGATCCGGTAGAGCTGGTCGTAGAGCTCGTCGACCAGGTCGGCGCTGATGCCCTTGTACAGGCCGCGCTGCTCCCGCCCGAGACGGTCGCGGACGGCTTCGGGCAGCCCGTGGAAGTGGTCCGTGTACTCCGGGCTCGTCATCTCGAGGGTGAGCTTGGTGTCCTCCATCGGGAAGAACCGCGGCGACCGGGTGATCCAGTCGAGGCGGTAGCCGTCCTGACGGATGTCCTCGAGCAGGTCGCGGTAGACCTCGGCGGCGGACTGCCCGCTGCCGATCACCGCGATCGAGCCGGCACCGCGGAGCGCGTCGCGGTTCGGCAGGAAGTCGGCCGAGTGGATCGCCGGGCCGTCGATGCCGCGCAGCGGGGCGGGGACGGACGGCTCGGTGCCGATGCCCACGACGACGTGCCGTGCGCGGTACGTCTCGGGGCCCTGGTCGGTCTCGGCGTGCACCGTGAACGTGTCGGTGACCGGGTCGTGCTCGACGGCCGTCACCCGGCGGCCCCAGCGGAGGGTGTCGAGCCGGTCGGCGGCCCAGCGGCAGTAGGCGTCGTACTCGCTCCGCAGGGGGTGGAAGTCCTCGCGGATGTAGAACGGGTACAGGCGCCCGGTCTCCTTGAGCCAGGCGAGGAACGAGAACGGCGAGGTCGGGTCGGCCATCGTCACCAGGTCGGCGAGGAACGGCACCTGGATCGTGGCGTCGTCGAGCATCATGCCGTGGTGCCAGGCGAAGCCGTCGGCGGCGTCGAGGAACACCGCGTCGAGATCGTCGAGCGGGTCGGTCAGGCAGGCGAGGCCCAGGTTGAACGGACCGATGCCGATGCCGACGACGTCGTGCACGGGGCGGTCGTCGGCCTGGCGGTCGTCAGCGGCGGTCATCGCGTTGCTCCTTCCGGGGCGGTGGTGGTCGCGCGGACGCGTGCTGCCGTCGCGGCGACGTGGTCGAGCGCGGCGCGCATCTGCGCCGGCGTCGTCTCGGGGTTGAGCAGGGTGAGCTTGTTGCACGGGCGGCCGTCGATCACGGTCTTCGCGATGAGCACCCGGCCCTCGGCGAGCAGGGCCGCGCGGATCGGGGCGACGAGCGCGTCGGCCTGGTCGTCGGTGACCCCGGCGGGCTGCCACCGGAACAGCACCGTGCTGAGCTGCGTCGGCGCGACGAGCACCAGGTCGGGGTGCTCCTCGACGATTCGGTGGGTGGCCGCGGCGAGGTCGATGACGGCGTCGAACGCCGCTCCGATGGCATCTGCCCCGGACGCGCGCAGGGTGGCCCACAGCTTCAGGGCGTCGAACCGGCGGGTGGTCTGCAGCGACTTGTCGACCTGGTTCGGCTCGGCGGCGTCCTCGGGGTTGAGGTAGTCGGCGTACCAGGCGGCGCGGCGCAGGTCCTCCGGGTGCTGCACGAGCAGGGCACTCGAGGACACCGGCTGGAAGAACGACTTGTGCAGGTCGGTCGTCACGCTCCGCGCCCGCTCGATGCCGGCGAGCAGGTGCCGACGGGTCGGGGACACCAGCAGCCCGCAGCCGTACGCGGCGTCGACGTGCAGCCAGACGCCCTCCAGGTCGCAGACGTCGGCGATCGGCTCGACCGGGTCGATCACCCCGCGGTCGGTGGTGCCGGCGGTCGCGACGACGGCCATCGGCGTCCGCCCGGCCGTGCGGGCGGCGGCGATCGCCTCGGCGAGGGCTGCGGGCACCATCCGGCCGGCGTCGTCGGTGGCGACGGCGACGACGGCCTCGAGCCCGAGCAGCCGCGCGGACTTCGCGATGCTGAAGTGGGTCTCCGCCGTGGTGAACACGGTGCCGCTGGTCCCGAGGGCCTCTCGTGCCAGCAGGAGGGCCTGCAGGTTCGACTGCGAGCCGCCCGAGGTGAAGATGCCGTCACCCGCGGCGAACCCGATCCGACCGGCGAGCCAGGCGACGACGTGCCGCTCGATCTCGGTGCCGATCCGGGACTGGTCCCAGGTGTCGACCGACGGGTTCACGGCGGCGAGCACGGCCTCGGCGGCGACCGCGGGCAGCGCCACCGGGCAGTTCAGGTGCGCGAGGTACGCGGGGTCGTGGAACCAGACGGCCTCGCGGACGAACAGGTCGTCGAGTTCGGCGAGCGCGCGGTCCGTCCCGAGGGGTTCGGCGTCGAGGTCGACCGCCTGCACCCGGGCCCGGAGGACCTGCGGAGCGGTGTCGGTCGTCGGGCGGTCAGCGGCGGCGAAGCGGTCGGCCAGGCGGTCGACCGTCGACGTGACGCTGGAGCGGTACCGCTCGGCCGTGGCAGAGGTCAGCAGTTCGATGGGTGTCACGTTAGGTAAGGCTAACCTCACCTCCGCTCTACTGCCACCCGAACAGGGGTGGACTCCCAGGTCTCGGGCGTGCCGCGTCGCCGTCCGGGCGCGACGACGGCGCCCCGCCGGGCGAGCGGCGGGTGAACGGACGTTCAGTCGTCCGTCGGCGACCTCGGACTAGAGCTTCTCGATCGGAGCGATCTTGATGAGCAGCTTCTTGCGGCCGGCGGAGTCGAAGGCGATCTCGGCGATCCGCTTGGCGCCCTGGCCGGTCACCGCCGAAACGGTCCCCTCGCCGAAGTCGACGTGCGAGATGCGGTCACCGGCAGCCAACTCCATGTCACCGTTGTCCCGGACCTGACCGGAGACCCGGTTCGCCCACTCGGTCTTCGGACGGGTCTTCGACGCCGCGGCGGCACGGTCGTACGAGCCGCCGCCCCAACCGCCACCACCGCGGTAGCCACCGCCGCCCGCGCCGCCGTCACGCTTGGCGTTCAGCGCGCGGGGCTGCGTGCCGCCACGGCTGTTCGCCATGCCCGGCGACTGCTTCCACTCGATGAGCCCCTCGGGGATCTCCTGCAGGAAGCGCGACGGCATGGCCACGTTGACGTCACCGAACTGCGCGCGGGTCATCGCGAGGGACAGGAACAGGACCTTCTTCGCGCGCGTGATCCCGACGTAGAACAGCCGGCGTTCCTCGGACGGGCCGCCCGGCTCGGCGGCGGACATCCGGTGCGGCAGCAGGTCTTCCTCGACACCGGTCAGGAACACCGCGTCGTACTCCAGGCCCTTCGCCGTGTGCAGGGTCATCAGCGAGACGGTCCCGGACGAGTCGTCGAGCTCGTCCGCCGCGGCGACGAGCGAGACCTCGGTCAGGAAGTCGGAGAGGGTGCCCTCGGGGTTGTTCTTCTGGAACTCGCGCGTGACGGCGACGAGTTCGTCGATGTTGTCGGCGCGGGCGGCGTCCTGCGCGTCGGGCGACTTCCGCAGGTTCTCGAGCAGACCGGAGCCGTCGAGGAGCTGCGTCAGCGTGTCGACGACCGGCTGCGTCGGCGCCTTCTCGGAGACGGTGTCGAGCAGCCCCGCGAACTCCGTGATGGCGTTCCGCACCTTCGGGCCGAAGCCGAGTTCGCCGGCGTGCCGCAGCGCGTCGCGCATCGTCGTCTCGTGCTCGTCGGCGTAGCGCTGCAGGGTCGTCTCGGTGACGGCACCGATGCCCCGCTTCGGCACGTTGAGGATGCGCCGCAACGCCATCGGGTCGGCGGGGTTCGCGACCGTGATCAGGTACGCCATGGCGTCCTTGATCTCGGCGCGCTCGTAGAACTTCGTGCCGCCGAGCACCCGGTAGGGGATCGCCGCACGGATGAAGATCTCCTCGAGCGCACGGGTCTGCGAGTTCGTCCGGTAGAACACCGCCATGTCGCGGTAGTCCATGCCGTCCTCGCGCAGGCGCTGGATCTCGTCGGCGACGAACTGGGCCTCGTCGTGGCCGGTGTACCCGGTGAAGCCGACGATCTTCTCGCCGGCGCCGACGTCGGTGAACAGGCTCTTCGCCTGCCGGTCGAAGTTGTTCGCGATGACGGCGTTCGCGGCGTCGAGGATGTTCTGCGTCGAGCGGTAGTTCTGCTCGAGCAGGATCGTCTTCGAGTTCGGGAAGTCGCGCTCGAACTCGACGATGTTCCGGATGTCGGCCCCGCGGAACGCGTAGATCGACTGGTCCGAGTCGCCGACCACCGTCAGGGACGCGGGGGCGATCGAACCGTCGGTCTCGCGCATGCGGGCGACGTGCTGGCCGGCATCCTCGAGCTTGTCGACCTGCTCGACGGGCACCGGACGGGTGAGTTCACGGATCAGGGCGTACTGGGCGTGGTTGGTGTCCTGGTACTCGTCGACCAGGATGAACCGGAAGCGGCGCTGGTACAGGGCCGCGACGTCCGGGAAGGCCCGGAAGAGGAACACCGTCTGGCCGATGAGGTCGTCGAAGTCGAACGCGTTCGCCCGACGGAGCTCGTTCGTGTAGCGCCGGAACACCTCGGTGAACATGACCTCTTGCGGGTCGTTCGCGTTGATGTTGCGCGCGTACGTGTCGATGTCCTGCAGCTCGTTCTTGAGCTTCGAGATCTTCGACGCCGCGGCACCGACCGTCAGCCCGAGCGAGTCGGCCTCGAGCTCCTTGATGATCCGCTTGAGCAGTGCCCGCGAGTCGGCGGAGTCGTAGATCGTGAACGACTGCGGGAACCCGAACCGCTCGGCCTCGCGCCGGAGGATCCGCACGCAGGCCGAGTGGAACGTCGAGATCCACATCCCCTCGGCCTCGCCGCCGACCAGCGCACGGACGCGCTCGCGCATCTCGGCGGCGGCCTTGTTCGTGAACGTGATCGCCAGGATCTGCGACGGCCAGGCCTCGCGGTTGGCGAGCAGCAGCGCGATCCGGCGCGTGAGCACGCTCGTCTTGCCGGAACCGGCTCCGGCCACGATCAGCAGGGACTCGCCGCGGTACTCGACGGCTTCCTTCTGCTGGGGGTTCAGACCCGCGGTGAACGGGTCCTCGTACGCACGGGCACCGGCGCCCGGCTCGGGCGTCGATTCGAAGGGGTCGAGCACGATCGTCATGTCCGGGACAGTCTAGGCGGGACCCCCGACAGCCGACCGTGCCAGGACGGCCAGGTCGGTGTGGTCGGCGAACACCCCGTCGAGACCGGTCCGGACCACCGAGGTGTACCAGCGCTCCCAGTCCCCGAAGGCCGCGACGTCCCCGCCCCGGCGCAACGGCCCGGGCAGGAACCGGTTCTCCGGCCGGAGCGTCCACGTGTAGACGGCGAGCCCGGCGGCGTGGGCACGGTCGACGATCGCGCTCCGCACCGGCGTCGGGTCGTCGAGCGCGACGCTGTCCACCCCGGCCATGAGCGTGCCGAGGTCGACGCTGATGCCGTGGAACTCCGTCGCGAAGGACGCGAGGGCGTCCTCGGAACGCTCCGCGGCGTAGGTGGGAGCCAGCGACCCGTGGGACGCGACCTCGTCGGCGGCGCTGCCACGGGCCTCCTGCAGGTACACCAGCCGACCACCCGTGTGCCGCTCGCGCAGGTCGCGGAGCACGCCCTTCTCGAAGCTCTCGACCGTGAGCCGCTCGTCGTGGCGCCACCCGGCGTCACCGAGCGCGCGGTCGACGAGCTCGTCCATCGGGAAGCCCGCGCGGTCGAAGAAGGCCGCGTGCTTCACCTCGGCGACGAGGCCGACCGGACGGGGCGCGGCGTCGAGGATCGCGAGGAGGTCCTCGAGGCGCAGGACCGGTTCCTCGCCGTCGTGCTCGGCCGACCCGGGTCGCAGCGCGGGCAGTCGCTCCCGTGTGCGGAGCGTCTGCAGCTCCGCCCACGTGAAGTCCTCGGTGAACCACCCCGACAGCGTCTGCCCGTCGACGGTCTTCGTCGTGCGCAGGTGCCGGAACTCCGGTCGGTCGGCGACGTCGGTGGTGCCGGACACCTCGTTCTCGTGGCGGAGCACGAGCACGCCGTCCCTCGTCGGCACGAGGTCCGGCTCGATCGCGTCGGCGCCGAGCTCGATCGCGAGCTCGTAGGCGCTCCGCGAGTGCTCGGGGCGGTAGCCGGACGCGCCGCGGTGGGCGATGACGAGGGTCATGGCGCGACCCTACTGGCCGCGGGTGACCGTGGGGACGGCGTGGGTCACGGGACACACGCGAGCCGCCGGGGGCCGCCGTTCCCAGCCCGCCGACCGAGCATCGCCGCATGACCGTCCGATCGCTGTCCACCGCCGTCGAGGCCCGGATCGACCGCGCCGCCCGCCGCCTGCTCGACGCCGGGCACCAGCCGCGCCGACCCGCCCGCCGGTTCGTCACCGAGTTCCTGGTGTTCGGCGCGAAGCAGGCCTGGGCGTGCACCTTCGGTGCCCTCCTGCTCGCGACGATGGCCGTCGTGCACCTCACCGTGCCGGCGGCGGTGCGGAACGACGTGCTGACCGTCGCCGCCGTGCTGCTGCAGGTCGGCATGCTCGTGTTCGGGCTCGAGACCGTGCGGGAGCTCCGCGTGGTGCTGCTCTTCCACGTCGTCGGCACCGTCATGGAGGTCTTCAAGACCCACATGGGGTCGTGGTCGTACGGCTCCGGCGGCCTGCTCGTCGTCGCCGGGGTACCGCTGTTCTCCGGCTTCATGTACGGCGCGGTCGGGTCGTACCTGGTGCGCGTGCACCGCCTGTTCGACCTGCGCTTCGACCGGTACCCCCGGCAGTGGGTGCTCGCGGTCGTCGCCGGGGCGGTCTACCTGAACTTCTTCGGCCACCACTTCGTGGCCGACGCCCGGTACGTCCTGCTCGTGCTCGTGCTGCTGCTCTTCGCCCGCACGACCATGCACGTGCGAGTGCACCGCTCGACGCTGCGGATACCCGTGCTCGTCGCGATGGGCCTCGTCGCCGTCGTCGTCTGGGCCGCCGAGGACGTCGCGACCTGGGCGGGCGCCTGGAGCTACCCGGCGCAGGCGGCGGCGTGGCAGCCGGTGTCGCCGACGAAGATCGTCGCGTGGTTCCTGCTCATGACGATCTCGATCGCCCTCGTCACCTGGCTCCACCCCGCTGGCTCCACCCCCGCAGCAGACTCCCGAGCAGTTCGCGGCACGCGTGCAGCGCATCCCCATAGGCTGCTCGCGTCAGGGCCCCACGGGGCCGCGTCCGCTCGCCGCGAATCCTCAGCCTTCCGCGGCCGAGCGCACCTAGGCTGAGAGGACTCGAATCTCCAAGGAAGAGGACACCATGGCCTTCAAGCCCGGTTTCGACCAGTCCCCCGCCTTCAACGACCAGGGACGCAACGCCTGGGGCGGCGCGACCGGTCAGCAGCAGGCCGGCTGGGGACAGACCCCGCAGCAGGCGAAGGGCGGGATGACCCCCGACCAGCTGCAGTACATGTACGACCGCCCGGCGGCCTCCACGGTCGACACGGACCGCATGTCGTACGAGGACACCATCGTCAAGACGCTGCTCGCCTTCGGCGTGCTCATCGTCGGTGCGGTCGCCGGCTGGAACCTGCCGCCCGCGGTCTGGATCGTCGGCGCGATCGTGGGCTTCGTGCTCGCGCTGGTCAACACCTTCAAGAAGAAGCCGTCGGCGGGCCTCGTCCTGGCGTACGCGTTCTTCGAGGGGCTGTTCGTCGGCGGGATCTCCGGGTACTACGACACCGCGTTCGACGGCATCGTGCCGCAGGCCGTGTTCGGCACGCTCGGTGTGTTCTTCGTGACGCTGCTGCTCTTCCGGTCCGGCAAGGTCCGCGCGACGCCGAAGGCCACGCGCTTCTTCCTCATCGCGATCGTCGGCTACATGGCGTTCTCGCTCGTCAACGTCGTCCTGATGCTCACCGGCGTCACGCAGAGCGCCTTCGGCCTGCTCGGCGTGACCCTGTTCGGCATCCCGCTCGGTGTGCTCATCGGCATCTTCGTCGTCGTCATGGCGGCGTACTCGCTCATCCTCGACTTCGACCAGATCAAGACCGGCGTCG
Organism: Curtobacterium sp. MMLR14_006; assembly: GCF_001864985.1. Classification (NCBI taxonomy): domain Bacteria; kingdom Bacillati; phylum Actinomycetota; class Actinomycetes; order Micrococcales; family Microbacteriaceae; genus Curtobacterium; species Curtobacterium sp. MMLR14_006. Next base: position 535,863 of record NZ_MJGU01000022.1, on the reverse strand, counting down.
AGCGCGGTGCCCCTCGCGTCTACGCCTGGACGGCGGCGTTCGGCCTCATCGTGACGCTCGTCTGGCTGTACCTCGAGATCCTGCGCATCCTCGCGATCGTGGCGAGCAGCTCGCGCAACTGATCCACCCCGCACCACACGGAGGGCCCCGGCACACGCCGGGGCCCTCCGTCGTTCCCGTGAGGTCCGCCGAGGTGTGGGTCCTCCGAGGTCTGGGGTCCGCCGAGGTCGCGCGACGTGCCGCACGTGCGCCGTCGAGGTCGCACGAACCGCCGCCCGACGACCCGGCAGGCGGCAGTTCGTGCGACCTCGACGCCCGCCCGCCTGCCGCCTGCCGCCCGGCCGGCGCCCCGGGCCCCGGGCGCCCGGGGCCCGGACGCACGGGCCCCGGACGCACGGAGGCCCGGCACGCAGCGCGTGCCGGGCCTCCGGACGGTCAGGGGAGGACTACTCCCACTCGATCGTTCCCGGCGGCTTCGACGTGACGTCGAGCACGACGCGGTTGACGTCGGGGACCTCGTTCGTGATCCGGTTCGAGATCTTCGCGAGGGTGTCGTACGGCAGACGCGTCCAGTCGGCGGTCATGGCGTCCTCGGAGGAGACCGGACGGAGCACGATCGGGTGCCCGTAGGTCCGACCGTCGCCCTGCACGCCCACGGAGCGGACGTCGGCGAGCAGCACGACCGGGCACTGCCAGATCTCCTCGTCGAGGCCGGCCGCGGTGAGTTCCTCGCGGGCGATCTTGTCGGCCGCGCGGAGCAGCTCGAGGCGGTCCTTCGTGACCTCGCCGACGATGCGGATGCCGAGACCCGGGCCGGGGAACGGCTGGCGGCCGACGATGACCTCGGGCAGGCCGAGCTCGCGGCCGACGGCACGGACCTCGTCCTTGAACAGGGTGCGCAGCGGCTCGACGAGCTCGAACGTCATGTCCTCGGGCAGGCCGCCCACGTTGTGGTGCGACTTGATGTTCGCCGTGCCCGCTCCGCCGCCGGACTCGACGACGTCGGGGTAGAGCGTGCCCTGCACGAGGAACTTGACCTCGGCGTCGGTGTCCGAGGCCTTGGCCTCGAGCACGAGCGCCTCGGCGGCACCCTCGAAGGTGCGGATGAACTCGCGCCCGATGATCTTGCGCTTCTGCTCCGGGTCGCTCACACCGGTGAGGGCGTCGAGGAACTGCTGCTCGGCGTCCACCGTGACGAGCCGGACACCGGTGGAGGCGACGTAGTCCTCTTCTACCTGCTTGCGCTCGTCGGCGCGCAGGAGCCCGTGGTCGACGAAGACGCAGGTCAGCTGGTCGCCGACGGCCTTGTGCACCAGGGCCGCGGCGACGGCGGAGTCGACACCGCCGGAGAGCCCGGCGATGACCCGTGCGGAACCGACCTGCTCGCGGATGCGCGCGACCTGCTCCTCGATGACGTTGCTCGAGTTCCAGTCGCCGGGCAGCCCGGCGGCACGGTGCAGGAAGTTCTCGAGGACGGCCTGGCCGTGCGCGGAGTGCTTCACCTCGGGGTGCCACTGCACGCCGTAGAGCTTGCGCTCGTCGGACGCGAAGGCCGCGACGGGCGTCGAGGCGCTCGACGCCAGGACCTCGAAGCCCTCCGGCGCCTTGGCCACGGAGTCGCCGTGCGACATCCAGGTGACCTGCGACGCCGGCTGGTCGCCGAGCAGCACGCTGTCCGTGCCGGTGACGTCGACGTCGGTGGCGCCGTACTCGCGCAGGCCGGTGTTCGCGACCTCGCCGCCGAGGGCGGTCGCCATGGCCTGGAAGCCGTAGCAGATGCCGAGCACGGGGACCCCGAGCTCGAGGATCTCGCCGTCGAGGGACGGGGCGCCGTCCTCGTACACGGACGACGGGCCGCCGGACAGCACGATGGCCGCCGGGTCCTTCGCGCGGATCTCCTCCGCGGTCATCGAGTGCGGGACGATCTCGCTGTAGACGTTCGCTTCACGGACCCGACGCGCGATGAGCTGCGCGTACTGGGCCCCGAAGTCGACGACGAGGACGGGACGCTGTTCGGTCTCGCTCACCGAGCGGCCTCCTTCTCACGCTGCTGGGCAGCGATCAGGTCGTGGTAGGTGTCCATGGCCTTCTGCTGCATGCGGTGTTCGACCACGAAGGACATGAACGGGATGATGCCCCCGAGGGCGATGAGCAGGAAGCGCGACGGCCTCCAGCGCATGATGCTCCACAGACGGAAGTCGGTGAAGAGGTAGAGGACGTACAGCCAGCCGTGCGCGATGAGGATCGCGATCGACAGGTTGAACGTGCCGGGTGCTTCGCCGGCGGTGCCGTTGGGCACGAAGAACGGCCCGTTGCCGAGCTGCATCTCGAGCTGCAGCGGCGTGTACTTGATGACGACCTCGATCACGAGGGCCAGGAGCAGCACACCGGTGATGTAGGCGGAGACGCGGTACCACTTCACCGCACCCGGGATCTTCGGGACGTCGCGGGTCCGGACGGTCAGTGCCATGTCGGCAATCCTACCGTCGGAGCGCGGCGGCTTCGGCGGCCAGGGCCTCGTCGCGCTCGTCCTCCTGCTCGCGCTCCCACGCGTCCTTCACGAACCGGTACCAGAGGAACACCGCGAACCCGGCGAAGACGACCCACTCGATCGCGTAGAACAGGTTGAGCCAGTCGAACTGGACCTCGCGCGACGGGGCGCGGTCCGCGATGGTGCCGAGGTCGGCGGCCTGCGCGGTCGCGCCGTCGGCGACGACGTACCCGAGGTACATCCGGTCGTCGAAAGCCTGCCAGGTGTTGACGAACCGTGCCGGGGCGACCGCCGAGTACTCGGCGCGCTTGTAGGTGTCCTGGTCGGGCGACTCGGCCGGGTAGTACCGGCCATGGATCGTCAGCGTCTGCCCGTCCGCCAGGCGGTCACCCCCGGCGACGGCGTCCGCCCGTCGGTCGGACCACCCGATGACGACCGGGAGGCTCGCCCCACCGTCCGAGTCCACCAGGTGTCCGACGGTCTGGTACGTCCCACCCCCGGTGCGGCCCGTCAGGACGGTCGTGTCCCCGGCGACGAACGTGCCGGAGACCGTCATCTTCTGCCCGGCGAGGGTCTCGCTGACCGGCTTCTCCGGGGTGGTGACGGCGTCGAGGGTCGTGCGCGTCTCGGTGGTCGCCGGCAGGGGCTTGCCGTTGGCGATGCTCCGTTCGAGCTGCCACTTGCCGAGTCCGGCGAAGACCGCCGCCAGCACGAGCGCCAGCAGCAGCAGCGCGATCCACTTCGGTCGTCGGGCAACGGCCCACATCTGTATCAGTACTCCGGATCGCGCTGGCGGACCGGGCGTTCGGGGCGCTCGGCGGGGATCTCGACCGGCGACGTCACGGGGTCGGACGTCGCGTCGGGCGACTCATTCTCGCGCTCGTCCCTGCCAGCGGCCTCCACGAGGGCGAACTCCTCGGCGAACTGGCGGTCGCGTTCGGCCCGGCGGGCGGCCGCGGCGGCGTCCTGGTCGGCGACCCCGGCGGCCGCTGCGGCGTCGACGGCGTCGTCGAGCGCGGGACTCGTGCGGCGGCCGAGGCGGTCGCGCAGCCGCGAACGGAGCCGCGCGACGCGCGCCGGTCGCACGACGAGCCGGCCGATCCGGTCCGAGTTCACCGCGAGCAGCGGCCCGAGGATCGCCATGACGAGGACGTAGAGGCCGGCGAACGCGGTGATCCGCGCCTCCAGTCCGGCGGCCGCCGACAGCGTCGCGAGGATGAGCGCGAACTCGCCGCGGTTCACCAGGATGACCGCGGTGTTGATGCCCTGCTGCACGTCGAAGCCGTTCATCCGCGCGACCAGCTGGCCGGCGACGGCGTTCAGGACGACCGTCATGCCGATGGCGCCGAGGACCGGCCAGAGCACCTCGCCGAAGGTCGACAGGTCGAGGCCGAGGCCGAAGTTGACGAAGAAGAATGCGGCGAACACGTCGCGCATCGGCAGGGCGAGCTGCTCGATGCGGTCGCGGTACCGGGTGGCACCGCAGAGCAGGCCGATGACGAAGGCACCGATGGCGTCGGTCACGCCGAGCAGGTCCCCGATGCCGCCGAACATCACCGCGAGCCCGAAGAACAGGACCGTGAACAGCTCGTCGTCGCGCGTGGCGAAGATCTTCGAGACCCACTTGCCCGCGAAGCGCGCGAGCGTGAACATCACGATGAGGAACCCGAACGCGAGCGCGAGCTTGCCGACCACGGCCCAGGCGTTCGTGTCGCCGGACAGCACGACGGAGACGATCGCCAGGTAGATGGCGATGAAGACGTCCTCGATGACCGTGACGCCGAGGATCATCGGGGTCTCGTCGTTCGCCAGGCGTCGCAGCTCGATGAGGAGCTTCGTCACGATCGCGCTCGACGACGTCGCCGTCATGCCCGCGATGATCAGGGCCTCACGGGTGCCCCAGCCGAGCGAGAACCCGAAGGCGAACCCGACGCCCATGTTGATGGCGACGTACGTGCCACCGGACACCAGGAGCTTGCCGGCGTTGCCGTAGAACTCCTCTTGGTCGAACTCCAACCCGAGGTTGAACAGCAGCAGGATGAGCCCGAAGGTCGCGATGAGCTCGATGGTGTGGGACTCGACGTTCAGCCCGATCCACGGGGTGTGCGGGCTCGCGATGAGTCCCACCACCATGTAGACCGGGATCGCCGGCAGCCCGATGGTCTTGCCGAGCCGCCCCAGGACGTAGGCGATGACGAAGAGCACACCGATGGTGAGCAGCTCACCACCCAGGTGCATGCGCTAGCTCTTCCGCGGGGCCTCGGCCGAGGCGGCCGCAAGCTCTCCGCTGCGGTAGAAGGAGAACGCCTTCGCGACCTTCTCCGGGGACCCGGCCACCACGATGGTGTCGCCGGGGAACACGACGAAGTCGGGCGAGGGGGCTGGGTTCGCGCTGTCGCCGCGCACGACGGCGACGACGGTCAGGCCGATGAAGCCGGAGTCGTGCAGGTCGCCGAGGGGCTTGCCCGCGATGGCGTCGTCGTAGTCGACCGAGAACCAGTCGATCGACAGGCCGGGGATCTCGTCGAGCTTGTCGAGGCCCTCGGTGATCCGGGTGCCGCCGAGGAGTTCGGCGAGGGTGTGCGCCTCGTCCTCGCTGAGGCGCAGCGAGACCTTCTCGGACTTGTCCGCCCCATCGGAGACGTCGGCGAACGAGATGAGGTCGGAGTGCCCCGACCGGTGCGTGATGACACCGCACTTGCCACCGTCGTCGGTGTAGAAGCTGTGCAGCACGCCGACTCCGGGGAGTTTGACGCGATGGACGTCGACCATGATGGCTCCCTCTTCGAGTACCAAGATGATAACCGTCGGGTCGTCCGGTCCATTCCGCCCGCTACTGTTCCGTTCATGGGGAGAACGCGGATCGTCGTCGGGGTCGTCGGGACACTGGTCGTCGCGGCCTACGCCGCACTGCTGGCGGTGAACGCGCTCGTGCTCGACCCGCTCGCCGCGGTGCCCGGGCAGTCGCTCGCCCAGATCCACGCCGAGCTCACCCGCCAGGGCTTCTCGGTGCGCGGCGACACGGTGGCCGTCGTCGTGGTCGCGCTCATCGGCGTCCTGCTCGCCGCGGTGCTCTCGGTGCTGCTGCTCGTCACGCGGGCGCCGGCGCACGTCATCGCCGCCGTGCTGCTCGCCGTGGTCGTGATGGGCACGCCGGCGTCGTACGTCGCGGCGATCGCCATCGGCATGGACGTGGCCGATGCCTTCGGGGTCGGCGGCGGCGACCACACGATCTGGGCGGGCGTGCTGTACGTGACGAGCCTCGTCGCGCTCGTCGGGATCCCGGTCGTGCTCGTGGTCGGCCAGGCGGCGCACGTGCGCCGGACCGCCCTGCGGACGCACGCCGCCTGACGGACGCGCCCCGGGCCTCCCGTCCGGTCCGCCGGCAGGGAGGCCCGTGGCGGGCCCGTCACGCCGGTCGCTACCGGGGTTCGCTCGTCTTCTCGCCGACGACCTGCTCGTCGGACGCCTTCGCGCCCTCGGCGCCGTCCGAACGGCCACCGCCCACCACGACGTCGTCCTCGTCGAAGCCGAAGGCGATGTCCGGGGCCTCGAGCCGCACGCGGTCGGCGCTCTCGTCGTCGGGCTGCAGCTGCGACTCGCGCTCGGCGGCGACGCGCTTCAGGTAGTTCGCGACCTCGTGCTCCGTGGTCTCCTGGTCCCAGCCGAGCACGTCGGCCATGAGCCTCGCCGCGACCGGGGCGGCCGACTCGCCGCGGTCCCAGGCCTCGATCGAGATGCGGGTGCGGCGAGCCAGGACGTCCTCCAGGTGCAGGGCACCCTCGTGCGACGCCGCGTACACGACCTCGGCACCGATGTAGTCGTCGGCGCCGGGGAGCGCGTCGGCCAGCGAGGGGTCCTGCTCGACGAGCTGCAGGACGTCGGTCGCGAGCGTGCCGTAGCGGTTGAGCAGGTGCTCGATCCGGACCTTGTGCACGCCGAACCGTCGGGCCGTGCGTCCGCGACCGTTCCACGCCGCCGGGTAGCCCTCGGCGCCGAGCAGCGGGATGTCCTCGGTCGTCGACGCGGGGATCCTGCCGTCCATCGCGGCGACCGCCTCGTCGATGGCGTCCTTGCCCATCACCCGGTACGTCGTCCACTTGCCGCCGGCGACGACCACCAGGCCGGGCGCGGTGTGCGCGACGACGTGCTCGCGGCTGAGCTTCGACGTCTGGTCGGACTCCCCCGCGAGCAGCGGCCGGAGACCGGCGTAGACGCCCTCGACGTCCTCGCGGGTGAGCGGGACGCGGAGCACCCGGTTGACGTGCTCGAGGATGTAGTCGATGTCCGCCGCGGTCGCCGCCGGGTGCGCCTTGTCGAGGTACCAGTCGGTGTCGGTGGTGCCGACGAGCCAGTGCCGGCCCCACGGGATCACGAAGAGCACGCTCTTCTCGGTGCGGAGGATCATGCCCGTGTTCGACTGGAAGCGGTCGCGCGGGATGACGAGGTGCACGCCCTTCGACGCCCGCACCTTGAACTGGCCGCGCGTGCCGACCATCGCCTGGGTGTCGTCGGTCCAGACGCCCGTCGCGTTGACGACCTGCTTGGCCCGGATCTCGAACTCCTCGCCGGTCTGGATGTCGTGCGCCTGGGCGCCGACCACCCGCTCGCCGACCTTGATGAACCCCTCGATGCGGATGCGGCTGGCGGCGTGCGCCCCGTAGGACGCCGCGGTGCGCACGAGCGAGGCGACGTACCGGGCGTCGTCGACCTGGGCGTCGTAGTAGGTCATGCCGCCGACGAACGCGTCCTTCTTCAAGCCGGGCATGTTCTTGAGGACCTGGCCCCGGCTGAGGTGCCGGTGGTGCGGGACACCGGGCGGGCGGCCGCCGGACCAGCTGAAGACGTCGTACATCGCCATGCCGATGCCGATGTAGAACCGCTCCCAGACGCGGTGGTTGAGCGGGTAGAGGAAGCGCACCGGCTTCACCAGGTGCGGGGCGATCCGCTGCAGGAGCAGCCCGCGCTCGATGAGGGCCTCGCGCACGAGCGCGAAGTTGAGCTGCTCGAGGTAGCGGATGCCGCCGTGCACGAGCTTCGAGGAGCGGCTCGACGTGCCCGATCCCCAGTCGCGTGCCTCGACGATGCCGACGCTCAGGCCGCGGGTGACGGCGTCGAGCGCGCTGCCGGCGCCGACGATGCCGCCGCCGACGACCAGGACGTCGAGCTCGGTCGTCTTGAACGTCTCGATCGCGGCCGCGCGTTCGTCGGGGCCGAGCTTCGCCCGCGGGTCGAACCCGACGCCGGGAGCGGCGCTGCCGGCCGGCTCGGTCGGGGTGGTGCTGGTCGTCTTCGCCATCGTCGCCTCCGTGTCACGGTCGGCGCCGCGGTGTCACCCGTGACACTGCACGGGTGCCACCGTCACTGCTGGTGGTACGGCGCCACGACCACTTCTACTCGCTGGAACTCCTTGACGTCGGAGTAGCCGGTCGTCGCCATCGACCGGCGGAGCGCACCGACGAGGTTGGCGCGGCCGTCGAAGGTCGGCGTGGGACCGTTCAGGACGTTCTCGAGCGGGGCGATCGTGCCCACCTCGACGCGACGGCCGCGCGGCAGCTCCGGGTGGTGCGCCTCGGCGCCCCAGTGGAAACCGCCGCCGGGTGCCTCGGTGGCACGGGCGAGTGCCGTGCCGAGCATGACGGCGTCGGCTCCGACCGCGATGGCCTTGACGATGTCGCCCGCGGTGTCGAGCCCGCCGTCGGCGATGACGTGCACGTAGCGGCCGCCCGACTCGTCGAGGTAGTCGCGACGGGCACCGGCGACGTCGGCGACCGCGGTGGCCATCGGCGCGTGGATGCCGAGCGCGGCGCGGGTGGTCGACGCGGCGCCGCCACCGAAGCCGACGAGGACACCGGCGGCACCGGTGCGCATGAGGTGCAGCGCCGACGTGTAGGTCGAGGCACCGCCCACGATGACGGGGACGTCGAGCTCGTAGATGAACTTCTTGAGGTTGAGGGGTTCCTCGGTCTGGGACACGTGCTCGGCCGAGACCGTCGTGCCGCGGATGACGAACAGGTCGACGCCGGCGTCGACCACCGTGGCCGAGAACTCCTGCGTGCGCTGTGGGCTGAGCGACCCGGCGACCGGGACCCCGGCCGCGCGGATCTCGGCCAGGCGTGCGGTGATCAGCTCGGCCTTGATCGGCTCGGAGTAGATCTCCTGCATGCGCTTCGTGACGTTGCCGTCGGTGAGCGACCTGATCTCGTCGTAGTACGGGGTCGGGTCCTCGTAGCGGGTCCACAGGCCCTCGAGGTCGAGCACGCCGAGGATGCCGAGCTTGCCCATCTGGATGACCGTCGCCGGCGAGGACACCGAGTCCATCGGCGCCGACAGGATCGGGGACGCGAACGTGAACGCGTCGATCGACCACTGCACGCTGACGTCGCGCGGGTCGCGCGTCCGTCGCGAGGGGACCACCGCGATGTCGTCGAACGCGTACGCCCGACGTCCGCGCTTGCCTGCACCGATCTCGACTTCGCTCACCCGGCAAGCCTAGCGGTCGTGTCCCCCGGGTGACGCGGAGCCCGACCGACCCGCTCGTCCGCGGTGGCCAGCGCCGTCTCGACGAGCGTCGCGAGCAGCTCCGGGTAGTCCACGCCGACCGCTGCGAACATCTTCGGCACCTGCGACTGCGCCGTCAGCCCCGGCATCGTGTTCACCTCGTTGAGGACGACCTCGCCGTCCGGCGTCACGAAGCAGTCGACCCGGGCGGTGCCGGCGCACCCGAGTCGGGCGAACACCGTGCGGGCGACGACGTCGAGCCGGGCGGCGACGGCGGCGTCGAGCGGCGCGGGCAGGACGAACCGGGCGCTGCCGTCGTACTTCGTGTCGGCGTCGAAGAACCCGTCGGCGTCGTTGAGGACCTCGAGGGGCGGCCCGACGACGAGCTCGCCCGGGGCGCGCTCGAGGACGGCGACGTCGACCTCACGCCCGACGACCATGCGCTCCACCAGGACCCGGGTGTCGTGCGCGAAGGCCTCGGCGAGCGCCGCGTCGAGGCGGTCGAGGTCGTCCACGCGGCTCACGCCGAAGCTCGACCCGCCGGCGACGGGCTTGACGATCCACGGCAGCGGTCCGACGGCGCTCCGCAGCGCCCCGACGTCGACGGGCGCCCCGCGGTCGAGCAGGACGCCGCGTGCCACCGTCACGCCGGAGGCCTCGGCGACGAGCTTCGTCGCCCACTTGTCCATCGCGATCGCACCGGCGCCGACGGGGGACCCGACCACGGGCACCCCGGCGAGCGCCGCCAGTGCCGCCAGCGAGCCGTCCTCGCCGCCGGGTCCGTGCACGACCGGGAACACCACGTCGGCGCCTGCGACGACCGCCGCCGCCTCGGGGAACGAGCACGGGGCGTCCCCCGACCGCCAGCCGCCGGCACGGTCGATGGTGAGCGCCAGGACCTCGTACCGGGTCGGGTCGAGCGCGGCGGCGACGGCGGCGGCGCCGGCGAGCCCGACCTCGTGCTCGCTGTTGGCCCCGCCGCCGATGACGACGACGCGGACGGACTCGGTGCTGCTCATGTGGCGCTCCTGGTGGTGGTGCTGGCGGTGGTGGTGGTGTCGACGGTCCGTGGCACGCGCGCGCCGAACCCGGTGACGATCTCGTGCGCGTTCGTGCCCGCCCACCGTGCCCAGTCGACGGCGGTCGGCCCGGGACCGCCCATGACGGTGACGAGTTCGCCCGGCACGACGGCGGACCCGGTCACGTCGACGACGAGCTGGTCCATGTTGACCCGGCCGACGACCGGCACGAGGCGGTCGCGCACCCGGACCTGCGCGGACCCCGAGGCCGCGCGCGGGATGCCGTCCGCGTACCCGAGCGGCAGGACCGCCAGCTCGGCGTCCACCGGGGCCGTCCACGTGCCGTCGTAGCCCACGGGCGTCCCGGCCCGGACGGACCGCACGGCGACGACGGGCGCGGTGACCGTCATCGCGCCGACGAGTCCGGCCGTGGCGGGGCCGATGCCGACGAGCGCCGCACCGACGCGGACGGCGATCCCGCCGAGGTCCGCGCCGACGAAGGCGGCCGGGGTCCCGCCCAGGTGCAGGGCGACGGGCCTGCCGACGGCGTGGTCGGTGGCGAGCCCGGCGAGTCGCAGCAGGGTGACGGCCCGGGTGGTCGAGGCGAGGTCGGCGTTCGGCACGTGTCCCATCACGGCCGTCACGCGGACGTGTCCGGCGCGGTCGGCGTCCGCGGCGGCGGCGAGGAGCGCCTGCCACCTGTGCGGCTCCGCGCCCTCGCGGGCCATCCCGGTGTCGACGTGCAGGTGCACGGTGACCGGGCGTCCGCCACGGCGGCCGGCTGCGGCGACGGTGGTCAGGGTGGCGACGTCGCCGACCGCGACCTCGACGCGTGCGCGGGCGGCCGCCGCGAAGTCCGTCCCGGGCATGTGCAGCCAGCACAGCAGTCGGGCCTCGATGCCCGCGGACCGGAGCGCGAGGGCCTCGGTCAGGGTCGCGGTGCCGAGCGACCCGGCGCCGGCGGCGAGGGCCGTGCGGGCGACGGTCACGCTGCCGTGCCCGTAGCCGTCGGCCTTCACGACGGCGACGAGGTCGTGGCCACGTGCGGTGACGCGACGGACGTTCGCGGCGATCGCCGCCGTGTGGACCGTGCGGAGCGGCCCGGCGTGCGCGGCCGGCGCTGCGACGCGGGACTGCGGCACCGCCGCCGGCACCTGCGTCGGCACCGGTGCCGGCACCGCGGAGGCTCGCGGGTGGCTGCCGAGGAGGGTCATGTCCCCAGCGTGGCGGCGGCGCACCGCGGGCGGATCGGGGCAGCGGGTGACCGCCTTCACCCGCCAGGACGAAGCCGGGTCAGCCCTGCGACCGACGCTTCCTCAGCATCCGCAGGACGAGGCCGAGCAGGAGCGCGAGCCCCACCAGGACCGCCAGGAGCGCGGCAGCCACCTTCACCAGGAGCGCGGCACCGACGAACAGCGCGGCGAAGACCAGCCACACCAGGGCGTCGAGCACGAGGGATCCGGGAGTGCGCACCTGGGGCACGATACCGACCCGGCGGGGCCGACCCGGGCCTCCCGACCGGGAGCACCGGACGCACCGCACGCACCGGGAGCACCGGACGCGCGGGCCACGGGCGTCCGGGGACCCGGGCCACGTCGAGGAGCGGGGCCGTGCGGCGCGAAGCGACCACGCACGGCCCCACCCGTCACGGATACCACCCCCACAGCGGTACCCGCAGTCGACACGGGGCGCGCTAGCGCGCCGCGTCGACGTCCTTGGCGAGCGTCCCCAGGTAGAGCTCGATGACCTTCGGGTCGTCGGCGAGCTCCTTCCCGGTGCCCGAGTACGCGTTCTTCCCCTGGTCGAGCACGTACCCACGATCGCAGATCTGCAGACAGCGTCGCGCGTTCTGCTCCACCATGACGATCGACACACCGGCCTTGTTGATCCGGCGGGTCCGCAGGAACGTCTCGTCCTGGCGCACCGGGGACAGTCCGGCGCTCGGCTCGTCGAGCAGCAGCACCTTCGGGTCCATCATCAGCGCACGGGCCATCGCGACCGACTGCCGCTCACCGCCCGAGAGCGATCCGGCCCGCTGGTTCCGCCGCTGCGCGAGGACCGGGAACAGGTCGTAGATCACCTCGAGCCGCTCGGCGAACTTCCCCGGTCGCAGGTACAGCCCCATCTGCAGGTTCTCCTCGATGGAGAGCGAGGGGAAGACGTTGTTCGTCTGCGGCACGAAGCCGACACCGGCCTGCACGAGCTTGTTCGCCTTGAGGTTGGTGATGTCCTCGCCCTGCAGGGTCACCGAGCCCTCGCGGATGGACACGAGCCCGAACAGCGCCTTGAGCAGCGTCGACTTGCCGGCGCCGTTCGGCCCGATGATCCCGATGAGCTCGCCCGGGTAGCACTCCAGGTCGCAGCCGTTCAGGATGTTCACCCCCGGCAGGTAGCCGGCGACGAGGTTCTGCGCGCGGAGCACCGGCTCGCGGTCCAGCGTGGCCGCCGGGACGGCGGTCGGACTGGAGGCACTGCTCGCGGTGGTGGGGTCCGTTGCGTCCGTCATCGGGTCGCCTCCTGCTCGTCTTCTTCCTTGACTTCCTCGGCCAGCTCCTCGAAGGTCTCCTCGGTGAGGAGCGAGTCGTCGCCCAGGTCGGTGTCGTGGTGGGCACCCAGGTACGCGTCGATGACGGCCTGGTCGTCCATCACCGTGTCGGCCGGGCCCTCGGCGACGACCTTGCCCTCGGCCATCACGACCACCCAGTCCGAGATGTGCCGGACCATGTGCATGTCGTGCTCGACGAACAGCACGGTCATGCCGTCGTCGCGCAGGGACTGGATGTGCCCGAGCAGCGACTGGGTGAGCGCGGGGTTCACGCCGGCCATCGGCTCGTCGAGCATGATCATCGTCGGGTCGGACATGAGCGCGCGGGCCATCTCGAGCAGCTTGCGCTGCCCGCCGGACAGCGAGCCGGCGTAGTCGTCCGCCTTGGTGTCGAGCTTGAAGCGGGCGAGCAGGTCCTCGGCCTTCGCGGTGATCTCGCGCTCGCGCTTCGCCCACACCGGCTTGACCAAGGCGGCGAAGAAGTTCTCGCCGGGCTGGTCGCGGGCACCGAGCAGCATGTTCTGCATCACGGTGAGCCGGGACAGCGCCTTCGTCAGCTGGAAGGTGCGGACCATGCCCTTGTTCGCGATGTGCGTCGCGCTCGTCTTCTGCAGCGTGGCGCCGTCGAACCGCGTCTTCGCGCCCGGGCTCGGCTTGTCGAAGCCGGTGAGCAGGTTGAAGAACGTCGTCTTGCCGGCACCGTTCGGGCCGATGAGGGCCGTGATGGAGCCGCGCTGGACCTCGAGGTGGTCGACGTCGACCGCGGTCATGCCGCCGAAGTGCCGGGTGACGCCGTCGACGGTCAGGATGGGGTCGGCCTTGGGGTGGTCGTAGGTCTCAGACACTGAACGTCAGCTCCTTCTTGTTGCCGAGCAGGCCCTGTGGACGGAACACGATGAGCAGCATGAGCGCGACGCCGACGAGCACGTACGAGAACTGCTCGGCCTGCTGCGCGTTCATGATCGAGTCGGGGATGAAGTCGCCGGCGAGGGTGCGGATGAAGAGCCGGACGACGAAGAACAGCACCGCGCCGAGCACCGGTCCGAACACCGTCGCCGCGCCGCCGAGGATGAGCGCCGTCCAGATGAAGAACGTCATCGAGCGGCCCATCGCGTCCGGTTGCACGGAACTCGGCAGGACGTAGATGATGCCGGCGATCGCGCCGAGCGCACCGCCGAACACGAGCGCCTGCATCTTGTACGAGTAGACGTTCTTGCCGAGCGAGCGGACGGCGTCCTCGTCCTCGCGGATCGCCTTCACGACGCGGCCCCACGGGCTGCGCATGAGCAGGAAGAGGACGAGCGTGAACAGGGCGACCATCGCCCAGGCGGCGATGCGGATCCACCAGCCGTTGACCCCGTTGTTCGCGTACGTGAACCACAGGATCGTGGTGGTGCCGTCGGGCAGCGGGCTGAGCGCGGTGAACGGGTCGCGGTAGCTCGAGCCGGTGATGCCGTTCGAGCCGCCGGTGGTCGTGGTGAGCAGGCTCGAGCGACCCACCATGCGGATGATCTCGGCGCCGGAGATCGTGACGATCGCCAGGTAGTCGCCGCGCAACCGCAGGGTCGGGATGCCGAGGATGATCGCGAACACGATGGAGACGAGCAGGGCGACGAGCACCGCCATGACGAACGGCAGCCCGTTCGTGATCGAGATCGCGAAGCCGTAGGCCCCGAGCAGCAGGAACGCCGCCTGGCCCATGTTCACGAGCCCGGTGAGACCGAAGTGCACGTTCAGGCCGATCGCGGCCAGTGCGAACGCCGCCGTGGTCGGGGCGAGTGCCTCCTGTGTGAGCGAGGACAGCAGGTTGAGGATGTAGTCCATGCGCGTGCTCCCTTAGCCGATCCGCTCGGCGCGGCCGAAGATGCCCTGCGGTCGGAACAGCAGGATGAGGATGAGGATGACGAGGGCGGTGGCGTACTTGAAGTCACCGGGGAGCACGAGGTTCGTGAGCTCGACGACGATGCCGATGATCATCGACCCGACGAGTGCGCCGTAGGCGGTGCCGAGACCGCCGAGCGTGACCGAGGCGAACATGAGCAGCAGCAGCTGGAGCCCCGTCTGCCAGTTCACGCCGTTCAGCACGAGGCCGAGCATCACGCCGGACAGACCGGCCAGACCCGCGGCGAGCGTCCACACGAAGCGGATCACCCGGTCGACGTCGATGCCGGACGCCGCGGCGAGCGCCGGGTTGTCCGAGACGGCGCGGGTGGCACGGCCGAAGCGGGTCTTCGCCAGGAAGAGCCCGGTCGCGACGAGCACCACGAGCGCGATGCCCATCGCGACGTAGGACTGCACGGTGAGCGTGACCCCGGCGAACCGGATGGTCTCGGGGTTGCCCTGCTGGATGCGGACCGTCGAGGCGCCGAAGAAGTACTGGAACGCGTACTGGGCGGCGATCGACAGCCCGATCGTCACGATCATGAGCTGCGTCAGGCTGATCCGCTTGCGGCGCAGGGGCTTCCAGATCGCGGCGTCCTGCAGGTACCCGGTCGCGGCGCACAGCAGGGTGACGACGATGCCGGTGAGCCAGATGTTCCACCCGAGCTGGTTCGCGAAGACGTAGGCCAGCAGCCCGCCGAGGGTGACCTGCTCGCCGTGCGAGAAGCTCGACAGGCCCGTGGTGCCGTAGATGAGCGAGAGACCGATCGACGCCAGCGCGATGAGCAGCCCGAGCCGGAGGCCGGACACCAGCTGCTGCCAGGCCCGTTCCGGCGTGACGCTCGAGGTGTCGGTCGACGTCGTCGCGCCCTGCTGGTCGGACAGCTGGAAGATCTGCCCCACGTTGGCGTTCAGCGTGGCCTGGACCGTGCGCTCGGCGTCGGCGGCGTTCGTCAGGTACTGCCCCTTCGGCAGCGTGTCCTGGTCGACGCTCACCGTGTACTTGCCGGCCTCGTCGACCCGGACCGACCAGCGGCCGTCGGTGTTCGTCGTGGCGGTCTCGGCGAAGCCGCCGGGCCCGGCGACGTCGACCGCGACGCCCTCGGCAGGCTTCCGCTCGGAGTCGGTGATGGTGCCCTGGATGCAGCCGTTGGTCGGGCTGACGGTGCAGGGCTGGGTGCTGGACGGGGCGCTGGACGAGGACGGACTGCTGGTCGCCGCGTCGGCCGTGGGCGTCAGTGCCCAGTCGACCGCGAAGGTGGCGAGGAAGGCGAGGAAGAGCACGGCGGCGAGGACCAGGCGGTTGCGGCCTGGTGCCCCGCGGCGGAGTCGGCGGTGCAGCGCTGACCCCGGCGGAGTGATGGAACCCACGGATGAGCCTCTCGTTCGGATAGTCGAGGACCCTAGGCATTTTTTGTGTCCCCCGTGTTTCCAGCGTGTCTCGCGCAGGAATCGTGGCGCATTCGTGACCGGGGGCCGCGCGATCCGCATGGATCCGCCCGTCCGGCCGGTACAGCGCCCCGCGGAGGCCCCTGCCGGAATGGGCGGGGACACGCGCGCGTTACCATGGTCCATCCGGAGCCCGCAGCCGTGTTCCCGGTGTCTGCAACCACGTCAGGTGCCACCTCACGGCACCCAGCCCACGGAGGGGATTCATGGACCAGCCGGATCCGTTCGGATTCATCGGACTCACGTACGACGACGTCATGCTCCTGCCCGGGCACACCGACGTCATCCCGAGCGAGGCGTCCACGACGTCCCGGCTCACCAAGCGCATCGAGGTGCACGTCCCGCTGCTCTCCGCCGCGATGGACACCGTCACCGAGGCGCGCATGGCCATCGCCATGGCGCGGCAGGGCGGCATCGGCATCCTGCACCGCAACATGTCCATCGAGGACCAGGCGGCGTACGTCGACAAGGTCAAGCGCTCCGAGTCGGGCATGATCACGAACCCCGTGACGACCACCCCGGACGCCACCGTCGCCGACGTCGACGCGCTCTGCGGGCAGTTCCGGGTCTCCGGCCTGCCGGTCGTCGAGCCGGACGGCACCCTCGTCGGGATCATCACGAACCGCGACATGCGGTTCGTCGCCCCCTTCGAGATGGCGACCACGCTCGTCCGCGACGTCATGACGAAGGCGCCGCTCATCACCGCGCTCGAGGGCATCGACCCGGAAGAGGCCGTGGCGATCTTCGCGCAGCACAAGATCGAGAAGCTCCCCCTGGTCGACGCCGACGGCAAGCTCCGCGGGCTCATCACCGTCAAGGACTTCGACAAGAGCGAGAAGTACCCGGACGCCACCAAGGACGACGAGGGCCGCCTGCGCGTGGGCGCCGCGATCGGCTTCTTCGGCGACGCCTGGCAGCGTGCCGAGGCACTGCTCGAGGCCGGGGTGGACGTCCTGGTCGTCGACACCGCCAACGGCGAGAGCGAGGGCGTGCTCGACATGGTGCGCCGCCTCAAGGCCGACGAGCGCTTCGCGGGCGTCGACGTCATCGGCGGCAACGTCGCGACGCGTCAGGGCGCGCAGGCACTCATCGACGCCGGCGTCGACGCGGTCAAGGTCGGCGTGGGCCCCGGCTCGATCTGCACCACGCGCGTCGTCGCCGGTGTCGGCGTGCCGCAGGTCACCGCCGTGTACGAGGCGTCGCTCGCCGCGCGCGAGGCCGGCGTCCCGGTCATCGCCGACGGCGGCCTGCAGTACTCCGGCGACATCGCGAAGGCCCTGGTGGCCGGTGCCGACACCGTGATGCTCGGCTCGCTCCTGGCCGGTACCGACGAGTCCCCCGGCGACCTGGTGTTCGTCGGCGGCAAGCAGTACAAGGCCTACCGCGGCATGGGGTCGCTCGGCGCGCTGCAGACCCGTGGCGAGAAGACCTCGTACTCGAAGGACCGCTACTTCCAGGCCGACGTGCCCTCCGACGAGAAGCTCATCCCCGAGGGCATCGAGGGCCAGGTGCCCTACCGCGGCTCGGTCGCGAACGCGGTCTACCAGCTCGTCGGCGGCCTGCGGCAGTCGATGTTCTACGTCGGCGGCCGCACCGTGCCGGAGCTCAAGGCCCGCGGCAAGTTCGTCCGCATCACGGCCGCCGGGCTCAAGGAGTCGCACCCGCACGACGTGAAGATGGTCGTCGAGGCACCGAACTACCGCGGCTAGCCCGCAGGTCCCCGTGAGAGCGGCAGGCCACCACGATCGAGTCGTGGGGGCCTGCCGCTCTCGTCGTTCCGGGGACGGAACCGTCCGGACGGTTCCCTGACCAGGGGTTCCCGTGTGTCCTCGAAGGATTGTCACGGGTGCGTAACGAAACACGCAGGGTCGGAGCCCGGACACACGGGCGAAACACATCCGCTCTAGTTTTCTCGCATCCCACGCAGAGGGCATCGTGTTCGACCCGGTACGAAAAGGCCCTCCGCGCAGAGAAAGGGCTCCACGGATGATCAGAACCACCCGTGCCACCACGGCACTGGCCTTGGCGGGCGCAGCAGCCGTCCTCCTCGCCGCCTGTTCCACCACCAGCGCCGGCGAATCGCCGTCGAGTTCGGCGTCGGGCGGGGCGAAGAAGGACCCGGCCGCCAGCTGCAAGGCACCCGACTCGCCGAGCACCGACCCGCTGAAGATCGGCACGATCCTGCCGCTGACCGGTTCGCTGGCCTACCTGAACCCGCCGGCCGAGTCCGGCGTCGGCCTCGCCGTCAAGGACATCAACGCGGCCGGTGGGGTCCTGGACGAGGACGTCACGATCTCGCCCGCCACCGACTCCGGTGACAGCAACGACATGACGGTCTCGAGCTCCGCCGCGACGAAGCTCGTCAACGCGAAGGTCCCGGTCGCGATCGGCGCCGAGTCGTCGTCCGTCACGCTCAACGTGATCGACCAGCTCACCAGCAACTGCATCGTCGAGATCTCGCCCGCGAACACCGCGACCGACCTCTCCGGCTACTCGTCGTACTACTACCGGACCGCTCCGCCGGACTCGGTGCAGGGTTCGGCGCTCGGCCAGCTCGTCACCGGTGACGGCAACGCCAAGGTCGCGTTCCTCGTCTTCAACGACACCTACGGCACGGGCCTCCGCAACTCGGTGCAGTCCGCGGTCGAGGCCTCCGGCGGCCAGGTCGTCTACGGCGGCAAGGGCAAGGGCCAGGAGTTCCCGCCCGGCCAGACCACGTTCTCGTCCGAGGTGACCGCCGCACTCGCAGCCAAGCCCGACGCGATCGTCGTCCTGGCCTTCGACGAGACGAAGTCGATCATCCCCGAGCTCGTCTCGCAGGGGAACACGGCGAAGATCTACATGTCCGACGGCAACACGGCGGACTACTCGAAGGACTTCGACAAGGGCACCCTGACCGGCGCCCAGGGCACCATCCCCGGTGCCTCGCCGAAGGACGACTTCAAGAAGCAGCTGTCCGCCTTCTACAAGGACTCGTCGGGCAAGACGCTCGCCGACTACTCGTACGCGGCGGAGTCCTACGACGCCACCGTCCTCGCCGCCCTCGCCGCGGTGAAGGGCAAGGGCACGGACTCGGGCACCATCCAGGCCAACATGGCTGCGGTGTCGGGTGCTGACGGCGGCACCGAGTGCGCCACGTTCAAGGAGTGCAAGACGCTCCTGGACGACGGCAAGGACATCCACTACACCGGCCCGTCCGGCATCGGTCCGTTCGACGAGAACAACGACCCGTCGAGCGCCTACATCGGCATCTACAAGTTCGACGGCGACAACAAGCCCGCCTACCAGAGCGCCATCCAGGGCGCGGTCGAGAAGTAGGACCCGCTCCACCTCACCGAAGCGACAGTTCCCCGCGGATCATCCGCGGGGAACTGTCGCTTTCGTGTCGGGACGGTCGGCCGGGAGGCCCGGCGTGCGACCGGCAGGCCGGTGCGGCCGGTGCGGGTGGGAGCGCCCGGCGCCGCGACCGTCAGGCCGGGGCGGGTGCGAGCGCCCGGCGCCGCGACCGTCAGGCCGGTCCGGCCGGAACGGGTGCGAGCGCCCGGCGCCGCGCCGCCCGGGCCGCCGTGAAGGAGTCCACGGTGAGCACCACCAGTGCGAGCCACACGATCGCGAACCCGGCCCACCGCGCGGCGGGCATCGGCTCGTGCTGCACGACCACGCCGACGAGCAGCTGCAGGACCGGCGCGAGGTACTGCGTCAGACCGAGGGTCGACAGGCTCACCCGCCGCGCCGACGACGCGAAGAGCAGCAGCGGGATCGCCGTCGCCGGTCCGGTCAGCACCGTGACGAGCACGTGCCCCCACCCGGCGCCGCCCATGGTCAGCCCACCACCCAGCCCGGTGGCCCCGAGCACGACGAGCGCACCGACCGCGAGCGGCAGCAGCCAGAGCGTCTCGATCGTCAGCCCGCTCAGGGCGTCGACCGAGCCGCCGACCCGCTTCTTCACGAGCGCGTACGTGCCGAACGACGCGGCCAGGACGAGCGAGATCCACGGCATCCGGCCGTAGCCGATCGCGATGACCACCACGGCGACGACGCTGATCCCCACCGCCGCCCACTGCGCCGGCCGCAGGCGTTCGCGCAGGACGACGACCCCGAGGGCGATCGTGACGAGCGGGTTGATGAAGTAGCCGAGCGCCGCCTCGACGGTGTGCCCGGTCGTGGTCGCCAGCACGTAGACCGTCCAGTTGACCAGGATGAGCACGGCTGCGAGCCCCATCACGAGCATCACCCGACGCTGCGCGACGAGCGAGCGGGTCCGTCGCCAGGACCGGGTCACGGCGATCGCGACGGCGCAGAAGACGAGCCCGAAGACGATGCGCCAGGCGACGATCTCGAACGCGCCGGCGGGGGCCATCGCCGCGAAGAGCAGGGGCATCAGGCCCCACAGGCCGTACGCGACCACTGCCTGCACGACGCCGACGGTCGCCTGGTCGCGGGCCGGACGCACCGGACTCGGTTCACTCACGGAACCATCCTAGGAACCGCCACCGACGCACCGGGCGGGCACCGGGCCTCCCGTCCGACCGCGCGACCACGCGCCGGACGCGAGAACGCCCCGCCGGCCGGAGCCGAACGGGGCGTTCTCGAGGAGTACTGGACTCAGCTGACGACGACCGCGAGGACGTCGCGGGCCGACAGGACCAGCAGGTCCTCGCCCGAGTACTTGACCTCGGTGCCGCCGTACTTGGAGTAGATGACCTTGTCGCCCACGGCGACGTCGAGCGGCACGCGGTTGCCGTTGTCGTCGATGCGACCCGGACCCACGGCGACGACCTCGCCCTCCTGGGGCTTCTCCTTCGCGGTGTCGGGGATGACCAGACCGGAAGCGGTGGTCTGCTCCGCCTCGACCTGGCGGATGACGATGCGATCCTCGAGCGGCTTGATGCTGACGGCCACGGTGACCTCTTCTTTCTCGGTACGGACTCGGTACAGATGAAAACCGGGTTGGCACTACGCACAGGAGAGTGCCAACGCCAACTCTAGGGGCCGTCTGGCACTCGGTCAATCCGAGTGCCAGCACGTCGGGAGAACACCCAGCACCTGGGAGGATCGGGGGATGGACGCCGCCGAACTCACCGCACTGCTGACCCCCGACGGGATGGCCCTGCTCGACCGTACCCCCGCGGTGTCCGACGGCGGCGAGATCGTCCGGGTGGTCTCGCGGCTCCGGGCCGAGGGACACGACCCCCGACTCGTCGCGGCGGTCCTCACCCAGGCGAAGCTGCGGCAGAAGGCCCGCGGCAAGTTCGGCGACTTCGCCGGACGCATGCTGTTCACCGAGGCCGGACTCGAGCAGGCGACCCGGCTGCAGGTCGCCGCGCAGCACGCCGGACGCTTCGCCGCCGCCGGCCTGACCCGCGTCGCCGACCTGGGCTGCGGCATCGGCGGCGACGCGCTCGCGATGGCGGCCCTCGACCTCGACGTGACGGCCGTCGACCGCGACGAGGTGACCGCGGCCGTCGCGACGCACAACCTCGCGCCGTGGCCGAACGCCCGCGTGCAGCTCGGCGACGCCGCCGCGTTCGACGTGTCGTCGGTCGACGGGGTGTGGATGGACCCCGCCCGCCGCACGAGCGGCCACTCGGACACCCGGCGGCTCGCCGACCCGGACGACTGGTCGCCGTCGCTCGACACCGTGTTCGCCGCCGCCACGACGACCCCGACGGGCGTGAAGCTCGGCCCGGGGATCGACCGCGACCTGATCCCGGACACCGCCGAGGCGCAGTGGACCTCCGTCGACCGCGAGGTCGTCGAGCTCGCCCTGTGGTTCGGCCCCCTGGCGAGGCCGGACGTCCGCCGGGCGGCCACGGTCGTCGGCGCGCACGGCATCGCCGAGATGACCGGGGCAGCCGACGCCGAGGACGCCGAGGTCGGTCCGCTCGGCGCCTACCTGTACGAGCCGGACGGCGCCGTCATCCGCGCGCGGCTGATCGGCGACCTCGCCCGCGAGCTCGACGGGCACATGCTCTCCGACGGCATCGCCTACGTGACCTCGGACCGGGCCGTGACGACGCCCTTCGCCCAGGGCTTCCGGGTGCTCGACACGATGCCGCTCGACGTCAAGCGTCTGTCGGCCCGGCTCGCGGCCGACGGCATCGGCACGGTCGAGATCAAGAAGCGCGGCGTCGACGTCGACCCGGCGCAGTTCCGCAAGCGGCTGCGGCTGCGCGGGTCCGGTCGCGTGACGCTCGTGCTCACCCGACTGGAGGGCCGGCACACCGCCGTCCTGTGCGAACGGCTCGGCGACGCGGCTGCCTGACGCGCTGCGACGCCGGCCGGGGCCAGCCCGCCGCGGCGGCGCGACGCCGCGCAGTGCCACGCCGGCCGGTCGGGATCAGCCGATGAAGGCGCCGGTCCCCGAGTCGTAGTCGTAGGGCGTCGACGGCGAGCCGTGCCCGAACGTGGCGACCAGGGCCAGGATCCAGAGGATCCAGACACCCGTCATCACCCAGCCGGCGATGATGCCGGTGAGTGCCAGACCGCGGCCGGCCTCGCCGTTCTGCTTCATCTTGCCGAGGGCGACGTGGCCGAGGATCGCCCCGGCCGGGCCGAGCAGGATCGCGATGAACCAGAACGGGATCGCCGCCAGGCCGAAGACGATGGACAGGATCGCCGGGGTGTTCGTCTTCGGGCGCTGCGCGTACGGCTGGTACCCGCTCGCGGCGTACGGGTTCGCCCCGTAGGGAGTGCTGCCGTACTGGGTTCCGCCGTACTGCGTGCCGCCGTACGGCTGCTGCGCCGCGTACGGGTCCTGGCCGCCCTGCTGCGGCTGCTGCGCGTACGGGTTCTGCACGCCCGGCTGCGGCTGGCCGTACGACGGCTGCTGCGGCGCCGCGTACGGGCTCTGCTGCTGGGGCGCGCCGTACGGGTTGCTCTGCTGCTGCGGGGCCGCGTACGGGTTCTGCTGCTGCGGGGCCGCGTACGGGTTGCTCTGTTGCTGCGGGGCCGCGTACGGGTTCTGCTGCTGACCGTAGGGGTCGGGCTGCTGGGGTGCGGCGTACGGGTTGCCCTGCTGCTGCGGCGCCGCGTACGGGTTCGGTCCGCCGTGCTGCGGCGGCTCGGGAGCCGACGGCGCCGCGGGGGCGTCCGGGGCCTGCGGGGCGTCCGGAGCGGGCGATCCGTCCGGCTGACCGGTCGACGCACCACCCGTCGTCGTCTCGCCCGGCTTCGGCCACTCGTTCTGATCGGACACCGCGATCCCCTCTCGGCGCCCGGTACCTCCGACGCCGTGTGAATCCTGCCACAGGCGCCCGAACACCGACCGGACCGGACCGGGCGGAGCGGGACGGGACGGGACGGGACGGGTCAGACCTGGACGGTCGTCACCGGCAGCGTCGAGTCGGCCGCGAGTCCGAGGTCGCTCGGTGCGTGCCCCTCGGCCACGAGTCGTGCCCCGACCGCGGCGATCATCGCGCCGTTGTCCGTGCACAGGTCGAACGGCGGGATCCGCAGCGCCACCCCGGCGGCCGCGCAGCGCTCCTCGGCGACCTGGCGCAGCCGGGCGTTCGCGACGACGCCGCCACCGAGCAGCAGCCGGTCCACGCCGGTGTCGCGGCAGGCGTGCAGCGCCTTCGTGAGCAGGACGTCGACGACGGCCTCGCGGAAGCTCGCGGCGACGTCGGCCACCGGGACCTCGCGCCCCTCGTCGCGGCAGCGCTCGACCCAGCGCGCGACGGCGGTCTTCAGCCCCGAGAACGAGAAGTCGTACCGGTGCGCTGCCATGTCCTTCGGCAGCGTCAGGCCGCGGGGGAACCGGATCGCCGTCGGGTCGCCCTCCGCCGCGGCACGGTCGATCTGCGGGCCGCCCGGGTACGGCAGCCCGAGCAACCGGGCGACCTTGTCGAACGCCTCGCCCGCCGCGTCGTCGATCGTCTCGCCGAGCAGCTCGACGTCGCCGACCAGGTCCCGCACCAGGAGCAGCGAGGTGTGCCCGCCGGACACCAGCAGCG
Source organism: Curtobacterium sp. MMLR14_006 (assembly GCF_001864985.1). Taxonomy (NCBI): domain Bacteria; kingdom Bacillati; phylum Actinomycetota; class Actinomycetes; order Micrococcales; family Microbacteriaceae; genus Curtobacterium; species Curtobacterium sp. MMLR14_006. Next base: position 512,022 of record NZ_MJGU01000022.1, on the reverse strand, counting down.
CCACCGTCGGCAGCTCGATCTCGGACCCGTCCGAGCGCAGCACGTCGGCACCGACGTGGCCGACCAGGTGGTTGACCCCGTAGAGCGGCTTGCCCGTCGCCACGGCGAGCGCCTTCGCGGCCCCCACCCCGACCATGAGCGCCCCCGCCAGCCCGGGCCCCGCGGTGACGGCGACGGCGTCGAGTTCGTCGAGGGTCACGCCGGCGCGGTCGAGTGCCTCGTGCAGGGTCGGGGTCATGGCCTCGAGGTGCGCGCGTGCCGCGACCTCGGGCACGACGCCGCCGTACCGGGCGTGCTCGTCCATGCTCGACGCGATGACGTTCGCCAGCAGGGTGCTCCCCCGCACGATGCCGACGCCGGTCTCGTCGCAGCTCGTCTCGATGCCGAGCACCAGTGGTTCAGTCGCGCTCACCGAGGGCCTCCTGTCCGATGGGTCCGACGCCCGACGACCGCTCGTCGTCCGGGCCGGGCAGGTCCGCGCGCATCACCCACGCGTCGACGCCGTCCGGCTGGTAGTAGCGGGGCCGGGTCGCGATGTGCTCGAACCCGAACGCCGTGTACATCGCCTGCGCCACGGGGTTGTCCGCGCGCACCTCGAGGAACACCTCGCGCACACCGCGGCGACGGGCCTCGTCGAGGAGCTCCGTGAACAGCACCCGCCCGAGGCCCTTGCCGCGCTGGTCTGCAGCGACGGCGATGGTCTGCACGTCGGCGACCGGGTTGCCCGCGAGCGAGGAGAGCCCGGCGTACCCGACGACGAGCGGCGCGGACGTGTCGTCGGCCGTCTCGACCACGACGTAGTACCCGTGCGGCGAGTACAGCTCGCCCGACATCTGCGACGCCGACCAGGCGTCCGTCGGGAACGAGGCGTGCTCGAGCCACATGATGTCGTCGAGGTCCTGCGGGTGCGCCCGCCGCAGGCGGAGCCCGTCCGGCAGGGTCACTGCTTGACCCGCTTCGGCGCACCCGGCACGGTCACGTCGGGGTCGCGCAGGTACAGGGCCGTGTCCTGGTCGAACCCCGCGCCGGACGCGAGCCGGTCCGCGGCGAGCGCCCCGAGCCTCCAGGCCGGGACGGACAGGGCCGTCACGCGGTCCCAGCCCACCGCGTCGGGCCGGGAGGCCCGGATCGCCTCGTCGAGATCGGCGGGCCTGGCGAGACCCGGACCCGCAACCCGCGTGCCGGTCTGGTCGTACGCGCTCCAGTAGACCTCGCGGCGGCGGGCGTCCGTCAGGACGACGAACGGGCCGTCGCGCCGGCCGTCGCGCTCGTCGGCGGCGACCGCGTCGTGGCTGACGAGCGGCAGGACGGGGACGCCGCGTGCCGCGGCGAAGGTGCGCGCGGCGGCGATGCCGACGCGCAGGCCGGTGAACGGGCCGGGGCCGGTACCGGCAACGACGCCGGTGACGTCGGCGGGGGTGGTGCCGGCCTCGGCCAGCACCTCGGCGAGGAACGGGCCGATCACCTCGGCGTGCCGGCGGCTGTCCTCGGTGTCGCGGGTCGCGAGCGCCCGGCCGGTGGCCGGGTCGACGACGGCGACGGAGGTCCCGGCGGAGGTGTCGATCGCGAGCAGCACCCGTCCATCGTAGGCGGCGCGGGGGCCGGGAGCTCCTCGGCTGTCCCGCTCCCACCGGTCGTGCGGGCGCCGGTGGCAGGCTCGGTGCCATGGGGTGGATGCAGCAGAAGCCGGTCTGGGCAGCGGGCGTCGTCGTGGGCGTCGCGTTCGCCGCCGCGTGGTTCGGGTCGACCTTCCTGACCATGCCGGAACTCGGGGTCGGACCGCGAGCACTGGTCTCCCTGGTGGCCGGCGCCTTCTTCGGGGTCGTCATGGGGTCGTGGGTCGGGCGGGTCCGGCGCGCACACGGCGACGTCGCGCAGCGGCCTGCGTTCGGCAGGGCGGTGCGGACCGGCACGCTGCCGCCGGACGCGGACACCGCAGCATGGCGGCAGGCGTTGCTCGCGCGCCAGCGGCTCCACCGGCCGCTCCGGTGGACCGCGCCGGTCTTCTACGTGCCAGCGACCGCCTTCGCCGTCTGGCTCGCCGTCACCGGCCAACCGGTGTTCTGGTTCGGTGCGGCGCTCTTCGTCGCGGCGCTCGTCGCCACCGTCGTGACCACCCCGCGGGTGCTCCGCAACACGGCGACGCTGCTCGCTGAACTCGACCGGCGCGAGGTGGCACAGCACCCCGCACGGTGACGGACGGCCGCCGCGCCGGACACGGCTGCTGACCCGGGGTTCCGGATCGACACGACCGGAGGGGCGTGACGGGTACGGTCGTGCGGGTCCCGTCGGCACCAACCGGAAGACCCCGCCATGCACCTGCGCCGCTCCCCCGCGCCCACGTCCGTCCGACCGAGCACCTGGACCGACCCCTACGGGCGGCTCGCGGTGCGGTGCATGCAGACGGTCGTGATCGTCGTGGTGATCGGCGCGATCGTCACCGCCGCGACCACGCTCAGCCTCGTCACGATCCCCCTGCTCCTCGCGCTCATCATCGCCTCGGCGCTGCACCCCCTGGTCGCCTGGCTGCGCCGGCACGGGGTGCCCTCGGTGCTCGCGACCTCGATCGCGTTCGTGGCCGTCCTCGCCGCGGGCGCCGGCGTCCTGTGGCTGCTCGTCTCGACGTTCGCCGGGCAGTGGCCGATGCTGCAGGCCTCGGCGGTCGACGGGTTGCAACAACTGCAGGACCTGCTGCACGAGCTGCCCGTCCGGGTGACCGACGGGCAGATCGAGGACGCGGTGTCCGGCGTCGTCGACTTCGTCACGAGCGCCCGGTTCGGAGCCGGGGCGATCGCCGGCATCTCCGCGGTGACGAACTTCGTGACCGGGGCGGTGCTCACCGCGGTCATCCTGTTCTTCTTCCTCAAGGACGGCCCGGCGCTGTGGGAGTTCCTGCTCCGCCCGTTCACCGGCGACCAGTACGACCGCGCCCGTCGGATCGGCGACCGCGTGGTGACGACGCTCGGCGGGTACGTGCGCGGGACCGCCGCCGTCGCCGCCTTCGACGCACTGGCGATCGGCAGCGGACTCGCCGTGCTCGGCGTCCCGCTGACGATCCCGCTCGCCGTGGTGGCCTTCGTGACCTCGTTCATCCCGATGATCGGCGCCCCGATCGCCGGCACCCTGGCCGCACTCGTGACGCTCGTCGCGCTCGGCCCGGTGAAGGCCGTCGTCGTCGTGGCGATCGTCGTGCTCGTCAACCAGGTCGAGGGCAACTTCCTGCAGCCGGTGCTCATGGGGAAGACCCTGCGACTGCACGGCCTCGTCATCCTGGTCGGGCTGACGGCGGGCACCGTGCTCGGCGGGGTGACGGGTGCGCTGCTCGCGGTCCCGCTCATCGCAGCCGGCTGGGGCGTCGTGCAGGTCTGGAACGGCGAGGACGCACCGGCCACCCCCTGGCGGCAGAAGCGTCGCGAGACGGTCCCGGTGGGCTGAGCCGACCCGGGGCCGCGGGACGCGGCGACTACTCGAAGCGGACCGTGCTGGTGGGCGACGTCGTGCCCGTCGCGGCCTCGTCCGCTGCCTCGCGAAGGTGCTTCAGACGGGACCGCACACCGCCGTCCTGGCGACGCAGGACGATCGCGACGTCCGCCACGGACATCCCCGCCGCCGTCATCGCCTCGAGCCCGGTGTCCTCCTGCGTCGTCCACGGCGCGTAGGCGGCGGGCCGGTCGAGCCGAGCAGCGTCGACCTGCGGGTTGCCGGTCGGTGCAGCCCGGACCACCAGCGGGGACGCCGGGTCGTCCGCTCCGGACGTCGTGGCGACGGCCGGCGCCGGCGTCGGCTGCGGGCCGGTCGCCCGGACGTCCAGACAGGCGACGGCGGTCACCGGATGGCGTGCCACGACCGCTCCTGCGGGCGACCGGAACACCAACTCGGTGTCGTCACGGTCCACCGTGCCGACCTCCACGTCGCTGAAGCCGCCGGTGTCGAGGACGATGCGCATGGTTCCCCCCTTCGCGCTGACCAGATCTGCTGCGAGGCTACCGGTCGCCGGCCGGTGCACGGTCGACGACCGCCCGACGGACACCCTCCACCGCCGCGGCGAGCGCGCGCTCACGGGCCTCGGCGTCCTCGGTCTCGGAGTCGTGCACGAACACGGTGGCGCCCCGGCGGGCACCGCAGAAGTCGACGATCCCGTGCTCGACCTGCGTCCGGAGCGCCTCGGCGTACCCGTGCCGTTCGTACACGCCGGCGTCGTCGCCCGCGATCGGCACCAGGTGGACGGTGAGCCGTCCGAGCGCTCGACGGATGCCGCCGTCCGGGTCGACGTCGAACGCCCAGCCGTTCACGAAAACGCGGTCGATCCACCCCTTGAGCACCGCGGGCACGGACCACCACCAGACCGGGAACACGAGGACGAGGTCGGTGGCGCGGTCGATGCGCTGCTGCTCGGCGACGACGTCGGCCGGGGCGTCCGTGCCGGTCCGGTAGGTGTGCCGGTCGGCCAGTGTGAAGCGCGGGTCGAACCCCTCGGCCGCCAGGTCGGCGGTCTCGACCGTCCCCGCCGGCAGGGCGTCCCGCAGTCGAGCCGCGAGGTGGTGGGTGAGCGAGTCGGGGTCCGGGTGGGCGGTCACGATGAGCGTCGGCACACCGCATCCTCCCGGAGCCGGCTGGGCGGCACCGGGACGCCCGCTGCCGCCAGGCCGTGCCGGCTCACACCGCGGTCAGGTCGAGGGACCAGGCGACCTCGTGCGCGAGCTGCCCGGTCTGCCGGAACGACCGGACCTGGTGCGTGTCGGCCAGGGCGGCCGCCAGGTCGTCGCGGTCGGCGGGGCTGAACCCGAGCGACTGCCAGAACGGACCGGAGCGCCGCGAGAACAGCCACGCCCGTCCCGCGCCCGTCGCCGCGGCGTGGTCGACGGCGAAGCGTGCGAGCCGGGTGCCGTGGCCGAGCCCCCGCAGGTGCGGCGCCACCGCCACGCTGCGGACGAGCACGTGGCCACCGTCGGCGCTCGTCTCGTACCCGGTGCTGCCGACCACGCGGCCGTCGTCGGCACGGTCGACCCACAGCCGGACGGTCGACTCGAGACCGGCAGCGTCGAGGCCAGCACGGTCGAGCCCGGCGACGGTCAGGTCGGCACCGACGAGGAAGGCGCGGAGGTCGTCGACCGCACCGGTGTCCACGCGCTGCAGGGTCAGAGGTCGACGCCCGTCCAGCGCGGCCCCGTCGCGGTGACGACGACCCGGCGCGGCTCGTCGGGCACGTCGTCGGGATCGAGGTCCTCGTCGGCCCCGCGGTCGGTCGCGCCCGCGCCGGTCGCCCGCGTGATCTCGACGTCGAGCACGCTGTCGCTGATGCCGTCGACCATGCCGCGGCCCCACTCGACGACGACGATCGAGGTGTCCCAGTCGAGGTCGAGGTCGTCGAGCTCGACCGGGTCCGACAGCCGGTAGGCGTCGACGTGCACGAGGTCGGGACCGGCCGAGGTCGGGTGGGTGCGAGCGAGCACGAACGTCGGGCTGGACACCTGGCCGCGCGCGCCGAGCGCCGCCCCGAGGCCGCGGGTCAGGGTCGTCTTGCCGGCACCGAGCGGCCCGGTCAGCACGACCAGGTCACCGGCCCGCAGCACCGCGGCCAGTCGTGCGCCGAGCTCCCCCATCGCCGCGGTGCCGTCGACGGTCACGTCGAGCAGCACCCGAGCCGGACCGGTCACGGCCGTTCGCCCCGCAGGTAGGCGCCGACGCGCCCCTCGACCTCGTGCCCGTCGTAGACGCGCGGCACGCGCGCGCCGATGCGGCAGACGATCTCCTCGCCGATGGTGTCGAGCGCGGCGCCCCACTCCAGGACCGTCTGCTCGCCGTGCGCGCCCGCGCCGAAGAGCACCACGGTGTCACCGGTGCGGACGTCGTCGTCGCCGACGTCGACCAGGAACTGGTCCATCGCGACGCGGCCGGCGATCGGGTAGCGCGTGCCGTTGATCGTCACCTCGACCCGTCCCTGCGCCAGGCGCGGGACACCGTCCGCGTACCCGACGGGGACGAGCGCGAGCGTCGTCTCGGTGGCCGTCCGGTACGTGTAGTCGTACGAGACGCCGGTGCCGACCGGGACCCGCTTCGTCTTGGCGACCGACGCCGTCAGGGTCATCACGGGTTCGAGCCCGAGGTCCGCCGCCGAGACGCCGTCCGCGCCGGGGATGCCGAACAGGTTCGCCCCCATCCGCACCATGTCCTTACGGAACTCCTTGCGCTCGAGGCCGGCGAGCGACGCGGCGACGTGCTCCGTCGGGATGTCGAGCCCGAGGTCCTCCGCGATCTCGACCGCGGCGTCGAACACCGCGACCGCGGCGCTGTCCTCGTGGTCGGAGGTCTCGGCCAGGTGCGTGTACGCGGCGACGACCTCGATGCGGCCCTCCCGCTGGGCGTCGCGGGCGAGCTCGACGAGCGCCGGCCAGTCCGACGCCGTCGCACCGTCGCGGTGCAGCCCCGAGTCGACGCCGAGGTGCACCCGGGCCGGTCGGTGGTCGACGGCGTCGACGACGCGTTGCAGCTCGGCGACGTTCGAGACGCCGAGGTCGACGGCGGAGTCGATCGCGTCACGGAAGTCGAGGTCCGGGTCGTGCTGCCACGTGAACAGGTGGACGTCCTCGCCGACGCCGATCGACCGCAGGCGCAGGGCCGCGGGGACCGTCAGGACCCCGATCCACCGGATGCCGGCGTCGACCGCGGCGAGCGCGATCGGTTCGAGGCCGTGCCCGTAGGCGTCGGCCTTCATGATCGCCATGACGTCGACCGGGTCCATCCACTCGCGGACCAGGTCGAGGTTGGCACGGTAGGCGTCGAGGTCGATGCGGGCCTGCCGCAACGGTGCCGAGCTCACGTCGTCCTCCGTTCCACGCTGCGGCCGATGCGGGCGACCACCTCGTAGTTGATCGTCCCCACGGCGGCCGCCCAGTCCTCGACGGCGGGGTCGCCGTTCGCCGGGTCGCCCCAGAGGACCGCTTCGTCGCCGACGCGGACGTCGGCGTCGCCGATGTCGACGTGCATGGCGTTCATCGCGACCCGCCCGACGACCGGGAACGTGCGGTCGCCGATCCGGACGGAGACCCGGTTGCCGAAGTCGCGGTCGAAGCCGTCCGCGTAGCCGAGGCCGATGACGGCCAGCCGGGTGTCGGCCCCGGCCCGCCAGGTGTAGCCGTAGGAGACCCCGTCGCCGGCTCTGACGGGCACGGTGCGGAGCACCGCGGCGGTGACGCGCATCGCCGGGCGCAGACCGAGGTCGGCCGAGGTCCGGTCGGGGAAGGGGCTGAGGCCGTACAGCGCGAGGCCGACACGGGACAGGTCGCGTCGGGTCTCCGGCACGGCAAGCGACGCGGCACTCGCGGCGAGGTGCACGACGTCGGGCACGATGCCGTTCGCCGACAGGCCGTCGAGGGCCCGCTGGAGCGCGGCGTCCTGGTCGAGGTCGTCGGTGCGCGACGCGTTCGACAGGTGCGACATGAGGCCCTCGACCCGCGTCCGGTTGCCGCCGCGGGCGAGGGACCCCGCCGTCGCGAAGAGCTCGGGCCACTCGGACTCGACCGCGCCGTTGCGGCTCAACCCGGTGTCCACGCAGAGGTGCACGGCCGGGACCTCGGAGTCGGCGGCGGCGGACAGCTGCTCGACGCTCGAGACCGCGGGCGTGATGCCGTACTGCGCGGCCCGTCGGAAGTCCTCGTCGGGGGCGTGCAGCCACGCGAGGATCCGCACCCCCTCGTCGATGCCGCCTTGCCGCAGGGCGACGGCCTCGTCGAGGTCGGCGACGCCGAGCCACTCGGCGCCGGCGTCGACGAAGGCGCGCGCGGCGTCGAGGGCGCCGTGGCCGTAGCCGTTCGCCTTGACCACCGCGATCACCCCGGACGGTGCGACCTGCTCGGCGATCGTCGCGTAGTTCTCGATCAGGGCCTCTCGGTCGACCGTGACCCCCGTGAACGCACTCACTCTGTTCCCTCCAGCACCACGAACGCCGTCGCGATGCCCCCATCATGCGAGAGCGACAGGTGCACGGACGTGACGCCACGCGCATCCGCCACCCGCCGCGCGCCCTGGTGCAGCGTCAGCGACGGGTTCCGCTGGTCGTCCGAGACGACCTCGAGGTCCTGCCAGCTGAGCCCCGCACTGCTGCCGAAGGCCTTGATCAGGGCCTCCTTCGCCGCGAAGCGTGCCGCGAGCGACGCGGTCGGCCGCGGTTCGCCGTCACGGACCTGCTCGGACGGCGTGAACAGCCGCGTCCGCATCGCCGGGGTCCGCGACAGCACCCGTTCGAACCGCTCCAGGTCGACCACGTCGACCCCGATGCCGATGATCACCGCGACTACTCGACGGTGACCGACTTCGCGAGGTTGCGCGGCTGGTCCACGTCGAGGCCCTTGGCCGCGGCGAGCTCCATGCCGAACATGTGCAGCGGTGCCACGGCGAGCAGCGGCTCGAACAGCGGCGTCGCGAGCGGGATCCGCAGGACCTCGTCGGCGAAGGGCAGCACGGCGGCGTCACCTTCTTCCGCGATCGCGATCACCCGGGCGCCGCGGGCGCGGATCTCCTGGATGTTCGACACGACCTTCGGGTGCAGCGAGCGCGGGTCGCGCGGCGACGGCACGATGACGAAGACGATCTGGCCCGGCTCGATCAGGGCGATCGGGCCGTGCTTCAGCTCGCCGGCGGCGAAGCCCTCTGCGTGGATGTACGCGAGTTCCTTGAGCTTGAGCGCGCCCTCGAGCGCGATCGGGTAGCCGACGTGGCGGCCGAGGAACAGCACGCTGCGGGTGTCCGCCATCCAGCGCGCCAGGTCCTTGATGCCGGCGGCGTCCTCGATGGTCTGCTGCAGCTTCGGGGCGAGGCCCTCGAGCTCGGCGACCTGCTCGGCGATCTGCTCGGTCGTGAGCGTGCCGCGCAGCGTGGCGAGGTGCAGCCCGAGCAGGTAGAGCGCGACGCCCTGGGCGATGAACGCCTTGGTCGACGCGACGGCGACCTCGGGGCCGGCGTGCGTGTAGATGACCGCGTCGGACTCGCGCGGGATCGTGGCGCCCTGGGTGTTGCAGATCGACAGGACCTGCGCGCCCTGCTCGCGGGCGTACTTGACGGCCATGAGCGTGTCCATGGTCTCGCCGGACTGGCTGATCGACACCACGAGCGTGTGCTCGTCGAGCACCGGGTCGCGGTAGCGGAACTCGTGGGCGAGCTCGACCTCGACCGGCACGCGGGCCCACTGCTCGATGGCGTACTTGCCGAGGATGCCGGCGTAGGCGGCGGTGCCGCAGGCGATCACGATGACGCGGTCGACGGTCGCCAGGCGCTCGGCGATCGGGTCGAGGTCGGTCAGGGTGACCGCGCCGTCGTGCACGCGGCCGAGGATCGTCTTCGCGACGGCCTCGGGCTCCTCGCTGATCTCCTTCGCCATGAACGAGGACCACCCGCCCTTGTCGGCGGCGGAGGCGTCCCAGTTCACCTCGAACTCGCTCGGCGTGGCCGGGGAGCCGTCGAAGTGGATGACGTCGACGCCGTCGGGACGGATCGTGGCGATCTCGTCCTGCCCGATCGACAGCGCGCGCTGGGTGTAGGCGACGAACGCCGCGACGTCCGAGCCCATGAAGTTCTCGCCGTCGCCGAGCCCGACCACCAGGGGCGAGTTGCGACGGGCACCGACGACGACGCCGGGCTGGTCGGCGTGCACGACGAGGAGCGTGAAGGCGCCCTCGAGCCGCTGCACGGCCTGCTGCATGGCGGCGGTCAGGTCGCCGGTCTGCCGGTACGCGCGACCGACGAGGTGCGCGGCGACCTCGGAGTCGGTCTCGCTGCGGAACGTCGTGCCCTCGGCCTGCAGCTCGGCGCGGAGCTCGGCGAAGTTCTCGATGATGCCGTTGTGGATGAGCGCGAGCTTGTCGCCGTCGGCCAGGTGCGGGTGCGCGTTGCCGTCCGTCGGGCCGCCGTGGGTCGCCCAGCGGGTGTGCCCGATGCCGGTCGTCCCGTCGGGGATCGGCGACGACTCGAGCTCGTCGACGAGGGCCTGGAGCTTGCCCGCCTTCTTCGCGGAGACGAGGTCTCCGGCCGGGTCGACGACGGCGATGCCCGCCGAGTCGTAGCCGCGGTACTCGAGGCGACGGAGGCCACCGAGGAGGACGTCCTGACTGCTGTTGCTGCCGACGTAGCCGACGATTCCACACATGGGTTCGATCCTACGGTCTGCCTGGATGCCCACCCTGCATGCCCGCCACAAGAGGGATACCGTTTCGACCATGGGACGCTTCGACGACATCGACATCACCACCCTGCACGGTGAGCACACCACGTTCGGCGCCTTCGCCGACAAGGCGGTGCTCGTGGTGAACGTCGCGTCGCGCTGCGGACTCGCGCCGCAGTACGAGCAGCTCGAGGCGCTCCAGAAGCAGTACGGGCCGCGTGGCTTCACCGTCCTGGGGTTCCCGAGCAACCAGTTCCTGCAGGAGCTCGGCTCCTCCGAGGCCATCGACGAGTACTGCTCCACCACGTGGGGCGTGACGTTCCCGATGTCCGAGAAGGTCAAGGTGAACGGCAAGGGCGCCCACCCGCTGTACCAGGCGCTGAAGGAGACGCCGGACCCGTCGGGCAAGGCGGGTCGCGTCACCTGGAACTTCGAGAAGTTCCTCGTCGCGCCGGACGGCACGGTGTCGCGCTTCCGCCCGACGACGAAGCCCGACGCCCCCGAGGTCGTCGCCGCCATCGAGGCGGCCCTGCCCGCCTGACACACCGCGTCCTGCGGACGCGCACCGAGCGCCGGACGGGAGGCCCGGATCACGTGGGCCGGTCGGCTCACGTGATCCGGGCCTCCCGTCTGTACGCTCGTCACCATGCCGATCCCGGACACCGCCGTCGCGCACCCGACCCCCTTCGTGGAGATCCCGCGGGACGACTGGTCGCAGCTCGCGCCGAGGGAGCACCTGTCGCTCACCGAGACCGAGATCGTGCAGTTGCGCGGTCTCGGCGACCGGCTCGACATCCAGGAGGTGCAGGAGGTCTACCTGCCGCTCTCGCGCCTGCTGACCCTGTACGCGGCCGGTGCACGCGACCTGCACGCGTCGACGTCCGCCTTCCTGGGCGACCGCGCCGGCCGGACGCCGTTCGTCATCGGGGTCGCCGGGTCCGTCGCCGTCGGCAAGTCGACCGTCGCGCGACTGCTCCGCGAGCTGACGAAGCGCTGGCCGGACACCCCGCGCGTCGAGCTCGTGACGACCGACGGGTTCCTGTACCCGAACGCCGAGCTCGAGCGCCGCGGGATCATGGACCGGAAGGGCTTCCCGGAGTCGTACGACCGGCGCTCCCTGCTCCGCTTCGTCAGCCAGGTGAAGAGCGGCGCGACCGAGGTCCGGGCGCCGTACTACTCGCACCTGGTCTACGACATCGTGCCGGACGCCGAGATCGTCGTGCGACAGCCCGACATCCTCATCGTCGAGGGGCTGAACGTCCTCGCCCCGCCGGTGCACGGCCGGCTCGCACTGTCCGACCTGTTCGACTTCACGATCTACGTCGACGCGAAGACGAAGGACATCGAGTCCTGGTACGTCGACCGCTTCCTGGCGCTGCAGGAAGAGGCGTTCGCGAGCCCGGACTCCTTCTTCCACCGGTTCGCCTCGCTCTCGCGCGAGGACGCGGTGCGCACGGCGACCGAGGTGTGGCGGGCGATCAACGAGCCGAACCTCATCGAGAACGTGCTGCCCACCCGTTCCCGCGCCACCCTGGTGCTGAAGAAGGGCGCGAACCACAAGGTGAACTCGGTCCTGCTCCGCAAGATCTAGGCCGGGCGGGGGTGCGCTCGCGAGCGCGCGGACGCGGGCGTGGGGTTGCTCCCCGGCACGGTCAGCGGGGCGCGGGCGCGGTGCCGGTGCCGGTGCCGGTTCGGATGCGCCCTGCACAACCAAAGTCCGTTCGANNNTCGAACGGACTTTGGTTGTGCGAATTACGGTTGCGCTGGGGCCGCGCCGCGCCGCGCCCTACGCGGCGTCGAGCGCCAGCCGCTGCTCGACCACGGCGGCGAGCTCCTCGGCGATGCGCTGGGCGTCCTCCTGCGAGGCGGCCTCGACCATGACCCGCACGACGGGCTCGGTGCCCGACGGCCGGAGCAGCACACGGCCGCTGTCGCCGAGGGCCTCCTCCGCGGCGGCGATGGCGTCCTGCACACCCTGGTCGGCAAGCCCGTGGCGGTCGACCCCACGCACGTTGAGCAGCACCTGCGGGAACACCGTCATGCACGACGCGAGTTCCTGCAGGGTCTTGCCCGTGCGGGCCATCTCGGCGACCAGGTGCAGCCCGGTCAGGATGCCGTCACCGGTCGTGGCGAACTCGTTGAAGATGACGTGGCCGGACTGCTCGCCACCGAGCGAGAACCCGCCCTCGTTCATCTTCTCGAGCACGTAGCGGTCGCCCACGGCGGTCTGCTCGACCGTGATGCCGTTGTCCGCCATCGCCCGGATGAGCCCGAGGTTCGACATGACCGTCGCGACGAGCGTGTCCGACGCCAGGCGTCCGCGCTCCTTGAGCGACAGCGCGAGGATCGCCATGATCTGGTCGCCGTCGATCGCGTTGCCGGCGGCGTCGACCGCCAGGCAGCGGTCCGCGTCGCCGTCGTGCGCGATGCCGACGTCCGCGCCGTGCTCGAGTACCGCGCGCGCCAGGTTGTCGATGTGGGTCGAGCCGACCCCGTCGTTGATGTTCCAGCCGTCCGGGTCGGCGCCGATCAGGGTCACGCGGGCCCCGGCGTTGACGAAGACCTCGGGCGAGACGCCCGCCGCCGCGCCGTTCGCGCAGTCGAGCACGACGTGGAGGCCGTCGAGACGGTGCGGCAGCGTGCCGAGCAGGTGGACCACGTAGCGGTCCTCGGCGTCGGCGAAGCGGCTGATCCGTCCGACGTCGGCGCCCGTGGGGGTGGGCGCGGAGTGGTCGTGCATGGCCGCCTCGATGCGGTCCTCGACCTCGTCCGGCAGTTTCTGCCCGCCGGCGGCGAAGAACTTGATCCCGTTGTCGGGAGCGGGGTTGTGGGACGCGGAGATCATCACGCCGAAATCGGCGTCGATGTCCGCGACGAGGAACGCCGCTGCGGGGGTGGGGATGACCCCGGCGTCGAGCACGTCGACGCCGGCGGAGGCGAGCCCGGCCGCGACAGCGGACCCGAGGAACTCGCCGGAGACGCGCGGGTCGCGCGCCAGGACCGCGCGCGGGCGCGGTCGACCGGACGCCCGACGGGCGTCCGCGTGGTGTCCGTGAGTGAGGACGGCCGCGCTCGCCTGGGCAAGACCCAGTGCGAGCGCGGCCGTCAGCTCGCCGTTGGCGAGACCACGAACCCCGTCGGTACCGAACAGACGCGGCATTGCGATCTCGGTGACGACTAGCGCTTCGAGAACTGCGACGCCTTGCGGGCCTTCTTGAGACCGGCCTTCTTGCGCTCGATGACGCGGGCGTCACGGGTGAGGAAGCCGGCCTTCTTGAGGGTCGCGCGGTTGTTCTCGCGGTCGATCTCGTTCAGCGTGCGGGCGATGGCGAGGCGGAGCGCGCCGGCCTGACCCGAGGGGCCGCCACCGGTGATGCGGGCGACGACGTCGTACGAGCCGAGGAGCTCGAGCACCTTGAACGGGTCGTTGATGAGCTGCTGGTGCAGCTTGTTCGGGAAGTAGTCCTCGAGCGTGCGGCCGTTCACGACGAACGTGCCGGAGCCCGGAACGAGGCGCACGCGGGCGATGGCCTCCTTGCGGCGCCCGACGGCACCGCCGGAGACGTTGAGGATCTGACGGGGAGCAGCCTCGGCAGCGGCGGGTGCGCTCTCCGTGGTGAAGCTCTCCGGGGTCTGGTCGAGGGAGTCAGCGATCTGAGCCATGAGTTTTGTCGTGTCCTTGAAGTCGTCGTGGCCGGAACTACTGTGCGACCTGGTCGAAGATGTACGCCTTGGGCTGCTGCGCGGAGTGCGGGTGCTCCGCGCCGGCGTAGACCTTCAGCTTCTTGAGCTGCTCGCGACCGAGGGTGTTCTTCGGCAGCATGCCGCGGATCGCCTTCTCGACGGCGCGGGTGGGGTGCTTCTCGAGCATCTCCGGGTAGGAGGTCGCCGTGAGGCCGCCCGGGTAGCCCGAGTGGCGGTAGTAGACCTTCTTCGCGAGCTTCGAACCGGTCAGGGCGACCTTGTCGGCGTTCACGATGATGACGTAGTCACCCATGTCCATGTGCTGGGCGAAGGTGGCCTTGTGCTTGCCGCGCAGGAGCGCCGCAGCGTGGGTGGCGAGACGGCCGAGGACGACGTCGGTCGCGTCGATGACGATCCAGTCGTGCTGGACGTCTGCCGGCTTCGGTGAGAACGTGCGAGTCACAGGAGTGCTGCTTTCGTGTCGAGGTGAGGAGTCCGTGAATCCCACTCCGGTCGGGGTTCCCCACGGCAGAAGCCGGCGGAACGCCCGGGTGGAGGGCTCATCTGACTGTCCGCGCGCGGGGCGCACAGACCAAGGTGAGAGCCTAGCCGACGCGAGTCGCGTTGTCGAACGGTACCGCCCGTCGGCCGGGAGGCCCGTGCCGGTCCCGCCCCGCGCCTCCCGTCCGTCCCGCGGTCGCCCCCGACCCACCTGCTGAGCAGGAACGGTCGGGTCGCGCACGGCGAACCCGACCGTTCCTGCTCACGAAGCACCCCGCAGGGCGCGGGGACTACTCCGCGGCCGTGCGGCGGCGACGAACGATGAGCACTCCGCCCGCGGCGAGGAGCAGCAACGCCACCAGCGCACCCGCGCCGAGGCCGTCGGCACCGGTGAACGCGAGCTGGCCGTCACCGGTGATCGTGATCGTGGTCCAGCCGACCAGGCTGCCGTCCGCCGCCGTCACCGCGAGCCGGTGCGCACCCGGCGCGGTGTCCGCCGGGATCGTCACCCGCACCGTGCCGTCCGCCGCGACCACGACCGTGCCGATCAGCGACGGGGTCGAGTACAGCCACACGTGCACCGTCGCACCGGCGTACTGCGCGCCGACCGTCACCGTGATCGTCTCCCCCGCACGAGCCGACGCCGGAGCGGACACACCACCACGGTTCGCACCCGTCAACGACGACTCCGACGGCGCCACCGGCACCACCGGCGGCGTGATCCCGTCCACCGGCGGCACCGGCGTCGGGTCCGCACCCGGACCAGGGGTCGGCGCCGGCGTCGGCTCCGGCGTCGGGTCCGTGCCCGGGCCGGGCGTCGGCTCCGGCGTCGGCTCCGGCGTCGGCTCCGGGTCGGTGCCCGCGGCGTCGAGGTCGAAGCCGACCAGGATCGGGTCGTGATCGCTCGCGCGGAACACGTCGTCGAGGTACAGGTCCGTCGCGTTGTAGTTGTGGCGGCTGTACTCCAGGCCGACCGACTCGGTCGAGTTGATGTTCCAGATGTCCACGCCCGTGACGGTCTCGAGCGCGGCCTCCGACGCGAAGACGTGGTCGAGCGAGCCGCTCAGGCCGGAGAACACGTACGAGTACTCGGTGCTGTCGAGCGCCGGGCCGAGGTCGGTGTAGCCGGCGTCGTCGAGAACGACCACCGGGTCCTCCTTGCTGTAGGCGTTGAAGTCGCCGAGCATGAACACCTTGTCGGTGCCGTACTGCTCCTGCATGTCGCTCGAGAAGGTCACGAGGGCCTCCGCCTGCCGCACACGGTCGGCGTTCGAGGCACCCTGTCCGTCGCCCTGGTCGGCGTTCTCGCCGGTGCCGGAGCCCTTCGACTTGAAGTGGTTCGCGATCACCAGGAAGTCGTCGTCGGCGGTGCCGCCGACCGGGCGGAAGGCGTCGGCGACGGGCTGGCGGGCGTTCGTGAACGCGTCGTCGAGCAGGATCGTGGACTCGCCGACGGGTGCGACGCGGTCCTGCTTGTAGATGAGGGCGAGGCGGATGACGTCCTCGCTCGCGGGGACGGTCGCCGGGGACTCCGCGTAGGCCCACTCGTCCGAGCCGGCCGCCGCGTTGAGCGCCTCGACGAGCGTCGCCACGGCGGCGTCGCGGTCCTGACCGAAGCGGGCGGAGTTCTCGATCTCCTCGAGCGAGACGACGTCGGCACCGAGGCCGTTGATCGCCTTGACGATCTTGACCTGCTGGCGCAGGAAGTCCTCCTGCTCGGCGGCCCCGCGGGCGTCGCAGCCGGAGTTCACGGTCACCGGGTCGCCGGCGCGGTCGGTGTAGTACGAGCACCCGGTGAGCTGGTCGCCGGTGGTCGGGAAGTAGTTGAGCACGTTGAAGCCGGCGAGCTTCAGGTCGCCGCCGACGTCCTGCGGAGCCGGTTCGCGCACGTTCGAGAACGCAGCGGGCAGGGCGTCCGCCGGCGTCGCACCGGTGATCGGGGCGGTCGGCTGGAACTTCCACGCGTTGTTCCGGTAGTCGAGGACGACCGGCTTCGAGAACGTCGCGGTGGCACCCACCGTGACCGGCCCCTGCGTGAGCCAGGACACCGGGATGCCCTGGTTCGCCTTCGTGAGGAAGTTCGTGCTCGTGCCGTCGTCGAGCGTGACCTTGCGCGCCGCGTTCGACGTCGCGGCTGCGGTCGCCTCGGCGCTGCCCGGACGACCGACCTCGGTCGGCTGGACGAGGCGGCCGGCGCCGGTGGCGAGCACGACCTCGCCGTACTGGTTCGTCGTGTAGTTGTCGGCCACCGTGTAGGCGCCCTGCGGCGCGACGAGCATGCTCTCGAGCGACTCCCGCTGGGCGTCCGACGCCGGGAACGCGACCGCGGCCGGCTGCGGGGCGGCCACCGGGTCGGTGAGCTGCTCGAGTGCGGCGGCGTCCGTCACCGTGAGCTCGGTCAGGCCGAGGTACTCCGAGACGGCGCCCGTGACGCGCACGTGGTCGCCGACGGCCACGAGTCCGGCGGTCGCCGACGAGTACACGAACACGGCGTCCGACGCGGTGTGGGTCGCGAGGTCGATCGCGCCGCCGGTGCCCGGCGTCTGGATCGTGTAGCCGTTGAAGCCCCCGGTCGCGTAGACCGCGGTGACGACGCCGTCGGTGGTCACGTCCTTCCCCGCGTACGGCGAGGTGTCGGTGGTGCCCTGCAGCTGCGCGATCGTGACCGCCTCCGCCGGAGCACCGGGGTCGGTCGGCTCGGTCGGGTCCGTGGGCTCCGTCGGACCGGTCGGTGCGGTGGTCTCGCCGGCGGCGTTCCGCGGGGTCAGCGTGGTCGTCACCGAGAAGTCCGCGCCGTTGTCGTCGGTGTCGGCCGTGCCCTGGCGGACGAGACCGTTCGGCACGCCGTTGGCGCCCTCGACCGAGCGGACGGTGCCCTCGAAGGTGTTCGAGGCGCCGTAGCCGAGCAGGTCGACGACACCCGGGGTCCCGGCGGTCACCGGACCGGCGGGGAGCGACAGGGCAGTGGTCTGTTCGGCGAGGACGAGCGTGCCCGTCGTGCCGGACGGGGTCAGCGACGCGGTGTCGTCCGGCGTCGGCAGGTCGGCGCCGGCCGGCGTGTTCCCGTTGCCCGCCATCGACACCAGGAAGGTGCCGTTCGCGGGGACGGTGCCCTCGAGCGCGCTCGTCGAGAAGGGTCCGGTCCCCGTCGCCGAGCGGTACTGCAGCGACCACCCGGCGAGCGACACCGGTGCGTCGGTCGGGTTGCCGATCTCGACGAACTTCTGGTTGTAGAAGGCACCGGTGCTGCCGGCCTTCAGGTAGGTCTCGGCGATCACGAGGTCGGAGCCCTCGGGGTTCGCGGTCGCTGCGGTCACGGACACGAGCGGAGCGGCGACGAGCGTCGCAGCAGCCGTGGCGCACAGCAGAGTGCGCCCGAGGGAGTTGGGCATGGCAGCACGCTAGCGACCTGCGGAGGCCTTCAGGTTTCCGACCGGTGAACGATCACTCGCGGCGCGCCCGCGTCTGCTCCGCCCGCTCCGCGAGCGCCTCGTCCGCCGGGTACCCCACCTCGACGAGCGTCAGGCCCTTGGCCGGCGCGGTCTTGAACTCGCTCGTCCGGGTCTCGGCCACGCGGAGCTCCTCGAGGCGCTCCGCCCCGAAGCGCCCCTCGCCGACGGCGATCGTCGCCCCGACCATCGCGCGGACCATCGAGTGGCAGAAGGCGTCGGCCTGCAGGCGCGCCACGAGCACGCCGTCGGGTTCGCGGTCCCAGTGGAAGTCCTGCAGCGTCCGGATCGTGGTGGCGCCCTCGCGCGGCTTGCAGAAGGTCGCGAAGTCGTGCAGGCCGAGCAGCGTCAGCGCGCCGCGCTCCATCGCCGCCGGGTCGAGCGGCGTCGGGTGCCAGAGCGTGTGCCCCCGTCGGCGCGGGTCACGCGGGGCGTCGAGGTCCGCGACGCGGTACTCGTACCGTCGCCAGACCGGGGAGAACCGGGCGTCGAAGCCGTCCGGTGCCACGGACGCACGGGTGACGACGACGTCGCCGTGCGGGCCGGCGATGCCGTTGAGCCGCTTGACCAGTCCGTCGAGCGGTGACCGGAGTGCGCCCGCCCGCCGCGGTCGCGCCAGGGCACCCCACTGCTCCGGCGAGAGGTCGAGGTGCGCGACCTGCCCGGTCGCGTGCACCCCGGCGTCGGTGCGGCCGGCGACGGTGAGCGACGGCGGCTCCCCCCACCGCGAGAACACGGTGGCGAGTGCGGACTCGAGCACCCCCTGCACGGTCCGCAGGTCCGGCTGCCGGGCCCACCCGGCGAACGGCGCCCCGTCGTAGGCGACGTCGAGTCGGAGCCGCACTGTCTCGTCCACCCGACCACCGTACCGGCGGGGCGAGCACGGCCGGACGCGGGGCCGGAAGCGCGGCGAGCACGGCCGGACGCGACCCCGGAGGCGCGGCGACCACGGGCGGACCCGACCCGGGACGCACGGCGACCACGGCCGGACGCGAGGCCGGTGGCGGAGCGGCACCGGGCCTCCCGGCCGCTGACACCGCAGCACGCCCCGTGTCAGCGCCACGTCAGTGCCGCGTGAGCGGCCGGGCGCACCATCGTCCTCGACCACACACCCGGCGGTCCCCCGCCGGACACGATCCGCCACGAAAGGAACCCGCGATGAGCAGCACCCCGCTCGCGGTCGAGGCCACCGGCCTCGTGAAGACGTTCGGCACGAACCGTGCCGTGGACGGTGTCGACCTCCGTGTGGAGGCCGGCACGGTCTACGGCGTGCTCGGCCCGAACGGCGCCGGCAAGACCACCACCATCTCGATGCTCGCGACGCTGCTCCGGCCGGACGCCGGCCAGGCGCGGGTCTTCGGGCACGACGTCGTCCGCGAGGCGCAGACCGTCCGGTCCCTCATCGGCGTGACCGG
The DNA here is from genome assembly GCF_001864985.1 of Curtobacterium sp. MMLR14_006. Lineage (NCBI taxonomy): Bacteria > Bacillati > Actinomycetota > Actinomycetes > Micrococcales > Microbacteriaceae > Curtobacterium > Curtobacterium sp. MMLR14_006. The sequence continues at coordinate 492,817 of NZ_MJGU01000022.1, read as the reverse complement.
TCAGTACGCCAGCGTCGACGAGACGCTCAGCGCGACCGAGAACCTCGTCGTGTTCTCGCGCCTGCTCGGGCTGTCCCGCGCCGAGTCGCGACGCAAGTCGACCGAGCTGCTCGAGCGCTTCGGCCTGACCGAGGCGGCCTCCCGTCCGCTGAAGGCGTTCTCGGGCGGCATGCGCCGTCGCCTCGACCTGGCGGCGAGCCTCATCGCGCAGCCGCCGCTCATCTTCCTCGACGAGCCGACGACGGGGCTCGACCCCCGCACCCGGTCGCAGATGTGGGACACGATCCGCGAGCTCGTCGCGACCGGGTCCACCGTCCTGCTCACGACGCAGTACCTCGACGAGGCCGACCAGCTCGCCGACCGCATCGCGGTGATCGACCGCGGCCGCGTCGTCGCCGAGGGCACCGGCGACGAGCTGAAGGCGTCGATCGGCACGGCCTCGCTGCAGCTCCGGCTCGCCGACGCCGACGCCGACCGGCTCGACACCGCGTCGGCGCTGGTGGCGCGCGTGCTCGGCTCCCCGGCGGTCGCGAGCCCCGAGGGCTCCCGCCTCACCGCCCCGATGGCCGACCCGGACCGGGTCACCGACCTGCTCGTGGCGTTCCGCGAGGCCGGCATCTCCCTCGCCGAGATCAGCGTGCAGAAGCCGACGCTCGACGAGGTCTTCCTCACCATCACCGGCCAGCCGGCCGCGACGGACACCGCCGACGACCAGCGCGAGCTCGAAGGGAGCAACGCATGACCACCATCACCACCACGGGGACCGCCGGCCCCCGCGTCACCCCGCGTCCCGGTGTCGGCTCGACCGGCCTCGGCGCCACCGTCCGGCAGTCGCTCACCATGGCGTACCGCGGGCTCGTCAAGGTCCGCCGGACGCCCGAGCAGCTGTTCGACGTGACCCTCATGCCGATCGTCTTCACGGTCATGTTCACGTACATCTTCGGCGGCGCGATCGCCGGCGACGTCGCGGCCTACCTGCCGATCATCATCCCGGGCATCCTCGTGCAGACGAACATCACCTCGTCGATCGTCACCGGCGTGCAGCTCCGCGAGGACATGGACAAGGGCGTCTTCGACCGCTTCAAGTCCCTGCCGATCGCCCGCATCGCCCCGCTCGCCGGCGCGCTGCTCGCCGACACCGTCCGGTACGCCATCGCCACGACGATCACCTTCACCGTCGGCTTCGTCATGGGCCTGCGTCCGGCCGGCGGCTTCGGCGCGGTGGTCCTCGCCGGCCTGCTCGTGGTCGTGGTCGCGTGGGCGATCAGCTGGATCTTCGCCTACTTCGGCGTCGTCGCGCGGACCGCGTCGAGCGTCTCCGGCATCTCGAACCTCGTGCTGTTCCCGCTGACGTTCCTGTCGAACGCCTTCGTCCCCGCCGACACCCTGCCGGACTGGCTGCGCTGGTTCACCGAGGTCAACCCGATCTCGCACCTCATCACCGCCGTCCGCGAGCTGGTGAACCACGGCACGGTCGGCGGCGACCTGTGGATCAGCCTGCTCGGCGCCGCCGCGGTCGTCGCGGTGTTCGCCCCGCTCACCGTCCGGGCGTACATGCGGAAGGCGTGACGCCCGCCGGTCAGCCCACGGGGAAGCGGAGCCCCTCGAGCAGTTCCCGGCCCCGCGCCACGGCCTCGGTCCGGTCCCACCCGGCCGAGGCCGTCTCGGCGTCCGCCACGGCCTCGGCGCCGAGGGCCTCCACCAGGAGCGGCCGGACCCGCGCGTGCGCGAGGACCGCGAAGTCCTGCCGGGAGCACAGCCGGTGTGCCAGACCCCAGCACCGGGCAGCCTCCCCGACCGTGCCGCGGCGAGCCGTCACGAGCGCCAGCCCGAGCAGCGCCGTCGCGACGACCGGCAGGTCCAGCCACCAGGGCTGCAGCCGCAGCATGACGAGTGCCGCCACCCGCAGGCGGCGTGCGGTCACCGTGTGGTCCGGCGGGTCGGCCGGGAGGCCCGGATCGCCCCCGCCGCGCGGCTCCGCCCCCGCCTCGTCCACCGTCGCGATCCGGGCGGCGCCCGCCATCACCATCCAGTTCGACGTCGCCCGCCGCTCCGGCAGCACGACCGCCCACGCCCGGTCGTACGCCGCTGCGGCGGCGACCGGGTCCCCGACGGCGCGCAGGCACTCGGCCTCGATCGCCAGCGCGAGCACCGTCACCTGTCCGCCACCGTCGCCGAAGCCGCGGGTCGGCGCCGGGTGCGCCGCGAGCTCGGCCGCTGCCGCCCTGGCGCGGTCGACGTCGCCCGTCGCAGCGGCGCAGAGCCCGACGGACCAGGCGACCTCGGACAGGTCGTCGTCGGCACCGAACACCTCGAGCCGCCGCCGGGCGACGTCGGCCGCGGCGAGCGCCTCGGCGTACCGGCCGCGCTGCGCCAGGAGCTGCGTCATCGTGACCGCACCGGATCCGAGTGCCCAGGCGTCGTCGACGGTCGCCGCGAGCGCCTCGGCCCGGCGGGCGTAGGAGAGCGCCCGGTCGGCGTCGCCGTCGTTCTCGGCCAGTGGCGCGCTGAGCGTGTTGCCCAAGCAGGCCACGGCGTCGTCGGGGTCGTCTCGCATCCGCTCGAGCAGGGCGGCGACCGCCGCGGGGCGTCCGGAGGTCATGAGCAGCGTGACCTCGGCGTCGAGCACCGGTGTGCCGGTCGGGCCCGCCGCGGTGGTGCGCCGCAGGGCGGAGATCGCGAGCGCCGTCGTCCGCTGGTCGCTGAACGCCGTCGACGCGCCCGCCAGCACGAGCGACAGGACGGTCGCGGTGCGGTCCCCGTCCGCTGGCGCCGTCCGACGCAGCACCGAGACGACGTCCGGACCGACCGCGACGGCCTCGCCGTGGGCGCCGCGCAGCGTCCAGTAGCCGCCGAGGCCGGCGAACAGGTGCGCGACGGCCGCCCGGTCCCCGGCGCGGAGCGCCCAGCGGAGCAGCACGACGAGGTTGTCGGCCTCGCGGCCGGTCTCGTGGAACCAGCGGCGCTGCGGTGCACCCGGGGTGGTGAAGAGCGGCCGGGCAGCCGTGAAGTCGCGGCCCCACCCGATCATCGCCGAGCGCACCGAGGCCGTCGCCCCGCGGTCGTCGAGCCGGGCCGCCCCGAACTCGCGGACGGTCTCGAGCAGGCGGTACCGCACGGGCTCGCCGTCGTGCTCGACGAGCTGCACGAGCGACTGCTCGACGAGCTCGGCGAGGTCGTCGAGCGCGTCGTCCCGCCGCTCGGGGACCGCGACGGCCTCGACCGCGTCCACCGACAGGCCGTCGGGGAAGAGCGCGAGTCGGGTCAGCAGCTCCTGCGCGCCGTCGTCGAGCAGCCGCCAGCTCCACTCGATGACCGCGAGCAGGGTGCGGTGCCGCTCCGGCGCCGAACGGTCACCGCCGCGGAGCAGCGCGAACCGGTCGTCGAGCCGGCGCTCGATCTCGTCGGTGCTCATGCCGCGGATGCGGGCGGCGGCGAGCTCGATGGCGAGCGGGGACCCGTCCAACCGGGTGCAGATCCGCCGGACGGCGTCGACCGGCAGGACCGCTCCCGGGCGCGCGGCCCTGGCCCGGTCGGTGAAGAGCCGCACGGCGGCACCGTCGGCCTCGACGGGCAGCGGTGCGAGGGGCGCGACGACCTCGCCGGCGATCGCGAGCGGCGCCCGCGAGGTCGTGAGGATCCGCAGCTCGGGGACGGTCGCGAGCAGGTCGGCCGCGAACGCGGCGACCCCGGCGAGCAGGTGCTCGCAGTTGTCGAGCACGAGGACGGTCGGCCCGTCGGCGAGGGCCCGCTCGACCCGGGTCCGCAGGTCCGCGGCGACGGGCTCCCGCAGCGACCGGGTCGTGCGGAACTCGGCGATCCCGAGGAGCGCCCCGAGGGCGGGCACGACGTCCTCGGCGGCGACGAGCGGGGCGAGCTCGAGCACCACGACGCCGCACGTCGACGGCAGCTCAGCGGCGACTGCCTGCGCGAGGCGGGTCTTGCCGAGCCCACCCGGCCCGAGGACGGTGACCAGCCGCGCCGAGGACAGCAGGTGCGTGACGGCGGCGAGGTCGGCCTCCCGGCCGATCAACGCGTTCGGCGCTGCACGCAGTCCGATCCGGCGGACGCTGCCGGACGCCGGGGCGGACCGGCGGAGCAGGTCGGCGTTCAGTCGGACGAGGTCGGCGGACGGGTCGGCGCCGAGTTCGTCGACCAGGCGGTCCCGGTGCGCCGCGAACGCGGCGACGGCCTCGGCGGTGCGGCCGGCCGCTGCCAGCGCGCGCATGCTCCCGGCGACCGCCACCTCGTCGAAGGGGTTGGCCTGCGCCTCGGCCGCCCAGAGGTCCGCGGCCTCGTCCGCCCGTCCGTCCTCGACGAGGGCGGTGGCGAGCGCGCGTCGGAGCCCGCGCCGGGCGGCTGCGGCGCGGTCGGCCAGTGCGTCGCCGAGCTCGCCCTCGACGTCGGCTCCCGGCTCGCCGCGCCAGAGGTCGAGTGCGTGCCCCACCGCCTCGACGTCGGCACGCCGGGCCACCGCACGTTCGGCGCGGACCAGGTCGACGTCGTCCGGGCCGCACGCGAGCGCGTAGCCGGTGCTCGTCGACACGACGAGTCCGTCGGCCGTGGTGCGCCGGAGACGCGAGACGAGCGTCTGCAGGGACGCCCTGGCACCCTTCGGCCGGGTGTCCGGCCAGAGCTCGGCGATGAGCCCCTCGGTGCTCATGGTGTGCCCGTCGGCCAGGACCAGCGCCGTCGTGAACGACCGGGCGAGCGCACCGGGGACGGTGGTCGGCTCGCCGTCGGCACCGGTCAGCTGGACCGGTCCGAGGACGGCGACGCGGGGGTGCTCGCTCACGCTGCGAGTCTACGGAGGCGTCAGTCCCCGGAGTGTCCGGAGTGCCCCGAGCGCCCGGAGCCGGACGGGCCGGTGCGGAGCTCGAGGTCGTGGGTGGCGCGACGCTCCGACTCGACGATCCCGCGCAGCGCGACCAGGGCCGAGGACGTGACCGCCACCTGCGACGGGTCCTCGCGTGAGGCGTCGAGCGCCTGCTCGAGGCCCTCGATCGCGCGGTCGCCCTCCTCCGGCGGGCACTCGCCACGGATGGTGCAGGCGACCTGGCGGAGCGCCCGGGCGAGCGGCTCGGTGAACGCCGGGTCCGGGCGGCCGACGTTGGCCGACACCGGGCCGGACCGGGCCACGAGCTCGGTGAGGTCGGTCGTGTACCAGGCGACCCGCTCGAGCGCGCGGAACCGTGCACCGTCGCGCTGCAGACGGGCGCGGGAGCCGCGGAGCGCGCCGCGCGGGTTGATGCGACGGCTCTCGTGCGCGATGGACACCCGGGCACGCACGTCGGCGATGGCGCGGTCGAGGCGGTCCTGCTGGCGGTCCCAGGCGTCCTCGTCGCGGTCGCCGCCGTCGACGACGTGCGCGAGGCCCTCGAGGTGTTCCGCGAGCACGTCGTTGACCTCGTCGATGCGGTGCTCGGCGTCCCAGAAGTGCAGCGGCGGGAAGACGGTGAAGTTGACGGCGAGACCGATGACGACGCCGATCGCCATCTGCACGAGGTAGCCGAGCGAGTAGCCCTCGGCGTGCGCACCACCGACGAGCAGCACGAACAGCGCCGCCGTCGACACCCAGGTGCTGCCCTCGCCGAGCACCCGGAACCCGCCGACGAGCACGCCGATGCCGACGGCCAGTGCGACGGCGATGATGCCGGGGTCGCCGATCCACATCGTGAACCCGGCGACGACGATGCCGAGCGCGATCCCGATGAGCGTCTGGACGCCGCTGCGGAGTCCGGCGAACACCGTCGTCTGCATCGCGACCACCGCACCGAGCGGGGCGTAGTACGGGTACTCAGACGCCACCCCCGGCACCTGCAGGGCGACGAACCAGGCGAGCGCCGCCGCCCCGGCCGCCTTCGCGGCGTGCAGCAGACGCGGCTGGGTCCCCGAGGTCCGGCTCCACCACCAGACCCGACGGCCCACACCGGCCACGTGCTCGAACTGCATCGGACTCTCTCCCTGTCGGGCGGAAACGTTACGGGCGCCCCACTGTGAAGGCGTCGAGCAACGACGAAGCCCCCGCGACCGGGGTCGCGGGGGCTTCGTCGTGGTGCGGGGCGCTACTTGGCGTCGTCGGCCTTCGCGGCGTCGTCCGACTTCGCGGCGGCGTCCGCCTCGACCTCGGCGGCAGCGTCGGTCTCGGTCTCGGTCTCGACCGGCGCGGACTCCTCGGTGGTCTCGGTCTCGTCGACCGGGGCCTCCTCGGTGGTCTCGGTCTCCTCGACCGGCGCGGCGGCGGCCGGGGCCGCGTTGCGCTTGACCGGGGCGGGCGAGCTCGTCAGCGGCTCGAGCACGAGCTCGATCGACGCGAGCGGCGCGTTGTCACCCTTGCGGAAGCCGAGCTTCGTGATGCGGGTGTAGCCGCCCTGACGGTCCTCGACCTGCGGGGCGATCTCGGTGAACAGCGTGTGCACGACGGACTTGTCGCGCAGGATGCTGATCACGCGACGACGCGCGTGCAGGTCGCCACGCTTCGCGAACGTGATGAGACGCTCGGCGACAGGACGCAGGCGCTTGGCCTTCGTCTCGGTGGTCGTGATGCGACCGTGCGTGAAGAGGGCGTTGGCGAGGTTGCTCAGGAGCAGGCGCTCGTGGGCGGGACCGCCACCGAGGCGGGGGCCCTTGGTGGGCTTCGGCATGTCAGTTCTCCAGTGGTGATGGTGGTGCGCGCTGCGTCAGCGGCACGCGTGCGCGTCAGCGCGAGGTCAGTTGTTGGACTCGTCCTCGTCGTACCCGCTGTAGAAGTGGGCGCCGTCGAATCCGGGGACGGTGTCCTTGAGGGACAGGCCGAGCTCGGTGAGCTTGTCCTTGACCTCGTCCACCGACTTCTGACCGAAGTTGCGGATGTTCATGAGCTGCGTCTCCGACAGGGCGACGAGCTCGGACACCGTGTTGATGCCCTCCCGCTTCAGGCAGTTGTAGCTGCGGACCGACAGGTCGAGGTCCTCGATCGGGGTCTGCAGCTCGTTCGAGAGCACCGCGTCGACCGGCGCGGGGCCGATCTCGATGCCCTCGGCCGCCGTGTTGAGCTCGCGGGCGAGCCCGAACAGCTCGACCAGCGTGCGACCGGCCGACGCGATGGCGTCGCGCGGCGTGATCGCCGGCTTCGACTCGACGTCGACGACCAGGCGGTCGAAGTCCGTGCGCTCACCGGCACGCGTCGCCTCGACGCGGTAGGTGACCTTGAGGACGGGCGAGTAGATCGAGTCGATCGGGATCTGCCCGGCCTCGGAGAACTCGGAACGGTTCTGCGTGGCCGAGACGTAGCCGCGGCCGCGCTCGATCGTGAGCTCGAGCTCGAAGCGCGCCGTGTCGTTCAGGGTCGCGATGACGAGTTCCGGGTTGTGGATCTCGACGCCGGCCGGTGCGGAGATGTCCGCAGCGGTGACCTGACCCGCACCCTGCTTGCGCAGGTACGCGGTGATCGGCTCGTCGTGCTCGCTGGAGACGACCAGGCTCTTGATGTTGAGGATGATCTCGGTGACGTCTTCCTTGACACCGGGAACGGTGCTGAACTCGTGGAGGACGCCGTCGATGCGGATGCTGGTGACAGCCGCGCCGGGGATCGAGGAGAGGAGCGTGCGGCGCAGCGAGTTGCCGAGGGTGTAACCGAAGCCCGGCTCGAGCGGCTCGATGACGAAGCGCGAGCGGTGCTCGGAGATCGACTCCTCGGTCAGGGTGGGGCGCTGTGCAATGAGCACTGTGGGATTCCTTTCGGCGAAGTGTCCGCTATATGACACTTGGCGGTACGACGGGGCCGCGTGGGCCCCGACGGGTCTGTTGAGTTGTGATCACGCGCACCGATGTGCGCGATCGAACGACCAGGAATGGCCGCGGGCCCTGCCCGACCCCGTCGGAGTGGATCCGATCAGGGGACGAGCAGGGCGCGGCCGGTTGCTCCTCGCGTCAGACGCGACGGCGCTTGGGCGGGCGGCACCCGTTGTGCGCCTGCGGCGTGACGTCGTTGATCGAGCCGACCTCGAGGCCTGCGGCCTGGAGCGAACGGATCGCGGTCTCGCGGCCCGAACCCGGACCCTTCACGAAGACGTCGACCTTCTTGACGCCGTGCTCCTGCGCCTGACGCGCAGCGGACTCGGCGGCGAGCTGCGCCGCGAACGGCGTCGACTTGCGCGAACCCTTGAAGCCGACGGCACCCGAGGACGCCCAGCTGAGGACGGCACCCGACGGGTCGGTGATGCTGACGATCGTGTTGTTGAACGTGCTCTTGATGTGGGCCTGGCCCACGGCGACGTTCTTCTTCTCCTTGCGGCGCGGCTTGCGCGCGGCAGTCTTGGGGGTAGCCATGATGATCTCCTATCGGGCCTTCTTCTTGCCTGCCACGGTGCGCTTCGGTCCCTTGCGGGTACGCGCGTTGGTCTTGGTGCGCTGACCGCGCACCGGGAGACCACGACGGTGGCGGAGACCCTCGTAGCTACCGATCTCGACCTTGCGGCGGATGTCGGCTGCGACCTCACGGCGGAGGTCACCCTCCACCTTGAAGTTGCCCTCGATGAAGTCACGGAGGGCGACGAGCTGGTCGTCGGTCAGGTCCTTGACGCGGATGTCACCGGAGATACCGGTCTCGGCGAGTGCCTGGACCGCGCGGGTACGGCCGACGCCGTAGATGTACGTGAGTGCGATCTCCACGCGCTTCTCGCGCGGGATGTCGACGCCTGCTAGACGTGCCATGTGATGGCTGCTCCTGTTGTCAGTAGAGGTGTGGCGCAGTACCGGTGCCCGGGCCTCCGCCCCGAGGTGTCCCCCGGCCGTCGTGCGACCGGGTTCTGGTACTGCGTTGTCGATCTTGAGTTGTGGGTCGTGCTCGAGCAGCCTGCCGTCCGTCGGACGGCGCCGCGTCGGTCACGCGTCGGGGACTAGCCCTGGCGCTGCTTGTGACGCGGGTTGCTCTTGCAGATCACCATGACGCGGCCCTTGCGGCGGATCACTCGGCAGTGTTCGCAGATGGGCTTGACGCTGGGGTTGACCTTCATCGTTGTTTCCTCGTGCTCGCTGGCTTCGTGCGCGGCAGGGTTGCCGTGCCGTTCCTTTCCAGCTCGCGGATCACTTGTAGCGGTAGACGATCCGGCCGCGGGTCAGGTCGTACGGGCTCAGCTCCACGATCACGCGGTCCTCGGGGAGGATGCGGATGTAGTGCTGGCGCATCTTCCCGGAGATGTGCGCGAGGACCTTGTGTCCGTTCGTCAGCTCAACGCGGAACATCGCGTTGGGCAGAGCTTCGAGCACCGAGCCTTCGATCTCGATGACGCCGTCTTTCTTGGCCATAGCCTCACTGTCGCTTGGTTGTGGAACAGGTGTGATCCCCGAACCGGTCTGCGGGTCGGTCGCCACACCCGAGAGGGCATGACACACCAAAGATCGATCTTATGTGGTAAACCCGCAATTGCCAAGTGGGCGACGACGGACGGCCCCTCTGCTGGGGCTTCCGGTCGACCGCCTGAGTGTTCCACAGTGGTTTGTCGGCGCACTCCGGGGCGCCCGTGGGTGCGCGGACCGTACCGTGACCAGCAAGCCCGTCCGGCCGTCCACCTCGGCGCCGGACCACCGAACGGAGACCACGTGCCCGCCGTCACCCGACGCCCCTTCGCCCGACACGGCAAGCAGGCCCGCCGTCGTGCGTGGACGTCCGCGGTCACCGTCGTCGCCGCGGCCGCCGCCGTGCTCCTCGTGAGCGGGACCAGCCTCGCGGCGATCGCCGGCGCCCAGCTCAAGGCGGCGCCGCAGACCGTGCAGCTGAGCACCGACGACCAGAGCACCGCGAAGACCGCCGACATCACCGCGATCAAGGGCGGCGCGAACATCCTGCTCATCGGCAGCGACACCCGCGTCGGGCAGTTCGACTCCGACGAGGACGTCGAGGGCGCACGCAACGACGTCACGATGCTCGTCCACCTGTCGCAGGACCACCAGCAGCTCACCGCCGTCAGCTTCCCGCGCGACCTCATGGTCCCGATCCCGGCCTGCACGAACCCCGCGACCGGCACCACGTACCCGGCGGCCTCCTCGGCCATGTTCAACACCGCCCTCGGCAACGGCGGCGTCTCCTGCGTCGTGGACACCGTCGAGAACCTGACCGGCCTGAGCATCCCGTACGCCGGCCTCATCACCTTCGACGGCGTCATCGAGATGTCGAACGCCCTCGGCGGCGTGGACGTCTGCGTCGCCCAGCCCATCGACGACACCTTCACCGGGCTCCACCTCACCGCGGGGTCCCACAAGCTCGAGGGCACCGACGCGCTCGCCTTCCTCCGCACCCGGCACGGCGTCGGCGACGGCAGCGACCTCGCCCGGATCAGCTCGCAGCAGGTGTTCCTGTCGGCCCTGCTCCGCAAGGTCACCGCGGACGGCACCCTGTCGAACCCGCTGACGCTCTACAAGCTCGCGGGCGCCGCCCTGTCGAACATGACCCTGTCCGACGGCCTCGCCCGCACCCGCACCATCGTCGGTCTCGCCACCGCCCTGCGCGGCATGAGCACGGCGAACATGCTGTTCGTGCAGTACCCCGTCGCTGACGACCCGACGAACCCGGCGCGCGTCGTCGTCGACGAGCAGACCGCCCACACGCTCAACGTCGCGCTGCAGAACGACGTCCGCACCTCGCTCGGCGACTCGACGACCGGCCGCGCCTCGCAGGAGTCGCCGTCCTCCGGCGGGACCGCGTCTGGCACCCCGTCGTCGGACCCCTCGGCCGGTACGTCGACGGGCGGCTCCTCCTCGGCCGGCACCCCGTCCGGCACCTCGAGCACCCCGGCGACGCCCTCCACCCCGAAGCGCACCGCGACCGCGACGCCGCTGCCCTCGTCCATCACCGGGCAGAGCGCCTCCGAGCGGACCTGCTCCGTCGGCAACTGACCGGCGCCGCGCGCCCTGCTGGCTGTTCCGCGCGTGGGCGGTCGTTCCGCGCGTGGGAGGTCGTTCCGCGCGTAGGAGGCCGTTCCTTCCGGCCTCCGACGCGCGGATCCGCTTCCGATTGCGCGCCCGATGGGTGAGAACGCACCCACGGACGGACAGGAGGCCCGGTGCCAGCCGGCACCGGGCCTCCTGTCCGAAGGGGGTCGCTACGGGATCGGGACGGGCGTGACCCCGAGCGGGGCGAGACCCGCTGCGCCGCCGTCAGCGGCCGTCGTCACCCAGATGCCACCGGCGTGCACGGCGACGCTGTGCTCCCAGTGCGCCGCGTCCGAGCCGTCCGCCGTGCGGACGGTCCAGTCGTCGTCGTCCGTCGTGCTGTCGATCGAGCCGGCGGTGACCATCGGCTCGATGGCGACCACGAGACCGGGCTTGACCGCCGGCCCCGCACCGCGGACGCTGTGGTTGTAGACGGGAGGGTCCTCGTGCATCGAGCGACCGATGCCGTGCCCGGTGTAGTCCTCGACGATCCCCCACGTGCCGGACGCGTCGATCGTCTCCTCGATGACGGTGCCGACCTCGTGCAGGGTGCGCGCGTGCGCGAGCGCCGCGATGCCGTGCCAGAGCGCACGCTCGGTCGTGTCGGCCAGCCGCTGCCGCGCCGCGGTCAGCTCGGCGTCGCCGCCGGGCACCACGACGGTGAAGGCGCTGTCGCCGTTCCAGCCGTCCACCTCGGCGCCGGCGTCGACGGAGACGATGTCCCCCACGGCCAGGACCCGGTCGCCGGGGATCCCGTGCACGACCTCGTCGTTGACGGAGACGCACAGGGTGTGCCGGTAGCCGGGGACGAGCTGGAAGTTCGGCACCCCGCCGCCGTCGCGGATCGTCCGCTCGGCGACGGCGTCGAGTTCACCCGTCGTCACGCCGGGCCGGATCGCTGCGCGCACGGCGTCGAGCGCCTCTGCCGTCAGCAGCCCGGGGCGCACCATGGCACGGAGCTCGTCGGGCGTCTTGTAGATCGACGGCTTGCGGAAGCGCACCACGCTGCTCAGACGGCTGCGGTCAGCCCGCGCGACGAGAGGGCGGCCTGGATCCGGTCGCCGACCTCGTCGATACCACCGAGCCCGTCGACGTCGACCACGAGGCCGCGGTCGCCGTAGGCCGCCACGATCGGCGCGGTCTGCTCGCTGTACACCTGCTGCCGACGACGGATGGTCTCCTCGTTGTCGTCGCTGCGGCCCTGGTCGGCGGCGCGCTTGAGCAGGCGGCCGACGAGGGCGTCCTGGTCGGCGACGAGCTGCACGACCGCGTCGATCCCGGTGCCCTGCTCGGCGAGCAGCGCGTCGAGGTACTCGACCTGTCCGACCGTGCGGGGGTAGCCGTCGAGCAGGAAGCCGTGCTCGGCGTCCGACTCGGCCAGACGCGACTTGACGAGCTCGTTCGTGAGCGAGTCGGGGACGTACTCGCCCGCGTCCATGAGCGCCTTCGCCTGCACGCCGAGGGGCGTGCCGTCGGCGACGTTCTTGCGGAAGATGTCGCCGGTCGAGATCGCGGGGATCCCGAGCGAGTCGGCGATGCGGCCGGCCTGCGTGCCCTTCCCGGCTCCGGGAGGTCCGACGATGATGAGACGTGCGCTCAACGGAGAAGCCCTTCGTAGTGACGCTGCTGCAGCTGCGAGTCGATCTGCTTCACGGTCTCGAGGCCGACACCCACGATGATCAGGATGCTGGCACCGCCGAACGGGAAGTTCTGGTTCGCGCCGAACAGCGCCAGTGCTGCCAGCGGGACGAGCGCGATGAGACCGAGGTAGAGCGAGCCGGGCAGCGTCACCCGGGTGAGGACGTAGTCGAGGTACTCGGCGGTGGGACGGCCGGCACGGATGCCGGGGATGAACCCGCCGTACTTCTTCATGTTGTCGGCGACCTCTTCGGGGTTGAAGGTGATCGCCACGTAGAAGTACGTGAACCCGACGATGAGCAGGAAGTACAGGACCATGTAGAACCAGTTGTCACCCGAGGTCAGGTTGCTCTGGATCCAGGTCACCCACGCGGGCGGCTCCGAGCCGTCCGAGGGCTGGTTGAACTGCGCGACCAGGGCCGGCAGGTACAGCAGCGACGAGGCGAAGATGACGGGCACGACGCCGGCCATGTTCACCTTGATCGGGATGTAGGTGTTGTTGCCGCCGTACGTCCGCCGCCCGACCATGCGCTTGGCGTACTGCACGGGGATGCGCCGCTGCGATTGCTCGACGAAGACGACGGCCATCATGATGGCCAGCCCGACCAGGATGACGAGCAGGAAGAGCTCGAAGGACTGCGACTGCTCGATCGCCCAGAGCGCCGAGGGGAACTGCGCTGCGATGGACGTGAAGATGAGGAGCGACATGCCGTTGCCGATGCCGCGCTCGGTCACGAGCTCGCCCATCCACATGATGAGGCCGGTGCCGGCGGTCAGCGTGACGACCATCAGCATGATGGCGTACCAGCTGTCGTTCGAGATGATCGCGGAGCAGGACGACGAGGCGTTCGTGCCGAAGAGGGCGCCGGAGCGGGCGACCGTGATCAGGGTGGTGGACTGCAGCACGCCGAGCGCGATGGTGAGGTAGCGCGTGTACTGCGTCAGCTTCGCCTGGCCGGACTGGCCCTCCTTGTAGAGGGCGTCGAAGTGCGGGATGACCACGCGCAGCAGCTGCACGATGATCGACGACGTGATGTACGGCATGATCCCGAGCGCGAAGACCGAGAGCTTCAGCAGCGCGCCGCCGGAGAACAGGTTGATCAGGTCGTAGAGCCCGCCGGACGACGAGGCGCTGGCGAGACAGCTCTGCACCGCGGAGTAGTCGACGAACGGTGCGGGGATGTACGACCCGAGCCGGAACAGCGCGATGATCGCGAGGGTGAAGCCGATCTTCTTGCGAAGATCGGGGGTGCGCATGATGCGCGCGACCGCTCTGAACACGAGGACTCCGAACTTCTGGGACCGAAGGCCGTCGATCGCGGCCGTACCGGTGTCGGTCGGCAGCGCCGACCCGGCAGACGGATGCCTGCCACTGTCAAGGAAACCGTAACGGCGGCCCGTGCGCAAACGCACGGGCCGCCGACGGGGGTTACTGGGAGACGGTGCCGCCAGCAGCCACGATCTTCTCGGCGGCGGACGCCGAGACCTTGTCGACCGTGACCGTGATCTTCACGGAGATGTCACCCTGACCGAGAACCTTGACCTTCTCGTTCTTGCGGACGGCGCCCTTGGCGACCAGGCCCGCAACGGTGACGTCGCCACCGTCGGGGTAGAGCTCCGAGATCTTGTCCAGGTTCACGACCTGGTACTCGACCCGGAACGGGTTCTTGAACCCGCGGAGCTTCGGGGTGCGCATGTGCAGCGGCATCTGCCCACCCTCGAAGCCGACCCGGACCTGGTAACGGGCCTTCGTGCCCTTGGTACCACGTCCAGCGGTCTTGCCCTTCGAGCCCTCACCGCGACCCACACGGGTGCGGTCCTTCTTGGCGCCCTCGGCGGGGCGGAGGTGGTGCAGCTTCAGCACCTGCACGCGCTCGTTCTTCTCGTCGCTCATGCGTCGACCTCCTCGACCTTCACGAGGTGCGCGACCGTCGCGATGTACCCGCGGTTCTGGGCGTTGTCCTCACGTTCGACCGTACGGCCGATGCGCTTGAGGCCCAGGCTGCGCAGGGTGTCGCGCTGGTACTGCTTCTCGCTGATAACGGACTTGATCTGCGTGATCTTCAGGGTCGCCATCACGCACCTGCCTTCTCGGTCGCGGCACGCAGGGCAGCGGCCTCGGCCTGGAGCAGACGAGCCGGGACGACCCGGTCGACGTCGAGGCCACGACGGCTCGCGACCGCGCGGGGCTCCTCGAGCTGCTGCAGCGCCTCGACGGTCGCGTGCACGATGTTGATCGTGTTCGACGAGCCGAGCGACTTGCTCAGGACGTCGTGGATGCCGGCGCACTCGAGCACGGCGCGGACCGGACCACCGGCGATGACACCGGTACCGGCAGCGGCCGGACGCAGGAGCACGACACCGGCAGCGGCCTCGCCCTGCACCGGGTGCGGGATCGTGTTGCCGACGCGCGGGACGCGGAAGAAGTTCTTCTTCGCCTCTTCGACGCCCTTGGAGATCGCCGTGGGGACCTCCTTGGCCTTGCCGTAGCCGACGCCCACGAGGCCGTTGCCGTCGCCGACGACGACGAGCGCCGTGAAGCTGAAGCGACGACCACCCTTGACGACCTTCGAGACGCGGTTGATGGTCACCACGCGCTCGAGGAACTGGCTGTCGCCACCGCGGTTGTTGCGGTCGCGGCCCTGCTGACGGTCACGCCCGCCACCACGACGGCCGCGCTGGTCGGCGGAGTCGCGGTTGTTGGACGCGGAGCCCGCGGCGGTCTCGACCGGACGCTCGGCAACGGCCGGGGCCTCTGCCTCCTTGCCGGTCGTGGCCTTGGCCGTCGTGTCGGCAGCCGCGTCAGCGGTGGCCTCGACGTTGGCGTCTTCGTTCGTGTTCGCGATGTCGCTCACAGGTTCAGCCCTCCTTCACGGGCACCGTCGGCGATCGCGGCGACGCGACCGGCGTACTTGCTGCCGCCGCGGTCGAAGACCACGGCCTCGACGCCAGCGGTCTTCGCGCGCTCGGCGAGGAGCTCACCGACGCGACGAGCCTTGGCGGTCTTGTCTCCGTCGAACGAGCGGAGGTCTGCCTCCATCGTCGACGCGCTGGCCAGGGTGTGGCCCTTCGAGTCGTCGATGACCTGCACGAACACGTGACGCGACGAGCGGGTGACGGCGAGACGCGGACGAGCCTCGGTGCCGGTGATCTTCTTGCGGAGGCGGTTGTGGCGACGAGCCTTGGCGGCCGCCTTGCTCTTGCCGCGGGTCTTGAGGAGTCCCATGATCACTTACCTGACTTTCCGGCCTTGCGGCGCACGTTCTCGCCGGCGTAACGGACACCCTTGCCCTTGTAGGGCTCGGGCTTCCGGAGCTTCCGGATGTTCGCGGCGACCTCACCGACGGCCTGCTTGTCGATGCCGGCGACGGTGACCTTGTTGTTGCCCTCCACCGCGAAGCTGATGCCCGCCGGCGGCTCGACCGTGATCGAGTGGGAGTACCCGAGCGCGAACTCGAGGTTCGAACCCTTCGCCTGCACGCGGTAACCGGTGCCGACGACCTCGAGGCCCTTGGTGTAGCCCTGGGTCACGCCGATGATGTTGTTGGCGATGAGGGTACGGGTCAGGCCGTGGAGCGAACGCGACTCGCGCTCGTCGTCCGGACGGGTGACGAGGACCTGGTTCTCCTCGACCTTGGCCTGGATGGGCTCCGCGACGACGAGCGCGAGCTCGCCCTTCGGGCCCTTGACCGCCACGTTCTGACCGTCAACGGAGACGGTGACGCCGGCGGGGATGTCGATGGGAAGACGTCCGATTCGTGACATTCTCGATCACCACACGTAGGCGAGGACTTCCCCACCCACGCCCTTCTGCTCGGCTTCGCGGTCGGTCAGGAGGCCCGACGAGGTCGAGAGGATCGCCACGCCGAGGCCACCGAGGACCTGGGGGATCTCCGTCGACTTCGCGTAGACCCGGAGGCCCGGCTTCGAGACGCGCTTGATGCCGGCGATCGAACGCTCGCGCTCGGGGCCGTACTTGAGGTCGATGGTGAGGGTCTGCCCGACGCGGGCGTCCTCCACCTTCCACTCGCTGATGTAACCCTCGCGCTTGAGGATGTCGGCGATGTTCTTCTTGAGCTTCGAGCTCGGGAGTGCGACTGCGTCGTGGTGCGCGGAGTTCGCGTTCCGCAATCTGGTCAGCATGTCTGCGACCGGATCGGTCATCGTCATGGTGTTCGTCCATTTCTCGCCTGGTTTCGACACCCGTTCCACGAATGCCGACCTGAGCGATCGAGTGACCCCGGGGCGGTTCCCCGAGGTCGGTGTGTTCGTGCGTGCGGGCCGGAGGACGTCGATCCCCCGGCCCGCACCGCTCGAAGTAGCTTAGACCGTCTGCTCGTTGGAGCGGAACGGGAAGCCCAGCTGGCGGAGCAGCGCGCGTCCCTCGTCGTCCGTCTTCGCGGTGGTCACGACGGTGATGTCGAAGCCGCGGACACGGTCGATGCGGTCCTGGTCGATCTCGTGGAACACGGACTGCTCCGTGAGACCGAACGTGTAGTTGCCGTTCCCGTCGAACTGCTTGTCGCTGAGACCGCGGAAGTCGCGGATGCGGGGCAGGGCGAGCGAGATGAGGCGGTCGAGGAACTCCCACGCGCGGTCGCCACGGAGGGTGACGTGCGCGCCGATGGCCTGACCCTCGCGCAGCTTGAACTGCGCGATGGACTTGCGGGCGATGTTGACCTGGGGCTTCTGACCCGTGATCGCCGTGAGGTCCTTGATGGCCCCCTCGATGATCTTCGAGTCGCGAGCCGCCTCGCCGACACCGGTGTTCACGACGACCTTGACCAGGCCGGGGACCTGGTTGACGTTCGCGTAGCCGAACTGCTCGGTGAGGGCGGACTTGATCTCGTCCTTGTACTTCTGCTTGAGGCGCGGCTGAACTTTCTCAGTCGTCGCGGCAGTCGTGTCAGTCATCAGAGCTTCTCACCAGACTTCTTGGCGTAGCGGACGCGGACGGTCTTCTTGACGCCGTCCTTCTCCACCTCTTCGGTACGGAAGCCGACGCGGGTCGGCTTCTTCGTCTTCGGGTCGACGATCGCGACGTTCGACACGTGGATCGAGGCCTCGTGCTGCTCGATGCCGCCGGTCTTCGAGCCGCGCTGCGTCTGTCCGACGCGGACGTGCTTCGTGACGAAGTTCACGCCCTCGACGACGACGCGGTTCTTGTCCTTGAGGACCTCGATGACCTTGCCCTGCTTGCCACGGTCGCCGCCACGCTCCTGCGTCGCGCCCGTGATGACCTGGACGAGGTCACCCTTCTTGATGTTCGCCATGGCTTACAGCACCTCCGGCGCGAGCGAGATGATCTTCATGAACTTCTTGTCACGGAGCTCGCGACCGACCGGACCGAAGATGCGCGTACCGCGCGGGTCGCCGTCGGCCTTGAGGATCACTGCCGCGTTCTCGTCGAACTTGATGTAGGAGCCGTCCTGACGACGGGTCTCCTTCTTGGTGCGAACGATGACCGCCTTGACGACGTCACCCTTCTTCACGTTGCCGCCGGGGATGGCGTCCTTCACCGTGGCGACGATGATGTCACCGAGGCCGGCGTAGCGACGACCCGAGCCACCGAGCACGCGGATGGTCAAGATCTCCTTGGCACCCGTGTTGTCGGCGACCTTCAGGCGGGATTCCTGCTGAATCACTGCTGTCTCCTATTCCGAAGCAGGCCGGGGCCTACTTGGCCTTCTCGAGGATCTCGACCAGGCGCCAGCGCTTGGAGGCGCTGAGGGGACGGGTCTCGCTGATCACGACGAGGTCGCCGACACCAGCGGTGCCGAGCTCGTCGTGGGCCTTCACCTTGGACGTGCGGCGGATGATCTTGCCGTAGAGCGCGTGCTTCACGCGGTCCTCGACCTCGACCACGATGGTCTTGTCCATCTTGTCGCTCGTCACGTAGCCACGACGCGTCTTGCGGTAGCCGCGGACGACGGCGGCGGAGTTCTTCTCTTCGTTCGCCATCAGTTCTCCTCGGCGGTCTCGGCCTCGGTCGACTCAGCCGACTTGTCGGCCTTCTTCGTCGTCTTCTTGGCCTTGGTGGCGGTCTCGACGGGCGCAGGAGTGGCACGGATGCCGAGCTCGCGCTCGCGCAGGACGGTGTAGATGCGGGCGATGTCGCGCTTGACGGCACGGAGACGACCGTGGCTCTCCAGCTGGCCGGTGGCCGACTGGAAGCGGAGGTTGAAGAGTTCCTCCTTGGCCTTCTTCAGCTCGTCAGCGAGACGCTCGTTCTCGAACGTGTCGAGCTCCGTCGGACGGAGCTCCTTGGAACCGATCGCCATTATGCGTCGCCCTCCTCGCGCTTGATGATGCGTGCCTTGAGGGGCAGCTTGTGGATTGCGCGGGTCAACGCCTCGCGGGCGATGTCCTCGCTGACGCCGGAGAGCTCGAAGAGCACCCGGCCGGGCTTGACGTTGGCGACCCACCACTCGGGCGAACCCTTACCGGAACCCATTCGGGTCTCGGCCGGCTTCTTGGTGAGCGGGCGGTCCGGGTAGATGTTGATCCAGACCTTGCCGCCACGCTTGATGTGACGCGTCATGGCGATACGAGCGGACTCGATCTGCCGGTTGGTCACGTACGCCGGGGTGAGCGCCTGGATACCGTAGTCGCCGAAGCTGACCTTGGTGCCACCGGTCGCCTGACCCGAACGCTTCGGGTGGTGCTGCTTGCGGTGCTTGACTCGACGGGGAATAAGCATGGTTACGCCTCAACTCCTGCGCCGGCCGGCGCGTCCTGCGGGGCCTGCTGCTGACGGCCGCCGCGGTCGCCGCCACGGCGGTCGCCGCGCTCGCCACGGGGGCCGCCACGACGCTCGGGGCGCGACGAACGCTGGTTCGCCTGCTCGCGAGCGAGCTCCTTGTTCGTGATGTCGCCCTTGTAGATCCAGACCTTCACGCCGATGCGACCGAACGTCGTCCGGGCCTCGTAGAAGCCGTAGTCGATGTTGGCGCGGAGCGTGTGCAGGGGCACGCGGCCCTCGCGGTAGAACTCCGAGCGCGACATCTCGGCGCCGCCGAGACGACCGGACACCTGGATGCGGACACCCTTGGCGCCGGCGCGCTGTGCACCCTGCAGGCCCTTGCGCATGGCGCGACGGAACGCGACACGAGCGGAGAGCTGCTCGGCGATGCCCTGCGCGACGAGCTGGGCCTCGGTCTCGGGGTTCTTGACCTCGAGGATGTTCAGCTGGATCTGCTTCTTGGTGAGCTTCTCGAGCTCGCCACGGACGCGCTCCGCCTCGGCGCCGCGGCGGCCGATGACGATGCCCGGACGTGCCGTGTGGATGTCCACGCGGACACGGTCACGGGTGCGCTCGAGCTCGATGCGGGCGACGCCGGCGCGGTCGAGGGTCTTCTTCAGGTACTCGCGCACCTTGATGTCCTCGGCCACGTAGTCGGCGTACCGCTGACCCGGCTTCGTGCTGTCGGTGAACCAGTGCGAGACGTGGTCCGTCGTGATCCCGAGACGGAAGCCGTACGGGTTGACCTTCTGGCCCATTACTTGCTCGCCTTCTTGCTCGTCGCGGCAACCTCGGCCTCGTCCGGCGTCGCGAGGACGACCGTGATGTGGCTGGTGCGCTTGTTGATGCGGAAGGCGCGGCCCTGGGCGCGCGGCTGGAACCGCTTCAGGGTCGTGCCCTCGTCGACGAAGACGCGGCTCACGTAGAGGTCGCGCTCGTCGAGGAAGCTGTTCGTCGAGTCAGCCTTGACCCGTGCGTTCGCGATCGCCGAGGCGACCAGCTTGTACACGGGCTCCGAAGCGCCCTGGGGGGCGAACTTCAGGATGGCGAGCGCCTCGTGGGCCTGCTTGCCGCGGATCAGCTCGATGACGCGACGGGCCTTCTGAGGCGTGACGCGGATGTGTCGCACGCGTGCGATCGACTCCACCATTTCGTTCCTCCTCTGCGTCCCCGCGTTAGCGGCGACGGCCCTTCTTGTCGTCCTTCACGTGACCACGGAAGGTGCGGGTCGGCGCGAACTCGCCGAGCTTGTGACCGACCATCGACTCGGTGACGAACACCGGGATGTGCTTGCGGCCGTCGTGCACGGCGATCGTGTGCCCGAGCATGTTCGGGACGATCATCGAGCGACGCGACCAGGTACGGATCACGTTCTTGGTGTTGGCCTCGTTCTGCGTGACGACCTTGCGAAGCAGGTGCTCGTCGACGAAGGGGCCCTTCTTCAGACTGCGTGGCATCTTCGGAACTCCTACTTGCGCTTCTTGCCGGCGTTACGGCGACGGACGATGAGCTTGTCGCTCGGCTTGTTCGGCTTGCGCGTACGACCCTCGGCCTGACCCCACGGGCTGACGGGGTGACGACCACCGGAGGTCTTGCCCTCACCACCACCGTGCGGGTGGTCGATCGGGTTCATCGCGACACCACGCACGGTCGGGCGGACGCCCTTCCAGCGCATGCGGCCGGCCTTGCCCCAGTTGATGTTCGACTGCTCGGCGTTGCCGACCTCGCCGATCGTGGCGCGGCAGCGGGCGTCGACGTTGCGGACCTCGCCCGACGGCAGACGGAGCTGCGCGTAGGGGCCGTCCTTGGCGACGAGACGCACCGAGGCGCCGGCCGAGCGGGCCATCTTCGCGCCGCCACCGGGGCGGAGCTCGATGGCGTGCACGACGGTACCCACGGGGATGTTGCGCAGCGGCAGGTTGTTGCCGGGCTTGATGTCGGCGCCGGGGCCCTGCTCGATGACGTCGCCCTGCTTGAGCTTGTTCGGCGCGATGATGTAGCGCTTCGTGCCGTCCACGTAGTGCAGGAGCGCGATGCGCGCGGTGCGGTTCGGGTCGTACTCGATGTGCGCGACCTTGGCGTCGACGCCGTCCTTGTCTGAGCGACGGAAGTCGATCACGCGGTACTGGCGCTTGTGGCCACCACCGATGTGACGCGTGGTGATGCGGCCGGAGCTGTTGCGACCACCGGTCTTCGGCAGCGGACGAAGCAGGGACTTCTCCGGAGTCGAACGGGTGATCTCGGCGAAGTCGGCGACCGACGAGCCGCGACGACCGGGGGTCGTCGGCTTGTAGTTACGAATAGCCATGATTTATCCCTCTGGTCCTCAGCCGACAGCCGTGAAGATGTCGATCGAACCGGACTTGAGCGTCACGATGGCGCGCTTGGTGTCCTTGCGCTTGCCGAGACCGAACTTGGTGCGACGGGTCTTGCCCGGGCGGTTCAGCGTGTTGATGCTCGCGACCTTGACGTCGAAGATCTTCTCGATGGCGAGCTTGATCTCGGTCTTGTTCGAGCGGGGGTCCACGATGAACGTGTACTTGCCCTGGTCGATGAGCCCGTAGCTCTTCTCCGAGACGACCGGCGAGATGATGACGTCGCGCGGGTCCTTGTTGAAGCCGCTCATGCGGTGATCTCCTTCGCGGTCTTCGACGCGATGAAGGCGTCGAGGGCGCTCTTGCTGAAGACGAGCGCGTCGGCCTTCAGCACGTCGTAGGCGTTGAGCTGGCCGTGCGTGAGCGCGTGGACGTTCGGCAGGTTGCGGATCGACTTGAGCGTGAGCTCGTCGTCCGACTCGAGCACGACGAGCACGTGCTTGACGGGCGCGACCTTCTCGAGCAGCGTGCGGGCGGTCTTGGTCGACGGCACCTCGGCCGCGACGAAGCCCTCCACAGCGGAGATGCGGCCACCGCGGGCGCGGTCCGAGAGCGAGCCGAGCAGAGCCGCGGCGATCATCTTCTTCGGGGTGCGCTGCGAGTAGTCGCGCGGGGTCGGTCCGTGGACGACGCCACCGCCGGTGTGCTCCGGAGCGCGGACCGAACCCTGACGGGAGCGGCCGGTGCCCTTCTGCTTGAACGGCTTGCGACCGGCACCGCGGACTTCGCCACGGTTCTTGGTCTTGTGGGTGCCCTGACGCGCGGCTGCGAGCTGCGCGGTGACGACCTGGTGGATCAGCGGGACGTTGGTCTCGACGTCGAAGAGCGCTGCGGGCAGCTCGATGCTGCCGGCGACGGCGCCA
Source organism: Curtobacterium sp. MMLR14_006 (assembly GCF_001864985.1). Classification (NCBI taxonomy): domain Bacteria; kingdom Bacillati; phylum Actinomycetota; class Actinomycetes; order Micrococcales; family Microbacteriaceae; genus Curtobacterium; species Curtobacterium sp. MMLR14_006. The sequence goes on along the minus strand of NZ_MJGU01000022.1, from coordinate 470,288 downwards.
GTCGCGTCGAGGACGTCGATCGTGGTTGCGGTCTCGGTGGCCATGATCACTTACCCTTCACGGCGGTGCGGACGAAGACGGAACGGCCACGAGCGCCGGGGACGGCGCCCTTGACGAGCAGCAGACCCTTCTCGGCGTCGACGGCGTGCACCGTGAGGTTGAGGACGGTCACGCGGTCGCCACCCATGCGGCCCGCCATGCGCATGCCCTTGAAGACACGCGACGGGGTCGAGGAGGCACCGATCGAACCGGGCTTGCGGTGGTTGCGGTGCGCACCGTGCGAGGCGCCGACGCCGTGGAAGCCGTGGCGCTTCATGACACCGGCGAAGCCCTTGCCCTTGGAGGTACCGACGACGTCGACCTTCTGGCCCGCCGTGAACGTGCCGTCCACGGTGAGCTCCTGGCCGAGCGTGTACTCAGCGGAGTCGTTGGTACGGATCTCGGTGAGGGTGCGACGCGGGGTCACGCCAGCGGCCTCGAAGTGGCCGGCGGCCGGCTTGTTGACCTTGCGCGGGTCGATGGCACCGGCGGCGATCTGGATCGCCTCGTAGCCGTCGCGCTCAGCGTTGCGGATCTGGGTGACCACGTTCGGGCCGACCTCGATCACGGTGACGGGGATGAACTTGTTGTTCTCGTCCCACACCTGGGTCATCCCGAGCTTCTTGCCGAGGAGGCCCTTGACGGTCTTGGTTGAGTTCGCCATTGGTCAGCCCCCTTACAGCTTGATCTCGATGTTGACGTCAGCCGGCAGGTCGAGTCGCATGAGCGAGTCCACGGCCTTCGGCGTCGGGTCGACGATGTCGATGACCCGCTTGTGCGTGCGCTTCTCGAAGTGCTCGCGCGAGTCCTTGTACTTGTGAGGGGAACGGATCACTGCGATCACGTTCTTCTCGGTGGGGAGCGGCACCGGGCCGACCACGGTCGCACCGGCACGGGTCACCGTGTCGACGATCTTCCGGGCCGACGTGTCGATGACCTCGTGGTCGTACGACTTGAGCCGGATGCGGATCTTCTGTCCCGCCATGTGTCTCTTGTCCTCTCTGCGCCGCGCACCCTCTGGCCGCCTGACGCCGCTCGGCTCTGCATTCCTGCAGACCGTGCTGTTTTCCTGAACCAACCGGCCGCATCCGCTGGGGATGACCGCTGTTCACCTGTCAACCGCGCGGGCGACCATGGCCGTCCAGCGTGGGCAATCGACTTCCTCGCACTCCGGGCGCAGCAGTGCTGCGTCCGTCATGACCTCGGGGAGTCGTGTTCTGCTGCCTGCGGCCCAACCCAGCCCTGCTGGACAGGGGGGTTGTGCACTGCCAGAGCAGTGATCCTGCGGACTCGCACCCGCGGGGAATTCGGAACCGGACAAGTCTCGCATGTCCTCGGCCGACGTGCAACCCGGGCGTGTCGCGACATGCCGGGCGTGTCCGTGCCGGCCCGCTTCCCCGGATCCGCGCGGATCGGCCGGCCTGGAGGCACGGGTCACCGCCGTCACGCAGAGCGCCCTCCGGAGATGGTCCGGAGGGCGCTCGTGGGGACGTCTACTCGGCCGTCACCGGGGGCACGAACCACGGCGGGAAGACCGCCACCCGCGGCGCGTGGCCGCCGTGGTCGGCGAGCACCGCGCGCACCGTCTGGCGGGCCTTGTCGTTCGGCACACCGATGACGGCGACCGACGAGAACGGCACGCTCGGGCCGGCCAGCAGCTCGAGGTCGTGCATCTCCGGGTCGGTGAAGTCCGTGCGGCGGATGAGGTTCGTCGCGGCGTCGGGGCCGACGGCGAACCGGACGTCCTCGGCGTCGGCGTCCTGGTCGGCGACGATGACCGACGCACCGAAGGTCGACACCGGGACCACGAGCACGATGTAGTCGACGGCACGGGTGCGCCGCGCCGCGTCCGACCAGCGCTCGCCCTCGGCGCCGGAGCGCAGCTCGTCCCACCGCGTCGCGTCGGGCGAGAGCAGGAACGGCACGTGGCCGGCGACGGGCGAGCCGTCGGGGGCGTGCGCGTCGACGCGGGCGGTGCGGGTCTCCGGGGAGCTCACGTCGACGGCGGGCTCGGCCTGCTCGGCGGCCAGGATGGCGCCGGCGCCGACGATGCCGTCGAGGTTGTCGATGTGCGTCACGTGGTGTGCCCGCAGCGCGGAGAAGACCCGGGCCTCCGGGAGCTCCGGCGTGGGCGACCGCAGCGACGTGCCCGGGCCGGAGGCCGGCGGGTCGGCGCGGAGGTTCGTAGTGATGCGGGTCCGCCGCTGGGTCGGTGCTGCTGGGGTGTCGGACACCTCGCGCTGGCGGGGCGCGCAGATGTCGCAGAGCTCGATGGGGAAACCGTGGATGCACTCGGTCACGACTGTTGGGGGTCCTTCCGTGCCGTGTGGGGGTGGTCCGGCACGTCGACCAACGCTACGTCATCCGGACCGCCACGCGGTCACTGTCGGTAGAGCAGGGCACGCACCTCGGACTCCGCGGAGCCGAGGCGGTCGGGGTCGATGGTCTCGCCGTGGTCGTAGGCGTCGAGCAGACGCGGGTCGATGTAGCTCTGTCGGCACACCGTCGGGGTGTTGCCGAGTTCCTCGCTCGCGGCCTTCACTGCGTGCGAGACCGCCTTCTTGCGCTTCGCCTGCGTCGACTCCGGTCCGGTCTTCGCCAGGTCGACCGCGGCGGCGACCGTGCCGTGCAGGGTCCGGAAGTCCTTCGCGGTGAACTCGTCCCCCGCGCGTTCCTTGACGTAGGCGTTGATGTCCTCGGCGGACAGCGGCTCCCACTCGGCACCGCGGCGCTCACGGAAGGACAGCAGCCGCGCGTTCGGTCCGCGGCGCTTCATGCCGGCGATGACCCGGGCGAGGTCGGCGTCGTGGATCGACGAGGACCACTCCTGCCCGCTCTTGCCGGGGAAGTCGAGCTCGATGTCGTCGCCGGAGACGTGGGCGTGCGCACACAGCAGCGTCGAGAGCCCGCGGCTGCCGTGCTCCGTCGCGTAGCGCTCCGAGCCGACCCGCAGCGACCCCTGGTCGAGCATGCGGAACGCAGCGGCCAGCGCGCGCTGCCGGTCGGGCTCGGGACGCCGCAGGTCCATCGTGACCCCACGACGCGCGACCGGCAGGGACTCGGCGAGGGCCAGGGCCCGGTCGTACTTGATGCGGTCCATGCGCTCGCGCCAGGACGGGTGGTACATGTACTGGCGCCGCCCCGCACCGTCGATCCCGGTGGCGAGGATGTGCCCGTTCTCGTACGGCGAGATCCACACGTCGTCCCACGCCGGCGGGATCACCAGGGCGTCGAGTCGCTCGCGCACGTCCTTGTCGGTCACGGTGCTGCCCGACGGGTCGCGGTACGAGAACCCGCGCCCGCTGCGGAGGCGGTGGTAGCCACGACCGTTGGTCGTGGAGCGGCGGAGACGTGTCACGTCCCTCAGCAAACTCCGACACGCCTGTGACGCACCACGGATCGGCGTGCACCGACGCGCCGGGGACGACCCGGGCCTCCCGTCCGTCGCCCGCGGACGACGAAGCGGGGCCGGGCCCGAAGGCCCGACCCCGCTCGCGCAAGGAACCGGAGTTACTTGATGATCTTCTCGACCGTACCGGCGCCGACCGTACGACCACCCTCACGGATGGCGAAGCGGAGGCCCTCCTCCATGGCGATCGGCTGGATCAGCTCGACCGTCATGGCGACGGTGTCACCGGGCATGACCATCTCGGTGCCCTCGGGCAGCGTGATGACGCCGGTGACGTCCGTGGTGCGGAAGTAGAACTGCGGGCGGTAGTTCGCGTAGAACGGGTTGTGACGCCCACCCTCGTCCTTGGTCAGGATGTACGCGTTCGCCTGGAACTCGGTGTGCGGCGTGACCGAACCCGGCTTCACGACGACCTGGCCGCGCTCCACGTCCTCGCGCTTGAGGCCACGGATGAGCAGACCGGTGTTGTCACCGGCGACCGCCTGGTCGAGCAGCTTGCGGAACATCTCGATGCCCGTGACGGTGGTCTTCTGCGTCGCGCGGATGCCGACGATCTCGACCTCCTCGTTCAGGTTGAGCGTGCCACGCTCGACGCGACCGGTGACGACCGTGCCACGACCGGTGATCGTGAAGACGTCCTCGATCGGCATCAGGAACGGCTGGTCGGTGGCGCGCACCGGGTCCGGCACGTTCTCGTCGACCTGGGCCATGAGGTCCTGGACCGACTTGACCCACTTCTCGTCGCCCTCGAGCGCCTTGAGCGCCGAGACCTGCACGACGGGGGCGTCCTCGTCGAACTGCTGCGAGCCGAGGAGCTCGCGGACCTCGAGCTCGACGAGCTCCAGGATCTCCTCGTCGTCCACCATGTCGGACTTGTTCAGCGCGACGACGATGTAGGGGACGCCGACCTGGCGGGCGAGCAGGACGTGCTCACGCGTCTGGGGCATCGGGCCGTCGGTGGCGGCGACCACGAGGATCGCGCCGTCCATCTGCGCCGCACCCGTGATCATGTTCTTCACGTAGTCGGCGTGACCGGGGGCGTCGACGTGCGCGTAGTGACGCTTCTCGGTCTGGTACTCCACGTGGGAGATGTTGATCGTGATGCCGCGCTGGCGCTCCTCGGGAGCGTTGTCGATCTGCGCGAAGTCACGGGCCTCGTTGAGGTCCGGGTACTGGTCGTGCAGAACCTTGGTGATCGCCGCCGTGAGCGTGGTCTTGCCGTGGTCGACGTGACCGATGGTTCCGATGTTGACGTGCGGCTTGGTGCGCTCGAACTTGGCCTTGGCCACTGTGGGTCCTCCTCAGGACTCGGAAAGCGTCACCTCCGGCCGGCCCTGGATGGGCTCGGACGTCGGTGCGCGGTGTTGTGTCGTTACTTTACTTGGTGGCGAGGGGCCCGTCGCCGGGCACCCCCGCCTGTGGAGAAGCGCTGAGCGCTACTCCCCCGCGTTCTTCGCGATGATCTCCTCGGCGACCTTGGCCGGGACCTGGCTGTAGGTCTCGAAGGTCATCGAGTAGACCGCACGACCAGAGGTCTTCGACCGCAGGTCGCCGACGTAGCCGAACATCTCGGACAGCGGCACGCTCGCGCGGACCACCTTGACGCCCGAGGCGTCCTCCATCGAGGCGATCTGGCCACGACGGGAGTTCAGGTCACCGATGACGTCGCCCATGTACTCCTCCGGAGTACGGACCTCGACGGCCATGATCGGCTCGAGGATCGCCGGACCGGCCTTGCGGGCCGCTTCCTTGTAGGCGATCGAACCGGCGATCTTGAACGCCATCTCGGACGAGTCGACGTCGTGCGCCGCGCCGTCCTTGAGGATGGCCTTCACGCCGACCGTCGGGTAGCCCGCGAGGATGCCGACCTGCATGGCGTCCTGGATACCGGCGTCGACCGACGGGATGTACTCACGCGGCACGCGACCACCGGTGACGGCGTTCTCGAATTCGTAGACCTTCTCGGCCGTGACTTCCATCGGCTCGAGGGCGATCTGCACCTTCGCGAACTGGCCGGAACCACCGGTCTGCTTCTTGTGCGTGTAGTCGTAGCGCTCGACGACCTTGGTGAGCGTCTCGCGGTAGGCCACCTGCGGCTTGCCGACGCTCGCCTCGACCTTGAACTCGCGCTTCATGCGGTCGACGAGGATGTCGAGGTGGAGCTCGCCCATGCCCTTGATCGTCGTCTGACCGGTCTCGGCGTTGAGCTCGACGCGGAACGTCGGGTCCTCTTCGGCGAGCTTCTGGATGGCCGTGGAGAGCTTCTCCTGGTCGGCCTTCGTGTTCGGCTCGATGGCGACCTCGATGACCGGCTCCGGGAACGTCATCGACTCGAGGACGACCTGGTTGGTCGGGTCGCACAGGGTGTCACCGGTGGTGGTGTCCTTGAGGCCGATGACCGCGTAGATGTGGCCCGCGGTCACGTTGTCGACCGGGTTCTCCTTGTTGGAGTGCATCTGGAAGATCTTCCCGATGCGCTCCTTCTTGCCCTTGGTCGAGTTGATGACCTGGGCACCGGACTCGATCGAGCCGGAGTACACGCGGACGTAGGTCAGACGACCGAAGAAGGGGTGCACCGCGACCTTGAACGCGAGGGCCGAGAACGGCTCCGACGCGTCGGGCTTGCGGATGATCTCCTTCTCCTCGTCCTTGACGTCGTGGCCGATCATCGGCGGCACGTCGAGCGGGGACGGGAGGTAGTCGATGACGGCGTCGAGCATCGGCTGGACACCGCGGTTCTTGAAGGCCGAGCCACAGAGGACGGGGTAGACCTCGGAAGCGATCGTGAGCTTGCGGATCGCGCTCTTGATCTCGTCCTTGGTGAGCTCCTCGCCGCCGAAGTACTTCTCGAGCAGGGCGTCGTCGGTCTCGGCGACGCGCTCGATCAGCTTGGCGCGGTACTCGTCCGCACGGTCCTTGAGGTCCGCGGGGATCTCCTGGACCTCGTACTGGGCGCCCATGGTGACGTCACCCTTGGCATCGCCCGGCCAGACCTTGGCGTGCATCTCGATGAGGTCGACGATCCCGACGAAGTCGTTCTCGGCGCCGATCGGGAGCTGGAGCACGAGGGGCTCCGCGCCGAGGCGGTTGATGATGGTGTCGACGGTGAAGTAGAAGTCGGCGCCCAGCTTGTCCATCTTGTTGACGAAGCAGATGCGCGGGACGTCGTACTTGTCCGCCTGACGCCACACGGTCTCGGACTGGGGCTCGACGCCCTCCTTGCCGTCGAAGACGGCGACCGCACCGTCGAGGACGCGGAGCGAGCGCTCCACCTCGACCGTGAAGTCCACGTGACCGGGGGTGTCGATGATGTTGATCTGGTTGTTGTCCCAGAAGCAGGTCGTCGCGGCCGACGTGATCGTGATGCCGCGCTCCTGCTCCTGCGCCATCCAGTCCATCGTGGCAGCGCCGTCGTGGACCTCACCGATCTTGTGCGTGATGCCCGTGTAGAACAGGATGCGCTCGGTCGTCGTGGTCTTGCCGGCATCGATGTGCGCCATGATGCCGATGTTGCGGACCTTGTTCAGGTCGGTGAGCACGTCCTGTGCCACAGGGTTCCTCCGGAAGAGTTGTAGGAGAGGTTGGCGGCCGTCCGGGCGCCGACGGTGGTGACCACCGGCGCCCGGACGGTGCCGGGACTACCAGCGGTAGTGGGCGAAGGCCTTGTTCGACTCGGCCATCTTGTGCGTGTCCTCGCGGCGCTTGACCGCGGCACCGAGACCGTTCGACGCGTCGAGGATCTCGTTCATGAGACGCTCGGTCATCGTCTTCTCGCGACGGGCCTTGGCGTACGAGGTCAGCCAGCGGAGCGCGAGGGTGTTCGCGCGGTGCGGCTTGACCTCGACCGGGACCTGGTAGGTCGAGCCACCGACGCGGCGGCTGCGGACCTCGAGGGTCGGACGGACGTTGTCGAGCGCCTTCTTGAGCGTGGCGACGGCGTCCTGCTGGTTCTTGGCGGTGACGCCTTCGAGTGCACCGTAGACGATGCGCTCGGCGAGGCCCTTCTTGCCGTCCAGCAGGATCTTGTTGACCAGCTGGCTGACGATGGGGGCGCCGTAGACCGGGTCGGCGACGACGGGACGCTTGGGAGCGGGACCCTTGCGAGGCATCTAACTCAACCCTTCTTCGCGCCGTAGCGGCTGCGAGCCTGCTTACGGTTCTTGACTGCCTGGGTGTCCAGGGCGCCACGGATGATCTTGTAACGGACACCCGGGAGGTCCTTCACACGACCGCCGCGGACGAGCACCATCGAGTGCTCCTGGAGGTTGTGGCCCTCACCGGGGATGTAGGCCGTGACCTCGGTGCCGTTCGAGAGCTTGACACGAGCGACCTTGCGCAGTGCCGAGTTCGGCTTCTTGGGGGTGGTGGTGTAGACGCGGGTGCACACGCCACGCTGCTGGGGGTTCGCCTTCAGGGCGGGCGCCTTGGTCTTGGTGACCTTCGGCGCGCGACCCTTGCGAACCAGCTGCTGGATGGTAGGCAACTGTTCTCCTGGTTCTTCGCTCGTGCTCTCTGGCCGGCGCGATCCGCCGGCTTCCTCGTCCCATGCTGATCACCGCCTGACGGCGGAGAACGGTGGGGGACGGAGTGGTCCGACCGGGCGATGTGGCCCGCCGGACTTTTCGGGCGCGCCCGAGGGCGCACACCCAGTAGAGACTACCCGCGGGGCGGGGTGAAATCAATCCGGGGCAGGAGCGGTCGCGCCGTCGGTCGCTGCGCCCGGTCGCCGGGGCGCGGGACTCACGAACCGGTGTCGGAGGACCCGTTGCCGACGGCGGACCGGAACGTCGCGCCGTCGTCGCCGAAGCCGGTGACGTAGCCGCTCGCGTTCACGTTGAGCGGGCCGGCCGATGCCGTCCCGGTCCCGCCGGCGCCCGCGATGTCAGCCGTGAACGTCGCGCGGCCGAAGGTCGTCGTGGTGACCAGCCAGCCGTTCGACGTCCAGCGGCTGACGTCGACGACCGGTCGCGAGACGAGGGTCCACTTCTGGTTGGTGTAGGTGTAGGCGGGGTCCTGGCCGTAGGCGTAGAAGCTGCACCCGGGGGGTGCGGCCTCCTTCGAGGCGATGCAGCCGTCGACCCAGGCGTCGACCGCCCGCTCCGCAGCCCGGACGCCGGCGTCCGTGAGCGACGCCTGCATCCGCACCGGTGTCGAGACGTCGTCGCCGAACCCGCGCACCGTCGTCTCGCCGCCGTCCGCGGTCGTCCACTTCCCGCCGGCGTAGGACACCGCGTACGTGCCGGGCAGCGCCCGCAGGCTCAACGTGCCGTCCTTCGCCGTCCGCGCCGTGCTGCCGTCGACGCGCACCGCGGCGGGGGTGGGGCCGTCGACGTCCACGACGACGGAGCCGAGTTCCGGCGCCTGCAGCTCCCACACCGGGAAGACCCCCCAGTCCGTCCCGGTCTGCTCGAGCGTGAAGGTGGCTGCCACGTCCTGGCCGCCCTGCCGCAGGTACGCCCGGACCGTCGCGGTGTCCCCCTCGGTGCTGGTGGCCGCGATGCGGTAGCCGGTCACCTTGTTCCGAGCCTTCGCGTAGGCGGCCGGGCGCAGCAGGACGTCGGACTCCTCGGGGTCGATCCCTGCGGCGTCCAGTGCCGCGTCGACACGTCCTGCCGTCAGGTCGTCGAGGAACGCGCGCACCGGGCGGTCGGCCGCGTGCGTGGCCGTCCCGATCGAGAACCCGACCACACCGGCGACGAGCAGGAGCACGACGGCCGTCGCCCCGGCGACGATCCCGATCACCTGCCGGCGGCGGAGACGGCGTGCGGGGCGTGCGGCCACCGCGGTGGTGCCGGACGCGTCGTGGGTGCCGCGGATCGAGGCCACCGGTGGGACGGCGCCCCAGCCGTCCTGCTGCTCCTGCTGGTCGGTCATCGTTCCCCCGTTGCGAGTGCGTCGTGCCCCGGAAGACTACCGCCCGGCCTGGTCGTCGCCCGCGATCGTCGTCCCCCGCTGCCCGCCCGCGTCGGCGGCGGCACGGGCCGCTCGTGCCTGCTGCTTCGCCGTCGCCGTCCCGCCCACGACGGACAGCAGCGCGACCACGACCGACCCGACCACGAACGGCCCGAGGGCGTAGCCGGCAGGGAAGACCACGAGCTCGGTCGCGTCGCCACGGAGCAGCGCGTAACCGACGGACCCGACCCCGAGCATGACGAGGTAGACGGTGGCGGCCGCGACGAGACCGGTCACGCCGGGGTTGCCGTCCCGCGCGCCGACGGCGGTCGCGAGGAACACCACGAGCGCACCGCCGACCACCATCGCCGGGCCGAGGTACGGGGTGGCGTCCGGCTGGGAGATGATCTCGACGTCGGCGAGCAGGGCCTCGAAGCCCGTGACGGCGACCACGAGCGCGATGAAGAGGACGGACGTCATCGTCGCGATCAACCACCGGGACATGGGCTGATCGTATCGCCGTCCGACGGGTCAGCGGGCGGTGTCGGTCCGGGCGGCGCGCTGAGCGGCTTCGTCGGACCGGCCGGCCTGCTCCTGCGCCGCGGCGACGAGCGCGAGGGCGATCGTCGCGGTGATGATCGGGACGGTCTCCGTCATCGGCGCCGGAGCGGTCGCGGGGACGGGACCGGGACCGGAGTCGGCCTGGAGGCCCGGGGCCGCGTCCGCCACGGACGCCGCGTCGGACTCGTGGTCGCGCACCGCGGGGCCCATCACCGGCAGGACGCCCGTGGTCGCCGGGGGCTCCGTGTGCAGGACCGGGGCTCCCCCGCCGGCGTCGCCAGCCCCGTCGCGCCGGACGCCGTCGGTCGGCTCGGCTCGACGGGCGGCCCGACGGGCCCGGCCCATCCGGACGAGGACGACCACGGCGACGACCGCCCAGATGCCGTTCACGATCGTCGAGGGGATCGCGTGGTGCGCGGCGACGTTCACCGCGACCGCGAGGCCGCCGACCAGGTTGAAGAGTTGGTAGACGGGGCCGTTCGGCAGCTTCCCCGTCGAGAAGAGGATGTAACCAGCGAGGACGGTTACGGCTCCGAACCAGCCGAGGAACTCCACGATTCCGACCAACACGCGCGACTCCGGGCACGACGGGAACGGCCGATCCGAGCCGACCGTTCGAGAGGGGACGAGCAGCCGCGATCGCGGGCTCGGGAGCATCGTACGCACAACGACGACTGTCGCGGAAGTGGGGTCGGCGTGCCGCGCCCGGCCCCACTTCACGGGGGTGGGCTCAGCCCTTCGCGGCGGCGCCCGAGTCCGTGGTCAGGACGTAGACGTAGCCGCCGAAGGTCCAGGTCTGCCCAGCAGACGCATCTGCCTCTGCCCCTTCCGTCGCCGCTCCGCTCGACTCCGCCGAGGAGATCTCGTTGATCAAGAACAGCCGCTCGCCCGACTGGGTACCGGCGACGAACTGCCGGGCCTGGTCGAACGTCCCGTCCACGGAGACCGTGACGGGGATCAAGGACATGTTCGACGAGTTGATCACCGGGTTCGTGAACGTCGTCGGCGGGGCCGGCGTGGTCGGCGTCGCACTCGCAGAGGCTTCCGAGGACGGAGCCGCCGAGGCGGTCGCCGACGGACTCGCCGACGGCGCGGCGGCGGCGCTGCCCGTTGCGGACGACCCGACCTCAGCGGCCGGGGGCGTGTACGGCAGGGCGTCGTCGGTCGTGATCGACGACACCGTCACCCCCGTCGCACCGGCGACGTCGTAGAGCTCCCCGTAGAAACGCGACATGCTCGCCGTCGCCGGAACGGAGGCCTGGAGCTTCTCGAGCTCGTCACGCATCGCCGGGAGCTTCTCGGCCTGCTTGCGCAACCGGGCCAGTTCGGCCCTGCTCGATGCGTTCGTCCGGTCGACGTCGACCTGCTGGGCGCGGCTCGAGGCGGCCTGGGCCAGCTGGGGCTGGACGCCGACGAAGAAGCCCGCGAGGACGACCGCGGCCATCGCCACGACGGCGAACACCATGGAGAGGCGGTTCTTGCTCACTGGGAGTCCTGGCCCTTCGTGTACGTGCGGTCGTAGGCCTTCTCGTTGACGTGGATGGTCATGTTGACCGTGTAGGACCCGCTGCTCGGATCGAGCGTCACCGAGTTCGCGGTCGCGTCGACGAAGCCGGGGAGCCCCTTCACGGAGTCGAGCCACTCCGGCAGGGAGGGCAGGGTCGGGGTCGCCACGTCGAGGGTCAGGGTGGCGATGCGTGATCCCTGCAGCGGGGCGTCCGCTTGGGCGTACGACTCGATCGGCGATGCAGAGTCCACGTTGAGGCCCGTGATGGACACACCACCGGGCAGGGAGGACTCCACCTTCGCGAGGTAGTCACCCCAACCGATCTGGGTGGAACCGCCGACGGCCTGCGCCGATTCGAGCAGCGACGTCGACGACTCCGTCGTCCGCACGTCCGAGTACTGCTGCTGCTGCTGCAGGATCGACAGCGACTGTTCCTGTGAACGGGCCAGCTCGGTCTTCGCCTGTGCGGCGAGCATCGCAGTCACGCCGACGCCCGCACCCGCGACGAGGACGAGGATCACGACGCCGAGCCAGAGCCGACGGGTCACCGCGCGCTCGCGTCGGTGCACGAGCACCTCGGGGGGCAGCAGGTCGACACTCGGGAACCCGCCGATGGTCAGGGGCTGACCCGAGCCGCGCTGCCGCTTCTGGCGGTCCTGCGGCGCCACGGTGACCGCGTCGACGCTCGCCGCCTTCCCGGCCTTGCGGGAACGAGGCTGCCGCCCCGTCCCGATCGTCGCCTGGCTCATGCTGCTTTCCCTCCGACCGCGAGGCCCCAGGCGACGGCGATGGCGCTGCCGTTCGCGTCCAGGGACTCGGTGGTGATCGATCGCGCCGTGCGGGCGCCCTCGAAGGGCGCCGCGTTCCGTACCGGCAGACGGGTGTACTCGGCCAACGAGTCGGAGAACCCGGGGAGCGCGGCTCCACCGCCGATGAGTCGCACGTCCCCGACCGGCTCCGACGGTCGGGTGTTGGCGAAGTAGTTGATGGTGTTCCGGAGACTCGACAGGAGCTCCTGCGCCGACTCGCGCACCGAGGCGATCGCCATCGCGTCGTCGGGGGTGCGCGCGGACAGCTCGCGCATGCCGAAGTGCCGCTTGACGGCTTCTGCTTCGTCCTCCGAGATCGACATCCGACCGGCGAGGGTCCTCGTGATGTCGTCGCCACCCGTCGGGACGATGCGGACGAACTTCGGCACTCCGTCGGTGACGACGACGACGGTCGTGGTGTTGGCGCCGCACTCGACGATGGCCGTCGTGCCACGGTGGTTGCGCGGCGTCACCACGCGCGACAACGCGAACGGGATCAGGTCGACCGCGACCGGGTTCAGGTCGGCGGCCTGTGCGGCACGCACGTTCGCCAGGACGGCGTCCTTGACCGCGGCCACGAGGAGGCCGGAGACGACCGGGCCGTTCTCACCGTCGCTCTCGCCGGTGGGGTAGAAGTCGAGGATGGCGTCGCCGACGGGTACCGGGAGCATGTCCTGCACCTGGAAGGGCAGCGACTCGCGGATCTGCGCGATCGGCGCCTTCGGCACGGTGAGGTCACGCGACAGGACCCGTTGGTTGCCCATCCCGAGGACCACGTCGCGGGTGCGGAACCGACCGATCGACCACAGCTGCTTGAGCGCCGCAGCGACGGTGTTCGGTTCGAGTACCTCGCCCTGCCGGGTGGAACCGGCCGGCACCGGTACTTCGGCGAACCGCACGATGGTGGGTTCGGCGCGGTCGGGGTCCTGGACCTCGACCGCTCGGATCGCGGAGGCTCCGATGTCGATGCCCACGATGTTCTTCGCCATGGCTGCTTCCTGGTTCGTTCGGGTCGGTAAGGGAGACGTCGATGGGGCGCGCGGCAGCGGGTCAGAGGCCGAGCAGGTGGAGGTAGGCGTCCCAGATCGGCGTGCCCAGGACGATCCCGGTCCAGGCGCCGACGAGCATCCAGGGCCCGAACGGGATCCCGGTGCGACGACCGGTCCGTCGGACTGCGAGAAGGACGATCGCGAAGATACCGCCGAGCAGGAAGGCGCTGAAAGAACCCACTGCGAGGGGTCCCCATCCGAGGTACGCGAGCACGAGCCCCAGGACGCCGGCGAGCTTCACGTCACCGAGTCCCATCCCGCCCGGTACCGCGATCGCCAACACCAGGTAGGCGGAACCGAGCACGCCACACCCGACGAGTCCGCGCACGAAGGCCCCCCAGTCACCGGACACCACCGTCGCGGCGAGCAGGAGTGCGCCGAGGACGACGTACGACGGGTACACGATGCGGTTCGGGAGGGTGTGCGTGTCGAGGTCGATCAGGGCGAGCGCGACACTGACGGCCATCAGGTAGAGCAGCGCCGCGGCCAGCACGACCTCCTGCACCGTTCCGCCCACCGAGCCACTCCGCGTGGCGACGAGGACGCCGACGAGGGCGAAGAGGACGCATGTGGCAGCCTCGACGAGCGGGTAGCGCACCGAGATCCGCGTCGCGCAGTCACGGCACCGTCCGCGGAGCACGACCCAGGAGAGCACCGGGACGTTGTCCCGATGTCGGATGTGGTGTCCGCAACCAGGACAGGCGCTCGGCGGGCTGACCACGCTCATCCCTGCGGGGACGCGGTGCACGACGACGTTGAGGAACGAACCGATCAGCAGGCCGAGCAGCCCGCTCATCCCCGCGACGAACGTCACAGCGCAGCCCCGGAGGCGTCGTACGCCGTCTTCGACTCGACCTGCGTCGCGACCGTGTAGGTGGTGATCGTCGGCTGCGGGAACTTCGGAGGCGTGTAGGTCCGCAGGCTGCTGTCGTACTGGTAGTCCTTCGAGTAACCGGTCCCACTCGCGAGGCCCACGGCTCCGCGCCAGTTCTGCGCGATCGACCCGTTGACCGTGAGCTGGCCACGGCCGGCCGTCGAGCCCTTCGTCCAGTTCTGCACGACGAAGGTACCGGCGTTCGAGAGGATGGAGGCGTCGATCCGGCGGTCGTCACCAGCGGTGGGCGCAGCCGGGACACCAGAGACGGTGAACGGGTTCCAGACCCACACGGCCTCCTGGCCGATGAGTCCGAGGACCGTGGACGCCGTGCGGTTCGCCGGGTAGGTGATGTCCCCCGTCACGTACAAGTAGTTCTCCGCCGCGATCGTGACCGCCTTGTCGACGACGCCCTGCACGAACACGTCTCCTCGATCGCAGCCGTAGGGGTTCGAGACGTTGGCACCGCCCCCAGCGGTCGGCGTGATCTCGGAGTTGTTCTTCTGCATCGTCGAACTGCCGGCCGTCGACACGTACGGGAATCCCACGCCGTTGGCGACCTGGTTCGTGACCGGGCTCGCGGCTACGTCGCAGGCGTTCTGCTTGTTCTTGAAGGCCGACGCGTCCCAGTAGTTCGGGTCCTGGGTGCTCCCGGACCGCTGCGCCGGTTCGTTCTGCACGTAGACGATGTTGTTCGTCGGGATCGGCACGGTGGCGCCTGCACCCTGCAGCGCCGCGACGGTACCGCACTTCGCCGAGTTGCCGTTGCTGCCCGACACGATGACGGCACCGGCCGAGGCGGTCTGCCCCTGCACCTGGGTGGCGATGGTCATCGGGGACTGCACCGTCATGGTGCCGTTGCCGTTGAAGGTGATCTTCGTCGGACCGGTGTAGAGGCAGCCGACACCTTCGACCGTCTCGGTCGTGGACGGCAGATCGGTCCGGGCGTAGTCCCGGAGGTTGCCGATGGTGGCCGGCGGCGTCAGGGTCGACGTCGTCGTGGGTGTCTGCGCGAAGGTGGCCTTCTTGCTCGTGGAGCAACCGCTCGTCGTGTAGCTGTAGACGCTCTGCACGGTGCTGTCGAACGTCGAACCGCAGATCATCAGCCGGTCGTTCGACCGGACGGGACCCTGCAGCCGGTCGTTCGGACCGAACTGGATCTGCGCGCACGTCGTGCTGGTCGCGAGCGGCTGGTACGCCGAGGAGCACAGCGCGGAGCTCCGGTTCGAGTAGGTCTCGTTGGTGACGCTCGGTTTCCCGGACTCGTAGTTCGTGTAGTACAGGTAGTTCGAGAAACCGTCCGGGCGGATGTTCGCGATGAAGGTGCGGGACGTGGTGCCCGACTTCCCGGTCACCTGCAGGCGGATGAGCCCCTGCGAGCCGAGCTTCGAGTTGTCGACGGCGTACCGGTAGGCGGCGTCGGAACGCTTGCCGTCAGCGCCGGGCACCCACACCCACGTCGAGTCCCCGCCGCGCTCGTAGGCGAAGGCAGGGTTGCTGCCCGTTCCGGACGGGAACGTGCTGCCGGTCGACCGGCTGAAGGGTGCCGACGCCTGCCCGTACAGGCCGTAGGAGTTGTCGGCGTTCAACCGCGCCTGGTAGTCCGCGATCCCGGCCTGTGCGGCCGCAGCAGCGCGGAGCCAGGCGGTGTCCTTCGCCGTCACCCGTGCGCCGCTCGTCGAGGTGGCGACCATCGTCGCGACGAGCAGCATCACCACCATCGCGATGCCGAGCACCGCGGGCAGCGCGAAGCCGTCTTCACCGCCGCGCAGACGGTCGGACCGGACGAGACGACGCATCAGCTTCCTCCGAGGGCGACGTTGACGAGGGAGACGGTGTTGGTCAGTACGACGGCGTTCGGATCGTTCTCGCCGGTACCAGTGGTCACGGTCACCGTGACGGCGGCGATCTTCGGCAGGTCCGCAGCCGACACCGGAGCCGACGGCGTCCCGAGGACACCACTGCTCGCGGCCGAGTAGGTGAAGGTGGTCTTGCTCGGCACGATCCCCGTTGCGAGGACACGCGTCGTCGTCGGGGTCGCCGACAGCGTCGCGGAGGCACTGGTGGCGAAGGTGGAGTACGGCATCTTCGCTGTCCAGCCCGATCCGCTCCAGGTGGTCTCGGTCAGGGTGCGCGCGACGGGGTCGATGGTGAGCTGCACCTGCTGCGTCCTCGAGTCGGACGAGGTGGTGTCCACGAACGTGAAGAAGCGCACGCTCGACGCGCTCGCGTACTGGAAGGCGTTCTGCGGATCCGTCCCGGTCGGCACGGGGTTCTGCGTCGCGGACTGCAGCATCCGGGTCGACTCGTTCATGGCGTTGGCGGCGAGCCGCGTGTTCGACCCGATGTTCTTCGCCTGCACGGCGGTGCGCTGCGCCGAGACGAAGAACGACGCAGCGACGGCCAGGACGATGAGTCCCATCGACATCGCGACGATCAGCTCGGCGAGCGTCACCCCGGCCTCATCGCGTCGCGCCCGGTCGAGCAGGTCGGCGACTCGGCGCATCACGGCGCCACCGGGACGACGCGGGGATCCAGGGTCACCACGTTCTTCGAGGCGCTCACCGTGACGTTGTCGGCACCCGGGGTGGCCGAGATCGTCGCGACGGCCGTGCTGGCGTTGGTCGTCGACGTGCCCTCTTGCAGCGTCCACGTCCCGTACGGGAGTGCGATGTTCGTGACCGACTTCGCGGACAGACCGGCGAAGGTGTAGCGCACGGACGGGGAGCACCCCGGGTC
Source organism: Curtobacterium sp. MMLR14_006 (assembly GCF_001864985.1). Taxonomy (NCBI): domain Bacteria; kingdom Bacillati; phylum Actinomycetota; class Actinomycetes; order Micrococcales; family Microbacteriaceae; genus Curtobacterium; species Curtobacterium sp. MMLR14_006. The sequence continues at coordinate 453,409 of NZ_MJGU01000022.1, read as the reverse complement.
GCCGTTCGCCACGGCGCTCGTGTTCTTGACCGTTGCCGTCAGGACGGTGTTCGAGCCCTTCAGCTGCACACCGACCACGCCCATCGCGATCTGTGCCGTCGAGCTCTCGCCTGGCATACCGCCGATGGCGGGGCCGAGGATGTCTGGGTCGGTCACCAGCTTGTCCGCGGTCGGCCACGTCGTCGGATCGACGTTCCGGCAGGTCGTCGAGAAGGCGCCGCCGAGTGCGTTCCAGCCGTCGGTGTACGGGAACACCGAAACGGTCGATGACGTCGCCGCCTGGATGGTGTCGCCGTGCCGGACGACACCGGTGAACCCGGTCGGCAGCGTCGCCGTCGTGTTCGCGTTCGTCGCGTACGTCATCGTGATGGACGCAGGCAGGTCGTAGGCAAAGCTCTTGCTCGCGACCGATCCGGCACGCGGGGTCACGACGTCGGACGTCTTGCCGTCCGGGGTGATGTTGCCGCTCTTGTTGATCGTGACGGTGTAGGACCCCGGGGTGACGTTGAGCACGTAGGTGCAGCCGTCGCTGTCCGTCACCGGGGGCTGCGCGGTGAGCGCCGCTGCTCCTGTCCCGGACACCGGGGTGACCTGGACGGAGACTCCGGGGTTCGGACCACCGTTCGCGGTCTGCACGCCGACGACGATCGTCGAGGAGTCGTTGGTCGACACGGAGGACGGTGGGGCGACCAACGTGTCGAGGCCGACGCTCCGAGGCGTCGCCGTCGGGCTGCTCCGCCAGCTCACCGAGACGTTGACCCGCTTGTACGACAGCTGACCGGAACCGGCGCCGCAGGTGTTGTCCGTCCCCGAGGAGGTGATCCAGCTGGTCTTGCGGGTCACGGTGTAGTCCCGCTTGCCGACCGTCTTCGTGGTGGTGCCTCCGGACACGGAGAACACGTCAGCGTTGCTGCGCACTGCGGTGATGTCAGCGGCAGCGAGGTTGAGCGCGGTCTCACGGGAGCGGTTGTCCTGTGTGAGCGCGAGAGTGCCGACGATCCCGGTCGCGACGCCGGCGGCGATGAGCGCGAACACCACCATCGCGACCATCACCTCGATGATCGTGAAACCGCTCTCGTCGTCGGAGGCGCGCACGCTCTTGGCGATGGTGCGCATGCTTGCCTCCACAGACGGTCGAATTCGGGATGATGCTGACGAGGGCGGGGCACGACGCGAGCCGTTCCCCGCCCTCCGGAGCCTTAATCAGGCGCAGGCGCCCTCGACGACCTGCGAGGTGTTCGAGATGCTGTAGGCCTTGTTCGTCTTCGTGTTCTTGCCGTTGACGCACCACGTGGTCGCACCGGTAGCGGGAGTGGCCTTGTAAGCAAGTCCGTTGTCCGAGCTGACCGAGTAGCCGTAGTCACCCAGCGTGGCCTGGTCCAGTGCCGGCGGGAGGGTGCCCTTGTCGGTCTGGTAGGCGACGATCGCGGTCTTGACGTTCGACAGGTCGGACTGCACCGAGGAGTTGCGGGCGTTGTTCTGGACGTTCAGGTACACCGGGATCGCGATGGCCGCGAGGATGCCGATGATGATGACGACGACCAGGAGCTCGATGAGGGTGAAGCCCTTCTCCTCTTCGGCCAGGAGACCCTTGCGGCGAGCTTCGAGCTTGCCCATGAGAGCGAAGTACATGATTGTTTCCATTCTGCGGGGAATGAGGGGAATGTGAATTCGGGGCTTGCTCTGCCGCCGCACATCAGCGTATTCGGGCTGATTTGGCGGGCCAATCCCGAGAACGGGGGCCATCGAGGGCAGAGAAGACCCCCAGTGCGGGGGCGATGGAATGCTCGTATCGCCCCCGCACTGGGGGTCGGGAATCAGGAAGCGCCCTCGATGACGCTCGTGATCTGGAAGATCGGAAGGTAGAGCGCGATGATCATGCCGCCGACGACGACGCCGAGGAAGGCGATGAGCAGCGGCTCGATGAGCGACGTCAGCGCCTCGGTGGTGGCCTCTACTTCGGCGTCGTAGAACACGGCGATCTTCTCGAGCATCACCTCGAGCGACCCGGCGTCCTCACCGACCGCGACCATCTGCGAGACCATCGACGGGAAAACGGGTTCCTTTGCGAGCGGCCCCGCAATTGATTCGCCTTTCCGCACTGATTCGCCGACATTGTTCAGTGCCCGTTGTACGACAAAGTTGTTCGACACTTCTCCGACGATGCGCAATGCCTGCAGGATCGGGACGCCGGCTCCGATCATGTCCGAGAAGTTCCGGGCGAAACGCGCGATCACGATCTTCTTCTGCAATGCCCCGAACACCGGCAGGCGCAGTGCGATGGGGTCGACGAAGGCGCGTACGCGATCGGTGTTCTTGTTGGCGCGCCACCAGAACCAGAAGACCGCGATGGCGATCGCCAGCGGGATCGCGACGTAGCGCATGGCGTGGGACAGGTACACGAGCATCATCGTCGGCAGCGGGAGCTTGCTGCCGAGCCCCTCGAACATGCTCTGGAACACGGGGACGATGAAGATCAGCATGATCACGACGGCGAGCAGCGACATCACGAGCACGACCACCGGGTAGGTCATGGCCGACTTGATGGTCGTCCGGAGCTTGTGCTCCTTCTCGAAGTTGGTCGCGATCGATTCCATCGCCTTGTCGAGAAACCCGCCCGTCTCGCCCGCGCGGATCATGTTGATCATGATCGGCGGGAAGTCGACGGGGAACTTCGCGACCGCATCGGAGAAGGCGACGCCGCGCTCGACCTCGTCGCGGACCTGACCGAGGATGGTCCGGAGACGCCTGCTCTCGGTCTGGTCAGCGAGGATCGAGAGTGCTCGGAGCAGGGAGAGCCCACTCGCGAGCATCGTCGCACCCTGCCGCGCCATGATCGCGAGCTCCTTGAGCTTGATGCCCGCCTCGAAGCCCGGGATCTTGATCTCGGCCTGCAGACCGGTGCCGGCCTTGGACTCGGTGATCGCGATGGGCGAGACGCCCATGCCCCGCAGGCGCTGGACGACGGCGCCCTCGGACGCGGCGTCGAGCCGCCCCTTGACGAGCTTGCCGGCGCCGTCCCGGCCTCGGTAGTCGAACGCGAGCGACATCAGTAGCCTCCGGAGAACTTGTCGCCGAAGTCGATGCCGCTGGCGGCGATCGCGGCGGCCGATGAATCGGACGGGGACTCGACGCGCTGCACGAGCCGGTCGAAGCCGTCCTCGTCGTGCACCTTCTCCATCGCGGCCTTCCGCGAGATCGTGCCGACGTTGACCAGTTCCGCGAGGTCCTGGTCCATGGTGTGCATGCCGAGGTCACGCCCGGCCTGCATGGCCGAGGTGATCTGGTACGTCTTGCCCTCGCGGATGAGGTTCCCGATGGCGGGCGTGATCGTCATGATCTCGGTGGCGACCACACGGCCGACACCGTTCGCCTTCGGCACGAGCGTCTGGCAGACGACGCCCTGCAGGGTGGCCGCGAGCTGCGTGCGGATCTGGCCCTGCTGGTGCGGCGGGAAGACGTCGATGACGCGGTCGATCGTGCCGGGGGCGCTCTGCGTGTGCAGGGTGGCGAACACCAGGTGGCCGGTCTCGGCGGCGGTGAGGGCGACGGAGATGGTCTCGAGGTCGCGGAGCTCGCCGATGAGGATGACGTCGGGGTCCTGGCGGAGCACGTGCTTGAGCGCCGAGGCGAAGGAGTGCGTGTCGGCACCGACCTCGCGCTGGTTGATGATGGCGCGCTTGTGCTCGTGCATGAACTCGATCGGGTCCTCGACCGTCACGATGTGGTCCGCGCGGCTCTCGTTCACCAGGTCGATGAGGGCGGCGAGCGTCGTCGACTTGCCGGAACCGGTGGGCCCGGTCACGAGCACGAGGCCGCGCGGCAGGCCGGCGAAGTCGCCCACGTGCTCGGGGATGCCGAGCTGCTTGAGCGTCTTGATCTTCGTCGGGATGATGCGGAAGGCCGCGCCCCAGTTGCCGCGCTGCTGGTAGTAGTTCACGCGGAACCGGTACTCCGGCGAGAGCGAGTACGCGAAGTCGAGTTCCTGGTCGTGGTCGAACTGGCCGGCCTGCTCGACGGACAGCAGCGTCTTGAGTGCCGCGATGACCTTGCCACGCGACCACGCGCCTCCCGGCACGGCGGGGCGGAGCGAGCCGTCGACGCGGACGGTGGGCGGGGCGTCCGCCGTGACGTGCAGGTCGGACGCACCCTGGTAGACGACCTGGGCGAGTGCGGTGATGAGGTCCGGGTCGGCGACCTCGCGGGCGTGCCGCGAGAAGTCGATGTCACCCGACGACGAGCCCGCGGCCGGCGCGGCGGGAGCCGCCGGCGGGGTCGCGTGGTGCGCGCCGCTGTACGGGATCGCCGGCAGCTGGTGCGTCGGCGCCTCGGTGTACCCGTAGGTCGCGATCGACGACGGCACCGCTGCCGGCGGCGTCGCGGGGGCGGCGAGGGGCTGCGCCACCGGGACGGCGATGGGCGAGCCGGTGGGGGCCGGCCAGGCCATGGTGTCGTCGCCGAGGTCGTAGACCTGCTCGGGCGCGGCCGCCGGGACAGGCGCCGTGGGGGCAGCCGACGCGAGTCGGGCGGCTCGTCGGGACCCCACCTCGGTACCGGGGTTGCCCGGGTGCCAGCCGGCGACGGGCTCGTCGCCGGGGGTCGTGATGTCGTACACGGAATCGGTCATCGCTCGTGTCCTCCCGGTGCCTACGCGACCACGCGCAGGATCTCGTCGACGCTCGTCATGCCGAGCTTGACCTTCTCGAAGCCGTCCTGGCGGAGGGTCAGCATGCCCTGCTGCTGGGCGACGCGGCTGATCTCCGCACTCGAGGCGCGCGCGACGGCGAGCCGTTCGATCTCCTCGGTGACGGTCATGACCTCGTGCAGCGCGATCCGGCCCCGGTAGCCCGTGTTCGAGCAGACCGCGCAGCCGACCGGCGCGAAGAACGGCGGGACCTCGTCGCCGGCGCGCAGGAAGCCGAGGGCCTGGAGCTGCTCGGCCTCGTACACGGCGGGCGCCTTGCACCGGTCGCAGAGGCGACGCGCGAGTCGCTGCGCCACCACGGAGTCCAGGGCGGAACCGACCAGGAAGGGCTCGATGTCCATCTCGGTGAGCCGGGTCACGGCCGACGGTGCGTCGTTGGTGTGCAGGGTGGAGAGCACGAGGTGGCCGGTCAGCGACGCCTCGATCGCGATCTGGGCGGTCTCGTGGTCGCGGATCTCACCGAGCAGGACGACGTCGGGGTCGGACCGCAGGATCGAACGGAGCGCCGAGGCGAAGGTCAGGCCGGCCTTCGGGTTCACCTGCACCTGGTTGATGCCGGACATCCGGTACTCGACCGGGTCCTCGACCGTGATGACGTTGATCTCGGGGCGCGCGACGGCGTTCAGGGTCGTGTACAGCGTGGTCGACTTGCCCGAACCGGTCGGACCGGTGACCAGGATCATGCCGTACGGCTTCGAGTAGGACTTCTGGTACGCCTGGAAGTTCTGCTCGAGCAGGTTGAGGTCCTTGAGGGTCAACGACGTGTTCGTGTTGTCGAGGATCCGCATGACGACCTTCTCGCCCCACACCGTCGGCAGCGTCGCCACGCGGAGGTCGATCTGACGGCCGCCGTGACGGACCGACATGCGGCCGTCCTGGGGCTTGCGCCGTTCCGCGATGTCGATGTCGCTCATGATCTTCAGGCGGCTGATCACGCCGTTCTGGATGTTCTTCGGCGCCGGGGCCATCTCGTGCAGCACGCCGTCGATGCGGTAGCGGATCCGGACCTCGTGCTCGCCCGGCTCGATGTGGATGTCGGAGGCGTGGTCCTGGATCGCCTGGGACACGAGCAGGTTGACGAAACGGACGATCGGGACGTCGTCGAGCGCACCGTCGGCGATGTCCACCTGGGCGGAGGCGCTGACGGACGCTTCCTCCTCGAGCGAGGAGGTGAGGTCGTTCAGCTCGTCGTCGGCACGCAGGTAGCGGTCGAGGGCGGTGGCGAGGTCGCGCTCCTCGACCTGCAGGGGCTTGATCGGACGGCCGGAGGCGGCACGGGCGTCGTCGATCGCCAGGACGTTGGTCGGGTTCACCATCGCGAGGATGAGCAGCTCGCCCTCGAAGCCGACGCCGAGCACGCCGTGCCGGCGGCAGAGCGCGGCGGGGAGCATCGACACGGCGGTGCCGTCGACCGGGTAGTCGGTCAGCGGGACGGTGCGGGAGTTGTTCGAGGCCGCGCGGGCGGTGATGAACTGGGCCTCGCTCACGACGCCCTGGTCGACGAGGCCGCGGATGGCGCGTTCGTCGAGCTCCTCGTCGCCGGTCATCGAGTCGAGGTGCTCGATGGGCAGGGCGCCGTTCAGGATGAGGATCTCGGACAGGGTCGCCATCAGGCCCCCACCTCCTTGGACTCGCGGGCGCGAGACGTCGTCGGGTCGTGCGCCACCAGGGAGAAGGCGCCCGACCACGCTACTTCTGGCGCACCGACGGACCGCAGTCCCAGAAAGAGGGGGCGAGCAGGGGTCGGGTGCACCCAGAACAGGGGTGCACGGTGGAGCTGGGTCCGGTGGAGGCGGGTCCGGTCAGAGCGCTGTGGACGCCGTGACGTGCACGTCGCCCGCGACGAAGCCGAGGCGCTCGTAGATCCGGCCGGCACCGCTCGGGTTCTCGGCGTCGACGTGCAGCACCGCGGCGGCGAGCCCGTCGGCGCGGATCGCCTGCAGTGCGGCGTCGAGCACGATCGGTGCCAGCCCCGTGCCGCGCGCCGCGCGGACGACCCCGACCCAGTGGACGTAGCCGAAGGAGTGCCCGCGGGCCGCGAAGGACTCCGGGTCGGACTCCACGACGGCGAACGCCAGGACGGAGCCGTCCCCGTCCACGACGACGCGCGACAGGTCGGGACGGCTCTTCGGTGCGGTGAGGAACCCGTGCCAGTCGGCGGCGACCATCGGCTGCGATCCCCAGTGGTCGCGGAAGGCGTCGTTCTTGGCGAGGCGCATCGGTTCGATGTCGTCGGCCGTCGTCCGTCGGACCACCAGGCCGTCCGGGACGGACGGAACCGCGACCTCGTCGGACCGCTCGTCGAACACGACCTGCATGTCGACCCAGTCGCGGATCGGCTCGAACCCCGCCCGCGCGGCGAGGCGCAGGACGGACGATCCGCGGCGCCCACCGACGTCGAGCGCCGCGGGCAGGTCGACGTCGAGCGTGGCGAGCCGCTGGCGCGCCCGCCCGCTCTGCCAGGCGAGCAGCCGTCGGCCGACGCCGCGGTCGCGATGGTCGGGGTGGACCGCGCCGTCGAGGACCACACGAGCCGCGGTGACACGGGAGGGGACGTCGACGACGATGCCGTAGGCCTGCACATGCCCGTCAGCATCGGCGCCGACCACGGTGTCGCGGGCGACGTCGAGTCCTTCTGTGGACAGCGAGCGGTGCAGGTCCGCTGTGGAGGGACGAGCATGCGGGTCGTCGACGGCCGCCGCGGCGACCGCCACGGCGTGCATCGCCGGCAGGTCGTCGAGGGTCGCGGGCCGGAAGGTCAGACCGCCGACCGGACTCGGCAGCTCGAGGTGTGCCGGTGCCGTGATCCGTTCGCGCAGGGTCGCCATCCCACCACCCTGCCAGGTCCGCCCACCCTCGACGAACCCCGCGACGCGGGCCATGATGAGTCATGGACATCACGAGCGTGACCGTCGGCCTGCCGGTCGCCGACATCGAGGCGTCGTGCCTCTGGTACGGCGCGGTGTTCGAGCGTGCGGAACCGGACCTCGAACCCACCGACGGCGTCGCCGAGTACGAGATCGGCGGCATCTGGGTCCAGCTCCTCGAGGAACCGGACGCCGAGGAGCACCCTGCCCGTGTCCGCTTCGGCGTGGACGACGTGGCTGCGCAGCACGCCCGGATCGCGGCACTCGGCATCGACGTGGGCCCGGTCGCGTGCGTCGACGGCGCGGTCGCGTGGTTCGACGTCCGCGACCCCGACGGGAACGTCCTGAGTCTGTACTCGCTCGTCGACGAGACGGGCACGGGCGGCGGCCGCGCCGACGACACCGGCCGCGCCGTCTGACCCGCTGCCTCCCGGACCGAGCTGCCCTCGGTTCTGCGGTGCAGCACGGTTGTGAACAGTTCGTTTCAAGGCCTGGACACCGGCCGCACCGCAGTTGCACGATGTCCGGCATGACAATGTTCCACATTTCAGCAGGTCGGTCGCACCGGCCGCTCGTCATCGCCGCTGTCCTCGTCGTGCTCCTGACCGTCATCGGGTTCGCCGCACCCGCCCGAGCCGTCGTCACCGTGCCCATCCTGACTGCCCGGGTGGCCTCCATCGTGCACAACGCCGGCACGGTGACGCTCGCCGGCACGGGCGACCCCGGCGACCGCGTGACCGTCCAGCCGTCGGACGGAGCAGCCGTGGACGCCCGTGTCCGCACGGACGGATCCTGGCGCGCCGTGACCCACGTCGACGACTTCGGCGACCACACGTTCACGGTCTCCGACTCGATCGGCTCGCCGCAGCGGACCGTCCGTGCGACCACCAAGCCGGTGACCTGGCTCGCGTTGCTGATCACGCGCGAGGGCTGGAACCGCTCACTGAAGGTGTCCTCGCCTGGTGGGTTCGAACCGGGCGCGCGTCTCGAGTTCAGCGTCGACGGTGCACCCTCTGGGTCGACCGTCGTCGACCGCGACGGGAAGGTCGCCCACCGCATCACCGGGGTCGGCTTCGGCAAGCACACGCTCACCACCGTCCTGCGCTTCGACGGCGCCGAACAGCTGCGGGTGAACGCCACCGCCGACCAGAACGCCGACCCGAGGATCGACGACGTCGTCGTCGACGCGGTCGGGCACACGGTCCACGTCTCGGGCCGCGGCCCGGCGGCGACCCAGATGCGCTTCGTCGACGAGTCCGGCGCACCGTGGTCCCTGGTCGACGGCGACACGGACTGGATCGAGAACACCGACGGCACCTGGGAGGCCGACCTCGCCTACCCCGCCGACGGCACCCGGTTCATGGGGATCATCGCCGAGGTCCACGAGGAGGGCAAGCTGGTCGGGTCGGCGACGTCGGGCGCGATGATCCCGTTCCCGACCACGGCCGCCGTCGACCGGTACGCGCCGCGGAAGCTGGTGCTGTCCGGGTCGGCGGAGCCGAACGCCCGCCTGTCGTTCACCGACGCCGACGGTGCGCCCGCGACGGACGCCGACGGGAACGCCGTCGAGCCGCGGGTCCCGGGGCTCGGCAAGTGGACGGTCAAGCTCGACCCCCGTCGGCTGGCCGGGGGGGACCGTGACCGTGCACGCCATGGGTGACGACGGGCCCCTCGGGGACGCGACGGTCACCTACCGCTGAACGGCAGCCGTCGCTGACCGCGAGGCGACAAGCGGAAGGGCCCCGCATCCTGGTGGATGCAGGGCCCTTCCGTCGAGCTCACTCGGTTCAGTTGTACGTGCCCGGCGTGAAGTCGTCCGACGAGAAGCTGTCGAAGTCGACGAAGCTCAGGTCGGCGTCCGAGAACGACGAGTCGTCGGAGAAGATGCGGTTCGGGTACCGCTCCGCCTTCGCCTCCTCCGTCGCGTTCACGTCCACGTCGCGGTACCGGCTGAGGCCCGTCCCGGCGGGGATGAGCTTACCGATGATGACGTTCTCCTTGAGGCCGACGAGGTGGTCCTGCTTGCCCTCCATGGCCGCCTGCGTGAGCACGCGGGTGGTCTCCTGGAAGGACGCGGCGGACAGCCACGACTCGGTCGCGAGGGACGCCTTCGTGATGCCCATGACCTCCTGGCGAGCCGAGGCGGTCTTGCGACCCTCCTGCAGCGCCGCACGGTTCAGCGCGTTGTAGCGCGACCGGTCGACGAGCTCACCCGGCAGCAGGTCGGTGTCGCCGTGGTCGACGACGGTGACCTTGCGGAGCATCTGGCGGACGATGACCTCGATGTGCTTGTCGTGGATCGGCACACCCTGCGAGCCGTAGACGTCCTGCACACCGTTGACCAGGTGCTTCTGGACCTCGCGGACACCCTTGACCCGGAGGACTTCCTTCGGGTCGACGGTGCCGGCGATGAACTGCTCGCCGAGCTCGACGTGCTGGTTGTCCTCGATGAGGAGCGTCGCACGCTTGAGCACCGGGTAGATGAACGGCTCGTCGCCGTTGTCCGGCGTGAGGATGATCCGACGACCCTTGTCCGTGTCCTCGACCACGACGCGGCCGGGGGCCTCGGCGATCGGGGACGCGCCCTTGGGCGTACGGGCCTCGAAGAGCTCCGTGACACGCGGCAGACCCTGGGTGATGTCGTCGGCCGAGGCCGAACCACCCGTGTGGAAGGTACGCATCGTCAGCTGGGTACCGGGCTCACCGATGGACTGCGCGGCGATGATGCCGACCGCCTCACCGATGTCGACCAGGTTGCCCGTGGCGAGCGAACGGCCGTAGCACTTCGCGCAGACACCGACAGCCGACTCGCAGGTCAGGACCGAGCGCACCTTGATGCTCTCGACACCGGCAGCGAGCAGCTTGTCGATGAGGACGTCACCGACGTCCTCGCCGGCCTCGGCGACGACCGTGCCCTTCGCGTCCACGGCCTCGGTGGCCAGGGTGCGGGAGTACACGGTGTTCTCGACGCGCGGGTCGCGGACGAGCTTGCCGTCGGCGTCCACGGTCGCGATCGGCAGCTCGAGGCCACGCGTCGTGCCGCAGTCGTCCTCGCGGATGATGACGTCCTGCGAGACGTCCACGAGACGACGGGTGAGGTACCCGGAGTCCGCGGTACGGAGCGCGGTGTCGGCAAGACCCTTACGAGCACCGTGGGTGGCGATGAAGTACTCCGCCACGGTCAGGCCCTCGCGGTACGAGTTGATGATCGGGCGGGCGATGATCTCGCCCTTCGGGTTGTTCACCAGACCACGCATACCGGCGATGTTGCGGACCTGCAGCCAGTTACCACGAGCACCGGACGACACCATGCGGTTGATGGTGTTGTCGACCGGGAAGTTGTCGCGCATCTCCTGCGCGATCTCGTTCGTGGCCTCGGTCCAGATCTTGATCAGGTCGGCGCGACGCTCGGAGTCGGTGATCAGACCCTTGTCGAACTCGCCCTGCACCTTGGCGGCCTGGACCTCGTAGCCCGCGATGATCTCCTTCTTGCGAGGAGGCGTCACGACGTCCGACAGGGCGACGGTCACACCGGAGCGGGTGCCCCAGTAGAAGCCGGCGTCCTTGATCCGGTCGAGCGCGGCGGCCGTCTCGGTCTTGGAGTAGCGCTCGGCGAGGTCGTTGACGATCGCGGAGAGCACGCCCTTGTCGGTGACCTTCTGGACGAACGGGTAGTTCGCCGGCAGGGTCTCGTTGAAGAGCGCACGGCCCAGGGTCGTCTCGAGCAGCACGGTGTCGCCCTGCTCGTAGCCCTCGGGTGCTTCACCCTCGGCGAAGTGGACACCCGTCATGCGGATCTTCACCATCGCGTTGAGGTGCAGCGTGTGCTGGTCGTTCGCCAGGATCGCCTCGGCGACCGACGAGAACGCACGGCCCTCGCCCACGGCGCCCTCGCGGACGGTGGTGAGGTGGTGCAGACCGATGATCATGTCCTGTGCGGGCAGGGTCACCGGGCGGCCGTCGGACGGCTTGAGGATGTTGTTCGAGGCGAGCATCAGGATGCGGGCCTCGGCCTGGGCCTCGACCGACAGCGGCAGGTGCACGGCCATCTGGTCACCGTCGAAGTCCGCGTTGAACGCAGCACACACGAGCGGGTGGAGCTGGATGGCCTTGCCCTCGACGAGCTGCGGCTCGAACGCCTGGATGCCCAAACGGTGCAGCGTCGGCGCACGGTTCAGCAGGACGGGGCGCTCGCGGATGATCTCCTCGAGCACGTCCCACACCTGCGGACGCGAACGCTCGACCATGCGCTTGGCCGACTTGATGTTCTGCGCGTGCGACAGGTCGATGAGGCGCTTGATCACGAACGGCTTGAAGAGCTCGAGCGCCATCTGCTTGGGCAGACCGCACTGGTGCAGCTTCAGCTGCGGGCCGACGATGATGACCGAACGGCCCGAGTAGTCGACGCGCTTGCCGAGCAGGTTCTGGCGGAAACGACCCTGCTTGCCCTTGAGCATGTCGCTCAGGGACTTCAGGGCGCGGTTGCCGGTACCCGTGACCGGGCGGCCACGACGACCGTTGTCGAACAGCGCGTCGACCGCTTCCTGCAGCATGCGCTTCTCGTTGTTCACGATGATCTCGGGGGCACCGAGGTCGAGCAGGCGGCGGAGACGGTTGTTGCGGTTGATCACACGACGGTAGAGGTCGTTGAGGTCCGACGTGGCGAAGCGGCCACCGTCGAGCTGCACCATCGGGCGCAGCTCCGGCGGGATGACCGGCACGACGCCGAGCACCATCGCTGCCGGCGAGTTGCCGGTGGCGAGGAAGGAGCTGACGACGCGCAGACGCTTGATCGCGCGGATCTTCTTCTGGCCCTTGCCCTCGGCGATCTGCAGGCGCAGCGCCTCGGCCTCGGCGGCCAGGTCGAACGCCTCGAGCCGCAGCTTGATCGCCTCGGCGCCCATGTAGGCGTCGAAGTAGATCCCGAAGCGGTCCTGGAGCTCGTGGAAGACGGCGTCCTCGGGCTTGAGGTCGCCCACCTTGAGGTTGCGGAAGTCCTCCCACACACGCTCGAGACGGGTGATGTCCTCGTCGAACGACTTGCGGACCTGGGACATCTCCTTCTCGGCGGTGTCCTTGGTGCGGCGCTTGACGTCGGCCTTGGCGCCTTCTTCCTCGAGGGCTGCGAGGTCGTCCTCGAGCTTCTTGAGGCGGTCGGCGATGATCGAGTCGCGCTGGCCCTCGAGGGTCTTGATCTCGAGACGCATCTCGTTCTCGAGACCCGGCATGTCCGCGTGGCGGCCCTCTTCATCGATGTCGATGATCATGTACGCCGCGAAGTAGATGACCTTCTCGAGGTCCTTCGGCGCCATGTCGAGGAGGTACCCGAGGCGCGACGGGACGCCCTTGAAGTACCAGATGTGCGTGACGGGGGCGGCGAGCTCGATGTGGCCCATGCGCTCACGACGGACCGAGGACTTGGTGACCTCGACGCCGCAGCGCTCGCAGACGATGCCCTTGAACCGGACACGCTTGTACTTGCCGCAGGCGCACTCCCAGTCGCGGGAGGGACCGAAGATCTGCTCGCCGAACAGACCGTCCTTCTCGGGCTTCAGGGTGCGGTAGTTGATGGTCTCCGGCTTCTTGACCTCGCCGTACGACCACTGACGGATGTCCTCGGCGGTCGCGAGGCCGATCCGAATGGCGTCAAAGGAAGTTGCTTCGAGCAATGTTCTTCTCTCTTGCTGATTCAGGCTTCGATGTACGGGCGGGATCAGATGTCGTCGACAGAGGACGACTCGAACCGCGAGGAGATGTTGATGCCCAGCTCTTCGGCGGCGCGGAAGACCTCGTCGTCCGTGTCGCGGAGGCTGACCGCCTGGCCGTCGGCCGAGAGGACCTCGACGTTCAGGCAGAGCGACTGCATCTCCTTCATGAGGACCTTGAACGACTCGGGGATGCCGGGTTCCTGGATGTTCTCGCCCTTGACGATCGCCTCGTAGACCTTCACGCGGCCGAGGATGTCGTCGGACTTGATCGTCAGGAGCTCCTGGAGGGCGTAGGCGGCGCCGTACGCCTCGAGTGCCCACACCTCCATCTCACCGAATCGCTGTCCACCGAACTGCGCCTTACCACCCAGCGGCTGCTGCGTGATCATCGAGTACGGACCGGTCGAACGCGCGTGGATCTTGTCGTCGACCAGGTGGTGCAGCTTGAGGATGTACATGTAACCGACCGAGACGGGCTCCGGGAACGGCTCGCCGGAGCGGCCGTCGAAGAGCTGCGCCTTGCCGGACGAGCCGATGAGGCGCTCGCCGTCGCGGTTCGGCAGGGTCGAGTCGAGGAGGCCCTCGATCTCACGCTCGTAGGCACCGTCGAACACCGGGGTGGCGACCTTCGTGCCGGGCTCGGCGCTGCGCGCTGCCTCCGGCAGGTCGGCTGCCCACTCCTGGATGCCCTCGACGTTCCAGCCCTGCTTGGCGAGCCACCCGAGGTGGATCTCGAGCACCTGGCCGAAGTTCATGCGGCCGGGGACGCCGAGCGGGTTGAGGACGATGTCGACCGGGGTGCCGTCCGCCAGGAACGGCATGTCCTCGACCGGCAGGATCGTCGAGATGACGCCCTTGTTGCCGTGACGACCGGCGAGCTTGTCGCCCGCGGTGATCTTGCGCTTCTGGGCGATGTAGACGACCACGCGCTGGTTGACGCCCGAGCCGAGCTCGTCGTCGCCGTCCTGCGCGTCGAACACCTTGACGCCGATGATCGTGCCCTCTTCACCGTGGGGCACCTTCAGCGAGGTGTCGCGGACCTCGCGCGACTTCTCGTTGAAGATCGCGCGGAGCAGGCGCTCCTCGGCGCTCAGCTCGGTCTCGCCCTTCGGCGTGACCTTGCCGACGAGGATGTCGCCGGGGCGGACCTCGGCACCGATGCGGATGATGCCGCGCTCGTCGAGGTCGGCCAGCAGGTCCGGGCTGACGTTGGGGAGGTCACGGGTGATCTCCTCCTTGCCGAGCTTCGTGTCGCGGGCGTCGACCTCGTACTCCTCGATGTGGATCGAGGAGAGCGTGTCGTCCTTGATGAGGTTCTGCGACAGGATCATCGCGTCCTCGTAGTTGTAGCCCTCCCACGGCATGAACGCGACGAGGAGGTTCTTGCCGAGCGCGAGCTCGCCGTTCTCCGTCGCGGGACCGTCGGCGATGACCTCGCCCTGCTCCACACGCTCGCCGGCCGAGACGACCACGCGGTGGTTGTAGCTCGTGCCCTGGTTCGAGCGGTCGAACTTGCGCAGGTAGTAGGTCTGCGTGCCGCCCTCGTCGAGCTGCAGGGTCACGGCGTCGGCCGAGACCTCGGAGACGACACCGGCCTTGTCGGCGGTGACGACGTCGCCGGCGTCGATGGCCGTGTAGCCCTCCATGCCGGTGCCGACGAGCGGCGACTCGGAACGGAGCAGCGGGACGGCCTGACGCTGCATGTTCGCACCCATGAGGGCGCGGTTCGCGTCGTCGTGCTCGAGGAACGGGATGAGCGACGTCGCGACCGACACCATCTGGCGCGGGGAGACGTCCATGTAGTCGACCTCGTCCTTGGCGACGAGTTCGACCTCGCCGCCCTTCTTGCGGACGAGCACCTTGTCGTCGGCGAAGTGGAAGTCGCTCGTCAGCGGGGCGTTGGCCTGCGCGACGACGAAGTCGTCCTCTTCCGAAGCGGTGAGGTAGTCGATGGTCTTCGTGACCTCGCCGTTGACGACGCGACGGTACGGGGTCTCGATGAAGCCGAAGGAGTTGATCCGACCGAACGACGCGAGCGAACCGATCAGGCCGATGTTCGGGCCTTCCGGGGTCTCGATCGGGCACATGCGGCCGTAGTGCGACGGGTGGACGTCGCGGACCTCGACGCCGGCACGCTCACGGGACAGACCACCCGGGCCGAGGGCCGAGAGACGACGCTTGTGCGTCAGGCCCGCGAGCGGGTTGTTCTGGTCCATGAACTGCGACAGCTGGGACGTCCCGAAGAACTCCTTGATCGCGGCGACGACGGGGCGCACGTTGATCAGGGTCTGCGGCGTGATCGCCTCGATGTCCTGCGTGGTCATGCGCTCGCGGACGACGCGCTCCATGCGGGACAGACCGGTGCGGACCTGGTTCTGGATGAGCTCGCCCACCGCGCGGATGCGACGGTTGCCGAAGTGGTCGATGTCGTCCACGTCGAGGCGCAGCTGCACCGGCTCGCCGTCGCGGACGCCGTCGATCGTGGTGCGCTCGGCGTGCAGCGACACGAGGTACTTGATCGTCGCGACGATGTCCTTGACGGTGAGCACCGAGTCGGACAGCGGGGCGTCGATGCCGAGCTTGCGGTTGACCTTGTAGCGGCCGACCTTCGCCAGGTCGTAGCGCTTCGGGTTGAAGTAGAAGTTGTCGAGGAGCGCACGCGCGGCCTCGGCAGCGACCTGCTCGCCCGGACGGAGCTTGCGGTAGATGTCCTTGAGCGCCTCTTCCTTCGTCAGGATGGCGTCCTTCTCGAGGGTCGACTCGATCGAGGCGAAGCCCTGGAACTCGTCCATGATCTCTTCGCTCGTCAGGCCGAGGGCCTTGAGGAAGACCGTGACGGACTGCTTGCGCTTGCGGTCGATGCGCACGCCCACCTGGTCGCGCTTGTCGATCTCGAACTCGAGCCACGCACCGCGCGACGGGATCACACGGGCGGAGTAGATGTCCTTGTCGGAGGTCTTCTCCTGCTGGCGCTCGAAGTACACACCGGGGGAACGGACGAGCTGCGACACGACGACGCGCTCGGTGCCGTTGATGATGAACGTGCCGCGTTCGGTCATGAGCGGGAAGTCGCCCATGAAGACCGTCTGCGTCTTGATCTCACCCGTCATGTGGTTCATGAACTCGGCGTTGACGTACAGCGGGGCGGCGTAGGTCTTGCCGCGCTCCTTGCAGTCGTCGATCGAGTACTTCGGGTCCTCGAGCTCGGGAGCCGTGAACGAGAGCTGCATGGTCTCGCCGAGGTCCTCGATCGGGGAGATCTCCTCGAAGATCTCCTCGAGGCCGGAGTGCAGGGCGAGGTCGGTGCGACCCTGCTCCTGTCCCTCTGCGAGACGGGCCTTCCAGACGTCGTTGCCGACGAGCCAGTCGAAGCTCTCCGTCTGGAGTGCGAGCAGATCAGGAACCGTGAGGGTGTCCGTGATCTTGGCGAACGAGAGTCGCGAGTGGTTGCGACCGTTCTTGGGGTTGGTGGATGCGTTGGGCGCAGCAGCCAAGGGTGTGACCTCCGTAGGCCCCGTCGGGCCGACACTGACGAAGCAGTGTGTAGGTGAGTGGATTGATCGCTCGGCGATCCCCGAAGAGTCCGTGCCCTGTGACCACGCCGACGCGTGCCGGACGCAGGACGTCGGTGCACGTGTGGGATGATCTCCGTGAGCGGTACCCGCCGCCATATACGGGTCCGGCTGCACCAGGGCGGAGAAGAACCTGGTTGTGTGGACCAGGCTCAGAGGACTCTGCGTCGACCGCAATATGACGACACGGATGCCAGGGAGCGCGAACTGTCATCATAGGTCGCGTCGGAGCGTGCTGTCCAGTCCTGGCTTGACCGGATTCGGCGCGGGCGTGTATAAGCCCGCCACCTGCTCAGCCGAGGCGTTCCCGCTCGACGCCCGCCGTGCCTCCAGACCGGCCCTGCGGCCCCGCCAGTGCACGGAAGACGCCCTCGGGTCGGCGGGTGCGCACGAAGGTCCGGCGACCGCGGTCGTCGGTGAACTCGATGCCCAGCCCCGGCGTGAGGATCAGCGCGCGGACGCCGCGACGGAACCGCAGACCGATGCCGCCGTACGTGGCGGCGTCCGCCTCGACGAGGCGCACGTCCGCGATGCGTCGACGCGGGATCCGGCGGGGCGGCAGCGGACGGAAGTGCAGGACCACGTGGTCCGCGGTGACGGTGCAGCCGGAGCGGGCGAGCAGCAACAGCAGGCCGACGACCACGCCGAGGACCCCCGGCAGCACGAGCGCGCTCTCCGGGGCCTCGCCGGGCCAGCCGAGGACCGCGGCGGTGAGCGCGGCGCCCGCGACGAACAGGACGGCGCCGGTGGCGCGCATCCAGGCCGGGGCCGGTTCGCGGTCGGTGTGGACGGGTCGGGGGACGTGGACCGCCCGGGGGCGGGCGGCGCGTGCGGTGGGCACGCTCATGGTGTCGGCGGTCATGCGGGTCTCCTGCGGACAGGGCGTGCTGGTGCTCGACGGCCAGCGCTCGCGGGTGACCGGAAGGGGGCGTGCTGCGCACGCCGACGGCGCGCACGCTCGAGCGGTGGGGGCGCTCACGGGCACGTCGTGGTCGCGGGGAGGACGGACGCTCGGGGTGTGGGGCCCCGGGCCTCGACGCCTTCGACGCGACGACTGCGGTCAGAATACCGAGCGTGGCTTGGCATCTGCTGTCCGTCGGTGGCCTCCCGGGAGGCCCGCCCCGCGTCCGCCCCGCAGGTCGCGGCGGGACCGTGGTCGGCACCGTGATCGCGGCGCGTCCGCCGGTGGTGTTCGATTGACGACATGGCTGATGCGTTCGACGGGTTCCGGATCGGTGCGGGGCACTCCGTGATCGAGCCGGACCGGCACCGTCCCGGTTCGTTCACGCTCGTGGTCGACGGCACCCCGCAGTCGCACGTCGACCTCGACGACCCGACGCACCTGGCGTTCGAGTACATCCGCCGGATCGGGCACGCGATCGACCTGCTGCCGGAGGGGCCGATCACGGCGCTGCACCTCGGCGCCGGCGCGCTGACGCTCCCCCGCTACGTCGCGGTGACCCGGCCGGGCTCGCGCCAGCAGGTCGTCGAGCTCGAACGCGACCTGGTCGACCACGTCCGCGAGGCCCTGCCGTTCCCGCGCGGGGCCTCGATCCGCGTCCGGTACGGCGACGCCCGCGAGGTCCTGTCGAAGCTGCCCGCCGGCCTGCACGGCACGGTCGACCTGGCCGTCGTCGACGTCTTCGGCGGGTCACGGATCCCGGCGCACGTGACGAGCGTCGAGTTCTACCGCTCGGTGGCCGAGTTCCTGTCACCCACGGGCGTCGTCGCGGTCAACGTCGCCGACGGTGCGGGGCTGGCCTTCGCGCGGGGGCAGGCCTCGACGCTGCAGTCGGTGCTGCCGTCGGTCGCGGCCGTCGCGGACACCGGGATGCTCAAGGGCCGGCGGTTCGGCAACATCGTGCTGCTCGGCTCACCGACGGAGCTGCCGGTGGCGGACATGCCGCGGCGGTACTCGTCCGACCCGATGCCGGCGAAGGTCGTGCACGGCGCCGAGCTGCGGGCGTTCGTCGCCGGAGCGCCGATCGTGACCGACGCGACCGCGGTGGCGTCGCCGGAGCCGAACCGGAGCGTGTTCGGGGGCTGACCACCGGCGGGCCCCGGGTTCCGGACAGCGGTGGGGGCGGCTGTCAGGATGGACAGCACGACCGTGCACGAGCACGACCGAGCGATGGGAACCCCCGATGACGAACGACGACCGGAGCAACGAGGACCGCGCGGGCGACGGCCGGACGCCGGACTGGAACGGTTCGCCGCAGCAGCCCGCCGCCGACGCGCCCCGCTACGGCGAGCGCACCGACGCGGCACCGGGCTCGGCGCCGCAGTACGGCGAGCAGCAGTACGGCCAGCCCCAGTACGGACAGCAGCACGGCCAGCAGCAGTACGGGCAGCAGCACGACCACGGGCAGCAGCAGTACGGACAGCAGCAGTACGCCGCGGCGCCGACGCACGACGGCGGAGCGCCCTCGTGGCAGGGCTACGAGGAGCCGAAGGCCAAGAAGAAGACCCTCGGCGTCGTCGCGTTCGTGCTCGGGCTGCTCTCGCTCGTGATCGGGGTCATCGGCGGCTACCTGCTCGGCTCCGGCCTCGTCAGCGGCGACGTGATCGACACCCTGCGCCAGGGTGCGGACGGCTCGACGCTCGACCAGTCGGACGTCCAGCAGCAGCTGCTGAACGACCCGGCGGTCCGCTCGCAGCTCGTCACCGCGTTCGCCGTGATCGGCGTCGCGGCGCTGCTCGGCCTCTGGGCACTCGTGCAGGGCATCGTCGCCGCCGTCACCAAGCGCGGTCGTGGATGGGGCATCTTCGCGATCGTCCTGGCCGTCGTGGCGACGATCGCGACGTTCGTCGTCTACATCGGTGTCGTCGCTGCTGCCGCAGCCGGCGCCGTGTCCTGACCGAGACCGTCCTGAACGGCCCGTCGCGCTCCGGCACGGCGGGCCGTTCGGCTTGCCAGGCCCGTCGGCGCGCCGGTACCGCGCCCGGCCTGAGCAACCCCGAGCGCGTCGCACCGTCGGCTCCCGGCAGAGCGCGGCTACCCTCGAACCGATGTCCCTCCCGCCCGATGACCGTCAGCAGCCCGACCCGTCCGACCGATCCCGCGAACCGCGCCACGCGGCTCCCGTGACGGCCGGGGTCAGCCCGGGCAGCACCTTCGCGCCCATCAGCCTCCGCCCCGCGGTGGACGCGGACGCCGTGCACCAGCGCCTCCGCGACCTCGGGCAGAGCCGCAGCACCGATGCCCTCGCCGAGCGAGCGGAGCTCCTCCGCCTGCTGGGCCGCCTCGACGAGTCGCTCGTCGTCGCCGAGGAGGTCTTCCGCCTCGCGATGTTCACCGGGGAGCGCCAGGACAAGGTCGCCGCCCGCATCCGCCGTGCGCACGTGCTGCACGACCTCGGCCGGCACGAGCGCGCCGCGTCCGAGGCCGCCCTGGCACGGGACACCGCCGCGACCGAGGAGTGGCCCGAGCTCGAGGGCGCCGCCGCCGAGATCGAGGGCTGGTCGCTGTTCGAGGTCGACCGCTTCGACGAGGCCCGTGCCGCCCTGTCGCGTGCCTACCAGGCCTTCCGCCAGGCCGGCGCCCCGTCAGAGCGCACCGACGCCCTGCGCACCGCGGTGGAGGCCGCGATGCGCGCGTCCATCTCGAACCCGACGGAGTCCGCCGACAAGCCCCGGACGGCGCGGGAGATCGCCGCCCGACGGTCCGAGGACGATGAGCCGACGACCCGTGTCGCCGAGCCGGTCAAGCAGGTCCCGCCGATCCGTCGCCGCGTGCTCGGCGCCCCGGACGCCGCGCGGACCGAGGCGGACGACATCTGGGGCCGGATCGCGGCCCGGGCGGCGAAGAAGGGCCAGGCCGACCCCCGCGCCGAGCAGTGACGGCCCTCGACGCCGTGCGGCTGCGCGCCGAGGAGCTCATCGCGGAGCACCTCGGCACCGGCACCTGGACGTTCGGGTTCGACCACGCGAAGACCCGTGCCGGGCAGTGCGACTTCGCCCGTCGGCGCATCACGGTGAGCCGGCACCTGGCGGCACGGTTCTCCGACGACGACGTCGAACAGGTGCTGCTGCACGAGGTCGCCCACGCGCTCGCCGGGCCCCGAGCCGGCCACGGAGCCGGGTGGAAGCGGACCGCGAGCGCCCTCGGCTACACCGGCTCCCGCCTGCACGACGGCCCGATCGCCAGCGAGCTCGCCCCGTGGATCGGCGTCTGTCCGGCCGGACACGAGCACTTCCGCTACCGCACGCCCACGCGCCAGCTGGCCTGTGCGCGGTGCTCGCGACGGTTCGACAGCCGCAACGTCATCGCGTGGCGACGCCGGACCGCCGCCGACGCCCCGCCGACGGTGTCCGCGACTACCGCATGACCCACTCCGCGCTCGGAGGCGCGCCGGTGAACCGTTAGCCTGGCCTGATGCACACGGGGCAGCACATCCGCACGGACGCCGGATCCTCCTGGTTCTTCGACGCCGGTCGGATCGCGCTCGACTTCGCCCACACCGGCGGCTTCGCGGACGACCCGGACGGCCGCCGTCCCCGGTCCCAGCTCGGCGAGCTGCTCGCGAGCCCGGCCGACCTGGACGAGTGGCTCGGCGACCACACCGAACCGATCGACGCCGGCGCGAGTGCCCGTGAGCTGCAGGACGCCCGCGCGCTCCGCGCCGCCATCGCACGCCTCGCCACCGCGGCGGCACCCGCCCCGGCGGCGACCGCAGCCGACCGCACCGCGGTCGCGGCGGGCCTGCGTGCCGGGACCGGCCGGACGCGCCCCGCGCCCGACGACATCGACACCGTCAACCTGTTCGCCGCCCTGCCGGACGTGCCCCCGAGCCTCCCGGGTGGCCGCCGTCGCGCCGGGGCGAACCGCGTGCGCCTGGCACAGGCCCTGTCGAGCGTCGCGCGCGACGCGGTCGCGCTCTTCAGCGAGGTCGGCTTCGACGACGTCGAGGCCGACGGCCGCGCCACCCGCCTGAGCCGCTGCTCGGCGGACGACTGCGGGCTCGTGTTCTACGACTCCTCGCGCGGCGGGACCCGACGCTGGTGCTCGATGCAGCGCTGCGGCAACCGGGCGAAGGTGCGGGCGCACCGCGCCCGTCGCGCCGCGGCCTGACCTGCCGCGACGCCCCCGGAACGACGAAAGCGGCCCCGCACACGCGGGGCCGCTTCGTCGTGTCGGCGGATCAGAACTGCAGAGCGCCCTCGACCGACTTGACCTTCATGCGCGCGAGCGCCAGGTTCGCCTTCGCACGGTCGAGCACGAAGTAGATGAAGACCTCGGGCTGCGCGGCGAGCGGGCGGATGATGTGGAACTGCGACGACAGCGTGATGAGGATGTCGTCGATCGAGTCGGCGAGGCCGAGCGAGCGCGCGGTCTTGAGCTTGGCGCGCACGACCTCGGTGTTGCCGGCGGCGGCGAGCTCGAGGTCGATGCCGGAGCCGGCGCCGCCGAGCAGCATGCCGGAGCCGCTGTCGACGACCGCGGCGGCCATGGCGCCGTCGACCGCGACGAGCTCGTTCAGGGAGTCGGTGATGGAGGACATTCGGGTTTCCTTGTCGTTCGGTGCGGTCGACCGGTCCCGGGTCGGGTCCGATCGGTGGAGGGGCCGACGTCGGTTCAGAACGTGGCCGCGGTCGGGGTGCGCTGCGCCTGCGCGAGACCCTCGCCGATGCGGGTGGAGCAGCGGCGGGCCACGGTGAGCGCCTTGCCGAGCATCTCGTCGGTGTCGAAGAGCGCGGCGAGCACGATGGTGGAGCCGGGGATCCGCATCTGGATCAGGTGGCCGCGCTCGGCGGCGATGATCACGTACTCGCCGGCGCCCATCGCGAGCTCGCGGCCGACGGCCTCGCTCAGCGCCTGGATCGAGCTCGCCATGCTGGCGAAGCGGCCGCCGTCGGTGGCGGCGGCGTTCGACTCGGCGACGCGGACGACCTCGAAGCCGTCGTCGCTGAGCAGCGAGGCGGTGAGCAGCGAGCTCGCGGCCTCGCGCATCGCGGAGAGTTCGACCCGGCCGAGTTCGATGACGGCGGGGTCCTGGTGGGGGGCGGTGGACATCAGCGGTGCACTTCCTGCGGGGGCGTCATGGCCGCACGCATCTCGATGTTGGCGACGAGCGTCAGCAGCACCGTCGTCATCTGCTCGGTCCGTCGGGGGTCGACGGTGAAGACCGGCACGAGCATCTCGGGGTGGGCCGCCTGCAGCGCGTCGGACAGCGCCGCCGCGGTGATCCCGGGGGCGACGTCCGCCCGGGTGAGGCCGACGACGACGCCGCCGCGGTCGTACAGGTCGCGGAACTCGTCGACGTACTCGATCAGCGAGGCGACCGGGTCCGGCGCGTCGGCGTTGACCAGCACGACGAGTCCGCGGGCGCGCTCCTGCAGGATCTGCCACATGAAGTCGAACCGGCGCTGCCCGGGGATGCCGTACAGGCGCACCTTGTCGGTGTCGCCGACGGTGATCTCGCCGTAGTCGAGCGCGACGGTCGTGGTGTCCTTGTCGGCGGTCTCGCGGTCGGTGTTCGCGGCCTCGGTGCGGACGACCGGCACCTCGCTGAGCGCCTCGATCGCCGTGGTCTTGCCGGCGCCCATCGGGCCGGCGAACAGGATGACGTGCTCGGCCATCAGCGGGCCAGCCGGTCGAGCAGGCGACGGAACAGGCCGCTGCGGGGCGCCGGTGCGGACTGCACGGCGGCGGGGACCGGACGGTCGAACGCCGGACGCGCCATCGCGACGTCGGGCGTCTCGGAGCGCAGGATGCGCATGAGGCTGAAGGCGTTGATGAGGCGTCGCGCCTCGGTGGGGGCCACGTTCGCCTGCTCGGCGAGCTCGTCGACGGTGAGCGACGCGTACCCGAGCAGCGAGGTCATCCGGACGTGGTCCGGGGTGTGCGCGAGGGTGGTGAAGTTCGGCCAGCGCTGCAGCCGGTAGCGGTCGTCGCGCTGCAGCCACCAGGCGAGCTCGCCGGGGAAGGAGTTCAGGCCGACGTACCAGAGGAACGCCTGCAGCTCGTTGCCGGGGCCGGCGGAGACGACGGACTCGGCGTCGCGTGCCTCGCGGCCGACGCGCAGGTCGTCGGGCTCGATCGGGAGCGCGTCGAGCGGCGTGCTCGTCCAGTAGGCGTCCGTCGCGACGTCGATGATGAGCGGGTCGTGGCCGGCGATCTCGATGCGGAGCACCTCGCCGGGCGCGTCCCACATCGGCCGGACGGCCATGGCGACCCGGGTCCAGCCGAAGCGCGGCATCGGCGTCGCCTCGTGCGCGGGCGTCGCGTCGAGGTCCCCCGGACCCGAGAGCTGTGTCGATTCCATCCCTGGGTCGTCCTCCTGGCGCCGGTCCCCCGGCCGTTGCTCCCTCGACACCGTCCGCGCCGATCTGACGTGTCGATCCAAGTGGATCGGGACGTTCTGCAGGAAGCCCCCGTGCGGGCGTCACCTGTTGTGAGGGCAGGAGGACGGTGCCACACCGAAGACGAAGATTCGGTGCGCCGAATCCTCTGGCATGCTGGGATCGTGACCGACACCGCCGCCGCACCACCCGCCGAGCAGACCCCGCGCCGTCGCGCGGCCGGGCTCACCCTGCTCGGTCCGGCGTTCGTCGCGGCCATCGCCTACGTCGACCCCGGCAACGTCGCGGCGAACCTGACCGCCGGCGCGGAGCACGGCTACCTGCTGCTGTGGGTGCTCGTCGCGGCGAACGCCAGCGCGGTCGTCGTGCAGTACCTGTCCGCGAAGCTCGGCGTCGTGACCGGCCGGTCCCTGCCGGAGCACCTCGGGCTGCGGTTGCGCCGCACCCCCCGGCTGCTGTTCTGGGGGCAGGCCGAGATCGTCGCCGCCGCGACCGACGTCGCCGAGGTGATCGGCGGCGCACTCGCCCTGCACCTGCTCTTCGGGCTGCCGCTCGTGGCCGGCGGGCTCGTCACCGGGGTCGTCTCGATGCTGCTGCTCACGCTGCAGAGCCGCCGTGGCACCCGCGCCTTCGAGACGGTCGTCACCGCCATGCTCGTCGTGCTCACCGTCGGCTTCTGCGGCGGCCTGCTGTTCGCGCAGGTCTCGCCCGCCGAGCTCGTCGGCGGCCTCGTGCCCCGTTTCGAGGGCGCCGGCTCGGTGCTGCTCGCGGCCTCGATGCTCGGCGCCACGGTGATGCCGCACGCGGTGTACCTGCACTCGGCGCTCGCTCGCGACCGGCACGGCGAGGTCCCGGCCGGTCCGGAACGCCGGCGCGTGCTCGTCGCGACCCGGTGGGACGTCGGACTCGCCCTGGTGGTGGCCGGCGGCGTGAACATCTGCATGCTCGTGCTCGCCGCGGCGACGCTGCCGGGCGTCGCCGGGACCGACTCGATCCCGGGCGCGCAGCGGGCGATCGCCGAGCACGTCGGCCCGGTGGTCGGCGTGCTCTTCGCCGTGGGGCTGCTCGCCTCCGGGCTGGCGTCGACCTCGGTCGGCTGCATGGCCGGGGCCGAGATCATGCGCGGGCTCCTGCACGTGCGGATCCCGCTCGTCGCCCGACGGCTGGTGACCCTCGTCCCCGCGATCGTCCTGCTCGCGGTGCAGGCGGACGCGACGATGCTGCTCGTGGTGAGCCAGGTGGTGCTGAGCTTCGGCATCGCCTTCGCGATCGTGCCGCTCGTCGTCTACACCTCGCGCCGGAGCGTGATGGGCGCGGACGTGAACGCCGCGACCACCCGCGCGGTGGCGTGGGTGATCGCGGCGGTGATCGTGGCGCTCAACGTCGCGCTGGTCGTCCTCACGCTGACGGGGTGAGGCCGCCCGACGTCGGGCCGTCCGGTGCGTCAGTCGACGACGCGGACGCCCTTCCAGAACGCGACGTAGCCCGAGTAGTCCTTGCCGACGCGGTCGAAGGACGACGGGATCGGCGTCGGGTACGACCAGGCGTTGTCCTGCAGCGCCTGCCCGTCCACGTTCACGGTGTAGTACTGCGTGTCGCCCTTCCACGGGCAGTGGTACTGGGTGGGGCTCTCGGTGAACAGCTCGGACTTCACGCTCGACGGCGGGAAGTACCAGTTGCCCTCGATCTGGATGAGGTCCTCCTGCGGGGCCTCTGCGACCACGGTGTCTCCGACGACTGCCTTCATGGCGTTGCTCCTTCGCTCGCTGGGTGCTGATCGGACCGAACGCTACGCCCGGCTCCGGGATTCCCGCAGGACGACGAGCTCCGGCCCCGCGGCGAGCGCCGCGTGCGCCGCGTCGCGGCCCGGTCCGGCGGCGGACTCGGAGGCCGTCACGAGGTGCCGCACCCCGCGGCGCAGCCCCGTCCACGCGGCGCACGCGGCCGCGGCCTCCGGCGAGGTGTGGTCGATCCCGACGGCGACGAGCGCGTCGACGACGGCGCCCGCGCCGAGCAGGTCGTCCACCGCGAAGTCCGGGGCGTCCGGCACGTCGGCGGTCTCCCCCGCTGCGACCGCGGCGTCGTCGAGGGCGGGCGGGTGGTGCAGCCCGGCGGCGACGACCGCGACGACGCACCGGTCGCCCCGCTCGACCTGGAGGCCCGTCACCCGTTCGGCGACCGCCGCCGCGTTGCCGAGGTGGCCGAGCACGACCTCCGGTCCCTCCGGCAACGCGTCCGTCGCGTCGGCGAGCGCCCGCCGCTGCGCGGCCGGGTCCGCGGACGCCGGCAGGACGTCGACCCAGACGAGCAGGTGCGCCCCGTGGGCGACGCGCGCCGCACCGCCGGTGCCCCACGCGAACCGGACCTGGTACTGCTCCTGGGTGCGTTCTGCCACGCCCGCCACGATAGCCGCGGGCACGCACCTGTCCGCGCCCACAGGATCCGCTGTCCCTCTCCACAGGGAGGTCGCTCGGGGCGGTCCGCGGGAGCGCGCGTCCGTAGGATGACCTTCCATGGAGATCGCCCCCGTGCCCACCCTGACCGGTGACCGTGTGACGCTCGAGCCCCTCGCGCAGGAGCACGCCGAGGACCTGCGGGCGGCGGTCACGGACGGCGACCTGTGGCGCACCTGGTACGCGTCGGTCCCCGCCCCCGCCCAGGTCGAGGACGAGATCGACCGGCGGCTCGCCGAGCACCGCGCCGGCCGGATGGTGCCCTTCGCGGTGCGCGACCGACCGACGGGGCGCGTGGTCGGTGCGACGACCTTCATGAACATCGACACCGGGAACCGCCGCGTCGAGATCGGCAGCACGTTCCTGGCCCGCTCGGCACAGCGCTCCGGCATCAACACCGAGTCGAAGCTGCTGCTCCTGTCCCACGCGTTCGAGGCCTGGCAGTGCATCGCGGTCGAGTTCCGCACGCACTGGCACAACCAGCAGTCCCGCGCGGCGATCGCCGGCCTCGGCGCCAAGCAGGACGGCGTGCTGCGCAACCACGCGATCGGCCGCGACGGCACCCTGCGCGACACGGTCGTGTTCTCCGTCATCGCGTCCGAGTGGCCGACGGTCCGGATGTCCCTGGCCGAGCGGCTCCGCCGGCACGACCGGGCCGAGGGCGCCCGGCGGCGGTCGGCCCGGCACGCCTAGGGCGGCGCGCGCGTACGGTCGACCCATGCACGTCGGCCTCCGGATCATCCTCGACGCGCCGGTCGACACCGTGCGCGACGCCCTGCTGTCCCCGTCCGTGATGGTGGCGGTGACGAAGCCGTTCCTGGTCTACCGCTCGCGCGACCCGCAGGGGTTCCCGCGCCGGTGGGAGCCCGGGCACCCGCACCCGATCACGGCGAGCGCCTTCGGCCTCGTGCCGAGCGGCGACACCCACGTCGACCTCGACCTGTACGAGGTCGAGGGGGTCCCGGTGCAGCGCGACAACGGCGGCGGCACCTCGGGGCTGTTCGGGCGGATGACGATGCGGCACCGGATGGCCGTCGTCCCCGCACCCGGCGGGCGCACGCTGCTGCTCGACCGCCTGACCTACCGGATGCGGCCGTGGCCCCTCGGCGCACTCCTCTGGCCGGGCATGTGGGTGATCTGGCAGTGGCGGGCGTCCCGGATGCGCGCCCTCGCGCCCACGTGGCGGACGGACGGTGCCTGACGGGCGCGGGTCGGGCCTCCCGTCCACCGCGCAGCGGCGTAGCCTCGACCACGTGAGCCAGACGCGCCCCGACGAGCCGACGACCGACGACCACGTGCGGAGCACGCTCGCGACGGTCGACTGGCGACGGATGACCTTCGACCTGTACCGGCGGGTCCGGGCGACCCCCGACCCGCAGGTCGCGCACGCGATGTGGCGGGAGACGCGCGACGCGATGTTCGCGGAGCACCCGGCCTCGCCGCTGCTCGACGAGGACGCCCGTGACTTCGAGTCGCTGCCCGTCCCCGACTACGACCCCGACTGGCGGTTCGAGGTCCGCATCGAGCCCACGGAGCCCGCGGCGTTCGACTTCGAGACCGGCACCGACGGCATCGTGCACTTCGACCGGCTCGGCGTCGTCAGCGTGCCGGGCGTCGGCACGCTCGACGTGTGGTCGCACGGCGGCTACGCGGGCGGGCTGTTCGTCCCGGTGAAGGACGCCAGTGCCGGCAAGGCGCGCGGGACGTACGGCGGCGGGCGCTACCTGCTCGACACGATCAAGGGCTCGGACCTGGGCGGCGACGACGCCGGTTCGCTCGTCCTCGACTTCAACTTCGCGTACAACCCGTCGTGCGCGTACGACCCGGCGTGGGCGTGCCCGCTCGCGCCGCGCGGCAACACCGTGGCCGTGCCGATCCCGGTCGGCGAGCAGTACGACTTCTAGGGTGGAACGCATGGCTGGACTGGTCGCGATCGACGCCGGCGGGCGCATCCCGCCCTTCGAACAGGTGCGCTCGCAGATCGCGGCGCAGATCGCCGCCGGGTACCTGGTCGACGGCGAACGGCTGCCGAGCGTGCGCGGGCTCGCGGACGAGCTCGGGCTGGCGGCGGGGACGGTCGCGAAGGCCTACCAGCTGCTCGAGGAGGCCGGACTCGTGCACACGGCGCGCGGTGCCGGCACCCGGGTGGTGCGCCCGGCCGAGGTGCCGGACGCCGTGGCCGACGCGGCGCGGGAGCTCGCCGCGGCGGCGCGGGCGGCCGGCCTGTCCGCCGAGCAGGCCGCGACGGCCCTCCGCGACGCCTGGCCCGCCTAGACGGGGAGCCCCTCGCCGCGGCCCGGCGTCCGCCGTCAGCAGTGCTCGAAGACGTACTCGTCGCTCGACGGGGTCACGAGATCGCGGTCGCGCAGGATCGTCATGGCCGGGCGGCTCGTCAGGCGGCACACCGACCCCCACGAGCGCTCGAGGGTGTCGGCGTACTCGACGTCGATGACCCGCCCGCCGTACGCCTTCGTGTACGCCGCGCACTCCCGGTACTGCACGCACTCCTCGGCGACGACGAAGTCGAACCCGGTCTGCTCGCGGCCGGACGCGCCGAGCTGCGGGGTGTTCTTCTGCCCGACGGCCAGCCCGTGCCGGTGGCCGGTCGTGACGAGCGACTTCGCGAGCGCGAGGTTGCCGGCCCGGGTGAGCCGCTTCCCGCTCCGCGTCCAGGAGTCGAGGTTGTCGAACTCGACGGCGTCGAAGCCGCGGTCACCGCAGCGGGCGATGGTCTTCGCGAGCACCTTCGTGATGAGGGCGCGCTTCGCGGCGGTCCGGGTGTCGAGGAGCATCTCGTCCGGCCACCCCGGGTCCGAGACCGGCTTGCCCGCTCGGTCGCGGAGGATCGCGGACGGGTACGACTTCGTCCACGTGCGCGCGGCCTCGGGCTGGGTCTGGAACCCGTTGACGTAGCAGATGTCGTACGTGCCCTTCGCGGGCTTCGCGGTGCTGTCGCGCTCGACGATCGTCACACCGGACGGCGGCGCGTACGCCCCGCCGAGCTGGTAGTCCGGGCGACCCGACGTCGGCAGGTTCGTGTACCCCGCCGTCGATGCCGCCCGGGCGGTGCCGGCGCCCCCGGCCGGCGCGGCCTCGGCGCACCCGGCGGTGCCGAGGACGGCCACCAGGGCCATCGCGGTGGTCAGCAGGACGGTTCGTGTGCGCACCCCGGAATCCTCGCACGCGCGCGGCGAACGGCCCGGTCCTCGGCGATCCGGCCTCGGCGCGCTATGCTGGACGTACTCGAGGCGCCGATCGCCTCGTGCGTCGTACGGACGCCCCGAACTCCCGACCACCGATCCCACGGATCGCGGTCGATGATCGAGCACCTCACGAAGGTGCCCAGGCTTCTCTGCTGCGGCGACTGCGCCAGCCACCTCCGTTGGCGCGCATCCCGCCCGCGCGCTGCCTCGCAAGTGCGCCCACAGCCGGACCCCTCCGGCTCGAAAGGTCACCATGACCACCGAAGACATCCGTTTCTCCGACCTCGGCGTCCCCGCGCCGATGGCCGACGTCCTCGCACAGCAGGGCAAGGAGACCGCGTTCCCGATCCAGGCGGACACGCTCCCCGACTCCCTGCAGGGCAAGGACGTCCTCGGCCGCGGTCGCACCGGCTCCGGCAAGACGATCGCCTTCGCGATCCCGCTCGCCGCCCGCCTCGCCGCCAGCGGCCGCAAGCGCCGCGCCGGTCGCCCCCGCGCCCTGGTGCTCGCCCCCACCCGTGAGCTCGCGACCCAGATCGACGCGACCCTCGCTCCCCTCGCCAAGGCGATGGGCCTCAACACCACGACGATCTTCGGCGGTGTCGGGCAGGGCCGTCAGGTCGACGCCCTCCGCGGCGGCGTCGACGTCGTCGTGGCGTGCCCGGGTCGTCTCGCCGACCTCATGCAGCAGGGCCACGTGCACCTGGACGACATCGAGGTCACCGTCCTCGACGAGGCCGACCACATGGCCGACATGGGCTTCCTGCCCGGCGTCACCAAGATCATGCAGGCCACGCCGACGAAGGGGCAGCGCCTGCTGTTCTCGGCGACGCTCGACAACGGCGTGGACAAGCTCGTCAAGAAGTTCCTGCACGACCCGGTGATGCACTCGGTCGACGACGAGACCAGCCCGGTCGAGGCGATGACGCACCACCTGTTCGAGGTCGCCGACGCCGACGCCAAGAAGCAGCTCGTCACGACGCTCGCCTCGGGCACCGGCCGCCGCATCCTCTTCATGCGCACGAAGCACCACGCCAAGCGCCTCGCCAAGCAGCTCACCAGTCAGGGCATCCCGGCGGTCGACCTGCAGGGCAACCTGTCCCAGGGCGCCCGTGAGCGGAACCTCGCGAAGTTCTCGTCCGGCGAGGCCCTCGTCCTCGTCGCCACCGACGTCGCCGCCCGCGGTGTGCACGTCGACCACGTCGAGCTCGTCGTGCACGTCGACCCGCCGACCGAGCACAAGGCGTACCTGCACCGCTCCGGCCGCACCGCTCGTGCCGGCTCGTCCGGCGACGTCGTCACGGTGACGATGCCCGCCGAGCGTCGGGACGTCGCGCAGATGATGCGCGCCGCAGCGATCTCCGTCCAGCCGCAGCGCGTCACCGCCGAGTCGCCCGCCGTCACCACCCTGGTCGGCGAGGTCGCCCCGGTCCGCCACGTGGCCGAGGAGCCCGTGCAGCAGCAGCGCCAGCCCCGCCAGCGTTCCGCCGAGTCCGCCGGTGACGGCGCCGGTCGTCGCCGTGGTCGCGGCGGTCGGTCGGGAGGCGCGGGGCAGCCCGCGCGCGCCGGCTCGGCCACCGAGCCCGCCGGTACCGCCGGCGGCCGTCAGGGTCGTCCGGCCCGCGGCACCCGGTCCGAGGGCGCCGGTCGCTCGGGCGCCCCGGCCGCCGGTTCGACGGGTGGTCGTCGCGGCGGCGGTGCCCGTCGCTCGGGCAGCAGCGACGTCGTGCGCGGTGGCTCGTCGGCCGTCTGGTCCTCGGACGGCGGCTACGCCGCCGGCCGTGGCGCCGGCAACGAGTCGGGCGGCAACCGTCGCGGGAACTCGCGCCGCGCCTCCCGTCCGGCCGGTGCCGCCGACCGCCACTGACCCGTTCGACCGGCCTCGGCGAACCTTGACGTGCGCTGCGAAGCGGCGCACGTCACCGGGTACCTTCCAGGGCACCGGATGCCGCGCGAGCGGCTGACGGGGAAACGTCAGCTACTGGAAGGAGTGCCCATGGCAGGCATCGAAGACATCAAGAACGCCGCCGAGAAGGCGGCCGGCAAGGTCAAGGAAGCCGTCGGCAACGCGACCGACAACGACCGCCTCAAGGCCGAGGGCCAGACCGACCAGGGCAAGGCCTCGGCGAAGCAGGGCGTCACGGACGTCAAGGACGCCGCACACGGCGTCGCCGACAGCTTCAAGAACGACAACAAGTAAGCCGGTCCCGCACCGCGCTGCGAAGCCCCCGGATCCGATCGGATCCGGGGGCTTCGTCGTGTCGGGTCCAGGGGACCGGTCAGGGCAACGCGCCGACCGAGGCCAGGCCGGCACGGAGCAGTGCACCACGGCCGCCCTCCATCTCGTTGGCGACCGCGTCCGAGGCGGCCTCCATCGGGCTCATCCAGGTGAGCTCGAGGGCGTCCTGGCGCGGCTCGCACGTGCCCGTGACCGGGACGACGTACGCGAGCGAGATCGCGTGCTGGCGCTCGTCGGTGTAGACCGAGGCGCCCGGCAGCGGGAAGTACTCGGCGACGGTGAACGGGGTCGGGCTCGACGGCAGCTGCGGGAACGCCATCGGACCGAGGTCCTTCTCGAGGTGCCGGAACAGGGCGGTGCGGATGGACTCGCCGAACATCACGCGGCCGGAGACGAGCGTGCGGGCGATCGAACCGCTCGGGGAGACCCGCAGGAGCACGCCCACCTCGGTCACGACGCCGAGACCGTCGGTGCGGACCGGGACGGCCTCGACGTAGCAGATCGGCAGCCGGCGTCGGACGGTCGCGAGTTCCTCGTCGGACAGCCAGCCGGAACCGGAGTCGGGATCGGGGTCGGGGGTTCGCAGCGTGGCCATGCACCGTGTCTACCAGGGCCGGCGGCGAGTTCGGCGCACGGCGCGGGCACCTGTGGACGGTTAGCGTGGTCACCGTGATCGATGCGGACGTGGTGCGGTGGACCAGACCGGAGTCGGAACGGGCCGGGACGCCCCTGCTCGTGGCCATGCACGGGGTCGGGTCGGACGAGCAGGACCTGCTCGGCCTCGCACCCGCACTGCCGCCGGCCTGGACGGTCGCGTCGCTGCGCGCCCCGATGCCGTGGGGTCAGGGGTTCAGCTGGTACCCGCTCGGGACGCAGGGCTCCCCCGCGCTCGCGCCGGTGGACGACGCCGTCGCCGGGGTGCTCCGCTGGGTCGACGCCGTCGCCGCCGACCACCCGAGGATCGGACTGCTCGGCTTCTCGCAGGGCGGTTCGATGGCGCTCCAGCTCCTGCGTGCCCGGCCCGCGGGCTTCGCCTTCGCAGTGTCGCTGTCCGGGTTCGTGGTGCCCGGCGTCACCGACGCACGGGACGAGGCCGTGGCAGCCGTCCGGCCGCGCGTGTTCCTCGGGCACGGCGACCTCGATCCGGTGATCCCGGTCGAGGCCACCGCGCGCACGCAGGCGTGGGCGGTGACGCACACCGACGTGACCGACCGGACGTACGCGGGCCTGCCGCACGCGGTGTCGGCGGCGGAGCTGGCGGACGTGGCCGCGTTCATCGGGGCGTAGTCGGCGCGCTCGGCGCGCTCGAGGCGCTCGAGGTGCTCGAGGCGCTCGAGGCGCTCGGTGAGCAGGAACGGTCGGGTCCGGTGTGCGGACTCGACCGTTGCTGCTCACGATGTGGACGGGAGGCGCGGGGTGGGCCGCCACCGTGCCTGCTGTCCGTCAGTCGGCGAGGATCTGCAGCAGGTCCTTGCGGAGCTGGTCGATCTTGGCGGTGGCGGCCTTCGCCTGCTCCTCCGTCGCGCTGGTGCGGTACATGTGCAGGACGCCCATGGTCTTCCGGAGCGCCTCGACGAACTCGCGCGACGAGTCCGGCAGGCCCGGCGCGTCGAAGGCCGCGGCGATGTCGTCCGCCTTGGCCTGCGCCTCGGCCCTGCCCGCGTCGGTGAGCTCGAAGAGCGTCTTCCGGCCGTCGCCCGTCGAGACGACGAGGTCCTCGTCCACCAGCTGCTGGAGCGTCGGGTAGACCGAGCCGGGGCTCGGCTTCCAGGCGCCGTCGGTGCGTTCGGCGATGGTCTTGATGACGGCGTAGCCGTTCTGCGGGCCCTCGGCCAGCAGGCCGAGGATCGCGAGGCGGACGTCGCCGCGGCGACGGCGTTCCCGGCCGAAGCCGGGACCGCCGAACCCCGGACCGCCGAAGCCGGGTCCGAATCCGGGGCCGAAGCCGCGACCGAAGCCGCCGCGTCCGCCGTGGTCGTGGTCGCCGCGGTCGCGGCCGGGGAAGCCGGCGCCGTGGTGGTGCCGCGCGCCGCCGAAGTGGGGGCCGCGCGGGTGCTGGTCGGTGTCGAAGTGGTCGTGCATGGGTCGCATGGTGCGTCCTTCCGTCGTGCTGAGTCGGCTCGCGGACGGTGTGACAGGATCGTCTTCGTCGTATCGCGATGTCTCAACGATAGATCGTTACCTATCGCTTCGTCAAGGGGTACGTCCGCACGGGCCGCTGTCGGTGGTGACGGGCAGGATGGGTCGGACCATGACGGACGTCTTCGAGCGCTTCTCCCCCGCCACCGCCGAGTGGTTCCGCGGCGCCTTCGACGCCCCCACCCCGGCGCAGGCCGGCGCATGGGACGCCGTCTCCACGGGGCAGCACGCGCTCGTCATCGCCCCGACGGGCTCCGGCAAGACCCTGGCGTCGTTCCTGTGGTCGATCGACCGGCTCATCAGCGCGACGGACCGCCCGCCGGCGAAGCAGCGCACGCGCGTGCTCTACGTCTCCCCGCTCAAGGCCCTCGGTGTCGACGTCGAACGCAACCTGCGCAGCCCGCTCGTCGGGATCACCCAGACCGCGCGACGCCTCGGACTCGAACCCCCGGACGTCACCGTCGGCGTCCGGAGCGGTGACACCCCGTCGTCCGACCGGCAGAAGCTGCTGCGACAGCCGCCGGACATCCTCATCACGACCCCCGAGTCCCTCTACCTGATGCTCACGTCGCAGGCGCGCGAGACGCTGGTCAACGTGGACACCGTCATCGTCGACGAGGTCCACGCCGTCGCGTCGACCAAGCGCGGCGCCCACCTCGCCGTCTCGCTGGAACGCCTCGACGACCTGCTCGAGAAGCCCGTGCAGCGCATCGGGCTGTCCGCGACCGTCCGCCCGGCAGAAGAGGTCGCCCGCTTCCTCGGTGGCCGCGCCCCGGTGACGATCATCGCGCCGCCGGCCCAGAAGACCTTCGACCTGCGTGTGGTCGTGCCGGTCGACGACATGACCGAGCTCGGCGCACCGCCCGTCGGCGCCGACGCCACCGACGCGCCGACGAACGGCTCGATCTGGCCCCACGTCGAGGAACGCGTGGTCGACCTCATCGAGGAACACCGGTCGACCATCGTGTTCGCGAACTCGCGGCGACTGGCCGAGCGGTTGACCGCGCGGCTCAACGAGATCCACGAGGAACGCGTGCTCGCGGCCGCAGCACCGACAGAGGCCGCAGCGTCCCTCGTGCCGGCGGGTGGTCCGTCGGCCGGTGGCGGCCGTCCGCAGTCCCCCGCGCGGACGTCGGCGCACGCCGTCGCTCCGCAACGGCCGCCCGCGCAGCTCATCGGTGCGTCCGGGCAGACGGGCGGCGGCGGGTCCGACGCCACGGTCCCCGCGCTCGCCCGCGCCCACCACGGCTCGGTGTCGAAGGACCAGCGCGCCATCATCGAGGACGACCTGAAGTCCGGACGACTGCGGTGCGTGGTCGCCACGAGCTCGCTCGAACTCGGCATCGACATGGGCGAGGTCGACCTCGTCGTGCAGGTCGAGGCGCCGCCGTCCGTCGCCAGCGGGCTGCAGCGCGTCGGCCGCGCCGGCCACCAGGTCGGCGAGATCTCCCGAGGCGTGCTGTTCCCGAAGCACCGCGCCGACCTCGTCAACAGCGCGGTCACCGTCGAGCGGATGGTCTCCGGGCAGATCGAGTCGATCTCGGTCCCCGCCAACCCGCTCGACGTCCTCGCCCAGCACACCGTCGCCGCCGGGGCGATCGACACCGTCGACGTCGAGCACTGGTTCGACCTGGTCCGCCGCAGCGCCCCCTTCAGCGGACTCCCGCGTTCGGCGTTCGACGCCACGCTCGACCTGGTGACCGGCCGCTACCCGAGCGACGAGTTCGCCGAACTCCGCCCGCGGCTGGTCTGGGACCGCGTGCACGGCACCCTGACCGGCCGGCCAGGGGCCCAGCGGCTCGCGGTGACGAGCGGCGGCACCATCCCCGACCGCGGCATGTTCGGGGTGTTCATGGTGGGCGAGAAGGCGTCCCGCGTCGGCGAGCTCGACGAGGAGATGGTCTACGAGTCCCGCGTCGGCGACGTCTTCGCACTCGGTGCGACGAGCTGGCGGATCGAGGAGATCACGCACGACCGCGTCATCGTCAGCCCCGCCTTCGGGCAGCCCGGTCGGGTGCCCTTCTGGAAGGGCGACGGCATCGGCCGCCCCGCCGAGCTCGGGCGTGCGACGGGGGCCTTCGTGCGCGAGGTCGAGGGCGCCTCGGACGACGACGCCCGTGCCCGGGTCGCGGCGGGCGGCCTCGACGAGCGCGCCGTCACGAACCTGCTGACCTTCCTGCGTGACCAGCGCGTCGCCACCGGGCACGTGCCGAACGACACCACGCTCGTGGTCGAACGGTTCCGCGACGAACTCGGCGACTGGCGGCTCATCCTGCACTCGCCGTACGGCATGCAGGTGCACGCACCGTGGGCGCTCGCGGTCGGTGCCCGGTTGCACGAGCGGCACGGCATCGACGGCGACGCCATGGCCGCCGACGACGGCATCGTCGTCCGGATCCCCGAGACCGACGCCGAACCCCCCGGCGCCGACCTGTTCGTGTTCGAGCGCGACGACCTCGAAGCCCTGGTCACCGACGAGGTCGGCGGCTCGGCACTCTTCGCGGCCCGGTTCCGCGAGTGCGCGGCGCGTGCGCTCCTGCTGCCGCGCCGGAACCCGGGGCAGCGGTCGCCGCTCTGGCAGCAGCGGCAACGGGCCTCGCAGCTGCTCGAGGTCGCCCGCAAGTACCCGACGTTCCCGATCGTGCTCGAGACCGTGCGCGAGGTCCTGCAGGACGTGTACGACGTGCCGGCCCTGCTCGGCATCGCGGACGAGATCGCGGGCCGCCGCATCCGCCTGGTCGAGACCGAGACCGAGACCCCGTCGCCCTTCGCCCGGTCGATCCTGTTCGGGTACGTCGCGGCGTTCATGTACGAGGGCGACTCGCCCCTGGCCGAGCGACGGGCCGCGGCGCTGTCGCTCGACTCCACCCTGCTCGGCGAGCTGCTCGGCCGCGCCGAACTGCGCGAGCTGCTCGACCCCGCCGTCATCGCGTCCGTCGAGCAGGACCTGCAACGGCTCTCGCCCGACCGTCGCGCCCGCGACGCCGAGGGGCTCGTCGACGTGCTGCGCCTGGTCGGGGCGCTGGAGCTGTCCGAGGCCGTGGACCGCAGCTGGCTCTCCGACGCCCCGGACCGCGCGGCGGCCGAGACCGAGGTCCGCGAGACCCTCACCGCCCTGGAACGCGACCGCCGCGTCCTGTCGTTCTCGCACGCCGGGTCGACCCGGTGGGCCGTGATCGAGGACGCCTCCCGACTCCGCGATGCCCTCGGCGTGCCCCTGCCGATCGGGGTGCCGACGGCGTTCGTGGAACCCGTCGCCGACCCCCTCGGCGACCTGATCGGCCGGTACGCCCGCTCGCACGGGCCCTTCTCGGCGCAGGACGCCGCGGGACGGCTCGGGCTCGGCATCGCCGTCGTGCAGGACACCCTGCGCTGGCTCGTCGCCGACCGCCGGGTGGTCGAGGGCGAGTTCCGACCCGACCGCCAGGGCGCCGAGTGGTGCGACTCCGAGGTCCTCCGCCGGATCCGCACCAAGTCGCTCGCCGCCCTCCGCCACGAGGTCGAGCCGGTCTCACCGGACACGCTCGCCCGCTTCCTGCCGGCATGGCAGCACGTGCAGGCCCCCGGCACCCGCGGCGGCCTGCGCGGCGTCGACGGCGTGCTGCAGGTCGTCGACCAGCTCGCCGGCGTCGCGCTGCCGGCCAGCGCGTGGGAGACCCTGGTGCTGCCGACCCGTGTGACCGACTACTCGACGAGCATGCTCGACGAGCTCACCGCCACGGGCGAGGTCCTCTGGTCCGGCGGCGGCACCCTGCCCGGCAACGACGGGTGGGTGCGCCTGCACCTGGCCGAGTCCGCCGCGACGACGCTCGCCGAGCCCTCCGGCGACGAGACGACCGAGCTGCAGCGCGACGTGCTCGGCGCCCTGGCCGGCGGCGGCGCGTACTTCTTCCGACAGCTCGGACAGGCCGTCGGCAGCACCGACGACAAGGCACTGACCACCGCCCTGTGGGACCTCGTCTGGGCCGGGCAGATCACGAACGACACCTTCGCGCCGCTCCGCGCCATGCTCGGCGGTGCGGCGAAGAGCACGAGCACGCCCCGGGCACGGGCCTACCGCGGTCGTCGCCGTCCGACCCTGCCGACGCAGTCCGGACCGCCGTCCGTCGGCGGCCGCTGGTCGCTGCTGCCCCTGGCCGAGTCCGACTCGACGCTGCGCGCCGCCGCGACCGCCGAACAACTGCTCGAGCGCTACGGCGTCGTGACCCGCGGGGCCGTGCAGGTCGAGGGGGTCCGGGGCGGGTTCGCCGGCGTCTACCGGGTGCTCTCCCGGTTCGAGGAGTCCGGCCGGGCCCGCCGCGGGTACTTCATCGAGGGACTCGGGGCGGCGCAGTTCGCGACCGGTCCGACCATCGACCGGCTGCGCACCTACGCCCGTGACCTCGACGACGACGAACGCACCGACCCGGACCGGAAGCGCGAGGCACTGACGCTCGCGGCGACCGACCCCGCGAACCCCTTCGGAGCGTCGCTGCCGTGGCCGACGGATGCGCCGACGGGCGACACCGACGACACCGACGGCTCCGGCGGCTCCGGCGGCTCTGGCGGCTCTGCGGGCGGCGACGACGTCGGGACGAAGGCTCGCGGTCACCGCCCCGGTCGCAAGGCCGGCGCCCTGGTGACGACGGTCGACGGTCGACTCGCGGTCTACGTCGAGCGCGGCGGCAAGTCCGTGCTGACGTTCACCGACGACCCGGCGGACCTCGCGGTCGCGGCCGCGTCGATCGCGACGACCGTGCGGACCGGGCTGCGGAAGCTCGCCGTGGAACGGGTCGACGGCGACTTCGTCCTCGAGACCCCGCTCGGCGGCGCACTGCGCGAGGCCGGGTTCACCGCCACCCCGCAGGGACTCCGGCTCCGTGCCTGAGGGCGACACCGTCTACCGAGCGGCACGTCGGTTGCACGCCGCGCTCGCGGGCAAGGTGCTGACGCGCAGCGACTTCCGCGTGCCCGCGTTCGCGACGGTCGACCTGGTCGGCCGGACCGTCGACGAGGTCGTGCCCCGCGGCAAGCACCTGCTCCACCGGATCGGTGATCTCACCGTGCACTCGCACCTCAAGATGGAGGGGCGGTGGGACGTGTACGCCCCCGGTGACCGCTGGCGACGACCAGCGCACCAGGCCCGTGCGGTCCTCGACGCCGCGGACGTCTCCACCGTCGGCTTCACGCTCGGCGTGCTCGAGATCGTGCCGCGCGACCGCGAGTCCGAGGTCGTCGGGCACCTCGGACCGGACCTGCTCGGACCCGACTGGGACGCCGACCTGGCACGCGAGAACCTGCTGCGGGACCCGTCCCGCCCGGTCGGACTCGCCCTGCTCGACCAGCGGGTGCTCGCCGGGCTCGGCAACGTGTACCGGAACGAGCTCTGCTTCCTGCGCGGTGTGCTGCCGACGCGCCCCGTGAGCGAGGTCCCCGACCCGGCGCGGACGATCGCGCTCGCGAGCCGGCTCATCACGGCGAACCGCGACCGCAGCAACCGGGTGACCACCGGCGTCGACCGCCCCGGGCGGCGGTTCTGGGTCTACGGACGGGCCGGCAAGCCGTGCCTGCGGTGCGGCACCCCGGTCCGGCACGGCGAGCTCGGGGACTCGGAACTCACCCTGCGGGACACCTACTGGTGCCCGCGCTGCCAGACCTGACCGGCAGCGCGGGCTGTCGCGGTCAGGCGCTCGCGGGTCGGTCCGCGACCGTGCGACGGCGCAGCGCAGGGTCGAGGACGGCCGGCGGGTCGTACTGCTGGTCGAGCCGACCGACGTCGGACCCGGGCGGCACGATGGCGTCGATCCGGTCGAGCACCTCGTCCGACAGCACGACGTCGGCGCCCGCGAGCAGATCGTCGAGCTGCTCCATCGACCGCGGGCCGATCAGGGCACTCGTGACCCCGGGGTGCGCGATCGCGAACGCCATCGCGAGGTGGGTCATCCGGATCCCCGTCTCCTCGGACAGGGCCACCACCTGCTCGACCGCGTCGATGCGCCGCTCGTCGCTGTTGTGCCGGAACATGCCGACACGGGCGAGGTCGCTCTCCTGCCCCTTGCGGAACCGGCCGGTCAGCATGCCGCCCGCCAGCGGGCTCCAGACGAGCGCCCCCATGCCGTAGCGCTGGACGACGGGGAGCACCTCGCGCTCGATGCCGCGGTTGAGGATCGAGTACGTCGGCTGCTCCGTGCGGAAGCGCTCGAGACCGCGGCGCTCCGACGTCCACTGCGCCTCGACCTGCATCGAGGCCGGGAAGTCCGACGACCCGATCGCCCGCACCTTGCCGCTCCGCACCAGGTCGGTGAGCGCGGACAGGGTCTCCTCGAGGTCGACGGTGTCGTCCGGGCGGTGCGCCTGGTACAGGTCGATGTGGTCGGTCCGCAGGCGGCGGAGCGAGTCCTCGACCGCGGTCGTGATCCACCGTCGCGAGTTCCCGCGGCGGTTCGGGTCGTCGCCCATCGGCCCGTTGAACTTCGTCGCGATGACGACGTCGTCGCGACGGCCTGCCAGCGCCTTCCCGACGAGGGACTCCGACCCGCCCTGCGAGTAACGGTCGGCGGTGTCGATGAAGTTGATGCCGGCGTCGAGGGCCCGGTGGACGATCCGGATCGAGTCCTGTTCGTCGCCGTTGCCGATGCGGCCGTCGGTGCCGAGCATCATGGCGCCGAGGGCGAAGGGGCTCACCTGGATGCCGGTGCGGCCGAGGGTGCGGTACTGCATGTGCGTGCCTCCTGTCGGTGGCGTTCCGCGGGTCGGTACCGTATCGTGGCACCAAGTGGAACACCCTTCCGGAAGGATACGGAAGGGCTTTCCGTTTCCGCAAGAGGAGGATCCGTGCGCGCCGACGCCCGTCGCAACGCCGACGCCCTGACCGACGCCGCGAAGGCGGTCTTCGCCAGCGACGGCGTCGACGCCCCGGCGAAGGTGATCGCCGATCGAGCCGGAGTCGGCGTCGGGACGCTGTACCGACACTTCCCCCAGCGCTCGGACCTCGTCGTCGCGGTCTTCCAGCAGGCGGTGGACGCCTGCGCCGCCGCCGCTCCGGAGCTCGCCGCCACCCACGCACCCGACGAGGCCCTCGCCCGCTGGCTGCAGCGGTTCACGGAGTTCGTCGCCACGAAGCGGGGCCTCGCCGCAGCCCTGCACTCCGGCGACCCGGCGTTCGAGGCGCTCCCCGACTACTTCCTCGCACACCTCGGCGGCGCACTCGCCGGCCTGCTCGCCGCCGCGGCCGACGCCGGGACGATCCGCGCCGACGTCGACGCCCCACAGCTCCTGCACGCCGTCGCGAACCTGTGCCACGGCGCACCCACCGCCGAACAGAGCCTGCTCATGGTGGGGCTGCTCGTGGACGGCCTCCGCTACCGCGCGACGGTCTAGGCGCCCGCGACCCGTCGCCCCCGTGGCGGGTGCAGCCGGTCGGCCGCCGTCGCCCGGACCGCCTCGGACACCCGCTCGAGCAGCGGTGACGCCAGGTTCCACCGCTGCCACCACAGCGCCACGTCGGCCTGCCGCCCCGGCGCCAGCTCGACGAGGTCCCCGCGCGCGATCGCTCCGAGGCACTGCGCCTCGGGCAGCAACCCCCAGCCGAAGCCGAGAGCGACGGCACGGGCGAAGTCGGCCGAGGTGGGCACGAAGTGGCGCGGGCCACCCGGTGCGTGGCCGAGGACCTGGCGCAGGTAGCCCTGCTGCAGGTCGTCGTCGCGGTCGTAGTCGACGAGCGGGACCTCGTCGAGCCGTCGCAGCATCCGCCGCTCGGTCCCGGTGTCGCCGAGGTACCGCTGGACGAACGCGGGCGAGGCGACGGCCCGGTACCGGTCGATGCCGAGCGGCACCGAGGAGCAGCCCTGCACCGGGTCCGCCTCGGCCGTGACCGCGCCCATCACCGTGCCGGCGCGCAGGAGCTCGGCGGTGCGGTCCTGGTCCTCCCGGTGCAGGTCGAAGACGACCTCGGTGTCGGCGCGGACCAGGGCGAGGGCGTCGAGGAACCAGGTGCCGAGCGAGTCGGCGTTCACCGCGAGGGGGATCGACGGCACGACGGACC
Organism: Curtobacterium sp. MMLR14_006; assembly: GCF_001864985.1. NCBI lineage: Bacteria > Bacillati > Actinomycetota > Actinomycetes > Micrococcales > Microbacteriaceae > Curtobacterium > Curtobacterium sp. MMLR14_006. The sequence goes on along the minus strand of NZ_MJGU01000022.1, from coordinate 411,198 downwards.
CGCCGTCGCCGAGGGCCCGGGCGGTCTCCTCGTCGAGGAGTCGGGCCTGCCGCGCGTGCCGGAGGACCACCTCGCCGTCGGCGGTCGGCCGCACCGGGGTGGTGCGCTGCAGGAGCACCCGGCCGAGCTGCTGCTCCATCGACTTGATGCGCTGCGACACCGCGGAGGGGGTGACCGCCAGCGCGCGAGCCGCGGCGTCGAGGGTGCCGTGGTCGACGGCGGCGAGGAGCGTCTCGAGGTGGTCGCGCTGCAGCCGGAGCATGCAGCTGAGCTTACGGCGCTGCAGGAACGTGAGCTGGTCTACACACGATCACGCCCCTATGGTCGGAGCGTGATCCCCCTGCTCTCCGGCCTCGGCACCGGCCTGGCCCTCATCGTCGCGATCGGCGTGCAGAACACGTACCTGCTCCGGCTCGCGGTGGGTGCCGGGCTCCGTGTCGTGGCCGCGGCGGTCGTGGTGTGCGCGGCCTCGGACGCCGTGCTCATCGTCGCCGGAGTCCTCGGGGTCGGGGCGGTGGTCGAGCGGTTCCCGGCCGCGGTCGTGGTGATCCGGCTCGTGGGCGCTGCGTTCCTGGTGACGTACGGGGTGCTGGCGGCACGGCGGGCACTGCGCCCCTCGGGCGACGCGATGCGCGTGGGGTCCGAGGCGGCCGACGACGGCGTGCCAGCGGTGACGGCGCCCGCGTCCGCCGCGCCCGTGGACGGGCATCGCGCCCCGACTCATCCGGGCGCGGTGCCCGTGCGGGGGCGCGACGCGGGTGCGCCCCGAGCAGCGGCTGCCGCCGACCGGCGCGACCGGGACGTGACCGTGCGGACGGCCGTCCTCACCATGCTCGTCTTCACGTGGGCGAACCCGCACGTGTACCTGGACACGCTGGTGTTCCTCGGATCGGTCGCGAACCAGCAGGGCGTCGACGACCGCTGGCTGTGGACCGTCGGCGCCGTCGCGGCGAGCTGTCTCTGGTTCGCCGCCATCGGGTTCGGTGGACGGCTGCTCCGGCCGTTGTTCGCGAGGCCGGGGACCTGGCGGGTGTTCGACGGCCTGGTCGCCGTCGTGATGCTCACCTTCGGCGTCCTGCTGCTCGTCGGCCTCTAGGAGGCAGGCCACCGCACCCCCGGCGGGCCACCACACCGTGAAACGGACACAGCACCACGCAACCGCGCGGTGCTGTGTCCGGAACCTGGTTCCGGCGGGGACGGGACGTGGCGTGACGGAACGGACCTACTGCATGCCCTGGCCGACGCGGCTGTGGCGGCGGCTGTACCCGAAGTAGATCGCGAAGCCGATGACGAGCCAGACGACGAACCGGAGCCACGTCTCGACCTCGAGGTTGAGCATGAGCCAGAAGCACAGCACCGCCGAGATGATCGGCAGGACCGGCGACCACGGCACCCGGAAGGCCCGCGGGGCGTCGGGCCGCGACTTCCGCAGCACGACGATGCCGATCGACACCAGGACGAACGCGGACAGCGTGCCGATGTTGATCATGCCCTCGAGCTTGTCGACAGCGGTGAACCCGGCGAGCAGTGCGACCACGACGCCGGCGACGACCTGCACGCGGACCGGGGTCTGCGTCTTCGCGTTGGTCTTCGAGAACCAGCGGGGCAGCAGGCCGTCGCGGCTCATCGAGAAGACGATGCGGGACAGACCGAGCAGCAGCACCATGACGACGGTGGTCAGGCCGATGAGCGAGCCGATCGCGATGATGCCGGCGGCCCAGGGCAGCCCGACGATGTCGAACGCCGAGGCCAGGGACGGCGCCTTCTCCTCTGCCAGGCGCTGGTACGAGACCATGCCGGTGATGACGATGCTGACGCCGACGTAGAGCAGGGTCACGATGCCGAGGCCGATGAAGATGCCGCGGGGCAGGGTCTTCTGCGGGTTCTCGGTCTCCTCGGCGCTCGTCGCGACGACGTCGAAGCCGATGAAGGCGAAGAACACCAGGGACGCCGCGGCGAGCAGGCCGAAGACGCCGTACTGCGCGGGCTCCGAGCCGGTGAACCAGGACACGAGCGACTGGGTCCAGACGCTGCCCTCCGAACCACGGGCGGGTGAGGCCGGCGGGATGAAGGGCGTGAAGTTCGCGGCCTTGACGAAGAACGCGCCGGCGACGATGACGAACACGACGATCGCGACCTTGATGACCGTGATGACCGCCGACACCCGCGACGACAGGCGGGTGCCGAAGGCCAGGAGCACCGTGAAGATCCCGACGATCAGGACCGGACCCCAGGTGAACGGGATCGGGCCGAGCTGGATCGTGCTCGGCAGGGTCACGCCGAAGACGTCGAACGCGGTGCTGAGGTAGATGCCCCAGTACTTCGCGATCACGGCGCTGGCGGTGAGGGTCTCGAGGATGAGGTCCCACCCGACGATCCAGGCGAGCAGCTCGCCCATCGTCGCGTACGTGAACGTGTACGCGGAGCCGGCGACCGGGATCGTCGAGGCGAACTCGGCGTAGCACATGATCGCCAGGCCGCAGGTGACGGCGGCGAGCAGGAACGAGATGATGACGCCGGGCCCTGCGAAGTTCGCGGCGGCGTTCGCGCCGACCGAGAAGATGCCGGCGCCGACGGCGACCGCGATGCCCATCGCGGCGATGTCGAACGTCCGGAGGGAGCGTTTCAGGGACCTGCCCTGCTCCTCGGAGTCGGCCAGACTGGCCTCGATCGACTTGATGCGGAGCTTCGGTGCCATGGGGTGGTTCCCGTCATCGACTGGGCGGCGGACCTCGGAAGGGTACTGGTGTACCACCGCGTCACGCAAAGCGTCCGCCCGGACGGTGCGGTCCCGGGAACCCGGTGCCGACCGCGACACCGCGGGACCGCAGGACCGCAGGCAGGACGGCCGGGAGGCGCGGTGCGGCTCCGACGTCCGACTCCCGGCCCGGCGGCGGGTCGGTTCAGCGGGCCGCTCGCCAGTCCGCCAGGAAGCGTGCGCCCGCCTCGTCGTGGATGACGCCGTCCGGCGCCGTGAGCACCGGGTACGGCGTCGCCGGGACACCGTCGGCGGGACGGACGTCGACGTGCGCGACCTCGTGGCCGTTCGCGTGCAGCCAGTCCGCCATGGCGTAGTCGCTGCGCGAGTCCCCCATCGTGCGCCAGGCCGTCGGCAGGTCGCCGTCCTGCGCCAGGAGCTCGAGCGACCGCTCCGCGCCGAGGTCCTTGCCGCTGCGGTCCGACTCGACGTCGGTGGAGATGATGGTCGGGTCGATGCGCCACTGCACCGCACCGTCGGCATCGGGGCGGACGTCGTCGAGGCGGCGCACGCCGAGGCCACGACGCTCGAGCGCAGCCATCGCCTTCGCGTCGAACTCGGCCTGGCGGGCGAGGTAGGTGGCGTTCGGCACCTCGACGCGCTGCTCGATCGAGACCATCGCGTGCTTCGTCTCGTCGAAGAACACCAGGTCGGCGTACTCGGCGCGCACGAGGTCGCGCATCTCGTCGGCGAAGTCCCGCGGGAGCGCGAGGTCCTCGGCGACGGTCAGCTCGCCCATCCCGCCGTCGTACTGCGGACCGATCGAGCACCACACGGCGCCCTTCTCACACACGGCGTGCACGCGGCCGCCCTCGGCGAGGCCACCCGCGAGCAGCGGGCCGACGACCTCGCTCCGGATGAACGCGTCGCTCCGACCCGTGTTGAAGACGACGGGGATGCCCTCGGCGGCCAGGGCGACGATGTCGTCGACGATGCTCGGGATCGCGATGGTGCGCGAGACCGGGCTCGCGATGGGTCCGTCGACGTCGAGCAGGAGACCGAGGCGGGGTGCGTTCACCCCTCCATCCTCTCGCAGTCAGCTGCTCGGCGAGCCGACCCGGGCGAGGAACGCGTCGAGCATCTGACCGACGGCCGCGGGGTCGGGGACGTGGCCCTGCCCGGCGACCTCGGTGTACTCGGACCCGGGCACGGCCCCGACGACGGCGCGTGCCGCCCGACGCATCCACTCGAGGCTGTCCGACCCCGCGGCGACGAGCACCGGCACGCCGACGGCCGAGGCCACGCGCTCCGGGATCGCCAGACCGTTCATGACCCGGACGTCGCGGCCGAGCACGTGCGCGTCGGCCACGAGCGACCGCCAGAGCCCGCTCCGCAGGCGCAGCGCCGAGATCTGTCCCATCGGCACCCCGAGGACGTGCGCGAGGAAGGCGCGCACCGCCTGGGCACGGCGACCGGCGGCGACGTGCTCGTCGAGCAGGTCGGCGAACACCACGTCGTCGGCGTGTGGGTCGACGCTCGCCCGGTACGGCGGTTCGTACAGCACGGCTGCGTCGATCGGCACACCGGCGGCGAGGGCGCGCAGGACCACACCGGCGCCGACGCAGATGCCGAGCGCGGACACCGGGCCGTCGACGCTCGCCACGACGGCGGCGAGGTCCTGGACCTCGCGGTCGACCGACCACGGCCGGGTGTCCCCGCTCGCCCCGCGGCCACGGCGGTCGTAGGTGATGACGCGGTAGCGGTCGCGCAGGGCGGTCGTGACCCGTCCGAGGTAGTGGCTGTCCCGGTGGTCGAAGGCGCCGGCGAGCACGACGAGCGCCGGCCCGGTCCCCGAGTCGGTGACGGCGATGACGGTCCCGTCGGCGGAGACGACGGTGCGGTCGACGTGCTGGTCCATGGTGTCCTTGCGAGGTGGGTCGACGGCGCTGCGTCGGGTCCTCGGGTCGGACCGTGCGGGTCGGTCCGTTCATCGTGACAGCGGAGCGCTCCCACGTCGACACCCGCAACCAGGGGGAAGGGCGGAACGGTCGGTCTGCCACCGCGGCCCCGGGCGGCGCTCCGGTGGCCGGCCGGCTCAGACGAGCGCAGAGGTGCCGACCGATTCCCGCTCGAGCAGGGAGCGCTTGACGTCGAGCCCCCACGCGAAGCCGCCGAGGGTGCCGTCCGAGCGGAGGACCCGGTGGCACGGCACGAACAGGGCCGGGGCGTTCCGTGCGCACACGCTCGCGGCGGCGCGGACGGCGTCCGGTCGGCCCATCGCCGCCGCGAAGCCGGTGTACGTCAGGGTCGTGCCGGCCGGGATGCGGCGCAACTGGCGCCAGCCCTCGGCGAAGAGCTCGGTGCCGAACTGCCGCACCGGCACCTGCATCGCGTGCTCGACGTCGCCGTCGTAGAAGGCGTCGACCGCCCCGGCCGAGGCGACCCGGCCCACGGTGACGTGCTGGGGCCGGTGCCGGTCGGCGATGCGGCCGAGGACGCGGTCGACCGAGTCGGTCCACCCCGAGGCGAGCACGCGCCCCTCGGTGTCCTCGAGCACGGTGAAGGGTCCGTCGGGGGTGTCCAGGGTCTGGATGGTCGCGTGGGTCATCGTTCGTCCTTCCGGGAGTCGGTGGGGCGCACGGCTGCCGCGGCCATCGCGCGGTCGATGACCGGTCGCCAGCAGTGCATCGTCAGGTAGCTCCGCCAGGGCGCCACCTGCTCCGACCATAGGGAGAGCTCGCGCGCCGTTCCGGGCAGGCCGAGGACCTGTGCACCGTTCCGCACCGCGAGGTCGCTGTGGAGGAGGATGTCCGGGTGGTGCCGCACCCGCAGCGCCACCGAGTCGGCGGTCCACGGTCCGATGCCCTTCACGGCGAGCAGCCCGGCGCGGAGCTCGTCGACCGACTGCGCCGCGTCGACGACGAGCGACCCGTCGGCGAGCGCCGCGGTCACGCGCAGGATCGTGTCCACCCGCGCCGCGGGACCGCGCAGGACCTCGGCGCCCCGTTCCGCGATCACGGCCGCCGACGGGAACAGCACCGCGTCGGGTGCGACGGCCGGGTCGACGGGGCTGCCGAGCGCCGCGACGAGCCGGCCCTGCGCCGTGCGGGCCGCCGCGACGGAGACCTGCTGCCCGATGAGGGTGCGCACCACCAGCTCGTGCGCGTCCACCACCCCGGGCAGCCGGATGCCCGGCACGCGGGCCACGGCCTCGGCGAGCTCGGGGACCGACCCGAGGACGGCGTCGACGGCGACCGGGTCGGCGTCGAGGTCGAAGGCGGCACGGACCCGCGCGACGAGTGCGGGCAGGTCCGACAGGTCGGTGACCCGGACCCGCAGGTCGATGCCGGTGCCGCGACCCGACGCCGTGGACCCGGCCGTCCCGGGGACCGCAGCCGTCGCGGTGAAGCGGGCCGGGCCTCCTGGCAGGGAGAGCACCCGACCGTAGGAGGTGACCCGGCCGGCCGGGTCGAGCCCCACCTGCTCCGTGCCCGGCAGCGCGTGCAGCGCGTGCCAGTCGAGCAGGCCCTGCGCGTCGAAGGGCTCGCGGGCGGGCAGGTGCACGTGCAGGTCCCCGTCGGGGGTCGCGCGCGTGGTGCGCCGGGCGCGGAGCTCGGTCGGGGTGACGGCGAAGACCTCGCGGACGGTGTCGTTGAACTGCCGGACGCTCGTGAACCCCGCGGCGAAGGCGACGTCGGCGACGGGCAGGTCGGACGAGGTGAGCAGCGTGCGTGCGGTCTGCGCGCGGTGCGCCCGGCTGAGCGCCTTCGGGCCGGCACCGAGCTCGGCGGTCATGATCCGGTTGAGCTGTCGCTCGGAGTAGCCGAGGCGGGCGGCGAGGCCCGGAACGCCGTCCCGTTCGACGACGCCGTCGAGCACGAGGCGCATGGCGCGTCCGGCGACGTCCTCGCGCAGGTCCCACTCGGGGCTGCCCGGCGTGGCCTCGGGCAGGCACCGCTTGCACGCACGGAAGCCGGCGAGGTGTGCCGCGGCGCTCGTGCGGTAGAAGGTGACGCCGGCCTCGCTCGGGGTCCTGGCGGGGCAGGACGGCCGGCAGTAGATGCCGGTCGAGTGCACGGCCGTGACGAACTGGCCGTCGAACCGGGCGTCGCGCGAGGCGACGACGCGGTGCCGTTCGGCGTGCAGCGGGTCGGTGACGGGGGTGGACACCGGTCCAGCGTGGCACGCACCACCGACGCGGTTCTGGCGGGAATCGGACGGGGCAGTGCGGGTCGCGTCAGGAGCGGGGCGGTCGACCGGGAGGCCCGACTAGCGTTGGGCGGGTGAGTTCCGGAGACGACGCGGCCGGTCCCGGCGACCTGCCGTACGCCACCGAGGTCGAGGTCGCGCTGCTCCTGGTGTCACGGCGGCACCGGTACCTGGGGCGGCCGTCGGACGGCGCCGAACCGGTGCTGCCGACCGATCCGGACGAGCGCCGCGACCGTGTCGAGCTGCGCGCGGGCCTCGGGATCGTCGGGGACCGGTACTTCGCCTCGCGGGCGCACGTGCACGCGTCCGTGACGGTGATCGGCCTGGAGTCGCTCGAGGCCGTCGGCGCCGAGCTCGGGGTACCGGTGGACCCGGTCGCGACCCGGCGGAACGTGTTCCTGCGCGGGGCCGACGTCGAGGCGCTCCGCGGGGAGCCGTTCTCGCTGACGAGCACGGCCGACGGGTCGGTCCCGGTGCTGTTCCGGGGTCACCGGCCGGCGAACCCCTGCGCCTGGATGGACCACGAGGTGGCGCCGGGGGCGTTCCGGGCGATGCGCGGACGGGGCGGCGTGCGGTGCGACCCCGAGTCCGACGGTGTGCTCACCCTCGGACCCGCGGTGCTCCGCACGACCCGCCCCGTCGCGCTGCGCTGACCGGCGGGTGCGGTCCTACGCGGTGAGGACGCGCTCGATGCCGTCGACGAAGGCGGGCAGGTCGTCGGGGTTGCGAGAGGTGACGAAGCCGTCGGCGACCTGGACCTCCTGGTCCACCCACTCCGCGCCGGCGTTGCGGACGTCGGTCTGGAGCGACGGGTACGAGGTGATCGTCTTGCCGGTGAGGACACCGGCCTCGATGAGGGTCCACGGACCGTGGCAGATCGCGGCGACGGGCTTGCCCGCCTCGACGAACGACTTCACGAGCGCGACGGCCTGGCCGTCGGTGCGCAGGGTGTCCGCGTTGATGGTGCCGCCGGGGACGACGAGTGCGTCGTAGTCCGCCGCCGTGACACCGTCGATGGTGGTGTCGACGTCGACCGACTTGCCCGGGTCCTTGTCGCCGACGAGGGTCGCGATCGAGCCGGACTCCTGCGCCGCGACCGTCACGGTCGCACCGCGCTCGCGCAGCTGGTCGGTGGGGACGACGATCTCGTCCTGCTCCACGCCGTAGTTCGTCGCGATGACGAGGATCTTCTTGCCGTCGAGGGCTGCCATGGTCGCTCCTTCCGCGGCCCGGTGGTTCCGGCCGCACTTCCTGCGCGGTCGGTGTCCCGGCCGCTCGTCCAGGGTCGTCGCCGACGGCTGGGCACGTCCGCAGGACGGAGCCGACGTTCAGCCTCGGATGCGGAAAGCGGCCCCGTCGGCCGTCACGGTGATGCCGTCGTACCCCGGCACGCGGTGCAACCCGGCCGTGACGTCCGACTCGTGCCCGCCCACCACGACGGTCGTCGCACCGGAGGCGATCGCGGACTCGAGCCCGGCCGGCGCGTCCTCGAAGGCGACGCAGTCGGCGGCGTCGACGCCGAGCAGGGCGGCGCCGCGCAGGTAGCCGTCGGGGTGCGGCTTGCCGTGCTCGACGTCCTCCGAGGGCACGAACGCCGGCGGCATCGTCAGCCCGGCGGCGGCCATCCGCCCGACGGCGAGGTCGCGGGGCGCGCTCGTCACGAGCGCCACGGGCACGCCGGCCGCGAGGAGCCGCTCGACGAACGCCGCGGCGCCCGGGATCTCGGCGATGCCCTCGGTGTCGGCGCTCTCCTCGTCGACCAGGCGGGCGGCGATGCGCAGCTGCTCGTCGGTGTCCAGGTCGGGCAGGAAGCGCTGGATCGTGCTGATCGCCTGGCGGCCGTGCGAGAACGCGAGGATCTCGGCGGGGTCGATGCCGTGCTCCTCGGCGAAGCGCGTCCAGGTCGCCTCGACCACCGCGGTCGAGTCCACCAGGGTCCCGTCCATGTCGAAGAGGACCCCGGACGCCACGATGTCGATCACACGCCCGACCCTAGCGCCCGCGTGTCCGACGGGCCCGGGGCGGTGTCGAGTGAGCAGGAGACGTCGGGTCGAGCGGGCCGGGGCGACGTCTCCTGCTCACTCGGTGCCCGAACGGCCCGTCAGCGTGCGCGGACCCACCGCGTCAACAGCACCCCGCCCTCGCCGAGCAGCACGTGTGCCGGCCGCATCCGCCGCAGCTCGGGCGATGACCCTGTCGCGATGCGGGGTCCGGCGCCGCCCTCGAGGGACGGGTCGATCGTCAGGGTCAGCTCGTCGACGGCGTCCGCGGCGACGAGCGCCCCGAGGAACGACGGACCGCCCTCGCAGTGGATGCTCCCGAGCCCACGGGCGGCCAGCGCGCCGAGCACCGCGGCGACGTCGACGGACGGAGCCCCGCACGCCACGACGTCGGCGACCTCGGCCAGGGCACGACCGGACGACGACGCCGCGCCGGACGCCGACGTCAGGACGACCGGCCGCACCGGTGCCTCGGTGAAGACCCGCGAGGACGCGTCGAGCGACGCCGAGTTCGTCACGATCGCGAAGACGGGGTGGTCGGACAGGCCGCGCGCCCGCCGCCAGGCGACGTCGGCGTCGTGCAGGACCATCGGGCCGTAGCCCTCGTCACGGACGGTGCCGGCGGCGACGAGCACGACGTCGGCCACCCGGCGGAGCAGGTCGAACACACGCAGGTCGTCGGCACCACCGAGCGCACCCGTCCGGCCCGCCGCGGTCGCCGACCCGTCGAGGGTCGCGACGAAGTTGACGCGGAGCCAGCGGTCGCCGACGCCGTCGGTGTAGAGCGCGAGCAGGTCGTCGTCCGACAGGTCGGCGACGGACGGGGGCAGCGGGTTCACGTGTTGTGCCTCGACTCCACCGGTGCCCGCCAGCCGAGCGTCGCCTCGACCATGCGCATCGCGTCGACGCTCTCGGCGACGTCGTGCATCCGGACGATCCGGGCGCCGAGCACCGCACTGAGGGTGGCGACGGCGAGCGACCCGGCGAGGCGCTCGCCACGGGGGCGGCCGAGCGACTCCCCCACGAAGTCCTTGTTCGACACCGCCGCGAGCACGGGGTAGCCGAGTGCGACGACCTCGGGCAACCGCCGGGTCAGTTCGAGCGTGTGCACCGTGTTCTTGTTGAGGTCGTGGCCGGGGTCGACGACGATCCGGGACTCCGGGATCCCCGCGGCGAGCGCCCGGTCGACCCGCTCGCGCAGGAACCCGACGACGGACGCGGTGACGTCGTCGTACCGGGGCGGCGCGGCGAGCGGACGGCGCGGTTCGGCGGTCGAGTGCGTGATGACGACCGTCGCCTCGGAGTCGGCGACCACGTCCGCCATCCGCGGGTCGCGGAGTCCGGTCGTGTCGTTGACGACGCTCGCGCCGGCGGCGATCGCCGCGGCCGCGACCTCGGGTCGGAAGGTGTCGACGCTGATCGTGACGTCGGACTCCTGGGCGAGCTGCCGCACGACGGGCACGACGCGGTCGATCTCGTCGGCCGCGGGGAGCTCGGGCCCCGGCGCGAACTTCACCCCGCCGATGTCGACCCAGTCCGCACCCTGCTCCGCCGCGCGCACGGCCGCCGCGACCGCACGGTCGAGCGCGAACGTCGCGCCGCGGTCGTGGAACGAGTCGGGCGTCCGGTTCACGATCGCCATGACGGCGATGCGGTGGTCGAAGTCGACGGTCCGCCGTCCGATCGTGCGGACCGGGTCGCGCAGTTCGGGGACGACCCACCCGGGCGGGCTCGTCACGCGTCCGCCCCCGGCTCGGCGGCCGGCGGCGTGGCCGACCCGGCACCGATGAGCGCGATCGCCTCGGCCCGTTCCGCGGCGCCGGCCAGCGTGCCGTTCGCCGCGACCGTCACGGTCGTCGAGCTGTTCTGGCGCTCCCCGCGGCTCGTGACGCACTGGTGCTGTGCGTCGAGGACCACGAGCACGCCCGCTGCGCCGAGGCCCTCGGCGATGGTCGCCGCGACCTGTTCGCCGAGCCGTTCCTGCAGCTGCGGGCGGGAGGCCACCGCGTCGAGCACGCGCGACAGGGTGCCGAGGCCGATGAGCCGCTCGCCCGGGGCGTACGCCAGGTGCGCGACCCCGAGGAACGGCAGCAGGTGGTGCTCGCAGACCGAGCGGAACCGGATGCCGCGGACGACGACGAGCCGACCGCGCTCCCCGTCCTCGGCGTGCACCGTGCCGTCGCGGGCGATCGCGACCGCGTCCGTGCCGATGCCGCTGAAGAACTCGGCGTACGAGTCGGCGACCCGGGACGGCGTGCGCACCAGCTCGGGGCGGTCGGGGTCCTCGCCGACGGCGAGCAGGAGTTCGCGCACCGCGGCCTCGACGCGGGCGCGGTCCAGGGGAGACGTCACCCGCTCATCCAACACCAGCCGCGCGCCGTGGACGCGAGCGGCCGCCCGCCATGACGTCCCCGGGGACGCGCGCCGGGCCTCCTGTCCGGAAGCCCTGTGAGGATCCTGTGACACGCGCGAAACCCAGCGTCCTTTAAACTCAGTCGGTGAGCGCCACGAAGACCGACACCCCACACCGGAACCGCTTCGCGACCGGCCTCGACCGCTTCTTCTCGATCACCGAACGCGGGTCCTCGATCCCGCGCGAGGTCCGCGGCGGCCTCGTGTCGTTCGTGACCATGGCGTACATCGTCATCCTCAACCCGCTCATCCTCGGCGGCTTCAGCGCCGACCAGGCCGCGAAGGACGTCAGCGGTGGCTGGCTCGAGAACGCACAGGTCGCCGCGGCGACCGGTCTCGTCGCCGGGCTGATGACCATCGCGATGGGCGTCATCGCGAACCTGCCGTTCGGCATCGCCGCGGGCCTCGGGATCAACTCGTTCCTGGCCGTCAGCGTCGTGCAGCAGGTCACGTGGGCCGAGGCGATGGGCCTCGTCGTCATCAACGGCGTCATCATCGTGGTCCTGGCGTTGACGGGGATCCGGACGATGATCTTCACCGCCGTGCCCGCGCAGCTCAAGGCCGCGATCACGGTCGGCATCGGCCTGTTCATCGCGTTCATCGGGCTCGTCGACTCCGGCTTCGTGCGGTCCTCCGGCCTGTCGTCGCCGCCGCTGCAGCTCGGCGAGGACGGCTCCGTCGGCGCCCTGCCGACCATCGTGTTCCTGATCGGCCTGATCATCATCGGCACGCTCATGGCCCGCCGCGTCAAGGGTGCGCTGCTCATCGGCATCGTCGCGACGACGATCATCGCGATCATCCTGCAGGCGGTCTTCCAGGTGCCGACCTCGGTCGACTCGAAGACCGGCTGGAACCTCAACGCCCCCGGCCTGCCGAGTGCGCTCTTCGCGTTCCCCGACCTGTCGCTCGTCGGGCACGCCGACCTGTTCGGCGCGTTCAGCCGCATCGGACCGTTGGCCGCGTCGATGCTCGTCTTCACCCTCGTGTTCACGAACTTCTTCGACGCGATGGGCACCATGACCGGCCTCGCCAAGGCCGCCGGCGTCGCGAAGCCCGACGGCACCTTCCCGCGCCTGAAGTCGGCGCTCGTCGTCGAGGGCGTCGGTGCCATCGCCGGTGGCGGTGCCTCGGTCTCGTCGAACACCGTGTTCATCGACTCGGCCTCCGGCATCGGCGAGGGCGCCCGGACGGGCATGGCCTCGGTCGTGACCGGTCTGCTGTTCCTGGCGTCGATGTTCCTGACGCCGCTCACCCAGGTCGTCCCGCTCGAGGTCGCCGCCGCCGGCCTCGTCGTCGTCGGCGCGCTCATGGTCGCGCAGGTCGCCGACATCTCGTGGACGGACTTCGGGTCGGCCCTGCCGGCGTTCCTGACGATCGTCGTCATGCCGCTGACCTACTCGATCGCGAACGGCATCGGCGCCGGCTTCATCAGCTGGGTGCTCATCAAGCTGCTGTCCGGCCGCGGCCGCGAGGTCTCGTGGTTGCTCTACGTGGTCGCCGCGGGCTTCCTGCTGTACTTCGCGCGCGGACCGCTGGAGGCGCTGCTCGGCGTCGGCTGACGCCTGGGGCGAGTGGCGGTCGGCGCCGGCTGACGCCCGCTCGGCGGGCCGGTCGGCCGGCTCCCGCTGGTCGGGCCGGTCGGCTGGGCCCCGCTGGTCGGGCCGGTCGGTCTGCAAGAGCGACAGTTCCCGTGGGGCCGCCAAAGGGCGGTCCGCGAAAGCGACAGTTGTCCGCGAACCATCCGCGGAGAACTGTCGCTTTCGCGTTCGGGCGGCCTGGAGGCCCGGGCTCAGTCCGGCAGGTCACCCGGCGTCGCCTCGTGGTGGCGCTGGTCCGGGGTGCGCCGGTCCTCCTTCATGCCTGCCTCGAACAGGTGGCGGCGGCCCTGCACGAGCTCGTCGCGCGCGGTGCGCTCGAGCTCCTTGGCCAGGGCGTAGTAGCCGTCGTCGTAGTCCTCGACGATCTGGAACGTCCAGCGCCCCGCGATGACGTTGCGGCCCACCAGCTCCGTGTCGATCCGGTCGGCGAGGTCGGTGTGGCCGGCCTTCCGCAGTTGCTCGACCGCCTCGCCGAGGTCGAGGTCGGCGGTGCCGGTCAGGCGGTGGAAGCCGTAGAGCAGACCACGGGCGTGCTCGATGACCTCGACCGCGGCGGACAGACTGCCGAGGGCCTCGACCGTGGCCTCGGACACCCCCTCCGGAACCTGGTGCTGCGCGTCGGGACCCTGTGCGTCGTTCGTCATGGACCCTCGTCTACACGACCGGACCTGGCCCCGGGACCGGCATCGTCCACGACCCGCCGTGCGCGTCGTGGGCGCTTGCGGCGGAGGACGCGGGCGACCTAGCATTCGAACACACGTTCGAACGGAGAAGCCGATGATGATCACCGACACGACCGCCACCGTGTGGTGGTCCGAGGGGGCACCGGCCCGGTTGGTCTGGGCCGGACGACGCTGGCGGGTGTCCGACACCCCCACGCGCCTCACCGTGACGCGCGCCGAACTGCCGACCGCGATCACGCACGCGCCGGAGCGCACGGTCGGCTGGCGGTTCCAGGCGACCGCCGAGGACGGCGAGGCCCTGGTCGTCGACATCGTGCCGGAGGGGGACGGCTGGGGCGTCGCGCGGACGTGGACGTGAACGGTCCACCCGACGTCGTCGGCGCGACGGGTCAGGCCGGTGCGCGCTCCGTCGCCACCGGGCGCTCCATGAGCCGCCACGCACCACCGGTCAGCGGCGCGAGCGTCACGACCGTGTAGAGCACGAGGACCACACCGAAGGTCGTCTGGACCCCGACGCCCTCCGCCGCGAAGCCGGCCAGCAGGCCGCCGAGCGGGATGCCCGCCCACGAACCCGCGCCGAGGAGCCCGAACACCCGGGCACGCATGTGCTCCGGGATGCGCTCGAGCTCGACCGCCCCGAGGATCGGGTTGAGCGCCCCGGCCGCGAGTCCGGACAGCGCGGCGGCGCCGAGCATCCACGGCAGTCCGAGGCCGAGCGCCGGCACCAGGAGCGACGGACCGCCGGCGAGCACGAAGCACACCACGAACGTGGCACGACGCGGGACCCGGTGGGCCACGTACCCGAACGCCACGGACCCGATGAAGGCCGCACCGCCGAAGGTCCCCGTCGCGAAGCCGAGCGCCTGTGCCCCGCCCAGCACGTCCGCGGCGTAGAGCGGCAGGAGCGTCGTCGACCGGGCGGCGTCGAGCAGGTTCGTGACCAGCACGAGGGCGACCACGAGTCGGAAGAACGGGTCACGGACGCAGAACCGGAAGCCCTCGGCGATGTCCCGCCAGTACCCGGAGGCCGGTTCGGCGTCGGCGTCGGCGGCCGCTGGCGCCGGGGCGTCGGCCGGCCGGACCAGCACCGCGGCGAGCAGTGCGGCGGCGCCGAACGCCGCCGCGGTGCCGACGAGCGCGGCCATCGGCCCGGCGGCCGCGACGAGCACACCGCCGAGCGGTGCACCGATGAGCACCGAGAGTCGCTGCGCTGCCTCGAAGTGCCCGACCGCACGCTCGAGCGGCACCCCGGACGAGCCGGCCAGTCCCGGCAGCAGGACCCGGCGCGCGGACTCCCCGGGCAGGTCGAGCAGACCGCTCACGAAGACGAGCGCCAGGAGCGCCCAGAAGGGCAGCCCCACCGTCCACGCCAGCACCGGCATCGCGAGCAGCGTCACGCCGCTGACGAGGTCGGACACCACGCTCGAACGGACGAAGCCGACCCGCTCGACGAGCGCCCCGCCGAACGGGCCGCCGAGGACGATCGGCACCGTGGCGGCGAAGGCGGCGATGCCGACGTCCGTCGCCGAACCGCCCCGCGCGAGGACGGCGAACGGCACCGCCACGGTCGTGACGACGTTCCCGGTCCGCGAGAGGATGTGGACCGCGAGCAGGGCTCGCAGCCGTGCCTTCGGCGTCACCGTCGCGTCGTCCGGTAGGCCTGGGTGACGGCGATGACCTGCTCGGCCCCGTCGTCCGTGGTGTGGGCGTCGCTGACGGCCGTCCACCGGTCGAGGACGGCGGCGAGTTCCGCGCCGAGGCCGGCGAGTTCGTCCGGCGTGAGCCGGAGCACCTGGTCCGAGCTGGTCGACGCTGCGACCCACTCGCGGCCGAGCACCGGCGCCTGGTCGATGAAGCGCTGGTACTCGGTCGCGTAGGCCTGGGCGACGGTGTGGCCGAGCTCGGTCGCGGCGACCAGCCGTTGCGGGTCGCCGAACGCCTCGGCCAGGTCCCACGACGTGCGGTCGGCCGTCGCACGCCACCACCGCTCGCGGCGGTCGGCCCCGAGGTCCGGCGCCGGTTCGATGAGCTCGGCCTCGGCGAGACGCCGACAGTGGTAGCTGATGGTGCCGGGCGCCTCGTCGATCACGTCGCCGAGCATCGCCGCGGTCTGCGCGCCACCGGTGCGCAGCAGGCCGACGATCCGGAGCCGGGTGGGATGGGCGAGTGCGCGCATGTGGGCGGCATCGTCGAGTCTGCGAACGGTCACGGCACGACCATAGATGCACAAGAGTCATTGCGCAATGGTTCTTGTCGATGTCGCCGTACCGGCGGACGGGCGACCGCGCTACGGTTCCGGCATGGCGAAGTGGATCGCGTTGCTGCGCGGGGTGAACGTCAACGGCATCACGATCCGGAGCGCCGACCTCGGTGCGCTGTTCCGTGGGCTCGGTTACGCGGACGTCCGGACCGTGCTGGCCTCGGGCAACGTGGTCTTCAGCACGGACGACGAGCAGGACGTCGCCCGGCTCTCCGGCACGATCGAACAGGCGTTGCGCGACCGGTTCGGCTACGACGCGTGGATCGTGCTCGTCCGGCACGACGACCTGCGAGCGGTCCTCGACGCGTTCCCGTTCGCCTCGGCACCGGACCGCCACGACTACGTGCTGTTCGGCTCGGACGACGCCGCCCTCGACGACCTGCTCGCCGACCTCGTGCTCGACACCGCCGTGGAGCAGGTCGCGCGTGGACGGGGCGTCGTCTACTGGTCCTGCCCGAAGGGGTCGAGCACGGACACGGTGTTCGCGAAGCGGGCCGGCGCCGCCCGCTTCAAGCGCACGACCACGACCCGCAACGCGAACACGCTCCGGAAGCTGCTGTGACGCGGGGAGCGCTGCACCACGTCGAACTGCGCACGGCGGACCTGGGCCGGGCCGAGCGCGCGTGGGGGTGGCTGCTCGGTGCGCTGGGCCACGAACCGTTCCAGCGCTGGGAGGACGGCCGGAGCTGGCGACTCGGCGACCTGTACGTCGTGCTCGAGGCCGCTCCGCTCGACGGGGCGCACGACCGGCGTCGTGCGGGGCTGAGCCACCTGGCGTTCCACGCCGGCTCGGCGGCCGACGTCGAGCGCCTCTGGCAGGACGCACCGGCGAACGGCTGGACACGGCTCTACGAGGACCGGCACCCCTTCGCCGGTGGGCCGGACCACCACGCCGCCTTCCTCGAGGACGGCGAACGGTTCAAGGTCGAGCTCGTCGCCGACTGACGCGACCGGGCGGGGCGGGACGTGACCGCGCCCCGCCCCGTCGGGCTGCTACGCCTGCGGCGGCTGGCCGTTGCTCGCCAGGGTGCCGCCGTCGACCGGCAGCACGGCACCCGTGACGAACGACGCGGCGTCGCTCGCCAGGAACAGGATCGCGGCGGCGACCTCCTCGGACCGACCACCGCGCCCGAGGGCGATGCGCTCCGCGAACTTCGCCTTGAGGGACTCGTCCTCTGCCTGCTCCGTCGTGAGGTCGGTCCAGATGAGGCCCGGCGCCACGGCGTTCACGCGGACGCCGAAGTTCCCGTTGTCGAGCGCCGCGGCCTTCGTGAAGTTCGAGACGCCACCCTTCGCCGCGTTGTACGGGCTCATGCGCCAGTCGGCGGCCTCGCCCGACACCGACGAGGTGTTGACGATCGACCCCTTCGTCTCGCGCAGGAACGGCAGCGCTGCCCGGGTGCCGTAGAACACCCCGGAGAGGTCCGTCTCGATGACCCGACGCCACTCGTCGGTGCTGATCTCGGTGATGTCGCCCGAGCTGAAGGTCCCGGCGTTGTTCACCAGCACGTCGAGCCGGTCGAACCGGTCGATGGCCGCCGAGACGACGGTCTCCCAGTCCTCGGGGCTGGCGACGTCCGCGTGCAGCACCACGACCCGGTCGGTCGGCAGCGAGTCGCCGACCGCACGGACCTTCTCCTCGACGCTGTCGGTCAGGACGACCGACGCGCCTTCGTCGACGAGCGCCCGGACGGTCGCCTCACCGATGCCCGAGCCTGCGCCCGTGACGATCGCGACCTTGCCCTCGAACCTGTTGCCCATGGTGTCTCCTCTTCGTTGCACGATCCGTGCCCGGGAGACGCCATCGGCCCGTCGGGGCACGTCGGACCACGGTGCCCGGGACCGCCTGGACACGTTCGGAGGTGCACACCTCGCGCTGAGATCGCAGTCCGCCCCGGCACCGCTCAGCGGAACCGGGGCGGAGTGCGACCTCAGCGGCCGGCGACGGACGCGGCCAGCGACGAAGGCGGCCGGCGCTACGCGGTCGTCTCGTCGACGTCGAAGTCGCGCTCGAGGGAGATCGTCGGGATCGACGCCGTGACGACCGACCCGTCCGCCCGCAGCGTGCCCTGGATGTCGCTCGTCGTCGGCGCGTGCCCCGTCATGCGCGGCCCCTGGTGCGGGAGCGGCACGACCGTCGGGGCACCCGCGACGATGTCCCACTGCTGGTTGTGCACCCACGCCGTGAAGCCCTCGCCGGTCTCCACCGTGAACGTCAGGGCTGACTCGTCGAGGTCGACCCGGACCCGCGACCCCCGCACCGTGATGCGGAAGGTCAGGCGCTCCCAGTGCCGCGGCAAGCGCGGGTTGAAGGTCATCCGACCGCCGTGGTCGCGCATGCCGCCGAAGCCGTTGACGAGCGCGCCCCAGATGCCACCGGTCGACGCGATGTGCACGCCGTCCGAGGTGTTGCCGTGCAGGTCCGCCAGGTCGACGTAGAGCGCCGTCTGGAAGTACTGGTCGGCCAGGTCGTGGTAGCCGACCTCGGCCGCCATGATCGACTGCACGACCGCGGACAACGTGGAGTCGCCCGTGGTGAGCGCGTCGTAGTAGTCGAAGTCCCGACGCTTCTCGGCCGCCGTGAACTCGTGCCCCTGCAGGAACAGGGCCAGCACGACGTCGGCCTGCTTGAGCACCTGGAACCGGTAGATCACCAGCGGGTGGTAGTGGAGCAGCAGCGGCCGCTTCGACTCCGGCGTGTTCTCGAGGTCCCAGAGCTCCTTGTCGAGGAACTGGGCGTCCTGCGGGTGGATCCCACGGTGCGGGTCGAACGGGATCTCCATCGACTCGGCGGCGTGCTCCCACTCGCGGACCTCGTCCGGGCGCAGACCCGTCCGGCGGACCATGCGGTCGTACTCCTCGCGGTCGTCCGCGGCGAGTTCCCGGCAGGCGTTCACCGCGAACCACAGGTTCGCCCGCGCCATCACGTTCGTGTAGAGGTTGTCGTCGACGACGGTCGTGTACTCGTCGGGTCCGGTGACCCCGTCGATGTGGAACTTCTGGTCGCCGTTCGAGCGCCAGAACCCGAGGTCCGCCCACAGCCGGGCGGTCTCGACGAGGATGTCGATCGCCCCGCGCTTGAGGAACTCGGTGTCGCCCGAGGCCCGGACGTACTGCATCAGCGCATGCGCGATGTCCGCGTCGATGTGGTACTGCGCGGTGCCGGCGGCGTAGTAGGCGCTCGACTCCTCGCCGTTGATCGTCCGCCACGGGAACAGTGCGCCCCGCTGGTTGAGCTCCCGGGCCCGGGCCCGGGCGGGGTCGAGCATGTTGTAACGGAAGCGCAGGGCGTTCCGCGCCACGACCGGTGCCGTGTACGACAGGAACGGCAGGACGTAGATCTCCATGTCCCAGAAGTAGTGCCCGCCGTAGCCGGAGCCGGTCACGCCCTTGGCGGCGATGCCGTGTCCGTCGGTGCGCGCCGTGGCCTGGGCGAGCTGGAAGAGGTTCCACCGGACGGCCTGCTGGATGGCCGGCTGGCCGGCGATCTCGACGTCGGTGCGCACCCAGTAGTCGTCGAGCCAGGTGCGCTGCTTCTCGAAGGTCTCGTCGATGTTCTCGGCGTGCGCCCGGTCGAGCGTGCGGTCGCAGCGGTCCGCGAGCTCCCGCACCGGGACCCCGCGCGACGTGTGGTAGACGATGTGCTTGACGAGTCGGATCGGCTGCCCGGCCCGGGCCTGCACGCGGTAGACGTGCTTCGCGAGGTCGTCGTCGATCGACGAGGACTCGTCCCAGCTGTTCTCGGTCTCCAGGTGGTGCTCGACGCCGACGCACACCGTCATCCCGGAGCTCGACGCCTGGTAGCCGAGCAGCGACCGCCCGCCGGTGCTCCGCTTCAGCTTCGGCTCGAGCACGCGCTCGGTGAAGGACTCGGCCTTGCGCGGGTCGAAGGCGCTCGCCGCCGCCCGCATGCCGGCGTGGTACTCGTCCTGCACGTCCTGCCGGTTGAGGATCTGGCTCGAGAGCAGGATCGACGCGTCGGCGTCGAGCACGGTGACCTCGTAGTCGATGACCGCCAGGTGCCGGTCGGTGAAGGACACCAGACGGCGCGAGCGGATGAGCACCCGCTTGCCGGACGGCGTCGACCACTCGGTCTCGCGGAACAGGTACCCGCCGCGGAACTCGAGCCGGCGCGTGTGCCGCAGGATGTCTGCTTCGGCCAGGACGAGCGGCTCGTCGTCGACGTAGAGCCGGATGACCTTCGCGTCGGGGGCGTTGATGATCGTCTGGCCGGTCTTCGCGAAGCCGAAGGCGTCCTCGGCGTGCCGGATCGGCCAGGTCTCGTGGAAGCCGTTGATGTACGTGCCGTACTGCACGCCGCCACGGCCCTCGTCGAGGTTGCCGCGCAGCCCGAGGTACCCGTTGCCCACGGCGAAGTTCGTCTCGGCGACGCCCTGCTCGTCGGGCGCGTACTCCGTCTCGACCAGCGCCCACTCGTCGATCGGGTAGCGGACGCGGTCGAGCGGGTCCGAGGTGATGGGGTTCATGGGGCTCCGTGGCGGGGAAGGGTGGGTGGGACGTCAGGGGCGGACGGGAGGCGCGGCTCGCCTCCGGACCGTCGGCCTACGTCGTGCTGGCGGCCGGCCGGGGCAGGTCGGCGACGAGGTCGGCGAGGTCGGTCACCACGACGTCGGCCCCGTGCGCGCGGAGCGCGTCGGCCCCCGCACCGCGGTCGACGCCGACGACGAGCCCGAAGCCGCCGTTGCGGCCCGCCTCGACCCCGCTGGTGGCGTCCTCGACCACGACGCACTCGGCCGCCGTGAGCCCGAACCGGCTCGCGGCGTCGAGGTAGGTGTCGGGGGCGGGCTTGCCGGCGAGGCCGTCCTGGCGGGCGACGAGGCCGTCGACGACGACCGGGAAGCGGTCGAGGATGCCGGCGGTCCGGAGCACCGAGGTGGCGTTGGCGGAGCTCGACACGACGGCGACGTCGAGTCCGGCGTCGATCGCCGCGGTGAGGAACGCGAGCGAGCCGGGGTACGGCTCGACCCCGTGCTCGTCGAGCTCGGCCGTGAACTCGGCGTTCTTGCGGTTGCCGAGGCCGCACACGGTCTCGGCGTCGGGGGCGTCGTCCGGCGTGCCCTCGGGCAGCTCGATGCCGCGCGAGGCCAGCAGCGACCGCACACCGTCGTACCGCGGCTTGCCGTCGATGTGCGCGAAGTAGTCCTGCTCCGTGTACTGGTCGGCCCCGTGCGCGGCGAGGTACGACGTGAACAGGCGGCTCCACGCACGCATGTGCACGTCGGCGGTCGGGGTGAGGACCCCGTCCAGGTCGAACAGGAGCGCTCGCTGGTCTCCGAGTCGCGCGGGCGTGCGCTGGTCCTGCGTCGTCATCTGCGGTCCTCCGGGGACTGGTGGTGGACGTGTGGCTCCCGATGAGTCTAGGACCGCTCCAGACGGCACGTTCAGTCGGGCCGACAGCCTGTGGAGCGCGCCGGCGCCCCGGCCCGGTGGGGAGGAGTGCCGCGTCCACCGGCTCTCCTGTGCGTCCACCGATGGCCCCACCGGCACGCTGTCCCGGGACGGAAGGCACCACCATGACCAGCGACACCACGACCGCACCCCACGACGGCGAGGGGTCGAAGCTCCGCCAGGCGATCACCGGCCCCCTGCTGTTCCTCTTCATCCTCGGCGACGTCCTCGGCGCCGGCATCTACGCCCTGATGGGGACCCTGGCGAAGGACGTCGGCGGCGCGCTCTGGGCACCGCTCGTGCTCGCGCTCCTGCTGGCCCTGCTCACCGCGGGCTCGTACGCCGAACTCGTGACGAAGTACCCGAAGGCCGGCGGCGCCGCCGTCTTCGCCGAGCGGGCCTACAAGACGCCCATCGTCTCGTTCCTGGTCGGCTTCAGCATGCTCGCCGCCGGCGTCACGAGTGCCGCCGGCCTGTCGCTCGCCTTCGCCGGCGACTACCTCGGCACCTTCGTCGACCTGCCGCCGGTGCCGACCGCGATCGTCTTCCTCGCCCTGATCGCCTGCCTGAACGCCCGCGGCATCTCCGACTCGCTGAAGAGCAACGTCGTCATGACGATCATCGAGGTCTCCGGCCTCGTCATCGTGATCGTCGTCGTGGCCGTGATGCTCGGCGGCGGCGGCGGCGACGTCTCGCGGATCGGCGCGTTCCCGGCCGAGGCGAACCCGGCACTGGCGACGCTGAGTGCCGCGATCGTCGCCTACTACTCGTTCGTCGGCTTCGAGACCTCCGCGAACATCGCGGAGGAGGTCCGCGAACCCCGTCGGGTCTACCCGAAGGCCCTGTTCGGTGCCCTCGCCACGGCCGGCGTCGTCTACGTGCTCGTCGCCCTCGCCAGCGCGATCGCCCTGCCGGCCTCGGAGCTGACCGAGTCGAGCGGTCCGCTGCTCGCGGTCGTCTCGGCCACCGGCGTGCCGATCCCGGACTGGGTGTTCAGCCTCATCGCCCTGGTCGCCGTCGCGAACGGCGCCCTGCTGACGATGATCATGGCGAGCCGCGTGACGTACGGCATGGCCGAGCAGCGTCTGCTGCCCGCGCTGCTCGCGAAGGTCCTGCCGAACCGGAAGACCCCGTGGACGGCCATCGTCGCCACGACCGTCGTCGCGATGCTCCTCACCCTGGTCGGGGACGTCGGCGTCCTGGCCGAGACCGTCGTGCTCCTGCTGCTCTTCGTGTTCATCAGCACGAACGTCGCCGTCCTGGTGCTCCGCCGCGACCGCGTCGAGCACGACCACTTCAAGGTCTGGACCGTCGTGCCCGTGCTCGGCGTGCTGTCGTGCATCCTGCTGCTCACGCAGCAGAGCGGTCAGGTCTGGCTGTACGCGGCGATCCTGCTGGCCGTCGGTGTGGTGCTGTACTTCGTCGCCCGGTTCACCGGACGCCGTTCCGGACGCGACCACGAGGCGGGCGTGATCCGCTGACCGGCACGCACCACGGGCCTCCAGGCAGACCGTCCGCGTGCGTGGTCAGCGCAGGTCGCGCACCCAGGCCCCGATCGCGTCCGCGATCTGCTGGCGGGCACCAGCACGGCTGATGGTCGCCGTCCCGTCGCCCGGCTGGTCGCCGTAGGCACCGAAGTCGGCGTGGTTCGCCCCCTGGACCTCGGTCATGGTGGCGGTCGACGGCAGCAGGTGCCGCGCGGCGTCCACCTTCGCGGGGGTCGACAGTCCGTCACGCGAACCGGAGACGCTCAGCACGTCGATGTACGAGCGGCTGACGTCGTTCGCGCAGTAGCTGCCGAGCAGCAGCAGGCCGTCGGCGTCCTGCGCGAGCTGGCACGCACGGACCCCGCCGAGGGAGTGCCCGCCGACCGCCCAGCGGGCGACCGAGGGGGCGTGCGCCTCGAACGTGGCGAGCGGACGCGTGTCGAAGAACGCCAGGTTGAGCGTCGGCTTCGTGATGACCACCGTCGTGCCGTTCGCGACCACCTGCCGGAAGGTCGCCAGGTACGCGTACGGGTCGACCTTGGCCCCGGGGATGAACACGATCCCGACCCCGTCGGCCTGGCCGGTCGGGGTCATCACCACCGAGTCACCGGCGTCCCGGACGGCGACCCGGTCGTCGCGCCAGACCTGCAGGGCGGCGCTGCGGGTGCCCTCCATGACGGTGTGCGCCCAGACGAGGAACACCACCGCGAGCAGCACGACGACGGTGACGACCCAGGCGGTCCAGCGGAGTGCTCGGCTCACGGCGTCCCTGCTTCCCGGGGGCGCCGTGCGGTCACGGTCAGCCACCGCTCGTCGGCCCCTGGTCGCGTCGTCTCGCGGACGTCGACGTCGACCCACCCGGAGCGGGCGACGAGCGCGGCGAGGGGCTCTGGTGTCCAGTAGGTGAAGTGCCGGGCGTGGTCCAGCTTCCGGGTGCTCCACGCATCGCCGTCGCCGTGCTTCAGGGTCGCGGCCAGCACGCCGCCCGGCCGTACGGCGTCACGGAGCCGGACGAGGACGGCCCCGAGCTCCGTCCGTGCGACGTGCAGCAACACCGCGTTCGCGAACACGGCGTCGTACGGGCCGCCGAACGCGTCCGAGCGCACGTCGAGCAGGCGCGCGTCACGGCCCCCGGACCGCAGCGCCTCGACGAACGACCGGGCGCCGTCCGTCCGGTCGACCACGAGCCCGGCGGCCTCGAGCGCGAGGGCGTCCCGCCCCGGGCCGGACCCGAGTTCGAGCACCCGCGCCCCGACGGGGACGAGCGCGAGCAGGTCGTCGACGAGTCCTGCCCGGTGGTCGTCGGTGCGCTCGGCATAGCGGTCGGCCGCGCGTTCGTAGGCGTCCAGCGTGCGCTCGGCGGTGAGGTCACGGCGCATCACGAGCTCGCGCCGGCCGTCGGGCAGGGCGTCTCCGGGCTCGTCGGCCACGGGCTCGTCGACCACGGTGAAGCCGCAGCGCTCGTACGTGCGGCGGGCCGTGGTGTTGTCCGGGACGACCGACAGCTCGAGGTGGTGGGCTCCGGCGCTCGCGGCCCAGGTGGCGACGGCACGGACGAGCGCGGTGGCGACTCCCCGGCCCCGGGCGACGGGGTCGACCCACATCGAGATGAGTCCTGCGGTGCCGGGGTCCTCGCCCGGCACACCGCTCGCCATGCCCACGACGGAGCCGTCCTCGGTCTGGGCGAGCAGGTCGAGCGCTCCCGGGATCGAGAGCCGGGCTCGCCACCGGTGTACGGGAGCGTCTGCCCACTCGGCGAGCGTCGAACCGAAGGCCCCCGGGGAGTCGGCGAGCGCCGCGAGTCGGACCGGACGCCAGGTCTCCCAGTCGTCCGCCGTCACCCGGCGCAGCGTGATCGTCACGCCACGACGGTACCGCCCGGTGGGCGGTGCGGGACGGGCCGCGAGTGAGCAGAAGACGTCGGGTGTGGTGTTCACACTCGACGTCTTCTGCTCACTCGATGTCGCCCGCGGTCGCGCGGCGAGCGACGACCGCGCGACCGGGACGCGCTACTCGGTGATCGCCGCGCGGATCTCGGCGGCGGCGGCACCGACGTCCGAGGCGCTGTAGATCGCGCTGCCGGCGACGGCGATGCGGGCGCCGGCCTGCTGCACCGAGGCGACCGAGGACGCGTTCACGCCGCCCGCGATCGAGAACGGGACGCCCGAGTCCTTGCCGGCGTCGAGCAGGGTCGAGAACGTGAAGCCCTCTTCCGCCTGCTCGTCGAGCCCGGCGTGGACCTCGACGAACTCGGCGCCGAGCGCGACGACCTCGCGGGCACGGGCGGCCTTGTCGGCGACGCCGATCAGGTCGACGACGATGCCCTTGCCGTGCTGCTTCGCGGCCTTGACGGCACCGACGATCGTCGAGTCGCCGGCGACACCGAGGACGGTGACCAGGTCGGCACCGGCCGAGAAGGCGATGTCGGCCTCGAGCTCACCGGCGTCCATGGTCTTGAGGTCGGCGAACACGATCTTGTCGGGGTGCGCCTCCTTGATCGCGGTGACGGCGGACAGGCCGGCGCTCTTGATCAGGGGCGTGCCGAGCTCGAGGACGTCGACGTGCGGCGCGGCCGCGGCGGCGAGCTCGAGGGCGGCTTCGGTGGTCAGGGTGTCCATGGCGAACTGGAGCTGCATGGGGATGCCTTTCATTCGAGGTTGGCGTGACGGGGCCAGAGGTCGTCGGCGGACTGCCCGCCTCGGGCCCACAGGGCGTGGAACACGGCGTCGCCCACCAGGGCGACCGCCTGTTCGAAGAGGCTGCCGGCGTACTGGGCCGAGGCCGTGCCGGAGCGGTCGGTCTTCGTCGCGGCGGGCAGCACGATCGTGACGTCCGCCAGCTCGGCGAGCGGGGAGTCGTCGGTGGTCGAGAGCGCCACGACGGACGCCCCGACCTCGTGCGCGGTGCGCGCCGCCTGCACGATCCCGGTGGTCGCGCCGGAGCCGCTCGCGACGAGGAGCAGGTCACCCGGTCGGATGGCCGGGGTGGTGACCTCGCCGACGACGTGCGCGTCGAGCCCGAGGTGCATGAGGCGCATCGCGGTCATCCGGAGGGCGAGGCCGGAGCGGCCGGCGCCGTGCACGAACACCCGGTCGGCGCCCTCGATGAGGTCGAGGGCGCGCTGCGCCGGGGCGTCGTCGAGGCGGGCCGCCAGGTCGCCGACCTCGCGGACGACGAGGTCGAGCGCTGCGGAGACGGTGGTTGCTGCCATGTGTCGATCCTCCCGTCGACGGGTGTCCGGCACTGCTACCCGCCCCGGCGGGGCCCCCACCCCATCGGGTGGGCCTGCCCGCTCGGGTGGGACGGGTAGGTTCGGCAGCATGGACGCTCCGGTCGACACCCAGGAGGCCCGGGGCGGCTCCGCCATCCGGCTCGCCGCCGCCGAGCACGCGCGGACCGTCGCCGAGCAGGCGGACCGGCACGCCCTCACCCTGGAGTCGGTCCTCGCGGTGCTCCGCTCGGCACGGGTGACCGACGCCGCCGCCCGGGCCGAGGCCGTCGAGATCGCGTCGGCGGCCCTCGTCGACCTGCGGACGGTGACCGACCAGCAGCGGAGCACCCTGCTCGAACCCGTCACCGGAGCGTTCTCGCGGTTGCGCGCCGACCTGCGGCCGCTCGTCCGCTTCGGCGACCTCGACGTGCAGTTCGTCGAACCACCGACGACCGGCCGTGCGCTGCCCGGCGACGTCGCGCACGCGGCCCGGGCGATCGTCCGGACCGCGGTGCTCGCCCTGGTCGACGACGGTGCCGCGAAACGGGTGCGCATCCAGTGGGACTGCGACGGCCGGAACCTGCTCATGCAGCTCCGCGACGACGGCTCCGGCACGCTCGACGTCCACGACGACGCCGTGCGCCCGATCGCCGAACGGGTCGTCACCCTCGACGGGACGGTGCACGTCGCGAGCACGCCCGGCTGGGGATCCGTGCTCGACATCACGCTGCCGCTCGACCCCCGTCCGACCGAGGTGGACGCGGTCGACGACGACGACCTCACCCCGCGCGAGCGCGACGTGCTCCGGCTCGTGGCGACGGGCGTGGGCAACCGGGAGATCGCCGACGGTCTCGGCATCAGCGTCAACACCGTCAAGTACCACGTGGCGAACCTGCTCCGGAAGCACGGCGCCCGGACCCGGGCCGAGCTCGCCGCGTTCAGCTCCCGCGCGTGACGCGGTTCGACCGCGACGACGGGTACCGGCGGTCGAGTGACGGCTCGACGACCGTCGCCATGAGGAACTGCGAGAGCAACCGCCCACCCGCCCAGTAGACCGGGATCACGAAGATCGCCGCGCCGGCCCAGACGTCCGAACCGATGAGCGCCAGGGTGCCGAGCGTCACGACGATGCCGAGCCCGGAGTACAGGTACCGCCACCCGCGGGAGACCGCGTCACGCTGGGTCTGCTGCCGCTCCGCCCGCTCGTCGAGGCCGCGGACGCCCGGTTCGAGTGCCGCCGGTTCCGCGGTGACGAACAGGTCGCGCACGGGGACCTCGAGGGCCGAGGCCACCGCGGACAGCGACTCGAGGCTCGCGTCGTTGCCGCTCTCCATCCGTTGCACCGTCCGCACGGCGATGCCGCTCGTCTCGGCCAGTCGTTCCTGGGTCCAGCCCCGCAGTCGTCGGAGTTCCCCGATCCGCATCTCGTTCATGGCCTGAACACTAGGGAACCGCGGAACGGCGCACCACGACAGCGACCCGACACCGACACGACAGTCCCCCGCCGGTCACCCGACAGCAGCCCGACAGCGCGACGGCACCGGCGCGACGGACGCTAAGCGCCGGGGGCGAAGCGGTACCCCATGCCGGACTCGGTCACCAGGTAGCGGGGGTGCGCGGGGTCGGGCTCGAGCTTCCGGCGCAGCTGCGCCATGTACAGCCGGAGGTACCCGGAGTCGTTGCCGTGCGTCGGGCCCCAGACCTCGGTCAGGAGCATCTCGCGGGTCATCAGCCGGTCCGGGTTCGTCACGAGGACCTCGAGCAGACGCCACTCGGTCGGGGTCAGCCGGATCGCCGGACCCTCGGCCGGGGTGACCTGCTTCGCGACGAGGTCCACGAGCAGCGGACCGATCGCGATCGTCGGGGTCTCCTCGGACGCCACCACCCGGCGCCGACCGAGCGCGCGCAGCCGGGCGAGCAGCTCGTCCATCTGGAACGGCTTCGTCACGTAGTCGTCGGCGCCGGCGTCGAGTGCGTCGACCTTGTCGGACGAGTCGGTGCGCCCGGAGAGCACGAGGACCGGCACCTGCGACCAGGCCCGCACGCCCTCGAGCACCCCGATGCCGTCGAGCCGGGGCATGCCGAGGTCGAGCAGCACGAGGTCGGGACGCTCGGTGATGACGGCGTCGATCGCCTCGCGACCGTCCCTGGCGGTGACGACGTCGTACCCGCGCGCGGCGAGCGTCACGGCGAGCGCCCGCACGAGCTGGGCGTCGTCGTCCGCGATGAGGACCTTCATCGGATCTCCACTCCCACGTGCCCTGCGATCGGCAGACGCACCACGACGGTGAGGCCACCGCCCGGGGTGTCGTCGACCTCGATCGTGCCGCCCATCCCCTCGGTGAAGCCGCGGGCGAGCGCCAGACCGAGGCCGAGGCCCGTGTCGTTGTCGGTGTCGCCGAGGCGTTGGAACGGCTGGAAGACCTCGCCGCGGCGGTCCTCCGGGATCCCGGGGCCGTGGTCGGCGACGCGGAGCTCCACCCCGCCGGCGAAGGCGCTCGCGCCGACCCGGACGTGGGTGCCGTCCGGCGCGTAGCGGACGGCGTTCGCGAGCAGGTTCACGACGACCCGCTGCAGCAGGACGGGGTCGGCGAGCACCGGTGGCAGGTCGGCGGGCAGGTCGAGGTCGACGTCGTCGGGGCCGAGCTCGAGCTCGTCGAGTGCGGGGGCGACCACCGTCTCGAGCGCGATCGACGCGGGGGCGACCGCGAGCACACCGGCCTGCACGCGGCTGACGTCCAACAGGTCGGCCAACAGCACCGCCAGCTGACCGAGGCTCTCGTCGGCGGTCGCGAGCAGGGCCTCCCGGTCGGACCGCGACAGGTCGATGTCGGGCGCGCGGAGGGTCTGCACAGCGGCCGAGGCCGCCGCGATCGGGCGGCGCACGTCGTGACCGACGGCCGCGAGCAGGGCGCTGCGGACACGGTCGGCGGCGGCGATGCGCTCGGCACCGACGGCGGTGCGCGTCAGCTCGCGGTGCTCGACGGCGGCGTCGAGCTGCTGCTCGACGACCCGCAGCAGCCGGCGCTGGGTCGGGTCGTCGGGCGCGCCCGCGAACTCCAGGACGGCGCCGGACGGGAGGCTCGTGGTCGCGTCCGGCGTCGCACCGAACGTCCCGGATGTGGCCGGCACCTCGTCGCCCTGGCGGATCCGGACCCCGGCGAAGCCGAAGGCCTCGCGGGTGCGGTCGAGCAGGGCCTGCAGGGCGTCGTCGCCGCGGAGCACGCTGCCCGCGATGCCCATGAGCAGGCCCGACTCGGCGGACGCGCGGCGCGCCGCACGGGAGCGGCGGGCCGACCGGTCGACCACGAAGCTGACGAGCACCGCGCTGATCACGTACATCACCAGGGCGAAGAGGTGCCACGGCTGCTGGACGGTGACCATGTAGAGGGGTTGCACGAAGAAGTAGTCGAGGCTCAGCCCGGACAGCACGGCGGCGAAGACCGCCGGCCACATGCCGCCGACGAGCGCGACGACGAGCACGAGCAGCTGGTACGCCAGCACGTCGACGGTGATGGCGTCGGGGTCGCTGCCGAGGGACAGCGCCCAGGTGAGCAGCGGCCCGAGCAGCAGCGACAGCACGAACGCGGCGACCACCCGGCCGCGCGACAGGCTGCCGCCGAGCTTCGGCAGGGCGATCCCGCCGCCGGCGCGCTCGTGCGTGACGACGTGCACGTCGATGTCGCCGGACTCGCGGATCACGGTGTTGCCGATCCCCGGGCCGGTCATCGCGGCGGCGAGCCGACTCCGGCGGCTGACGCCGATCACGATCTGGGTGGCGTCGATCGAGCGCGCGAAGCGCACGAGCGTGCTCGGCACGTCGTCGCCGACGACCTGGTGGTACGTGCCGCCGAGCTGCTCGAGCAGGGTCCGTTGGGTGCCGAGCGCGCCGGGGTGCCGCTCGCGCAGGCCGTCGTTCGTCGTGACGTGCACGGCGGCGAGCTCGCCACCGGCGCTGCGGGCGGCGATCCGGGCCCCGCGGCGGAGCAGGGTCTCGCCCTCGGGGCCGCCGGTCAGGGCGACGAGCACGCGCTCGCGGGTCTCCCACCGGTGCTCGATGCCGTGCTCGGCGCGGTAGGCCTTGAGCGCGTCGTCGACCTCGTCGGCGAGCCAGAGCAGGGCGATCTCGCGCAGGGCGGTCAGGTTGCCGAGGCGGAAGTAGTTCGACAGGGCGGCGTCGATCCGGGCCGCCGGGTACACGAGTCCGTCGGACAGGCGCTCGCGCAGCGCTGCCGGCGCCAGGTCGACGACCTCGATCTGGTCGGCCGCACGCACCACGGCGTCGGGGACGGTCTCTCGCTGCACGGTGCCGGTGATCTCGCGGACGACGTCGCCGAGGGACTGCATGTGCTGCACGTTGACGGTGCTCACCACCGAGATCCCGGCGGCGAGGAGCGCCTCGACGTCCTGCCAGCGCTTGTCGTGGCGACCCCCGGGGGCGTTCGTGTGCGCGAGCTCGTCGACGAGTGCGATCTCGGGGGCCCGGGCGAGGACGGCGTCGAGGTCGAGGTCGTCGAGCTCCACCCCGCGGTGGGAGACGGTGCGGCGGGGGACGACCTCCAGCCCGTCGACCAGGGCCGCGGTGGCGGCGCGCTCGTGCGTCTCGACGACGGCCACGACCACGTCGTGTCCCTCGTCGAGCAGCCGACGCCCCTCTTCGAGCATCGTGTACGTCTTGCCGACGCCGGGCGCCGCACCGAGCAGGACCCGCAGCTTGCCGCGCTTCACGTGCTCATCCTCTCGCGTCGGGTCTCGCAGCGTGTGCCGGAACCAGGTTCCGGACACAGCACCACGCTCTTCCGCGGTGTCGTGTCCGGAACCTGGTTCACGGGCACGGTCAGGACGCCTTCGCCAGGGCCAGGTTGAGCGCGAGCACGTTCACGACCGGGCCGCCGAGGAACCCGAGCTGCCGCGACTCGGTGTGCGTCGCCACGAGCGCCCGCACCGTGTCCTCCGACAGGCCCCGCGCCGCAGCCACCCGCGACACCTGCTGCGCCGCGTACTCCGGGCTGATGTCCGGGTCGAGGCCCGAGCCCGACGCGGTCACGGCGTCGGCCGGCACCTGCGTTGCCGGGACGCCGTCGGCCGCAGCGAGCGCCGCACGACGGTCCTCGACGGCGTCGAGCAGGTCCGGGTTGTTCGGCCCGAGGTTCGAGCCGGAGGACGCACCGGCGTCGTAGCCGTCCTCGCCGGCGGCCGACGGCCGCGACTGGAACCAGCGATCGGCCTGCTTGCCCGTGAAGGACTGCCCGATCAACGAGGAACCGACGACCTCGCCGGACGAGTCCGTGACCATCGAGCCGTTGGCCTGGTCGTGGAACGCCGCCTGGCCGACGCCCCAGACGGCGAGCGGGTAGCCGACGCCGAGCACGACGGTGGCGAGCAGGGTGAGGCGGATCGCCACACCGGCGGAACGGACGGTGGAACGTGCAGATGCCATGACTAGAACCCCGGGATGAGACCGACCACGAGGTCGATCAGTTTGATGCCGATGAAGGGGACGACCACGCCGCCCAGCCCGTAGACGAGCAGGTTGCGGCCGAGGATCGACGACGCTGCGGCCGCGCGGTACGTGACGCCACGCAGGGACAGCGGGATGAGCGCCACGATGACGAGCGCGTTGAAGACGACCGCCGACAGGATCGCGGACGACGGGCTGTGCAGCCCCATGACGTTGAGCGCCGCGAGCCCGGGGAACGCCGCCTGGAACATCGCCGGGATGATCGCGAAGTACTTCGCGACGTCGTTGGCGATGGAGAAGGTGGTCAGGGCACCGCGGGTGATGAGCAGCTGCTTGCCGATGCGGACGACGTCGATGAGCTTGGTCGGGTCGGAGTCGAGGTCGACCATGTTGCCCGCCTCCTTCGCCGCCGTCGTGCCGGTGTTCATCGCGACGCCGACATCCGCCTGCGCCAGGGCCGGGGCGTCGTTCGTGCCGTCACCGGTCATGGCGACGAGGTTGCCGCCCTCCTGCTCGCGCTTGATGTACGCGAGCTTGTCCTCCGGGGTGGCCTCGGCGAGGAAGTCGTCGACACCGGCCTCGGCGGCGATGGCCTTCGCGGTGCGGGGGTTGTCGCCGGTGATCATCACCGTGCGGATGCCCATCGACCGGAGCTCGGCGAAGCGGGACGCCATGCCGTCCTTGACGACGTCCTTCAGGTGCACGACACCGAGCAGGGTGACCGCACCGGTCGAGGACCGACGCCCGACGACGAGCGGCGTGCCGCCCTGGTCGGAGATCTCTGCGACCGACCCGTCGATGGCGGACACGACACCGGCGTCGGAGGTGTTCGCCCACGCGAGCACCGCAGCAGCAGCGCCCTTCCGGATCTGCGACCCGTCCGGCAGGTCGAGACCGGACATGCGGGTCTGCGCGGTGAACGGCACCTCGACGGCGCCGTCCGGCAGACCGACGGCCACCCCGTCCTCGCGCGCAAGGTCGACGATCGAGCGTCCTTCCGGGGTACTGTCCGCGGCACTCGACAGCGCCGCCGCCTCGAGCAGTTCGGCCTCGGGCACACCCGGCACCGGCACCACGCGCGACGCCCGGCGGTTGCCGTAGGTGATCGTGCCGGTCTTGTCGAGCAGCAGCGTCGTGATGTCACCGGCGGCCTCGACCGCACGGCCCGACATCGCGAGCACGTTGTGCTGCACCAGCCGGTCCATGCCGGCGATCCCGATCGCGGAGAGCAGCGCGCCGATGGTGGTCGGGATGAGGCAGACGAGCAGGGCGATGAGCACCGGGACGCTGACGGTCGCACCGACGAGGCCCGCGATGGGCTGCATCGTCAGGCAGACGATCACGAAGACGATCGACAGCGAGGCGAGCAGGATGTTCAGCGCGATCTCGTTCGGCGTCTTCTGCCGTGCCGCGCCCTCGACCAGGCGGATCATCCGGTCGATGAAGGTCTCACCCGGCGTCGAGGTGATGCGCACCACGATCCGGTCGGACAGCACCCGCGTGCCGCCGGTGACGGCACTGCGGTCGCCGCCGGACTCGCGGATGACCGGTGCGGACTCCCCCGTGACGGCCGACTCGTCGACCGACGCGATGCCGTCGACGACGTCGCCGTCACCCGGGATGACCTCGCCGGCGACGACCACGACCACGTCGCCCTTGGCCAGGTCGACGGACGCGACCTCCTCGGTCGCGTTGCCGGTCGCGGCCGCATCGGACTGCGAGTACCCGAGCACCCGGCGGGCGCTCGTGGTCGAGCGGGTCTTCCGCAGCGTGTCGGCCTGCGCCTTGCCGCGGCCCTCGGCCACCGACTCCGCCAGGTTGGCGAAGACGACGGTGAGCCAGAGCCAGACGGCGATGGCGATCGTGAAGGCGGACGGCTCGACGACGGCGGCCGCCGTCGTCAGCGCCGCGCCGACCTCGACGATGAACATGACGGGGTTCCGCCACATGAGTCGCGGATCGAGCTTCCGCAGGGCGCCCGGGAGGCCCGCCACCAGTTGGCGCGGTCCGAACGCGGACGAGCGGGTGGTCGGCTCCACGGCGGTGCGCGGTTCCGGCTCGGTGGTCACGGAGGTCATGACAGTCCTTCTGCGAGCGGGCCCAGTGCGAGCACCGGGAAGTAGGTGAGGGCGGTGACGATGACGGCGACGCCGCCGAGCAGCCCGATGAACAGCGGGCGGTGGGTGGGCAGCGTGCCCGCGGTCTCCGGCACCCGGTCCTGGGCGGCGAGGGACCCGGCGAGCGCCAGGACGAACACCATCGGCACGAAGCGGCCGAGCAGCATCACGACACCGAGCGAGGAGTTCATCCACGTGGTGTTCGCGGTGAGCCCGCCGAAGGCGGAACCGTTGTTGTTCGCACCCGAGGTGAAGGCGTAGAGCAGCTCGGACAGCCCGTGGTTGCCGGGGTTGTAGATCGACGTGCCGAGCACCTGTTCGCGGACGCCGGGGATCACGAGCGAGAGCCCGGTGGTGAGGAGCACGAGCGTCGGCGTGACGAGGATGTACAGCGCCGCGAAGGTCATCTCCTTCGCGCGGATCTTCTTGCCGAGGTACTCCGGCGTGCGGCCGACGAGCAGGCCGCCGATGAACACCGTGATGACGGCGAGCACGAGCATGCCGTACAGGCCGGAGCCGACGCCGCCGGGGGTGACCTCGCCGAGCATCATGTTGAGCAACGCCATCATGCCGCCGATGGGCGTGAAGCTGTCGAACATGCCGTTCACCGCACCGGTCGAGGTCGCGGTCGAGGTCGTGCCGAACAGCGTCGTGCCGAGGATCCCGAACCGGGTCTCCTTGCCCTCCATCGCGGCCCCTGCGGCGTGCGTCGCGGCACCGGCGCCACCGAGCTCCGCGATCGACATCACCGACAGGGACACCAGGAAGATCGCGCCCATCACGGCGAGGATCGCGTAGCCCTGGCGGTCGTCGCCGACCAGCCGGCCGAACGTGCGGGGCAGCGAGAAGGGGATGACGAGCATGAGGAACACCTCGACGAGGTTCGTCCACGCCTGCGGGTTCTCGAACGGGTGCGCCGAGTTCGCGTTGAAGTAGCCGCCACCGTTCGTGCCGAGCTCCTTGATCGCCTCCTGCGAGGCGACGAACCCGTCCGGGATGTGCTGCGTGCCACCGACGAGCGTCGTGACGTCGGTGCCGCTCCCCCACGACTGGATCACTCCGCCGGCGACGAGCACGATCGCGAAGACGAACGCCCCGGGCAGCAGCAGTCGGCCGAGCCCGCGGACGACGTCCACCCACACGTTGCCGAGCGTGCCCGACTTCCGGCGGGCGAACCCGCGCACCAGGGCGACGGCGACGGCGAGGCCGACGGCGGCGGACAGGAAGTTCTGCACCGCGAGGCCGCCCATCTGCACGGCGTAACCGACGGTGACCTCCGGCGAGTAGGACTGCCAGTTCGTGTTCGCGACGAACGACGCCGCGGTGTTGAACGCGAGCGAGGGTCCGACGGCCGGCAGCCCGAGGTCGCCGGGCAGCACGACCTGGATGCGCTGCAGCAGGTAGACGAGCAGGAGCCCGACGACGCTGAAGAGCAGCACGCCCCGCAGGTACACGGGCCAGGACTGCTCGGCGTCCGGGTCGACCCCGATCAGCCGGTAGACCCCGCGCTCGACACGGTTGTGCCGGACGGGGGTGAAGACCTTCGCCATCCAGTCGCCGAGCGGCCGGTAGGCGACGACGAGCAGCAGGACGAGCGTCGCGACCTGGACGATGCCGGCCCAGACGTCTGCGGCGCCCATCAGAAGCGCTCAGGACGCACGAGCGCCCAGACGAGGTACACGACAGCGGCGATGCCGAGGACGGCGGCCGCGATGGTGATGCCGATCACAGCCGTTCCACCCCCTTGGCGATCAGTGCCACCACGCCGAACACGGCGAGGACACCGGCGACGACGAACACGTCGAACACGAGGGACTCCAGAAGGTCTGCGGTACCCGCGCCGGGCGGCGCGGGACGGCACCACGTGTGGTGCCGAACCGATGCTGGGTCCTGCGCCGGGCCTCCCGGCCGGTCCTAACGGTTCCCTCACGCCGCCCGGACGGACGCATGCACGGTCCTAACGCGCTGCCGCCCGCAGCCGTCCGGCCAGGTCGCGGACCGCCCCGCGCAGCTCGTCCGGGCCCTCGACCCGCACCGGCACGGCCAAGCCCGCGACGACACCCGCGAGCCCCTGCCACGACCACGATCCCAGGGTGATGCGGGTCCGGGCGCCCTCGGCCTGCTCGACCACGGCGTCATCGGGCAGGTACGGCGTGATCGTCCGCGCATCAGCCGGCGTCGTGGTCACGGACCCGGTGCACGGCCAGACGTCGTCCACCGCCGACCCCTTGAAGCGCGCCGACACGAAGGCCGCCGCGTCGCCGCCGGGGACCGCCCGCGGTGTGAAGGGGACGCGGGTGCGCATCCGCGGCGTGATCCGGTCGACGCGGTGGGTGCGCCAGTCGTCGCGGTCGGTGTCCCAGTCGAGCAGGTACCAGCGGCCGTTCCGGGCGACGACGGCGTGCGGTTCCACCCGGTGCGGGGTCTCGTCCTCGCCGTACCCGAAGCGGAAGACCTCTCGCAGGTGGACGGCCTCGCTCACCGCCACCAGGACGTCCGGGTCGGTCGTGGTCCGGCTCGTCGCGGTCACGGCCTGCACGGCGTCCACCCGGGACCGCAGGCGCGCGGGCATCACCTGCCGGACGGTCGCCAGGGCGCGGGCCGCCGACTCGGCGACGTCCGCCCCCGATGCCGGGGCGACGGCGAGCGCCAGGGCGATCGCCACCGCCTGGTCGTCGTCGAAGAGCAGCGGTGGCAGGTCGGACCCGGCCTCGAGCCGGTAGCCGCCGGCCGGGCCGCGGAGCGCCTCGACCCGGTATCCGAGGCCGCGGAGCCGGTCGACGTCGCGGCGGACGGTGCGGGGGCTGACCTCGAGCCGCCCGGCGAGCTCGTCGCCCGGCCAGTCGCGGTGCACCTGCAACAGGGAGAGCAGCGCGAGCATGCGTGCGGAGGGTCCGGCCATGTCGATCATCCTCGTCGAAGAAGCGGTCACGATCTGACCGCATTGCCGGACAGCCTTGTCTCATGAGCATCGAAACGACAACCCACCTCAACTTCGACGGCGACGCCCGCGAGGCGCTCGACTTCTACGCAGCGGTCTTCGGCGGCGAGGTCACCGCCGCCACCTACGGCCAGATGGGCGCCCTCGACGACCCGGCCTGGGCCGACCGCATCGTCTTCGGTCAGGTCGCCACCGCCGCGGGCTTCCGGATCATGGCCTTCGACGTCTGGCCCGGGCAGCCCTACGACCAGGGATCGAACGCCTTCTACGTCTTCGTGCACGGCGACGACACCGCCGAGATCGAGCGGTACTGGGCCGCGCTGTCCGAGGGCGCCGAGGTCCGGCAGCCCCTCGCCCCCTCGGCCTGGGCGCCGCTCGCCGGGCAGCTCCGCGACCGCTTCGGCGTCGTGTGGCAGCTCGACGTCGCGGGTCCGCGGGGTTGAACCGGCGCAGGGCTGACCCGGCGCCCGCGCGCTCGGCATACTGGGCGCATGGGGGAGCAGGCGACCGCCGCGGACCGAGCGGACGTCCGCGACGACGAGCGTGAGCGGCGGCGGCGCCGTCGCGCGCAGCGCACGCGCCGCCGTCGGCAGCGGCTCCGCCGGACCCTGCGGCAGCGCATGGACTGGCGCGGCAGCCGGGTCCCCGCCGGCGCGTGGTGGTTCGCCGTGCTCGCCGTCGCCCTCGGGGTCCTCTACGGCCGGGCCACCGACGCCGGGGACCCCGGGGTCGGTGGGCCCGGTGCCGATGCCCTCGGTGCCGATGCCCTCGGTGCTGCCGTCGCCGGAGCGGCGATCGGCGTCGGTTGGGGTGCACTGCTGTTCGCCTGCGCGCCGCCGCTCGTCGCGGTCCCGCTCGTCGCTGCCGGTGTGTTCTGCGGGTTCGTGCTGGTCGGGCCGCTCGGGCCGGGAGCGGTGAGTGCCAGCCTGGTGGCCTCGGTCGCCGGCTGGCTGCTCGGCATGCAGCTCCGGTACCTGGTCGTCGGTCGCCGACGGCCGCCCGAGCGAGCCCGCCTGGTCGATCGCGGCCGCCCACGACGCGCGGCACCGATCACCCCCGGCGAGCGCTCGCAGCTCGTGGCCACCGGGGTCTCCGGCGTCCTGGCCGTCGTCGTCCCGGCGCTCCTCCTCCTCGTCCCTGCACCGGGTGCGTTCGGCACCTGGCTCGTGCTCGTCCTCGTCACCCTCGCGTGGTCCGGCCCGGTGGGCTGGTGGACCGGCATGGTGCGGAGCCACCACGCGGCCGCCGGTGCGCCGTTCGCGGCGGCGCAGTGGGGCCTGCTGTTCAACGCCTGGGGCTCCGCCGGTGTGCACGCGCTGCCGATCACGCTGACCGCAGGCATGGCGGGGGTCGGGCTCGGCTTCGTGCTCCGCCGCCTGCACGAGGCCCGGGTCGGCCGGTACCCGCGCGAGCGTCCGGCCGCGGGCTGAGCCGGGGACCTCAGCGCACCGGGGCCCAGGTGCTGACCGTCACCGCTGCCGTCACGCGGGTCGGTGCGAAGACCCGCTCCGGGTCGACGTGGTGGTGGCTCGGCCCCATGTGCACGACGTCGTGGACGTCCTCGGCGGACAGCTCCATCGTCCACGTCAGGTCGTCGGACGAGCGCCGGGTGAAGGCGGGCGTCAGGGAGTCGTGCAGGCGACGCTCCTTCTCCGGGTCGACCGCGATCGTCGCCTCGGCGAGCTCCGCCAGGTGGCCGGTCCGCGGGGTCACCACGGCGAGCACGCCGTCCGGGTGCAGGACCCGGGCGTACTCCGTCTGGTTGCGGGGTGCGAAGACGTCCAGCACGACCGCGGCTGCGTCCTCGACGACCGGGAGGCGCTCGGTCACGTCCCCGACGACGGCCCCCGCCCGCTCGTGGATGCGCGCCGCACGCCGGATCGCGACGGCGGACAGGTCGAGCGCGAGGCCGAGCCGCGTCCCCGGCTCCGGGCCCGGCCCACCGGCGGCGGTGCCGGACGCACCGGGCGCCACCACGGGCCTCCCGTCCGTCCCCGCCGCGCGGAGCGCGTGTGCCAGGTAGGTGCCCGGACCGGACCCGACGTCGAGCACGATGCCGGGCGCCGAGGCCTCGACGACGACGACGGCGAGCGCCCGCTCGACGGGCGCGTAGTGCCCGCGACCCAGGAACCGCAGCCGCGCGTCGACCATCGCCGGGGTGTCCGCGGTGAGGGCACGACGCTTCGCGGGCAGGAGCGTCAGGTGGCCCTGCTTCGCCTCGTCGAACCGGTGGCCGGTCGTGCAGCCGGCCTGACCCGGGGCCGTGCGGGCGAGGGGCTCGGTGCACACGGGGCAGGCGAGCATCGGCAGCAGGTCGTCTCGCACCGGACCAGCGTACGGGCGTCGCGAGCCGGTACGGTCGGGGCATGGCCGTCATCCACAACGCCGTCCTCCGCCCGTCGAAGACCGACGCGATCGGCGCCTGGCTGCCGACCCGGCCGTGGAGCGGCGTCACGACGGACCCCGCCGCCGACGGGTCGCTCGTCGTCGCGGGCCGGTTCCGGTTCGACGACCCGGACGGCGAGGTCGGCGTCGAGACGTACCTGGTGCGGGTCGGCGACGGTCCGGTGCTGCAGGTGCCGCTCACCTACCGCGGCGCACCGCTCGACGGCGCGGACGACCACCTCGTCACCGAGATGGACCACTCCGTGCTCGGTCGCCGCTGGGTCTACGACGCCGTCGGCGACCCCGTCTACGCCGACGTGCTCCGCCGCGCAGTCGCGACCGGCGGACGCGAGGCCGACCTCGAGGCGGCACCCGGCGAGGGCGGCGGCGCCCCGGTGAAGGAGGGCACGGTGTCGGGCAGCGGCTCGGCGTCCGACTCCCCCACGGTGACGGCCGTGCGGGACACCACCGCCGGCACGACGACCACCATCGCGACCGACCACGGCAGCCTCGCGGTGCCGCGCGTCGTCGGCGCACCCCTGCCCGACGGCGAGACGCTCACCGGCACGTGGGCCGACGGGTCCGGCGTGCTCGCCGTGCTGGTGCCCTAGCGGGTACGGGCAGGGCCTGCCTGCCCCACCGCGTCGATGGCAGGATCGGTGTCGTGAAGACACTGGAGTTGCCACAGACGGACCTCACCGCCTCCGACGTCGTCGTCGGACTGATGCGGATCAACGACATGAGCGACGAGGACATCCGCGCGCTCTACGCCGCCTCGCGTGACGCAGGCGTGACCATGTTCGACCACGCCGCGGTCTACGGCGGGTGGCACGGCTGCGAGGAGCGCTTCGGCTCCGCGGTCACGCTGACCCCGGCCGAGCGCAGCGAGATCGTCCTGCAGACGAAGGTCGGCATCCGGCCGACGGCGAACGGCGCCTACTTCGACTTCTCGTACGAGCACATCCTCGAGTCGGTCGAGGAGTCCCTCGCCGCGCTGCAGACCGAGTACGTCGACGTCCTGCTGCTGCACCGTCCCGACGCCCTGGTCGAACCGGACGAGGTGGCGAAGGCCTTCGACGAGCTGCACGCCGCCGGCAAGGTGCACCACTTCGGCGTCTCGAACCACACCCCCGGCCAGGTCGAGCTGCTCCGCCGTTCCGTGCGGCAGCCCCTCGCGTTCAACCAGGTGCAGCTGAGCATCACGCACGCCAACGTGATCACCCAGGGCCTCGCGGCGAACATGGCGGCCGTCGACCAGTCGATCGACCGCGACAACGACATCCTCAACGACTCGCGGCTGCACGACGTCACCCTGCAGGCCTGGTCGCCGTTCCAGAAGGGCTTCTTCGACGGCGTCTTCCTCGGCGACCGGGAGCAGTACGCCGAGCTGAACGACGTGCTCGAGGAGGTCGCCGCCGCGCACGGGGTCACCCCCACCGGCATCGCGGTCGCCTGGATCACCCGGCACCCGGCGCAGTTCCAGGTCGTGCTCGGCACGACGAACCCGCAGCGCGTGCGGGACTCGGCGGCCGGTTCGGACGTCCGCCTGTCGCGCGAGGAGTGGTACCGGATCACCTCGGCCGCGGGGCACCTCGTCCCCTGATGACCCGCGGCGAGCGCCCCGTCGCGTGAGCGGATGGGGCAGGGTGGGGTCGTGCTCGACGACCTCGCCCTGCCCGTCCTCCTGACCGCCCGATCCGGGACCGTCACCCTGCGGAACGCCGTCGACGACGACCTCGACGCCCTCGTGGCGCTCCTCGCCGACGACCCGGTCAGCGCCGCACGTGGGGACGTCGCCGCGCCGGGGGACCGACCGAGGTACGCCGCCGCGCTCCGCTCGGTCGTCGACGACCCGGCGAACGCCCTGCTCGTCGTCGAGGACGAGACCGGGCGGCTCGTCGGCACCCTCCAGCTCACCCGGATCCCCGGCATGGCCCGGCGCGGTGCACGCCGCCTGCTCGTCGAGGCCGTCCGGGTCAGCAGCACGGTCCGCTCCGGCGGCATCGGCACGGCGGTGATGCGGTGGGTCACCGACGTGGCCGCGCCGGCGCTCGACACGCCGCTCGTGCAGCTCACCTCGGACGCGGCGCGCACCGACGCGCACCGGTTCTACGAGCGGCTCGGGTTCACCGGGTCGCACGTCGGCTTCAAGTACCGTGTCCCCGGGTCCGCCCCCGGCGCAGCGCCCGGCGGGGAGGCAGGCGGCGGCGCACAACCGAAGTGATCCGGAACCGCGAACCTGCGCGGCGCGGGGACATTTTGGTTGTGCAAACCGTTCCCGAACCAGGCCCGAACCGGGCGGACGGCGGCGCTAGTCGTCGGAGTCGGACTGCGCGTCCGGGGACCGCGGCTCCGGCACGCGGACGTCCACGGGCGACACGGCCGTCGGGTCGGCGGAGGCGCCGCCCACCACGTCGAACGAGATCCCGATGTCGGCCGGGTCCTCGTCGAGCTCCAGCCCGTCCTGGCGCGCCTGGCGCTCCGGGATCGCGCGGCCACCGGACGGATCGAACGAGTTCGCAATCGACATGCCGACGAGCATGCCGGTCGTACATTGGCGGCGGCTCGGTGTCGCCTCCGCAGCGCCGGTCAGTCGGCGAGGTCCTCCGGGTGCAGGCGGTCGCCGGCCTCGGGGCGCCGGAACACCGGGCCGCCGCCGGCCTCGTCCTCGTCGTGGTGGTCCGCGGGCGAGACGCTCGGGTCGGCGGAGTCGGGGCCGACGTCCGCCCCGCGGTCCGCCTCCACCTCGACCTCGGTCTCGTCACTGCCGTCCACCGGGGTGGACGTGCCCTGCTGTTCGGGATCGAACGGTGCGCTCATCGACATGGGCCGAGCATGCTCCCCGTCGGTGAACGCCGGGTCAACGCTGTCCGTCCGCCGCGACGAGCTCGAGCTGGGTGAGGGGCACGTCGGTGCCGGCGGTGAACGAGAACGTCGAGCCGCCGCCCGTGACCCGGAACACGCGGCTCTGACCCGCCCACGCGAACTCCGCGCCGGCGACCGCCGTGGTGCGGTCGCCGAGGCCGACCTGCCACGAGTACGAGCCGGGCTCCGCGACGGTCACCGTGTACAGCGCTGCGGCCGGGCACGCGACGTCGAACGCCACCGACGCCCCGGCCGGCAGCACGGTCACGGTCCGTCCCTCGTCGTCGGTCAGGGGTGACGCGCCGACGGGCAGCACGTCGACCGGGGTGTCCCGGTACCCGTGCACCTCGGACGCCGACACCGGACGCGTGTCCGCCGCCCAGCCCTGCGGGGTGTCGGACAGCGTGAAGACGATGTGCGACGCCGCGACGACCACCTGGTGCGGGATGCTGATCGACGTCCACGGCGCACCGTCGACCGTCACCGACGCGACGTACGCACCCGTGGAAC
The DNA here is from genome assembly GCF_001864985.1 of Curtobacterium sp. MMLR14_006. Lineage (NCBI taxonomy): Bacteria > Bacillati > Actinomycetota > Actinomycetes > Micrococcales > Microbacteriaceae > Curtobacterium > Curtobacterium sp. MMLR14_006. The sequence continues at coordinate 368,952 of NZ_MJGU01000022.1, read as the reverse complement.
CGGCGGCGACCTCGATGACGGTCTCGGTTCCTCCCGGCTGCCGCAGCACCGTCCGGCGGACCGACGGGGGCACGAGCACGTAGGTGCCCGTCGACGGCGCCAGCGGGTACAGACCGACGGTCGCGAAGACGTACCAGGCGCTCATCTCGCCGTTGTCCTCGTCGCCGGGGTAGCCCTGGCCGAGGTCGGAGCCGACGAACAGCCGCTCGAGGCACTCCCGCACGACCCGGTGGGCGTCGTCGTGGCGCCCGGTGAACATCGGGAAGAACGGGATGTGGTGCGCGGGCTGGTTCGACAGCCCGAGCATGCCCATCCGGACGTCGCGGGCCTCGGTCATCTCGTGGATCGGGAACCCGTAGGAGCCGGAGAACACCGACGCACCCGTCTCCGGCGTCGCGAAGAAGCGGTCGAGGGTCCGGTCGAACCGCTCCGGGCCGCCGTGCAGGTCGACGACGCCGGCACCGTCGTGCGGGGCGGTGAAGGCCGTGCCCCACGCGTTCGTCTCGGTGTAGTCGTCGCCCCAGTCGCGCGGGTCGAAGTCGGTGCCGACGCGCCACGAGCCGTCGGGGTCGCGGCCGATGAAGAAGCCCCGCTCGGCGTCGAACACGTTCCGGTACTGCAGGGACCGTCGGGCGAACCACTCGGCCTCGGCCTCGTACCGGGACAGGTCGGCCGGCGTCTCCGCGCGCGACGCGAGCAGGCCCGCCATGACGGCGAGGCCCCAGTCGTTGATGGCGGCGTCCAGGGTCCAGGACATCCCCTCGGACGTCCGGGTGTCGACGTGGCCGCGGAAGGCGCCCGGGAGGCTCCCCTTGCGCCCGACACGCTCGTCGCGCGGCGGGACGGTCGCGTTCCGCACCGCGCTCCGGTACGCCTCGGCCAGGTCGAACCCGGTGACGCCCTTGACGGCCAGGTCGGCGAAGACGGTGTCGGCCGTGGTGCCGGTCATGCAGTCCTCGGCGCCCGGTGCGCTCCACCGGGGCGTCCACCCGCCGTCGTGGTGGTGCTCGACGAAGCCCTGGGCGAGTTCCCCGGCGGTCTCCGGCGTGAGGAGGGCCAGCAGCGGCCACGCGGTGCGGTAGGTGTCCCAGAAGCCGTGCGTCGTGGTGAACGGCCCCTCGACGACCTCGGGGCCGGGTTCGTCGCGGATCGGTTCCGCCAGCACCGCCCCGTACGGCGAGCGGTGCCGTGGCGTGCCCGTCAGCGCGGTCTCGCCGGCGCGGTTCGGGTAGAGGAACACCCGGTAGAGCCCGGAGTACAGCGACGTCAGCTGGTCGGGCATCGCGCCCTCGAACGACATGGTGCCGAGCACCTCGGTCCACGCCTGCACGGCGTGCGCGCGCATCGCGTCGACGGTGCCGGCGGCGTCGAGGTTCGCGCGGGCGTCCTCGATCGAGACCGTGGAGATGCCGAGCAGGACGTCGACGTCCCCGGCGACCGACAGCCAGCCGCGCAGTTCGTGCTCGCCGACGATGGTGTGGTCCGCGGTCACGCCGGCGACCCGGACGTGCACGTGGTGCGGCGGCGTGCCCGGGCGGTCGTCGAGCAGCGCCTCGACCACGGCCGTGCCGTCGGTGACGGTCACGGACACGTCGGACACCCGGCCGTGGTGGTCGAGGACGACGCTGCGCGTGCCGGTGAAGCGGAACCCGAGGGCGAACTCCCCCGCGGTCACCTCGGCGGTGACGCCCTGGTCGAGCGCGACCCGGTACCGGTGCGGGCCGTCGTGTTCGTCGTCGTGGTCGAAGCCGAGCGCGCGGGCGGCCCGGTCGACGTCCGGGGTGTCGAGCGGCGAGGGCATCACCTGGAACACACCGCGGTCCGCCATCCACGGCGACGGGATGTGGCTCGTCGCGAACGCCTGGATCGCCGGGCGGACCCGGCCCGCGTCGTCGGTGCGCGAGTGCTCCTGGTACGCGTACGGCCACCGGTTGCTCGACGCGTCGGTCATCGGCAGTCCGAAGACCCCGCCGTGCGGCAACCCGACGAGCGGCGCGTTGTTCCCGCGGGAGAACCGCGAGGACGCCTGCGTGCCACGGGTCGTGCGGACGTGGTCGAGCGGCGTGGTCGGCGTCGGGCGCGCCGGGCCGACGACGACCTCGTCGAGCCAGCCCCGCAGCGCCGGGCGTACGCCGTCGTCGTCCGCGGCGGCCGCGTCGGAGCCGAGCCGGGCCTCCAGACGGTCCACGACCCGGCCCGCGAACGGCGTGAGGTCGACCGCGCGACGGTTCCACTGGTCGACCCACGCCTTGCGGGCGGCGTCCTGCGCCGCCGGTGTCACGGCGTCGCCGTGCTGGTCGTGGCCGACGTCGTGCTCGCTGAGCCGGGTGCCGTCGGTGAAGACGACGTCGACGGCGAAGGCCGTGGCGTCCCAGAAGTGCGGCAGGTCCGCCTCGGTGGGTTCGGTGGCGCCGTCGGGCAGGGTCCGTTCCGGGAACCACACCCACGAGAGCTCCTCGCCGGCCGCCACGGTGTGCCCGGCGGACCCTGGCACGACGGCGCTGACCGCGCCCGCTCCGGACGGCCGTTCGACCAGCCACCCCTCGACCGAGCCGAAGCCGACACCGTTCCGCGCTGCGAGGGCCGTCGTGGGCCCACCGCTCCGTTGCAGTTCTCGCACGGACCCAGCGTATTTGCTCCAGCGTGTGGAGGAAACCGTCGGCGTGTCAGCCCCTGCCCGGAGCGGCCGTGTCCTGACCCGGCGCGGCGTCGGCGGCGCCCGGGGCGTCCACCGGGGCCTGGTCGGCGGCGCCCGTGCCGTCCTGGGGCGTCTGCACCGGGTTGGAGGCCGGGGCACTCGGCTCCGGTCCGACCGGCGCCTGGCTCGGGGCCGCCGGTTCGCTCGGCTCCTCGCTCGGCTGCTGGGGCTGGGAGGGCTGCTCCGCCGGCTCGGAGGGCTGCTGCTCGACCGGCTGGCTGGGCTGCTGCTCCTCGCTCGGCTCGTCGCTCGGCTGCTCGCTCGGCTGCTCGTCCGTCGGCGTGGAGGGCGAGGAGGACCCGGTCGGTGCGGGGGCGGTGTCGTCGTCGCCGTTCAGCGCGACGACCGCGACCGCGATGCCGACGAGCACCAGGACGACCACGACGATCGCGGTGATGACCGGCCCCCTGCGCCGACGCTCGCGGGGGTCCTCCGTGGCGCCCGGCGCCGGAGCGGTCGGCGGCGGCACGGTCGCCCCGCCACCGCCGGACGGACTGCGCCCCGACTGCGCCCCCATCACCGTGGTCGCGACGTCGTCCGAGGCGTTCGGGTGCTGGTCGAGGACCCGCGTCGCGTCGTCCGCAGCGGCGGCGCGGCTCGTCGGCATCGCGCGCGTCGCGGCGTCCGCGTCGGCGGTCGGGAACGCCGCGGTCGCGGCTGCGGCTGCGGCGCCGGCGCCCGCGGCGGTGAGCGCACCCGGGGCGGCGGGCAGGAGCTGGGTGGCCGTGCCGGGGTCGTCGCGGCCGAGGGCCCGGAGCCGCTCGGCTGCCTCTGCTGCCGAGGGCCGGACGGCCGGGTCCTGCGCGGTCATCACGTGCAGGAGCGTGCGCCAGGCGGTCGGCAGGTGCTGGTCGATGGCGGGGCTGCGGGTGAGGCGCGCGGTGGCGGACTCGATCGCGCTGCCCGGGAACGGCCGCTCCCCGGTCAGGCACTCGAGCAGCACGAGACCGAGCGCGTAGACGTCGGCCTTGCCGGTGATCTCCTGCGCCGTGACCTGCTCCGGAGCCAGGTAGGCGGCGGTCCCCATCACGGTGCCGGTGCCGGTCACGCGCGAGGCGTCGCGGAGCAGGGCGATGCCGAAGTCGGCGAGCTTGACGTGGCTGCCGTCGCGCTCGAGCAGCACGTTGGCGGGCTTCACGTCGCGGTGCACGATGCCCTGGGCGTGCACGGCGCTCAGCCCGTCCGCCACCTGGGCGCCGACGCGGGCGGCGGTCGTCGGGTCGAGCGGGCCCTCGCGCAGCCGGGTGGCGAGGTCGCTGCCCGGCACGAGCTCCATGACGAGGTACGAGTCGCCGTCGGCGTCGTCGAGTGCCGCGTCGTAGAGGGTGACGAGGGCGGGGCTGCGGAGCGTCGCGAGGGTCTGGATCTCGGCCTCGGCACGGGCGCGTTCACCGTGGTCGACCGGTCCGATCCGGAACACCTTGACGGCGACCTCGCGACCGAGCTGCTCGTCGACCGCGCGGTACACCGTGGCCATGCCACCGTGTCCGAGCGTGCCCGTGACGCGGTACCTGCCGCCGAAGACCCGTTCTTCCATGCCCGGCAACCTACCGGCAACTCCTGACGGGGTGGCCCGGTGCCGGCGTGTGCGTGCCCGGCGTGGTGCTCCTGCTCACCCCGCGCGCGCGGCCGGGTCCGGTGCGGGTTCGGCACCGTGGCGGAGCGCGGTCAGGTACAACCGGTGCGCCGTGACGACCAGTGACAACCAGGCGAGCCCGAGCGCCCAGGCCGCGAGCACGTCGGTGAGCCAGTGGTGCCCGAGGAACACCCGCGAGGCCCCGACCGACAGCACGAACAGGGTGCCGGCGACGATGGTCCACACCCGCGTGACCGCCCGCGACTCCCGCAGGAGCAGCAGGTAGACGATGGTGCCCACGATCACGGTGGCGTTCAGCGTGTGCCCGGACGGGAACGACGGCGAGTGCTCGTAGGGCGGCACCGCGTCGCTGAGCGGCGGACGGGCCCGGCCGATGAGGTCCTTGCCCGCGATCGTCATGAGGAGCGACCCGCCGCTCGCCGCGACGAGCAGGACCACCGGCGTCCACGCCCGGCGCTGGATCGTGAAGCCGACCAGGAACCCGACCGCGACGACGGGCATGCCGATCGTGCCGGCCACGTCGGTCCACCACGTCACGAGACGGTCGGCAGCGGGCGACCGCAGCGAGATCGCCCAGTCGAGCACCGGGCGGTCGAGCACGGCGACGTCGTCGGCCTCGCGGACGGCGTCGAACACCGCCGAGGCGAGCCAGGTCGCGACGACCGCCACGGCGAGCCCGACGGCCAGGGTCAGCAGCAGGAGCGGCATCGCGCCGTACCGCTGCCCGAGCGCCGTCCACCCGCGAGCCACCGCACGGCCGGCGCGGGTGCGCCAGCGGGTCAGGTCGACCTGTCCGAGCGTGCGGTCGGCGGCCTCGCCCCGTTCGGTGTGCATCGGACCAGCCTGCTCGCGCCGGGCTGGGAGGGTCAGCGCCCGGTCCCGTCCGCCCGTCCGCACTCGTCGAGGAACGCGCTGACGCGGGCCGCGCCCCGCTCCGACCCGCCCAGCTCGGCTGAGTCCGGTTCCTGCGGGTCTGTCACAGACGCGTCGCCTTCGACACTCCATGATCGGAGGCAATCGTGAACACACCAAGGGGGCCGGGCGTCATCCCGGACGGGGAACTCATCGCGGCGATCGCACGCGGTGACGCGGCGGCGTACACCACGCTGCTCGACCGCCACTCGCGGGCGGTGTTCCGCTACGCGTGGGGGCTCGCCGACGAGCGCTCGGACGTCGACGACATCGTGCAGGAGACGTTCCTCGTCGCCTGGCGCCGGCGGAAGGACGTCCGCATCGTCGGGTCGTCCGCCCTGCCGTGGCTGCTGACGAGCGCGCGGTACGTCGCGATGAACACGAACCGGCGACGCCGCGCGGTCGGGTTCGACGAGGTCGACGAGACGACCGGCGCGAGCGAGGCCTGGTACCGCCAGGTCGCCCACGCCGAGGCCGTCCAGCAGCTGCGGTGGGTCCGCGACGAGATCGCCGCGCTCGACTCCCCCGACCGGGAGCTCTGCGAGCTCTGCCTGCTGCAGGACCGGTCCTACGACGAGGCCGCAGCCGTGCTCGGCCTCAGCACCAGCAACGCGCGGAAGCGCATCCAACGAACCCGCGCCCGGCTCCGTGTGAGCCGCGCCGCACAGGAGATGGAGTCCACCTCGTGATCACCGCACCCCCGCCCGAGGGCGTCGAGTTCGACGCCGCGTTCGCCCCCGTCCGCCGAGCCGTGCTCGCCGAGACCGTCGACCGGCGCCGCAGGCGCACCCGCTGGACGTTCGGTGCCGTCGGCTCGGTCGCCGCGGTCACCGCGCTCGCGACCGTCCTGGTGGCCGGGAACGTCACCGGCGCGACCGACTCCGTCCCGCTCGTCGGCACCGAGCCGCAGGCCGCGAGCGCCGCCGAGGTCCTGCGGCACGCAGCCGACGAGACCGTCCGGACGAGCGACCCGGTCGTCGGCCCCGACCAGTTCCTCGAGGTCCGGATCGCCGAGCAGAGCCAGGCGTTCCTCACACAGCGGTACTCGGCCCTCGTGCCGTACTCCCTGACGGTCTACCGCCCCGGGGACCCGGGGGCCGACTGGACCCTCGTGCGGACGTCGGAGGACCCCGTCGCGTTCTTCCCGGCGAGCGAGGCGGCGGCGGCCGAGGCGGCGTGGGACGCCGAGCCGGCCGGCTGGCCGACCGGGACCATCCGAGCGGCCGACGGTGCCTTCTACGACACCCCGTGGACCCCGGCGGAACTGGCATCGATGCCGCGGGACCCGGACGCCCTGTACCGGTGGGTGTCCGAGCACGCGACGGGGTCTGCGAGCCACGAGGAGGCGATGACCGTCCTCATCACCGACGACCTGTCCACCGGGATGGTGCCCGCCGACCTGCGCAGCGCCATGTACCGGGTGCTCGCCCGGATCCCCGGCACGGCCGTCACCCACGACGCCGTGACCCTCGACGGCCGCCGCGGCATCGGCATCGGCCGCGCGGAGCCGAACCGCGACGGCGAGCACAGCGAGGTCGTCATCGACCCGGACACCGGCGACTTCATCGGCACGCGCACCCTGACCGGCGCCGCCACCGGGACGCTCCCGGCGGGCACGGTGATCGACTCCACCGCGGTCTCCTCGACCGTCGTGGACAGCGCTCCCTGACCGGGACGACGACCCGGCCCGACGGCGGCGGCGCTCCGAGCACCGTCGCCGTCGTCGTCGTCGTCGCTCGGAGCTGGTCTACCGGGTGTACTCGACGATGACGTTCGAACCGCCGAAGCCGAGCGGTTCGTGGGCGGTGAACCCCTCGCCGCGGAGCACCGCGGCGACCTTCTCGCCCTCGCCCGGGTCGTCGCCGACGTACCAGACGGTCCGCAGCCCCTCGGTGTCCGCCGCGGAGTTCACGGCACCGTGCAGCCGGGCGAAGAAGTAGCCCTGGTCGGCGGCGCTCGTCTTCGTCCAGAGGTCGCGGAGTCCGTCCGTGGCCGCCGGGTACGCCGTCGTCAGCTGGTCGGCCGGCCGCCGCATCTTGCCGAGGACCAACCCGGCCGGCTCGGCCTCACCACGGCGGGCCTCGGTGAGCTGCCGGGCGGCGCTCGCCAGGTCGGTGGTCTTCGGCGGCGCGGTCCGGATGCTCCACCAGACCTGACCGGCCGGCACGAGGAAGGCCAGCAGCAGGACGCCGCTCACGATGCCCCGCGCGAACGGCAGCAGCGCGACGACGCCCGCGGCGACGAGGACCGCCAGGGCCGGCGCCGAGAACGTCAGGTAGCGCCCGACGTAGACCGGGGTGACGAAGCGGGACGCCGCGAGCAGCGCGACCGTCGGCAGGACCAGCCAGGGCAGCAGCACGACCAGCGCGTCGGACCGGCGGCGGAGCGCGGCGACCACGCCGACGGCGACGAGCAGCCAGGCGACCACCGCGACCGCGGTGACGAACGACCGGTTCGTCTCGACGAGGCTGAAGTCGAAGAACTGCAACCGCCACGCGCTCTCGACGGCCCCGCGCAGCGACGGCGGCCGCAGCCAGTCGATCTGCGCCGCCTGGCCCACGGCGGCCCGCGCGAACGGGACCGCCGCCAGCGCCGCCGCGACAACGGCCGCCGCGGCGCCCACGAGGCCGACCCAGCGCACCCGCGGGGCGGCCAGGAACCGCAGCAGGACGCTGAGGGCGTGGCAGGCGACCACGAGGGCCGCCCAGAGGAACACGAGCACGGACAGGTACGCGACCAGGGCGTACGCGACCCACCACGCGACGACCACGGCGGGGTGGCGCCGGGCGTCGGCGGCGTCGAGCGCCCGGACGAGCAGCAGCGTCGCGGCGACGGCGAGCAGCAGCTCGAAGGCCGGTGACCGTCCGAGGGTGCCGGCGGCGGCCACGACGGGCACGAACGGCAGCACGACCGCCGCGACCGTCGCGGTGGTGAGCGAGGTCAGGCGCTCGGCGAGGAGCACGAGCAGCCCGGTGGCGACGCCGATCGCGAGCGCGGAGGGGAACCGCAGGGCGAACGGGCTGTACCCGACGAGGTCGAACCAGCAGTGCATCAGCACGTAGTACGCCGCGTGCACGAGGTCGATCTCGCCCACGAGCTCGCCGAACGCGTGCCAGGACCGGGTCGAGGCGGCGATCGTCGCCGTCTCGTCCAGCCAGATCGTCCGGTGGGTGAGCGCGATGACGCTCACGAGCGTCCCGAACAGGGTCGCGCCGCCTGCGACGGCGAGCCGGGCCGTCCTCCGGTTCGATCGTCTGAGGTCGCCGAGCACGCAGAACAGCGTAGGGGCCGCGGGACCGTGCCCCGGACGGCCGGGTCAGTCCTTCGCGTCCGAGTAGGCGCCGACCACCGCCACCGAGAGCGGGAACGTCACCGGGAAGTCGCCGAACAGCAGCCGTCCGGCGTCGACCGCGGCGGCGCGGACCTGTGTCGCGACCCACTCGGCGTGCTCCTGCGGCGTGTGCACCACGATCTCGTCGTGCACGAAGAACACCAGGTGCGGACCGTCCGTCACCGGACCCGGGAACCGTGCGGCGAGCCGGGACCGCAGCGACCCCATCCAGGCGAGCGCCCACTCGGCCGCGGTCCCCTGCACCACGAAGTTGCGGGTGAACCGGCCCCAGCTGCGCGCCCGGGACTCCACGGCCCGCTGCATCGCCGGGGTGCCGTCCACCGTGTACGCCTGGTTGCGCGCCGCGAACCAGGCGTCGTCCGGCACGGGCGAGGTCCGACCGAGCAGGGTCGTCACCGGTTCGCCGCGCTCGCCCGCCCGGGCCGCTCGGGACACGAGTCCGAGGGCGGCCGGGAACGCCCGTTCGAGCCGCGGCACGAGCCGCCCGCCCTCGCCCTGGGTCGCGCCGTACATCGCGCCGAGCATCGCGCCCTTGGCCTGCTGCCGGGTCTCGACCGCGCCGGAGGCGACCACGCCGTCGTACAGGTCGCGGCCGTCGCCGGCGGACGCCATCGCCCGGTCCCCCGCCATCGCCGCGAGCACCCGCGGCTCGAGCTGCGCGGCGTCGGCGACGACGAGCTGCCAGCCGTCGTCCGCCACGACCGCGGCGCGGATGCCCTTCGGCAGCTGCATCGCTCCCCCGCCGTCGGCCGCCCACCGCCCGGTGACGACGCCGCCGACGACGTACTTCGGGTGGAACCGGCCGTCGCGGACCCACTCGTCGAGCCACGTCCAGCCGTTGGCGGTGAGCAGCCGCACGAGGCGCTTGTACTCGAGCAGCGGCTCGATGACCGGGTGCTCGATCTCCTGCAGCTCCCACTTCCGGGTGCTCGTCACCATGAGCCCGGCCCGGCGGAGGGCACGGAGCACGTCGGCCGGCGAGTCCGGGTTGAGCGCGGGGTCGTCGAGCCGCTCGCGCACCACGGCGGCGATCTCCTCGAGCCGGCGGGGCCGCACGCCGTAGGGCACGCGGGGGCCGAGGGCGTCCTCGAGCAGGCGTTCGTGCACGTCCGCCCGCCACGGCAGCCCGGCGTGCAGCATCTCCGCCGCGACGAGCGCCCCGGCGGACTCCGCGGTGACGAGCAGCCGCAGGGCGCCCGGCGCCGTCGACCCGGCGATCGCCTCGGTCTGCGCCCGGAACTCGGCCACCGGGTCCACGGCGTCGTCGGCGACGGACACGGCGAACAGGGCGTCGTCGAACAGCTGGGCCTGCGTCGGCCGGGTCGCCCGGGGCTCGGTCGGCGGTGCGTCGAGGGCGTCGGCGGGTGCCGCGGCGAGGGCGGACCCCCGGGCGGCGAGCGCGGCACGGAGGACCCGGCGGCCCAGCCGCAGGTCGACGCAACGCCCGACCCGCCCACCGGCCGCGAGCACGGCCGGGTACCACCGCGCCGTGTCGTCCCAGACCCAGCGCACGGCCGGCCCGTCGTGCGCAGCGACGAACGCCGGCAGGTCCGGTTCGGCGAACCGGGTCGGTTCGCCGTCCGGCGCCCCGGCGTCGGTCAGGGGCGTCGCGGAGACGCCGCCGTCGACACGGCGCAGGACGAGGTGCACGGAACGATCATGCCGTGTCCCACCGTCACCGTCCGACGGCGGCGGGGTCAGTCCTCCTGCGGCGGCCCCGGCCGGACGGCCGCGGTGTCGGCGATGTCGATCCGGACGTCGCCGTCCGGCGCGTGGGAGACCTCGACACGGGGGTCGGCGTCGTGCGCGTCGGACCCGGACATCCGGCGGAAGGTGTCCTGTCGACGTTCCTCGAAGGTCATGTCGACGCCGTCGTCGAGGTGGTCGTGGTCGGGCTTCGTCATGCCGTGCACGGTACGCGGCCCGGCCCCGGAACGGTCAGGCGACGGGAGCGGTGCCGGTACGTTCCGTCCAGTGCCCACCGCTCGCCCAGCGGTCGAGGACCGCGGCACGCAACCGGCCGGTCGGCGCGGAGGCGCGGGCGGTCGCGAGCGGCACGCCGAACACGAACTTCGCGACGCTGTCGTCGCCCTCCGCCGCGTCGTGCGGACCGGGCGGGTCGAGCCGGAAACGCCGCGCGAAGCGCACCGTGTTCGCGTCCGGCCCGAGCACGGCCGCCAGCCCCGGGTCGAGCAGCCACGAGCGGCACCGCCACCGCTCGGCGACGCGGTCCGGTGCGAGCCGTCGGAGCAGTCCGGGCGCGCGGGCGAAGGACCGGTCGCAGTCGTCGGGATCGAGGGGTCCGGTCTCCGGGACGTGCACGCCCCACGCCGGGGAACCGTCGGCCAGGTGGTCGCCGAGTTCGAACTGGAGGCGCCCCACGGCCACCACGCGACCGGTCACCACCGCGACGAGCCAGTCCACGTCGGCGCCGCGCAGGCCGTACCGGTCGAGCTTGCGGCCCACGTCCGCGACGGTCGCCTCGGCCACGTCGCGCGGGAGCCCGCGTCGCGTGAGCGCGTCGGCGTTGCCGGGCACCGCCGCGCGGAGCGCTGCGACCACGAGGGCGTCGCGCTCCGCGGGCTCCGCGTCGGCGACGGTGGCGGCGAGCGCCGTCGCCACCGTCGCCGCGCCCTGGTCGGTCCCCACGGCGGCGGTGAGGAGCGCGACGGACGCGGGGCGGGCCTCCAGGCCGGTGGTCGTCACTTCAGACCGGACGACGCGAGCCCGTCCATCACCCGCCGCTGCAGGACGACGAACATGATGAGCACCGGGGCCATCGCCATCAGACTGGCGGCCATGAGCACCGGGTAGTCGATCGTGCGGTCGCTCGACAGGGTGGCGAGGCCCGCGGCCAACGGCATGTCCTCGGCGCGGGTGGAGACCACGAGCGGCCAGAGCAACTCGTTCCACGACCAGAGCACCGTGGTGATCGCGAGCACGCTGATCGAGGGACGGGCGAGCGGCAGCATGATCCGCCAGAAGGTCTGGAACGGGTTGGCGCCGTCCATGCGCGCTGCCTCTTCGAGCTCGGGCGGCATGTTGAGGAACGCGGTCCGCATCAGGAAGGTGCCGAACGCGCTGAACAGCCCCGGCGCCACGATGCCCATCAGCGAGTCGAGCCAGCCGAGACCCTGCACGATCTGGTACTGCGAGATGAGGTACACCTGCGACGGCACGAGCAGGATCGACAGCACGATCCCGAGCAGGACCATCCGGCCGCGGAACCGCATCCGGGCGAACGCGTACCCGGCGAGCGTGCAGAAGACGATCTGCGCGATCGTGCGGATGACCGTGACCCACACGGACGTGCCGAGCTGGCTGAGGAACGGCAGCCGCTCGAAGACCTGCGCGTAGTTCTGCCACTGCAGCTCGCCCGGCCAGAAGACCGGGGTGACCGACTGCACCTGCGTGTTCGTGGACAGCGACATGATGATCTGCCACAGGAACGGGAAGGCCATGACGAACCCGCCGACGCCCAGGACGACGTGGATCCACCAGTGGCTGCCGCCTCGGCGACCGGGCCGGCGCGCGGCCCGGGGCGGGGTGACCGTTGCGGTCATGACTGCACCCACTTCCGTTGGACGCGGAACTGCACGAGCGTGATGATGCCGATGAGCACGAAGATCACCATGGCGATCGCGGCCGCGAAGCCCTTGTCGTTGTCGATGAACCCGGCGCTGTAGAAGTAGAAGACGAGCGACATCGTCTTCGGGATCACCGGGTTCGTGCTGCCGAGGATGGCGTAGAGCAGGTCGAAGAGCTGGAAGCTCGAGATCGTCGTGATGATGACCACGAAGAAGATGCTCGGGCTGAGCAGCGGCACGGTCACCGAGCGGAACTGCCGCCACCGGCTCGCGCCGTCCAGCTCGGCTGCCTCGTAGAGCTCCGGCGGGATGTCCTTGAGCCCGGCGCCGAGGATGATCATCGAGAAGCCGAGGGACGACCAGAGGCCGACCAGGCTCACCGCCACGAGTGCGAACCCGGGCGTCGAGATCCAGTAGGGGCCGTCGATCCCGAACCGGCCGAGCAACCAGTTCACGATGCCGAAGTCACCGTTGAACATGATGCGCCAGACCAGCGCGATGGCCGCCGGCATGGCGACGTACGGCAGGAAGAACAGCACCCGGTAGAACTGCGCGAACCGCAGCCCCGGGGTGTTCAGCAGGCTCGCCAGCCACACCGCGATCGGGATGCCGGCGAGCACGACGACCGTGTAGACGATCGTGTTGAGGAGGGACTGGTACAGCTGCGGGTCGCCGAACAGGCGGACGTAGTTCTCGACGCCGCTGAACGTCGCACCGCCGAAGACGCCCCAGCTCGTGAACGAGTACCAGAACGTCTGGATGATCGGCCAGATGTAGAAGGTGCCCACGCCGAGGAGCAGCGGGAGGACGAAGAGCCACGGCCACCACCCGTCGGTGCGTCGGGGGGCGCGGGTGCCACCGGCCGCGGGACCGGGGGCGCCCCGCCCGGACGAACGCGTCCGGGCGGGGGCGGAGGCGGCGGGGGGCCGCTCGGTGTTGATCGCCATCGGTTCGGGACTCACTGCTCCTTGGCGAGCGCGGCGTCCATCTTCTGCGCCAGCTGCTCGGCGACGTCGTCGACCGGTGTCGAGCCGTCGAACGCGCCCGGCAGCATGTTCGTCTCGAGGGTGTTCCACGCTGCGGTGTTCTTCGAGACGGGCAGGGGCTCGGCGTAGTCGACCGCGTCGAGGAAGACCTGCAGGTCGGCGTCGGGCATCGTCTTCGTGAAGGCGTCCTGCGTGCCCTCGTACGCGGGGATGATCGCACCCATGTCGCCCTGCTGCTGCTGGGCGTCCTTGCTGGCCAGGTACACCTGGAGCGCCTGCGCGGCGGCCTTGTCCTTGCTGCCCTCGGCGACGACGTTCGAGACCCCGTGGATGACGGTCGCCTGCTTCTTGCCGGTGGGCAGCGGGTAGACGACGACGTCCTTCTCGAGGTCGGTGCCGGTCAGCGCGGACCGGAACCAGCTGCCGCCCTGGTACATCGCGAGCTTGCCCGAGGTGAACCACTGGTCGGCGGTGGTGTCGGTGAGCTGCTTGATGGACGGCGAGGCACCGGAGTCGATCAGGTCGGTCCAGAACTGCAGGCCTTCCTCGGAGGCCTTCGACGCGTACTCGGACTTCGTGCCGTCGGCGTTCAGCACCGATCCCCCGGCCTGGAAGATGGTGTTGTAGTACGTCGTCTGGCCGTCCATGCCGGCGGCGGCGCCGTAGACGCCCTTGCCCTCGAGCTTCTCGCGGAGCTCGGCCGCGGTCTGCTGGAAGTCGTCCCAGGTCCAGTCCTTGTCGGGCAGGTCCATGCCGGCCTGCTCGAACAGCGACTTGTTCACCCAGACGCCGATGGTGTCGAAGTCCTTCGGGACGCCGTACTGGGTGTCGTCGTAGGTGTACAGGTCGTTGAGCGCGCTCGAGTACTTCGACGGGTCGATGTCGCCCGCCTTCACCTCGCCGGTGATCGGGGCGAGCTTGCCGTTGGCCGCGTAGAGCTGGAAGTTCGGGCCGTTCATCCAGAACAGGTCGGGCAGCGTGTTGCTCGATCCCTGCGTCTGCAGCTTCGTGAAGTAGTTGGCGTACGGCGTGACGTCGACGCTGACCTTGATGTCGGGGTACTCCTCGTTGAAGCCCTTGAGGTTCGCCTTGATCGCGTCGACCTGGTTCTCGTCCCAGACGGCGTAGGTCAGGTTCGCCTTCGTGTCCTTCGCCGGGGCGGCGTAGTCGCCGCCGGAGCCGGAGGCCCCGGACGACGAGGAGCACCCGGCGAGGAGTGCGGCCGCACCGAGGGCGGCGACGGCGCCGAGGAGGACGCGGCGCACGCCGGTTCCTCGGGCGGGGATGTGTGCGGTCATCGGGAGGTCCTTTCGCACGGCCGTCAGGAGGTGACGGTCTGGGAGGGGTGGGAGGGGTCGGTGTCGGAGGGGTGCGTGTGCGCGGGGTGGACGGGCGCCGCGAAGTGCGCGATCGTCGCGGCCGGCAGGGGCGGGACGTCGACGGGGACCGAGCCGTTGCGCAGCGACCGGGTCGCGAGCGCGCCGGCGGCGACCGCGGCGCGGGCCGCGATCGGCGAGAGCTGCGCGGGTTCGCCGAGCGCGACGGACCGCAGGAACTCGGTCATGGTGAGCAGGTCGGCGTCGGCGTGGCCGTCCTCGACGCCGTCGATCGGGTACTCGCGGTCGCCCGCGGTGTCCCACCCGCGGCGGTGCGTCCACACCTTCACGACGCCGCCGCCGGTGTCGCCGATGTTCTCGAGCCGCCCCTCGGTCCCGATGACGGTGTAGTTCCGCCAGTAGTCCGGGGTGAAGTGGCACTGCTCGTAGCTCGCCTGCACACCGTTGTCGAGCGTCATCATGACCATCGAGACGTCCTCGACGTCGACGACGGGGTTGAGGCCGGTCTGGGCGAGCGGCGGCCAGTTGTCGAACGAGAACCAGTCCCCCATCAGCTCGCCGCTGCGGTCGCGCCGGTCGGTCACGTCGCCGTAGACCGACAGGGACCCCATGCCGACGACGCGGGCGGTGTCGCCGCCGCCGAGGGCGTGGATGACGTCGAGGTCGTGGCTCGCCTTCTGCAGGAGCAACGAGTTCACCTTCGTGCGGTCCGCGTGCCAGTCCTTGAAGTAGTAGTCGCCGCCGTTGCCGACGAAGTGGCGGACCCAGACGGCCTTCACCTCGCCGATCTCGCCGCGCTCGATCACCTGGCGCATGAGCCGGACGACCGCCGCGTGCCGGAAGTTGTGCCCGACGTAGAGCGGCGTGCCGGTCTCGGCGGCGGTGTTGAGGACCGCGTCGGCGTCCTCGACCGTGATGGCCAGGGGCTTCTCGAGGTAGACCGCGATGCCGGCGCGCAGCAGGTCGATCGCGATCTCGGCGTGCGTCCAGTCGGGCGTCGTGACGATCGCCGCGTCCACCACCCCGGTGAGGTCACGGTGGTGCTCGACCACGGTGGCCCCGGGGTACTCGGCCCGGCCGCGCTCGCGGCCAGCCTCGGTCACGTCGGCCACGGCGACGACCTCGGCGCGCAGCGCCGGGTCCGCGGCACTGGCCTCGGCCACGTGCCCCGCGATGGCGGACCGCTGTCCCATCCCGATCACCGCGACCCGGAGGGTCCCGTCGTCAGCGCGCATGCTCATCTCGCTCCCTTGCGTGATTGTGACGTCCATGATGCCGAATCGATCATGGATGCACAATAGGCGCTCACGGAACGCTCATGTGGCGAGATGCGATGGTTTTACATGCCGGTAACGTCCGCGGGCGGGCGTCGCCGACGCGTCGGCCGGGAGGCACGCCTCGCGTCCGTCACGGCCGTCGCCGTCCGGAACGACACGGCGGGCGGGGCGCTCCGTCGGTCGGGCACCAGGCGCGGGCCGGGGGAGGTGGTCGGGGAGGGTCGGCCGTGCGGGTGGCCGTCCATGGCGGAGGTCGGGTGCTGCGGTCGGGTGCTCAGTCCGCGACGATGAGCTCCACCCCGGCGGCGGCGAGGTCCGCGGCGAAGGCCGCCGGGACGGGCTGGTCGGTGACGAGCACGTCGATCCGGTCGAGCGGGCAGATCCGCGCGAACGTCGACCGCTCGATCTTCGTCGAGTCGGCCACCACGACGACCCGGCGCCCGACGGCGGCGAAGTGCCGACTCACCTCGGCCTCGCCCTCGTGCATGGTCGTGGCACCGTACTGCCCGGTCAGGCCGTCGACGCCGAGCACCACGAGGTCGAGCGCGAACTCGTCGAGGGTGTCGCGGACGAGCGGGCCGACGAGCTCGTAGGACTGACGGCGCGCCACCCCGCCCGTGACGACGATCTTGACGTTCGCCCGGACGGAGAGCTCGTACCCGACGTTCAGGGCGTTCGTCACGATGGTGATGCCGAACTCGCCGTCGGCCCGGATGAAGCGTTCGCTCTTGCCGAGCTCGCGCGCGACCTCGGTCGTGGTCGTCCCACCGTTGAGCCCCACGGTCTCGCCGGGCTGCACGAGACGGGCGGTCGCGCGGGCGATCGCCGTCTTCGCCTCGGCCTGCCGGGCGATCTTGTACTGCAGCGGCAGTTCGTAGCCGGCGCCGAGCGCCGCCGCCCCGCCGTGGGTGCGGGTCACGAGCCGCTGGTCGGCCAGCGTCGTGAGGTCGCGCCGCGCGGTCGCCGGCGAGATCCCGAGCAGCTCGCCGATCTCGGCGATCGAGACGTTGCCGCGCTCGCTCACGAGTTCGAGCAGGGCGTTCAGCCGCTGTTGGGGGGTCATGACGGTCATCCTACGGCGTCGGTCCGACGCTCCCGTGATCGGAAATGACGCGTTCGTCTTCCGTCGCGCACGATCGCTCGCTACGATTCGTGGCATCGATCACCCCGACCGGAACGGAAGGCTCCCATGACCGACACCTTCGTGAGCGCCGAGCTGGCGTCCCAGCCGGAGACCTGGCGTGCCGCCGCCGCACTCCTGCCGACCGTCGCCGACGCACTCCCCCAGCCCGGTGAACGCGTCGCCGTCGTGGGCTGCGGCACGAGCTGGTTCGTCGCGATGTCCTACGCCGTCGCCCGCGAGCAGGCCGGCCTCGGCGTGACCGACGCCTTCGCCGGCTCCGAGTACCCGGCGTCGCGCGAGTACGACCGGGTGCTCACCATCAGCCGCTCCGGCACGACGACCGAGGTCGTCGACCTGCTCCGAGCCCTGCCGTCCCGACGCACCGTGCTCGTCACGGCCGTGCCGGACAGCCCCGCCGCGGCCGCGGCCGACGACGTCGTCGCGCTGCCCTTCGCCGACGAGCGCTCCGTCGTGCAGACCCGCTTCGCGACCACGACGCTCGCGCTCCTCCGCGCCTCGCTCGGCGACGACGTCGACGCCCTCGCCGCCCAGGCCGAGACCGCCCTGTCCGTCCCGATCGACGACCTGCTCGACGCCGAGCAGGTCACCTTCCTCGGTCGCGGAGCCGCGGTCGGCCTGACCGCCGAGGCAGCGCTCAAGACGCGCGAGGCCGCACAGTTCTGGGCCGAGTCGTACCCGGCGATGGACTACCGGCACGGGCCCATCGCCATCGCCCAGCCCGGCCGCCTCGTCTGGTCGCTCGGCCCGACGCCCGACGGGCTGGCCGACGAGGTCGCCGCCACCGGCGCCCGCCTGGTGCAGCACGACCTCGACCCGTTGGCCGGGCTCGTCGTCGTGCACCGGTTCGCCGTGGCCCTGGCCGAGCGCCGCGGACTCGACCCCGACAACCCCCGGTCGCTCACGCGGTCGGTCATCCTCACCTGATGGCGGCCGCAGGCGCGGTGCTCGGGGTCGACGTCGGCGGCACGGGCGTGAAGGCACGGCTCACCGACACCGACGGACGCGTCCTCGACGACCACCGGGTCCCGACACCGCGTGAGGACCCGGACGGCACGGCACTCGCCGCCCTCGTCGCCGACCTGGCGGTGCGCGCCGCCGACCACGGCCCGCTGGCCGCGGTCGGACTCGTCACCCCCGGCGTCGTCGACGAGACGAGCGGCACCGTCGTGCTCGCCGTCAACCTCGGCTGGCGCGACGTCCCCGCCCGTGAGCGGGTCCGCGCGGCCCTGCTCGCGCGGGGCGTCGACGTTCCCGTCGCCTTCGGCCAGGACGTCCGTGCCGGTGCCCTGGCCGAGGTCGCCGCCGGCGGACCGGCCCTGGCGACCGGTTCGGTGTCGTTCGTGCCCGTCGGCACCGGCCTCGCGAGCACGCTCGTCGTCGACGGCGCCGTGGTGTCCGGTGACGGCTGGGCGGGGGAGATCGGCCAGGTGCGGATCCCGACCGGGCCGCACGCCGGGCTCCGGGTCGAGGAGATCGCCTCGGCCGGGGCCGTCGCCCGCCGGTCCGGCGCACCGTCCGCCCACGCGGCGATGCTCCGGGTGCGGGACGGCGACCCCGTGGCGACCACCGTCTGGCACGAGTGCGTCGACGTCCTCGCCGACGCTCTGGCCTGGACCACCGCGGTCGCCGGCTGCCACACCGTCGTCGTGGGCGGGGGACTGGCCGAGTCCGGTCCGCTGCTCCTCGACCCGCTGCGCGCGGCCCTGGCCGGACGGCTCGTCGGGGTCCGGGTGCCCGCCGTCGTGCCGGCCCGGCACGGCGACGCCGCCGGGGCGATCGGCGCCGGCCTGCTCGCCCGCCGTGCCCTCGACGGACGGGTCCTCGTGTGACGACGCTCATCCGCGCTCCCCGTGTCGTGACCGCGACCGACGACCTCCGCGACGCCTGGCTCGTCGTCGACGGCTCCGGCACCGTGCGCGCCACCGGGGTCGGCACCCCGCCCGACACCGACGACGTCGTCACCGTGCCCGACGGCGCCCTGGTCCCCGGCCTCGTCGACCTGCACGCCCACGGCGCCCTCGGCCACGACTTCGCGTCCTGCACCGCCGACCAGGCCCGTGCCGCCGCCGACCACCACCGTTCCCGGGGCACGACGACGCTCGTCGCGTCCGTGGCCACCGGCCGGCACGACGACACCGTCGCCGCCCTGGCCCGACTCCGACCGCTCGTGGCGGACGGCACGCTCGCCGGCATCCACCTCGAGGGGCCGTGGCTCGCGCAGTCCCGGCGCGGTGCGCACCGCGCCGACCTGCTGCACGCACCGGACGCGGCCGAGGTCGACGCCCTCCTCGCCGCCGCGGGCGACGCGCTCCGGATCGTGACGCTCGCGCCGGAGCTCCCCGGCGCACTCGACGTCGTCGCCCGGCTCGTCGCCGCAGGGGTCGTCGTGGCGATCGGCCACACCGACGCGACCGCCGAGCAGACCCGCCGGGCGGTCGACGCCGGGGCCTCGCTCGTCACGCACCTGTTCAACGGCATGCCGCCGCTGCACCACCGCGCCCCCGGGCCGGTCGGTGCGGCGCTCACGGACGACCGCGTGCTGCTCGAGTGCATCGTCGACGGCCACCACCTCGACCCGCTGACGGTCGCGCTCGTGCAGCGCACCGCTCCGGGTCGCACCGTGCTCGTCTCCGACGCCATGTCCGCGACCGGCTGCCCCGACGGCGACCACACCGTCGCCGGGTCGGCCGTGTCGGTCCGGGGCGGCATCGCGATGACCGCCGACGGCTCGTCCCTCGCCGGCAGCACGATCACCGTGGCCGACGCCGCACGGACCCTGCTCACCGCCGGTGTCCCGCTGCCCGAGGTCGTCGCCGCGTCGTCCGCCCGCGCCGCCCAGCTGCTCGGCCGCCCGGCACCCCTGACCGTCGGGGCCCCGGCCGAGCTCCTCGTGCTCGACCCGCACGCGGGCACGGTGCGGCCCCTGCCGAGGGCGGTGGCCGCGTGATCGTCGTCGTCACCCCGAACCCCGCCGTCGACGTCACCTACCGCGTCGCGGAACAGCGCATCGGCGAGACCCAGCGCGTCCTCGACGTCGCCCGGCGACCGGGCGGCAAGGGCCTGAACGTCGGTCGGGTGCTCGACACCACCGGCACCGGCACGCACGCGGTCCTGCCGCTCGGCGGGGCCGCCGGGCGGTGGATCGCCGAGGCGCTCGACGCCCTCGGCCTCGCCCACACCGACGTCGCGATCGGCGGCGAGACCCGCACGACGGTCACCGTCGTCGACGACCTCGCCCACCCGACGATGCTCGGCGAACCCGGCCCGGAACTCGGGGCGGACGAGTGGGACGCCGTCACCGCGGCCGTCACGGCGCTGCTGCCCGGTGCCGACGCGCTGGTCGTGTCCGGCTCGCTGCCGCGCGCGACCGACCCGGGCGTCGTCGCCCGGTGGGTGGCGGCGGCGCGGCACCACGGCGTGCCGAGCGTCGTCGACTGCTCGGGCGACGCGCTCCTCGCCGCCGCGTCGGCCGGGGCGACCGTGTGCAAGCCGAACCGCGAGGAGCTGCTCGACGCCACCGGCGCCGACGACGAACGCTCCGGTGCGCGGCTCCTGCTCGAGCGCGGCGCGACCGTCGTCGTCGTCTCGCGCGGCTCGGACGGCATCGCTGCCCACACCGCCGACCGCGTGCTCGACGTGCCGGCGGTCCCCGGGGTCAGCGGCAACCCGACGGGTGCCGGCGACGCCGCGACCGCCGGACTCGTCGGTGCGCTCGTCGG
The DNA here is from genome assembly GCF_001864985.1 of Curtobacterium sp. MMLR14_006. NCBI lineage: Bacteria > Bacillati > Actinomycetota > Actinomycetes > Micrococcales > Microbacteriaceae > Curtobacterium > Curtobacterium sp. MMLR14_006. The sequence goes on along the minus strand of NZ_MJGU01000022.1, from coordinate 348,343 downwards.
TGCCCTCGACCGTGCGCTCGACCGTGCCCTCGACCGTGCGACCGACGGCAGCCCCGGCAGCACCGCGGTGCTCGACGACGCCGTCCTGCTCCACGCGCTCCGCTCCGCTGCGGCGCACGGTGCCGCCGCGGTCCTGCGCCCGGTGGCCGGCGAGGTCGACCCCGCCGACGTCGCCCGGTTCCTGCACCCCGACCACGACCACGCCGACACCGACCGAACGAGGACCCCCGCATGATCACCGACCTCGCCCTGACCGGGCTGCTCGACACCGCCCGCACCGCCCGCCGCGGCGTCGGTGCCTTCAACGTGGTGCTGCTCGAGCACGCCGAGGCCATCGTCACCGGGGCCGAGCGCGCCGGTCTGCCCGTCGTGCTGCAGATCAGCGAGAACTGCGTCCGCTACCACGGCGGCCTCGCCCCGATCACGGCGGCGACGCAGGCCATCGCCCGCGCCGCCGACGTCGACGTGCTCGTGCACCTGGACCACATCGAGGACCCGGAACTCGTCGCCGCCGGCATCGACCTCGGTGTCGACTCGGTCATGTACGACGGGTCGCACCTCGACTTCGCGGCGAACGTCGCCGCCACCCGCGACCTCGCGGCCCGGTGCCACGCGGCGGGCGTCGCGATCGAGGCCGAGCTCGGCGAGGTCGGCGGCAAGGACGGCGTGCACGCCCCGGGCGTCCGCACCGACCCCACCGATGCGGCCACCTTCGTCGCCGACACCGACGTCGACGCCCTCGCCGTCGCCGTCGGCACCTCGCACGCGATGCAGACCCGCGAGGCCTCGGTCGACCGCGACCTGGTCGAGCGGCTGCGGGAGACCGTGCCGGTGCCGCTCGTGCTGCACGGCTCCTCCGGCCTGTCCGACGACGAGCTCCGCGGCGCCGTGCACGCCGGCATGACGAAGATCAACATCTCGACGCACCTCAACGGGCTGTTCACCCGTGCGCTCCGGGGCGTCCTCGACGAGCGCCCGGACCTCGTGGACCCGCGCGGGTACGTGTCCGCCGGCCGCGAGGCGATCGCCACCGAGACGGCACGACTGCTCACCCTGCTGCACGGCTGAGCCGGTCAGCAGAGCGGGACGTTCACCGCCAGACCGCCCATCGCGGTCTCCTTGTACTTCGTGGACATGTCCGCACCGGTCTGGCGCATGGTCTCGACGACCTGGTCGAGCGAGACGTGGTGCACGCCGTCACCGCGCAGCGCCATCCGGGCGGCGTTGATCGCCTTGTTCGCCGCGATCGCGTTCCGCTCGATGCACGGGATCTGCACGAGGCCGCCGATCGGGTCGCAGGTCAGGCCGAGGTTGTGCTCCATGGCGATCTCGGCGGCGTTCTCGACCTGCTCGGGGGTGCCGCCGAGGACCTCGGCGAGCCCGGCGGCCGCCATCGACGCCGCCGACCCGACCTCGCCCTGGCAGCCGACCTCGGCGCCGGAGATCGACGCGCGCTCCTTGTAGATCGACCCGATCGCCCCCGCGGTGAGCAGGAAGCGGACCACCGCGTCGTCGCGGTCCGCCGGCGTGACCGCGGGCACGTAGGTCAACGCGTAGTACAGGACCGCGGGGATGATGCCCGCGGCACCGTTCGTCGGCGCCGTGACGACCCGGCCGCCGGTGGCGTTCTCCTCGTTGACCGCCATCGCGACGAGGTTCACCCACTCCATGGCGAACAGCGGGTCGTGGTCCGGGTCCTCGCGGGTGAGCTGCTCGTGCCAGGTGGCCGCGCGACGGCGCACGGTCAGGCCGCCGGGCAGGAGTCCGGTGCGGCGCACGGACCGCTCGACGCAGGACTCCATCACGGCGTGGATGCCGAGCAGCCCGGACCGGACGTCGGCCTCGCTGCGGGTGACGGACTCGTTCGCCATCGCGACACCGCTGATCGGGAGCCCGGAACCGGTGCAGGCCGCGAGCAGCTCGGCGCCGCTCGAGAACGGGAACGGCACGGCGTCGCCGACCGGGATCGCGGCACCGGCGACGGCTGCCGGCGCGTCGGCCGCGGGCTCGGCCTCGTCGTCGCGCGCGATGAACCCGCCGCCGATCGAGTAGTAGGTCTCGTCGGCCAGGTCGGTGCCCGTCGCGTCACGCGCGCGCAGCCGCATCGCGTTCGGGTGCCGCGGCAGCATGGTCAGCGGGTGCAGCACGATGTCGGCGAGCCGGAACGGCACCCGTGCCCCGCCGTCGAGCGGCAGTTCGCCGTCGCGGTCGACCGCGGCGAGCGCGGCGGTCATCGCGTCCGGGTCGACGGTCTCGGGGTGCGAGCCCATCAGGCCGGCGACGACGGCTCCGAGCGTGCCGTGGCCCTGCCCGGTCGAGGCGAGCGAGCCGTACAGGTCGACGGCGATCGTCGCGACGGGCGTCCCGGCGACGAGGGCGGCGAACTCGGCCCCGGCCCGCATCGGCCCGACGGTGTGCGAGCTCGAGGGGCCGACACCGACGCTGAACAGATCGAAGACGGAGACCGGCACGCCCGACACACTAACCCGTCCGGACGGGGCGGTGCTCAGCGGCTGGGGCGGCCCTCGGACGGCATCACGGCCCACAGGACCACGTAGGCGATCCAGAGCGGTCCGGGGAACAGGCTGAGGACGACCCAGCCGATCCGGACGAGGGTGCGGGACAGCCCGAAGCGGTCGGCGAGTCCGGCGCAGACGCCGGCGAGGACGCGGCCCCGGCGGGGGCGGGAGAGAGTGCTCATGCGGCCCACGGTACTCAGGGCACCAGGACGATCTTGCCGCGGGTGTGCCGCTGCTCGAGCTGTTCGTAGGCGTCCTGCACGCGCTCGAGCGGGAAGGTGGCCGCGACGGGGACCTCGATCGAGCCGTCGGCGACCTGCAGGGCGAGTGCCCCGAGGATCTCCGGGTCGGCGGTGTCGGCGCTGCCGGCGGTCCGCGCCCCCACCTCGGCCGCCGCCTCGAACGCGATGACCGTCTCGATGCGCTCGGCGGGGACGCCCAACGCGATGCCGAGGTGCACGTACTCCGGGCCGAACGTGTCGATCACGGCGTCGACCCCGTTGGTCGCGAGCTCGGTGATCCGCTCCCGCAGCCCGTCGCCGTACGCCACGGGCCGCGCACGCTTCGACCGGAGCCAGTCGTGGTTGGACTCGGACGCGATCGCGATGACGTCGATCCCCTCGTTCGTGAGCAGCTGCGTGACGAACCCGCCGACGCCGCCGGCCGCGCCGGACACGACGACGGTCTCGCCGGGGCGCGGGTCCACGGCGCGGACCGCCGCGGCAGCGGTGGTGGCGACGACGTCGAGGCCGCCGGCGACCGCCCAGTCGAGCAGGCGCGGCTTCTGCACCACCTGCACGGCGGGCACGGCGACGTACTCCGCCTGGCCGGCGCGGTCCCACGACCACCCGAGGACCTCCTCGCCCTCGTCGACGCCGTCGACCTCGGCGCCGACCGCGACGACGATGCCGGCGAAGTCGGTGCCCTGCCCGGACGGCAGGTCGCCGCCGAAGACACCCTGGCGGATCGCCGACTCACCGGGGTTGATCCCGGCGGCACGGACACGGACGAGCACCCTCCCGGGGGCCACCTCGGGAACGGGTACCTCGGCGACGTGCAGGACCGATCGGTCGCCCCACTCGTCGAAGCGGACAGCGCGCATGGTCTCCGGGATCTCGGTCATCCGCTCCGACGCTACCCCGGAGTGCCGCACCCGGTCCGTGTGGACCGCTCCATCGGCGTACTCATGGGAGACTGGCGGCATGCCCATCCTCCACAAGGACATGCAGGTCTGCATGTCGCTCGCCGCCCGGCCGAGCAACATCGGCACCCGGTTCCACAACTTCCTCTACGACGAGCTGGGGCTCGACTTCCTGTACAAGGCGTTCACCACGACCGACCTGCCCGGTGCCGTCGCCGGCATCCGTGCGCTCGGGATCCGCGGCTGTTCGGTGTCGATGCCCTTCAAGGAGGCGATCATCCCGCTCGTCGACCACGTCGAGGACTCCGCCGCGGCGATCCAGTCGGTCAACACGGTCGTGAACGACGACGGCGTGCTCACGGCGTCGAACACCGACTACGAGGCCGTCGCCGCCCTGCTCGCGTCCCACGGGGTCGATCCCGGGTCGCGCGTGCTGCTCCGCGGCTCCGGCGGGATGGCGAAGGCCGTCACGGCGGCGTTCCGTGGTGCCGGCTTCGACCGGCTGACGGTCGTCGCGCGCAACGAGCGGACCGGTCCGGCGCTCGCGGCGCAGTACGGCTACGAGTGGGTCGCCGAGGAACGCGAGGCGGGGGAGACCGACGTCGTCGTCAACGTCACCCCGCTCGGCATGCGCGGCGACCAGCAGGACGCGCTCGCCTTCGCCCGGGAGCGGATCGAGGCCGCGCACACCGTCTTCGACGTGGTCGCGTTCCCGTCGGAGACGCCGCTCGTGCGTGCCGGACGCGACGCCGGCAGGCACGTCATCACGGGTGCCGAGGTCATCGCGCTGCAGGCGGCACGCCAGTTCGAGCGCTACACGGGCGTCGCCCTGACCGACGACCAGGTGGCGCGCGCCAGCGCGTTCAGTCGGGCGTAGTCGACGCGACCGGCGACGGACGGGAGGCCGGTGGCGGCGCCGCCACGGGCCTCCCGTCCGTCTCGTGGGGACGTCTCAGGCGTTCGCCGCGCGCCCGGCCGCGACCCAGCTGAGCCGGCGGATGCTCTCGCGGTTGCGGAACCAGATGCCCGGCTGCGCGATGAACCCCGGGACGAGCGATCCAGGTCCCTCGACGGGGTTCTCCCGCAGGGTGACGCGGCAGCCGCGGGGGTGCGGTTCGACCTCGACCTCGACGCGGGCCTCGCCGACCGGCCAGCCGCGGGCCTGGATGACGAGCCGTCGCGGCTCGTCGTACTCCAGGACCGTCGTCGTGTCGTTGATGACGAACGGCCAGATGCCGAAGGAGTGGTGGATCCGGGTGCCCACCGCCGGCCACCCGCGGTCCTCTCCGCGCATCCGCGAGGCGCCGACCACCCACGTCGGGTAGAGCCAGCCGTCGCGGAGCACGTCGAACACGGCCTCGGGCGCGCAGTGGAAGATGCGGACGTTCTTCGCCATGGTGATCAGCCTTCCGGTGTGAGGTCGACGTCGGCCGGCAGCCCGAAGGTGTGCCGGAGGGCGCTCTTGGCGGCGTGCCAGCCGGCCATGCCGTGCACGCCGGGGCCCGGGGCGGAGGCCTCCGAGCACAGGTACATGCCGCCGCCCATCCGCCACGGGTCGCTGGACAGGACCGGCCGCTTGACGAGCTGCCAGAAGCTCGCGGCCCCGGCGGCGATGTCGCCGCCGACGTAGTTCGGGTTGTACTCGCCCATCTGCACCGCGGTGCGGGCGCTCGACGACAGGATCGTGTCGCGGAACCCCGGGGCGAAGCGCTCGATCTGCCGCGTGACCACCTCGGTCGGGTCGACGTCGGAGCCGGCCGGGACGTGCGCGTAGGCCCAGAAGACGTGCTTCCCCCTCGGGGCGCGGCTCGGGTCGACGACGGTCGGTTCCGCACCGAGCACGTACGGACGCTCGGCGTGCCGTCCGTGCGCCACCGCGTGCTCGGCGGCGGCGATCTCCTGGCGGGTGCCGCCGATGTGCACGGTGCCGGCACGGCGCAGGTCCTCGTTCGTCCACGGCACGGCGTCGGACAGCGCGAAGTCGACCTTCGCCGCCGCGTTGCCGAACCGGAAGCGACGCAGCGCCCCGCGCTTCGGCGTCGGGATCTGCTTGCCCGCGATCCGGAGCATGCCGGGCACGCTCGTGTCGAACAGCACCGCCTTCGCCGGGGTCAGGTCGCCGAGCGTCCGGACCTCGTGCCCGGTGACGATGCGGCCGCCGTGCGCGACGAGGTCCGCGGCGAGCGCGTCGACGATCGCCTGGCTGCCGCCGATCGGCACCGGCCAGCCGCGGGCGTGCGCGTACGAGCCGAGCGACAGCGCCGCGGCCGCGGTGGACAGCGACGGCAGGTGCTGGATGGAGTGTGCCGCGACGCCGGAGACCATCGCGGGTGCCGCGTCCCCGCGGAACCGCACGTTCCAGGCGGCGGTGCCCTGCTCGAGCGCCCGGAGCCCGAAGCGCGCGACGGTGAGCGGGTGGCGGGGCACGTGCAGGAGCGCGTCGGTCGCGAAGTCGGCGACCTGGTCGGCGTTCCGGGCGAGCGGCCCCATCAGGTGCCGGAAGGCTGCTCCGTCGACGCCGAGCCCGTCCGCCGTGCGGTCGATGTCCCGGTACGCGATCCCCGCGCGGCCGCCGTCGAGCGGGTGGCCGTACTGCACCTCGGGCAGGCGGAGCTCGATGCGGTCCTCCATCCGGAACAGCCGGAAGAACTCGGACTGCAGCGCCATCGGGTGCACGGCGGAGCAGACGTCGTGCAGGAACCCGGGCAGCGTGAGCTCCGCCGTGCGGGCGCCGCCGCCGATCGTGTCGTTCCGCTCGACGACCTCGACGGACAACCCGGCCCGCGCCAGGGTCACCGCCGCCGCGAGTCCGTTCGGTCCTGCCCCGACGACCACCGCATCAACCATGGTCCGAGCCTAGGACCCGGCGCGGCACGTGGTGCGGTTCAGGGTCGCGCGACGTCCGCGTCGGCGGGGTCCGAGCCGTCCTCGTCGCCGTCGGCGTCGTCGGGCTCGTCCACGTCGACCGGCGTGCCCGGGCCGATCGGGTGCTCGGCGACGAGCGCGGCGAAGTCCTCGTCGAGCATCTGCTGCAACCGGTCGTCGCGACCGATCTCGTAGTCGTCCGCCGGGCGCTGGGCCCAGCCGAGCCGCCCGACCACCGTGGTGCCGATGTCGTCCCAGGCACGGGCGCGCGCGGCGAGGACGATGCCGTCGACGAAGTGCTGGTCGTCGCGACGCCGGTCGAGCATCGTCGCGAGCTGTTCGTAGGTCGCCTCGCGGGTGCGGAGCTTCAGGTCGTCGCCCCGGCGGTAGTCGTGCTGGTGCCGCGACCGGCCCTTCGTCTTGCTCGACGTCGACCGGATCGCCCGCATGCGGGCCGCGTCGCCGCGCTGTTCCTCGGCCATCCGGTGGAGCTCCTCGCGCGCGGCCTCGGCGATGAGCGCGTGGTCGAAGTAGCCCTGGTCGCGCAGGGCGTTGGTGATGATGCGGTTCCCCACGGCGATCGTGACGGCGGCCTTCGCGATGAGGAAGCCCTCGTCGACGGCCCGCTTCAGCTCGACCTGGCTGACGGGTCGATCGCGCACGTCGTGGTTGCGTCGTCCGAACAAGGCCATGCTCCGACGATACCGGCGGAACACCGCCGTCCGTCTGAGGGAGGACCCGGGGTCACGCCGTGGACGGACGACGCCCGGGTGCGACCGCTCGTAGCGTCGACGGCATGGTCACCTCCACGCAGTCCCTCCGCACCGGCCTCGGCACCGCGAGCCTCGTCCTCGGGATCTGCTCGCTGCTGGCGGGCTGGACCTTCGTCGCCCCCGTGGTCGGGCTCTGCCTCGGCATCGCGTCGCGCGGCCGCGAGCCGTACGCCCGCGGTCGCGCCGGTTGGGGCATCCTGCTCAACCTCGTCGCACTGGCCGTCTGGATCCTGGTGGGCGTGTTCCTCGTGGCGGGCGGGGCCGTCGCCGCCTGGCACGGCCTGACCCAGGGCCGCTGACGACCGGTCGCACCACGGCGCCGCACCCCGTTCAGAGGAGCAGGCCGTGCACGGCGACGTCGACCCGCTCCGGGCCGAGCGGCAGCGCGCGGCGCAGGGTCCCCTCGTGGGTGAAGCCGAGCCGCACCGCCAGCCCCCGGCTCCGCGCGTTGCCGACGGCCGTGCGGATCTCGAGCCGGGCGACCCCCCGGACCCGCGCGACGTCGACCAGGACGGTCGCGGCGCGGCGCACGAGTCCCCGGCCCTCGGCGGCGGCGTCGACCCAGTAGCCGAGCGATGCCTGCCCGAGGTACGGGTCGAACGCCAGGGAGGCCGCACCGACGATGCGGTCGTCCTGTCGGATGACGCACGGCAGCGCCCGGTCCATCGCGAACTGCGCGAGCAGCTGTTCGGTCTGCAGGGCGGAGCGCTCGCGGGTCTGCGGCCCCCACGCCCAGGGTTCGGCCGCCCGGAGCCGGTCCAGGTTCGCCAGCACGAGCTCCAGCACCGGGTCGACGGTCGTCAGGTCGCGCAGGGTCAGCGTGGCACCGCCGCCCAGGTCCCGTCCGAAAGCCGTCACCGGTCCGACACTATGCACACCCCGCGGTCACCGTCGCGGGCGATCCCGTTACAGTCGGGCCATGCACGACTCCGCGTCCTCGTCCGAGCCGGGCCTGCGCGACCGCAAGCGGCGGGCGACCCGCCGCCGCATCGCCGAGGCCGCGCGGTCCCTCGCGCTCGAGCAGGACGTCGACCGGACCACCATCGAGCAGATCGCCGCGCGGGCGGACGTCTCGCCGCGCACGTTCTTCAACTACTTCGAGAGCAAGGAGGACGCGGTCCTCGGGCACACCGAGCTCGACCTGACGCCCGAGACGCTCGACGCGCACCTGACGGCGGTGGCGGGGGAGCCCGCCGCGCTGGCCGTCGTCGACCTGGCGTTCCTGGTCTTCGGCGACTCGTTCGGCGACGAGCACGAGCGGACCGCCCGCAAGGAGGTCATCGTGCGCTTCCCCCAGCTCATGCGCCGCCAGGTCACCCGGATGACGACGGTCGCCGAGGCGATGACCGGTGCGGTGCGCACGGTCCTCGAGCGGGACCCGGCCTGGGGGCCCGAGGCGGCGACCCCGCAGGCGGCGGAGATGCTCCTCGGCATGTGCATGACGGGCCTGCGGAGCTCCGCCCGGCACGAGGGCTCCGACCCGGACGACGTCCGGGCCGCGGTGGTCGCGTCGATCCGCGACACGGCTGCCCGGATCGCGGCCGGCTGACGCGACCACCGGACGGACGGGAGGCCCGTGGCGGCGCCGCAACGTGCCTCCCGTCCGCTCACGATGCGCGCGCGCGACGCGCTGCGCGCGTCAGGGCTTCGCGATGAAGCCCTCGTCGACCATCCAGTCGAAGGCGACGTCGGCCGGCTCGCGCCCCTCGACGTCGACCTGGCGGTTGAGCTCCTGGAGCACCGTGTCGGTGAGCTTCGGCGAGATCTGGTCGTAGATCCCCTCGAGCTGCGGGTACTCCTGCAGCGTCTCGGAGTCGATGACGGGTGCGACGTTGTACGCCGGGAAGAACCCCTCGTCGTCCTCGAGCACCGTCAAGCCGAGCGACTTGATGCGGCCGTCGGTGGTGAAGACCTCGCCGAAGTTGCACTTGCCGCGGTCGGTCGCGGTGTAGACCGTGCCGGTGTCGAGGATGCTGACGTTGCTGCTCGGGATCCCGTTGTCGCCCGAGCCACCGAGCTCCAGGCCGTACTTCTCGAGCATCGGCTTGAAGCCGTCGGCACGCGAGTTGAACTCCGACTCGACGCAGAACGTCCGCTGGTCGACCGGCAGCTTCGCGATGTCGGAGAGCGTCTCGATGTTCCCGAGCTCCTCGACGGCCTCGTCGCGCACCGCGAACGCGTACGTGTTGTTCATCGGTGCCGGCTCGAGCCAGGTCAGCCCGTTGCCGGCGTCCTCGTCCTTCACCGCCGTCCACTGCTCGGTCTTGTCCGGGATCCCCTCGGCGTGGCCCATGAAGGTCAGCCAGGCGGTGCCGGTGTACTCGTACGTGAAGTCGGCGGCGTGCGACGTCATCAGCTCGCGGACCGCGACGCTGCCCGGCACGTTCGTCTCGTCGGTGACGTCGAACCCGGCGGCCTTCGCGGCGAGCACGGCGATCTTGCCGAGCACGAGCTGCTCGGTGAAGTTCTTCGACGTGACCGTGAGGTGGGCACCCTCGGGCAGGTCGTCGATGCGCTCGATCGAGCCGGGGTCCGCGGCGGGCACGAACGACGTCGCGGGCTGGAGCCCGCAGCCGGTGAGGACGAGCGCGGTGGTCCCGGCGAGCAGGACGGCGGCACCGCGACGGGTACGGCGGTTCATCGGAGGCCCTTCGGTCGTGCGACGGTCTCGACCACGCGGCCGAGCCAGTCGATGGTGAGCGCGAGGAGTGCCACGAGCAGCGCCCCGGAGACGAGCACCTTCGGCAGGAACAGCGTCACGCCGGTGGTGATGAGGAGGCCGAGGCCGCCCGCCCCGACGAACGTCGCCAGGCTCGCGGTCCCGACGAGCAGGACGAGCGCGGTGCGGATGCCGGAGAGCATGACGGGCACGGCGAGCGGCAGCTCGACCTTCACGAGCACGCTGAACGCGCTCATGCCCATGCCCCGCCCGGCCTCGACGAGCCGCGCGTCGACGCTCTGCACGCCGATCATGGTGTTCCGCAGCACCGGCAGGATCGCGTACACGACGAGCGCCACGACGACGGACCACGAGTTCAGGCCGAGCCAGGCGGCGAGCAGCACGATGAGGCCGACGGCCGGCGCGGCCTGGCCGAAGTTCGCGACCGCGATGACCGCCGGGCTGATCCGGCGGAGCGGACCGCGGGTCAGCACGATCCCGAGCGGGATCCCGATGACGAGGACCAGGACGGTCGCCTGCAGCGTCAGCACGAGGTGCTGGCCGGTCAGGTCGAGGATGCTCGCCGGGTTGAGCGTGCCGCGCTCGGTCGCCGTGAGGTCGGCCGTGTTGAGCCAGACCACGAAGGCGGCGAGCACGACGAGGATCGCGATCGGCTGGCCGAGCAGACCCTTCCAGGACGTGCTCGACCCGGTCGCGGGGCCGGCGGCGACTGCGCTCACAGGTCTTCCCCGGAGGCGGCCACCGTCGGTACGGGCGGCGTCGACGGCAGGGTCTGGATCGGGTTCGTGTTCGTGCCGACCGGCGCGTACTGCTGGTGCTCGGCCGCCTCGGCGCGGGAGCGCGTGATGGCGTCCATGACGACCTCGACGGTGATCACGCCGCGGAACGCCTCGCCCCGGCCGGTGACCAGGGCGGCGCCGGCGCTCGAGACGAGCATGGTGTCGAGGGCGTCGTTGAGCGTCGAGGCCTCGCCGACGATCGGCAGGTCGGGGTCGATGCCCTCGGGGATGCGCTCCAGGCGCTCGAGCTGGCGGCGCGACGGCCACCCGATCGGACGCTGACGGCGGTCGAGCACGACGGCGTGCCCGTGGCCACCGGCCTCCTGCATGCGCTGCAGGACCGCCTTCGCCTCCTCCCCGGGCGAGCAGGTCACGGCGGGGACGACCTCGACGTCGCGCACGCGGTTCAGCGTCAGCTGCTTGAGCCCGGCGCCGGAACCGATGAAGTTCTCGACGAACTCGTTCGCCGGCTCGGCCAGGATCCGCTCCGGGGTGTCGTACTGCACGATGTGCGCGCCCTCGGTGAAGATGACGATCCAGTCGCCGAGCTTCACGGCCTCGTCGAAGTCGTGGCTGACGATGACGATCGTCTTGTGCAGCTCCTCCTGGATGCGGAGCAGCTCGTCCTGCAGGCGCTGGCGGGTGATCGGGTCGACCGCGCCGAAGGGCTCGTCCATGAGCAGGACGGGCGGGTCGGCGGCGAGCGCCCGGGCCACGCCGACGCGCTGCTGCTGGCCGCCGGAGAGCTCGCGCGGGTAGCGGTCGCGGTACGTGTCCGGGTCGAGCGAGACGAGGTCGAGGAGCTCGTCGACGCGCGCGGCGATCTTCTCCTTCGACCAGCCGAGCATCTTCGGCACGATCGCGATGTTCGCCGCCACCGTCATGTGCGGGAAGAGCCCGCCGGCCTGGATGACGTAGCCCATGCGGCGACGGAGTTCGTCGCCGTCGATGCCGGTGACGTCGTCGTCGCCGACGACGATGCGCCCCTCGGTCGGCTCGATGAGCCGGTTGATCATCTTGAGGGTCGTCGTCTTGCCGCAGCCGGAGGGGCCGACGAGCATGACGATCTTGCCGGCCGGGATCTCGAGCGTGATGCCGTCGACCGCGGGCTTCTGCTGGCCCGGGTAGCGCTTGGTGACCTCGTCGAGCAGGATGCTCCGGCCGGTGACGTCGCCGTCGGGTGCGGTGGTGGTGGCGTGGTCAGTGCTGGACACGGATACCTCTCGAGATGGTCAGGCGGCCGAGGCCGATGAGGAGCAGGTCGAGGACGAAGGCGATCAGGACGACGCCGACCACCCCGACGACCACGGAGTACAGGGCGTTCGCGCCGCCGAGGCGCGAGAGTCCGGAGAAGATGAAGCCGCCGAGCCCGGGGCCGAGCGCGTAGGCGGCGATCGCGGCGATGCCCATCACCATCTGCGCGGACACGCGGACGCCGCTGAGGATGATCGGCCACGCCATCGGCAGTTCGACCTGCACGAGCGTGCGGAACCGGCTCATGCCGATCCCCCGCGCCGACTCGACGACCGTCGGCGGGATCTCGGCGAGCCCGACGACCGCGTTGCGCAGGATCGGCAGGGCGGCGAAGAACACCACGGTGACGACCGACGGCAGGACGCCGAAGCCGAGCGGCACGATGAGCAGACCGATGACGGCGAACGACGGCAGGGTCAGTCCGATGGCCGACACCCCGTTCGCGATCCCGGTGAGCCGGGGGCTGCGGTAGACGAGTGTGGCGAGCACCACGGCGATGACCGTGGCGAGCACCGTGCACTGGGCCACCAGTGAGAAGTGCTGCCACGATGCGAACCAGATCTGGCTCCATCGCTCCACGACGTACTGGAACACGGGTGGGTGCTCCCCTTCCGGTCGGCCGAACTGCCCACGGATCGGGGCACGAACCCGGCCGAGGCTACGCAGCAGAGCAGGCGCTTGTACAACCGGGATCGGCGGATCCGCGCGGATCCTGCACGATCACCCAGACAGGAACCCCCGGTCAGGAGGGGTGGGTCGGCGCCACCCTGGGAGAACGGTAACGATCGTGAGGCGGCGTCGGCTACGCGTGCAACCCGCGGAGGCCGGCGCGCTCGGCGATGTCGGCAAGGTGCTCGCGCCAGGCGGCCCACTCCTCGGTGGTCTTCTCGGCCAGGTTGCCGTCGCCGTCACCGGCCAGGCCGTCGAGCATCTCGCGCACGATGTCCGCGTGCCCCGCGTGCCGGGCCGTCTCGTACGCCATGTGCACGAGGATCCGGTGCAGCGTGACCTCGCGGTGCTCCTCGGGCCACCACGGGACCGTGCCGCGGGCGTCGAGGTCGAGCGCGTCGATGGTCGCGTCGGCGTGCGCGGCGCTGCGGTGGTGGAAGGCGACGACGTCGTCGAGGGTCTCGTCGGCTGCGGCGTACATGTCGGACCCGTCCTCGGCGTCGAGCCACGCAGGGGCGTCCGGCAGCGGCCGCCCGAAGACCGCACCGAAGTACCCGGCCTGCACCCCCGCGACGTGCTTCACCAGGCCGAGCACGTTCGTGCCGGTCGGCGTCACCGGCCACCGCGCCTGCCGCTCGGCCAGGCCGTCGAGCTTCGCGAGCAGGGCGGCGCGGTGCTTCTGCAGGTAGCGGTGCAGCGTCTGCTTGACGGCCGCGGCGTCGGGGTGCGGCGTCGAGCCCTCGTCGGACAGCACCGCGTTGCCGCTCGACGCCGGACCGCCGGCCGTGGCGGGGTGGACCTCGGGGACGGCGTCGGCGCTGCTCATGCCCTCGATCGTGCCACCTGTCCGTCGCGCAGGCGCGTCGACTCCTGCACGGCCACACGTTCCGCGGTGAGCAGGAGCCCCGCCACGTCGGCCGAGGTCCGCGCGGACGCGTCGTTCCAGCTCGTCAGGTCCCGCACGCGGCCCATCCGGACGTCGGGTGCCGGGCACCACAGCACCGGGGTGCCCTCGTCCGCCGCGAGCGCGTGCCAGACGAGGTCGAGCGCGTGCTGCACCCGCGGGGAGTGCACGGCGTGCGGCCCGCCGGCGGCCGACACGACGGCGCCGACCAGGCAGGCGCCGACGAGCGGACGGCCCTGCACGTCGAGCGCGGCGGCGCTGGTCGCGGTGCGGGTCCGGCCGCGTTCGTCGACGTAGGTGAACCAGGCGTGCTGGATCCAGCCGCGCTCGACGACGCCACGTGCCTCGGAGAGCAGGTGGCCGAGCTCGCCGAGTTCGCGGATGCGGTCGTCGACCCGGCGGGCGCGTGCCGCGGCACGGCGGTCGCCCCAGCGGTCGAGGACACCGCGGAGACCGGTGCGGGCGGTTCGGGTGGGGGCGGGAGAGGCGTCGGTGGCGACGTCGTGCTGGACGCGGAACTCGAGGGTCATGATGGCCCCTCCGATCGGCTGTGCACGGATGGTGAGGAGACGATAGCCCCGCGGGGAGCCAGCCGTCCAGCACTTCGTCCTTGCCCGTCTCCCGCGAACTGGGGCCGGTGCGGGGCCGTGGTCCCTGCGTATCCTCGAGGGAGCGGTGACGCGGGTGTGACCCTGGGGGGACCCGCGTCGCTGGGCGCTCGGGACGCGTTCGGCCTGGTGCCCTACGGTTCCCGCATGGACGGATGGCGGAACCCCGCACGCTGGGCCCGGACCGGGCGGTGGCTGCTGCTGCCGATCGCGGTGCTCGACTGGGTCGCGCTCGCCCCGCAGACGGTCGTCGTGCTCGCGTTCCTGCTCGCCGTCGTCGGGATCGCCGGGATGGCGGCCGCACTCGTCGTCGCCCTGCTCCGGCGGGGCCGCGGCGCGACGGCGGCGGTCGGTGTCGTGATGCTGCTCGGCGGTCTCGTCGTGTTCGGGCTCGACCCGTTCCCGGGGTCGTTCCCGCTCGTCGACCCGTGGTGGCCCGAGGCGATCACCCAGCCGCAGCGCGTCGGCAGCGCCTACTGGCAGCTCGCCGGGCTCGGCGTCTGGTTGTCCGGGCTGGCCGCGCTCGCGACACTGCTCGTGGTCTCGCTGACGGGTGCCCCGCGCGGGCAGGAGCACCCGCCGCGCCGCTGACCGCACCGCGACGGGTGCAGTACCGCCCCGTCGGCGTCGGCGACGGCGTCAGCGCCGGGTGAGGACCACGAGCGTGACGTCGTGCGCCGGTTCACCGGCGGGCAGCAGGGTCCGGACGTGGTCGACGACCGCGGCACCGTCCGGCGCGGACCGGACGAGGTCGGCGAGGGCGTCCAGGTGGCCGATGCCGTCGAGTGCGAGGACGCCGGGCGTGCAGATCGCGAGCCGGTCGCCGGGACCGAGGTCGATCGCCCCGGACGAGCGCGGGACGGCGTCGGGCTGCAGGCCCATCGGCAGGTCGAGCGAGTGCAGCGCCCGGCTGCTGCCGTCGGCCCGGACGAGCACCGCGAGTCCGTGCCCGGCGTCGGCGAAGTCGGCGTGACCCGACGTCGTGTCGAGCCGCAGGTGGAAGAGCGAACCGACGGCGCCGCCGGTCGACAGGTCGGAGGTGACCTGTGCCTCCAGTCCGGCGACCGCATCGGGCAGGGCGGTGTCCGTGCGGGCGACCACGGCGCCGCGCACCCCGGCCGCGAGCAGCCCGGCGGCGCGCCCCGGAGCGGCCACGCGGCCGACCGTGACGTGCAGGACGTCCTCGGCGACGAGGCGCCAGTCGGCGACGTCGCCGCCGCCGTCCTCGCGCTGCGTCACCAGGGTGGCCAGGTCGTGGCCGGGCACGACGACCGGCTCCGGCACGAGCCCGTCGAGCACCCGGCGCACCCGGCCGCGGTCGATCGCCTGGCCGAGCTCGCGTTCCGCCCACCGGGCGAGGTCGCCGAGCAGGGCGAGGTCCTCGTCGGAGAACGTCCGCGGGGCCGCGTCCATGATGCAGAGGGTGCCGACCCGGGTGCCGTCGAGCATGGACAGGGGCGCGCCCGCGTAGAAGCGGATGCCCTCGTCCGTGACGGCGGGCATGTGGCGGAACCGCTCGTCGAGGACGGTGTCCGGCACGACGAGCGGTTCGGGCGTGAGCACCGTCGTCGCGCAGAACACCCACTCGGCCGGGACGCTCTGCCCCTGGTTCCAGCCCTGGGTGGACTGCGCGGTGACGAGTCCGTCGTGCACCAGGTTGAGGAAGCTCAGCGGCACGCCGAAGGCCTCCTGCGTCATCCGTGTGATCCGGTCGAAGCGTTCCTCCGGGCCGCTGCCGAGGACGCCGAGCGCCTCGACGACGGCGGCTCGGCGCGCTGCGGACTCCAGGTCGGTCATGCCCCCTGTCTACCCGCACCGTCCGTCAGGAACCAGTCCCGCGGGTGGGGGTCGGCGGTGAGTTCGCGTCGCCCGGACACGGGGGCGGCCCACCGTGCGGCGTTCGACAGCACCCGACGGATGTCCGGGTGGTGGTACACCGGGTACTCCTGGTCGCCGGGCGAGAAGTAGAACACCCGGCCGAGGCCGCGTCGGTACGCGACGCCCGAACGGAAGACCTCGCCGCCGGCGAAGGTCGACAGGAAGACCTCCTCGTCGGGGCGGGGGACGTCGAAGTACTCGCCGTACATCTCCTGGCGGTCGATGACGATCGGGTGCGGGACGCCCGCGGCGATCGGGTGCTCGGGCGCAATCGTCCAGACGAGCTCGCGCTCGCCGTCGTTGCGCCACTTCAGCGAGCAGGTCGTGCCCATCAGGCGCTTGAACGGCTTGGAGTAGTGGCCGGAGTGCAGCACGACGAGGCCCATGCCCGCGTGCACGGCGTCGACGACCAGGTCGACCACGGCGTCGCTCACCTCGTCGTGGGCGGCGTGCCCCCACCAGAACAGCACGTCGGTGGCGGCGAGGCGCTCGGCGCTGATGCCGTGGTCGGGTTCCTGCAGGGTCGCGGTCGAGACGTCGGCGTCCGGCAGGTGCTCGCGCAGGCCGTCGGCGACGACGGTGTGGATGCCGTGCGGGTAGTGCTCGACGACCGTCGCGTCACCGCGGGTCTCGTGCACGTTCTCGTTCCAGACGACGATGTGCAGGTCACGGGGCTCGGTCGGCGTCGACATGCCAGCCACGCTACTGGACACCGTCGTCCACGGTCCGGTGATCGACCCTGGCGTTTCCTGATCGGTTCGCCTAGTTTGTGATCACGAACGCGCAGAGCGGCGGTGCCAGGGGCGCCGGACGACCGCCCGCGCCGAGGACAGGGGTCCGCTCGATGCTGCACCGCACCATCCTCACCGTCGCCGCCGCGACCGTGATCGCTCTCGCCGTCCCGACCACCGCGGCGGCCTCGCCCGGTGGTCACCCGTCCACCTCGACCGTGCGGTACACGGCGAGCGACGCGGTCATCGCGAACCCCTCCCGCGGGTTCGACCACACCACCGAGACCCACTACCGCGCCGACGGCACCGGGTACACGCCGCTCGACGCGACCACCCTGGCCGGGTACCGCGACGAGGGCGTGACGCAGATCGTCCGCGTCTTCTACATGGAGGCCTTCGTCGACCAGCGGCACCTCAGCCGTGCCTGGCTCCGGCTCGTGCAGCACGACTACGACACCGCCCGCGACGCCGGCATCGGGGTCATCACCCGCTTCGCCTACGTGCAGGGCGGCGACTACCCGTACACGGCGCCGTACGGCGACGCCGACCTGCCCACCGTGCTCGCCCACATCGAGCAGCTCACCCCGACGCTCCGCCGGAACGCCGACGTCATCCCGACCCTGCAGCAGGGCTTCATCGGCCTCTGGGGCGAGGGCTACTACACCGACCACTTCGCCAGCGACCCGGCGAACCCGGGCGTCCTGACCGAGGCGGACAAGGCCGCGCGTCGCCAGGTGGTCCGCGCCGAACTCCGGGCGCTGCCGTCCTCGCGTTCGATCCAGGTCCGCACGATGCAGATGAAGCAGGACGCCCTGCGCACGCCGTCCGGCACCGCCGGGGCGCTCACCCCCGCGCAGGCGCACGACGGGTCGGCAGCGGCACGGATCGGGCACCACAACGACTGCTTCCTGGCGTCCCCCGACGACTTCGGCACGTTCCTGAGCGACCCACTGTCGCTCGACCAGGACTACCTGGCCGCCGAGTCGCGGTACGTCCCCGTCGGCGGGGAGACCTGCGCCGTGAACGCCCCGCGCTCGGAGTACCCGTCGGCCTCGGCCGAGATGGCCCGGTACCACTACAGCTACCTCAACCTCGACTACAACCGGGACGTCCTCGCCACCTGGGGCGCCGAGGGCGTGCGGGACGCCGCGAAGAAGCTCGGCTACCGGTTCACGATGACCTCGAGCACCGTCACGTCCGGGCGTTCCGCCGCGGTGTCCGTCACCCTGCGGAACGACGGCTGGGCGGCGCCGTACAACACGCGTCCGGTCGACCTCGTCCTGACGGACGGCCGCCGCACCGTGACCGTGCCGACCCGCGCCGACGCCCGCGACTGGCAGCCCGGGCGGTCCGTGACCGTCTCCGCGTCGCTGCGCGGGGTCCCGCGGGGCACCTGGCACGTCGCGCTGGCCCTGCCGGCACCCGAACGGACGATCGCCGACGACCCGGCGTTCGCCATCCGCACCGCGAACGTCGGCACGTGGGACGCCCGCACCGGTGTGAACCGGCTCGGGCAGACGGTCACCGTCCGGCGCTGACGCCGGTTCCCCAGGCGGGGTGCGGAACGATGACGGGCATGACGCCTCGATCCCTGTTCCGCGCCCTCGCCGTCGCGGAACTCGTGACCTGGACCATGCTGCTCGTGGGCATGCTCATGAAGTACGCGCTCGGACTCGGTGACCTGCCCGTCCGCATCGGCGGGAGCGTGCACGGGTTCGTCTTCCTGGCCTACCTCGTCGTGACGACGGTGGTCGCGGTCAACCAGCGCTGGTCGGTCGGCACCCTCGTGCTCGGCTGGGCGAGCGCCGTCGTGCCGTACGCGACCGTCCCGTTCGAGGTCGCGGTCGCCCGGCGCGGCATGCTCGAGGGGCCCTGGCGCCGCTCGCCCGACGCACGGTCGGGGGCCTGGGACCGCCTGCTGTTCGTCGTGGTGCGGCACCCGTGGCTCGCCGCCGGCGTCGGCGTCGTCGCGGTCGCCCTGGTCTTCGCGGTGCTGCTCGCCGTCGGGCCCCCGGTCCCGCGCGGCTGACGCGCGCGGCGGCGCAGCGCCGCCGAGTGAGCAGAAGACGTCGGGTCCGCGGTCGGGACCCGACGTCTTCTGCTCACTCGGTGTGGTGGTCGCGACCACGGACAGAAAGGAGGCCCGGTGCCAGCTGGCACCGGGCCTCCCGTCCGTCGTCGGCGCGGCTACAGGGCCGCGAGGGTCGCGTTCAACGTGGCCGACGGGCGCATGACCGCGCTCGTCTTGGCGTCGTCGGGACGGTAGTAACCACCGATGTCGGCCGGGTGGCCCTGCACCGACACGAGCTCCTCGACGATGGTGTGCTCCTGCTCGCCGAGCTCCGCCGCGATCGCGGCGAAGGACGCCGCCAGGTCGGTGTCCTGGGTCTGCGCCGCGAGCTCCTCGGCCCAGTACTTCGCCAGGTAGAAGTGGCTGCCGCGGTTGTCGATCGAGCCGAGCTTGCGACCCGGGGACTTGTCCTCCTCGAGGAAGGTCCCGGTGGCGCGGTCGAGGGTCTCGCCGAGGATCTTCGCCCGCTCGTTGCCGGTCACACCGGCGAGGTGCTCGAGGCTCACCGCGAGTGCGAGGAACTCGCCGAGGCTGTCCCAGCGCAGGTAGTCCTGCTGCACGAGCTGCTGCACGTGCTTCGGGGCCGACCCGCCGGCACCGGTCTCGAACAGGCCACCGCCGCCGAGCAGCGGGACCACGGAGAGCATCTTCGCCGAGGTGCCGAGCTCCATGATCGGGAACAGGTCGGTCAGGTAGTCGCGCAGGACGTTGCCGGTGACCGAGATGGTGTCCTCGCCGCGGCGGATGCGCTCGAGCGAGAAGCGCATGGCGTCCTCGGGGGAGAGCACCTCGATCTGCAGGCCCTCGGTGTCGTGCTCGCCGAGGTACCGGTGCACGAGCTCGATGAGCGCGGCGTCGTGCGAGCGGGAGCGGTCGAGCCAGAACACCGCCGGGACCCCCGTGGCGCGGGCGCGGGTGACCGCGAGCTTCACCCAGTCGCGGATCGCGACGTCCTTGGTCTGGCAGGCGCGCCAGATGTCGCCCTGCTCGACCCGGTGCTCGATGACGACGTCGCCCGCCTGGTTCGTCACGCGCACGGTGCCGTCGCCGGGCGCCTCGAAGGTCTTGTCGTGCGAGCCGTACTCCTCGGCCTTCTGCGCCATGAGGCCGACGTTCGGCACGGAGCCCATCGTCGCCGGGTCGAAGGCGCCGTTCGCGCGGCAGTCGTCGAGGACCGCCTGGTAGATGCCGGCGTAGCTCGAGTCGGGGATGACGGCGAGGGTGTCGTGCTCGTCGCCGTCCGGACCCCACATGTGACCCGAGGTGCGGATCATCGCGGGCATCGAGGCGTCCACGATGACGTCGCTCGGGACGTGCAGGTTCGTGATGCCCTTGTCCGAGTCGACCATGGCGAGCTCGGGGCCCGCGGCGATGCCGTCGGTGAAGGCCTTCGCGATCTCGGCGCCGTTCGGCAGCGCGTCGAGGCCGGCCAGGATCGAGCCGAGGCCGTCGTTCGGGGTGAGCCCGGCGGCCGCGAGGTCGGCGCCGTGGCGGTCGAACACGTCGGGGAAGAAGGCGCGGATCACGTGGCCGAAGATGATCGGGTCGGAGACCTTCATCATCGTGGCCTTGAGGTGCACCGAGAACAGGATGCCCTCGTCCTGCGCGCGCTGGATCTGGCGGCGGAGGAACTGCTCGAGCGCGCCGACGTGCAGCACGGTGCCGTCGACGACCTCGCCCGCGAGCACCGGGATCGACTGCTTGAGCACCTGCTCGGAGCCGTCCTCGGCGACGAAGGTGATCGTCAGGGCGTCGTCGGCGGGGGCGACCCAGGTCTTCTCGTTCGACCGGAAGTCGTCGGCGCCCATCGTGGCGACGTTCGTCTTCGAGTCGTGCGACCACGCACCCATGCGGTGCGGGTGCTTGCGGGCGTAGTTCTTGACGGACAGCGGCGCCCGGCGGTCGGAGTTGCCCTCGCGCAGGACCGGGTTGACGGCGCTGCCCTTCACGCTGTCGTAGCGGGTGCGGACGTCGCGCTCGGCGTCGGTGCCGGGTTCGTCCGGGTAGTCCGGCAGGTCGTAGCCCTGGGACTGCAGCTCCTTGATCGCCGCCTTGAGCTGCGGGATGGACGCCGAGATGTTCGGCAGCTTGATGATGTTCGCCTCGGGGCTCTTCGCGAGCTCGCCGAGCTCGGCGAGGGCGTCGTCCACGCGCTGCTCGTCGGTGAGCCGCTCGGGGAACTGGGCGATGATCCGGCCGGCGAGCGAGATGTCGCGCGTCTCGACCTCGACCCCGGCGGTGCCGGCGAAGGCCTTGATGACCGGGAGGAAGGAGTGGGTGGCGAGGAACGGCGCCTCGTCCGTGAGGGTGTAGATGATCTTGGCCATGCTGGCGGGTACTCCCTTGTTCGACCGTCGGTACGTCCACGGTACTCGTGGCGCAGGATGTCTCGACATCAAGATACATGGGGGTGCTCCGCGCCGCCCCGACGCGTTCCCACCGCCCCCGACGGCCGGTGGGGTGCCACCCTGGAACGGTGACCGAACTCCTCGCCGTGGGCGTCATCGCCCTCATCGCCATCGCGGGCGCCGCCGTGCTCGGGCCCCGGATCGGCGTCGCCGCCCCGCTCGTGCTCGTCGCCGTCGGGATCGTCGCGAGCCTGCTGCCGTGGGTGCCGGACGCGACGATCGAGCCGGAGTGGATCCTGGCCGGGTTGCTCCCACCGCTGCTGTACTCGTCGGCCGTGTCCATGCCGTCGATGAACTTCCGCCGCGAGTTCGGCGCGATCAGCGGCCTGTCGGTGGTGCTCGTGGTCGCGAGCAGCCTCGTGCTCGGGCTCTTCTTCGCCTGGGTGGTGCCGGACCTCGGGTTCTGGTGGGGCATCGCCCTCGGCGCGATCGTCAGCCCGACCGACGCCGTCGCGACCTCGATCGTCAAGCAGACCTCGATCTCACGGCGGGCGATCTCGATCCTCGACGGGGAGTCGCTGCTCAACGACGCCACGGCGCTCGTGCTCCTGCGCACGGCGATCGTCGCCGCGGGCACCACGTTCTCGTTCTGGGGCGCGCTCGGCGACTTCGCGAAGGCCGTCGCCGTCGCCGTCGTCATCGGCTGGTTCGTGGGCTGGCTGAACGTGTCCGTCCGCGCCCGGGTGCCGAGCGCCGCGGTGAACACGGCGTTGTCCTTCGCGGTGCCGTTCGTCGCGGCCGTGCCGACCGAGCACTTCGGCGGCTCCGGGCTCGTCGCCGCCGTCGTCGCCGGCCTGTTCACCGGGATCGTCGGACCGCGCCGGCTCCCGCCGGGCCACCGACTGTCGGACGCGCAGAACTGGCGGACCGTCGAGCTCGTGCTCGAGGGCGCGGTGTTCCTCACGATGGGGCTCGAGCTCGCGCGGATCCTGGGGGACGTGCAACGGGAGCACACCGGCATCGGTCCGGCGCTGCTCGTCGCGGTCGGCGCCCTCGTGCTCACCGTGCTCGTCCGGGCCGCGTACGTCGCCCCGCTCCTGTTCGCCCTGTCGAAGGGCGCCGCCCGCGGTGAGCGGATGCGGGACCGCTTCGCCGAGATGCACGCCGGCGACCGCGACGCGATGAGCGAGGTGATCCGCGAGCACCGCCCGGGCGGTCGCGCACCGTCGGAACGCGAGCTCGACCGGTTCTCGACCCGGATCCGCCGGACCCTGGCCGACATCGCGTACTACACGCAGGCGCCGCTCGGGTGGCGGGAGGGCACGGCCGTGGTGTGGGCGGGCATGCGCGGCGCGGTGACCGTCGCCGCGGCGCAGACGCTGCCGGAGGGCACCCCGCAGCGATCCCTGCTGGTCCTGGTGGCCTTTGCCGTCGCCCTGCTGTCGCTCGTGGTGCAGGGCGGCACGATCGGCCCGCTGCTCCGCCGGATCGCCGCGCCGGCGACGGACACCGACGCGAAGGACACCGAGGAACGCCACCGGCTGCTCGAGTTCATGCGGGACGCGGCGACGCAGGTGCCCGCCGAACGCGAACGGCCCCCGGCGACCGAGCAGGAGCTGCGCGCGGCCGATCCCGTCGAGCTCCGTGCGTGGATGGGCCGCGAGAAGGCCCGGCGCCTCGCGGTGCTCGAGGCGCAGCGCGCCGCGGTGCTCGACGCCCGTGACGACGGCACGTTCGACGCCGAGGTGCTCGAGTCGATGCTGCAGAACCTGGACGCCGAGCAGATCGCCCTGGAGCTCCGCGGCGGACCGGAGCACTGACGACCGACGGACCGCAGCGCTGACGACCGGCGGAGCGCAGTACTGACGACCGGCGGACCGGAACGGGGACGACCGGCGGTCCGCGCCGGCCGGACGCCGGTCAGGTGCCGATCGAGATCCGGAAGACCCGCACCCCGGACGCACGCAG
Source organism: Curtobacterium sp. MMLR14_006 (assembly GCF_001864985.1). Taxonomy (NCBI): domain Bacteria; kingdom Bacillati; phylum Actinomycetota; class Actinomycetes; order Micrococcales; family Microbacteriaceae; genus Curtobacterium; species Curtobacterium sp. MMLR14_006. Next base: position 325,155 of record NZ_MJGU01000022.1, on the reverse strand, counting down.
ACCTGCGAGCCCGAGCCGCATCCGCAGCCCGCGGAACGGTCGGCGGAACCCGGACCACGCCGACGCGACGCCGATCTGGTGCAGCACCTCGGACGTCAGGGTGCGCTCGAGCTTCGGCGCGAGCCGGGTGAGCCCCGACACCGTCACCACGACGCGCACGGCCCCGGGGGCGAGGAGCGGGTCGATCGACTCGGCCGCCGCCTGCGCGCGGTGGAACGCCGGGTCGTCGCCCGGTCGTCGGATGGCGATCACCGCGAGCGTCGCGTCCCAGGTCTCGTCGGGGTCCGGTGGGTCGTCGACGCCGACCACCCGCATCCGTGCGGCGTCGATGCCCGCGCGCACCGCGGCGGCGCGCAGGACGGGCAGGAGTTCCTGGGTACCGGCGAGCACGACGTCGGCCGACGCCAGGTCGACCGGTCCGGGCCGCTCGTGCGGCGATCGGGCCATGGTGGGGGTCCTTCCGTCGCTCCGTCCCGACGCTACCGATCCTCGGACGCGGGGGGCCGCCGACCGCCCGACGGCCAGGCCCTTCCCAGGACGGCGGGTCATCGGTGCGACCCGGTTCGGTAACGAGAAGATCACGAAAGTCTCTGTACAAAGCGACAGAGTCGTGCAGAATGGTGGGCGGCCATGACGACTGCACACGAACCCGACCAGCACCCGGCGACCCCGGTGGTGCACCTGTCCCGTCGTGCTGCACTCGAGGCGGAGCGCGCCGCGGCGCGGAAGCCCGAGCGTCGCGCAGCCCGCACGCCCCGCCCGGAGAAGCGCTCCGAGCAGCGCGCCGCGCACCAGCCGGTCGCCGTGCAGCAGCCGGTCGCCGTGCAGCCCGCGGCGGCCGTGCAGGCCGCCGCCGCCGTGCCGACCGGGCGTCGTGCGACGACCGCCCGCTCGACGACCGAGCACGTGGACCGCCGCATCACGCGCGTCGTCCGCCGCCCCTCCGTCACCGCGCCAGCCCCCGCACCCGCCCCGCGTCGCTCGCGGACGGGTCGGGCCGGCCGCATCACGCTCACGAGCGCCGCAGCGGCCATCGCCCTGTTCGCCGCGTCCGCGATGCCCGCGCACGCCAGCGCCGGCACCTCGATGGCGACCTCGACCATCGCGCCGATGGTCCGCACGCAGGACTACGCCGTGACGCAGGCCGTCACCGCCTCCGGGTTGTCCCGCGACGGGTTCACCGTCGGCGGCGGCTCGGCCCGCACGGCGAGCGGCCCGGACTCGTCCGACGACGCGGTGTCGTACGGCGGTGCCGTCCGGTCGCCGTTCCCCGGTCCGGTGCAGATGAGCTCCGGCTTCGGGTACCGCGCGGCCCCGTGCGGCGCGTGCTCGTCGCTGCACCAGGGCCTCGACTTCACGCCGGGCATGGGCACGCCGATCGGCGCGGTCGCCGCCGGCACGGTCCGGGTCTCGGGCACGTACTTCTCGTACGGCAACGCGGTCGTCATCGACCACGTGATCGACGGCCGCCAGGTCTCGACGCTCTACGGGCACATGATCCCGGGATCGTCGCCGCTGCAGGTCGGCGACCAGGTCGAGGCGGGCGAGTTCATCGGGCTGGTCGGCTCGTCCGGCGTCTCGACCGGTGCGCACCTGCACCTCGAGGTCCTCATGGACGGCATCACCCCGATCGACCCCGAAGCGTGGCTCGAGGCCCGCATCGGTCGTTCGCTCACCATCTGACGCCCTCCCGCAGCACGGTCCGGGAGTGGGCGCCGTACCAACGTGATCCCCACCCGACCCGCCAGGGTGCCGGACCGAAGCGTTCAGCGTTCAGCGTTCAGCGTTCAAACCAGCTTTCCACAGGCGTTGCGATCGGTGCCCGCTGCCGCGTGATGTCGGCCGCCCTCCCTACAGTCGAGTCCTCATGGATCAGCGCAATCACGAGACCGTCCGCCGTCGTCAGGTCCGACGAGCGGCGTTCGGACAGATCACGTTCATCGCCGTCGTACTGCTGTACGTCACCATCCTGTCGATGGCCGCGGCCTCAGCACTGTTCAACGGCGGCCGGCTCTCCTTCGTCGGCAACGACGTCGTCAACCTCGGGCAACACATCGCAGAGAGCCTCGGTCTGTTCCAGACAGCCGTCACTGTGGCTCTGGCCCTTCTCGGTGTTCCGTACGTGCAACTCCGCGCAAACGCCGACGAGGACACGCTCGCACGCACGCGCCGAGCCACAGTGATCCTCGAGCGTGTCATAGCCGGGGTCCTCACCGGCGCGTTCGCACTGGCGGTGAGCAGCGCGATCGCCCGTCCACGCCTCTGGCCCGACATCTGGATCGCCACGCTGTTCTGGGCCGGCGTCGTGGCCGCCGCAACCATGGCAGGGACAACGGTGTTCGGCGCCGTGTCCGAACGCCTCCGGATGGCCAGTGCCGATCTCGAACGCCTCGAAGCCGCTGGTCCGACCCTGTGGAGCAAGGCGGAACATCCTTCAGCAGGCCGCACGCTCCTGCTGATCGCGGTGGTGACGCTCGCGGCCACCTACGGTGCAGTGATCCTCTTGTTCACCATCGCGTTCCGCGGAGAGCCCAGTTCCTACCCCGCGATGCTGCTGTTCGAAGCGGCGTGGCTGACCCTGGTCCTCAGTGCCGTCTCCGCTCTCGCGTGGAACTGGCGAACGAAGTGGACCGGGAGACCTCAGCAGCAGGCTCTTGTACGCCAAGTGGTCGCGGGCGTTTGGGCTGTGGCCCTCGCGATCGCGCCAGCCGTGATCTTCGCGGCGCACGGACTGCCGTGGACCGTCGTCCTCGGCGCTGCGCTCAACATCATCCCGCTCGCTGTGGTCCTGAACCGGTGGCCGAGTGGATCGAGCGTCAAGACGCTCATGGGACGCCATCGAGCGACACTGGTGATCCGAGCGACCGAGCGCGTCGCGGATGAAGTGACCGTGTTGCAGGAGCAGCAGCCGCCCGCATCACACGTCTGGCGGCTCCCGACAAAGTGACGGTCGCCCCGTCGGTACGCACAGCACGAGGCCTGCTTGACGGGGAGCGGCCGAGAGATGCCGGGTGGCACCGCGCGCAGCACGGCCACACCGGATCCACAGCGTTCGCCGAGCACCGACGCGGTGCCGTCCCAGTCCACCTGTGCAGGATCACAGCATGGACGACTGTCACAGACCGCCCGCCCGATCCCGATCCGCCCGGACTGCCCGCTGATGGGCGCCGACACCTGGATCGCCTTCGGGCTCGTCATCCTCTTCGTGCTCGTCGGCGGGGTCTTCGCCGCGGCCGAGATCGCCCTCGTCTCGCTGCGCGAGTCGCAACTGCAGCAGCTCGAACGCCGGGGGTCCCGCGGCGCCCGGGTCGCCGCCCTCGGCCGTGACCCGAACCGGTTCCTGTCCGCCGTGCAGATCGGCGTGACGGTGGCCGGGTTCTTCTCCGCCGCCTACGGCGCCTCGTCGATCGCGCCGGACGTCGCCCCGCTGCTGCTCGGCATCGGACTCGACCGGGGAGCGGCCGAGGCGGTGGCCCTGGTGCTCATGACCCTCGTCATCGCGTACCTGTCGCTGGTGTTCGGCGAACTCGTGCCGAAGCGCCTCGCCCTGCAGCGCGCCGAGGGCTTCGCGATGGCCGTCGCCCCGACGCTCGAACGCTTCGCGGTGCTCATGCGGCCGGTCATCTGGCTGCTCTCGACGTCGACCGACGCCGTCGTGCGCCTGCTCGGCGGCGACCCGCACGCCCGCAGCGAGTCGATGAGCACCGAGGAACTCCGCGGCCTCGTCGACGACCACGACGCCATCGACGCGCAGGGCCGCCGGATCGCCCGCAGCGCGCTCGACGCCGGCGACCGGATCCTGCGCGAGTCGATGCGCCCCTGGTACGACGTGTCGACGATCGACGCGGGGCTGTCCGTCGCCGAGGCCACGGACCGGGCGATCACGGCGGGGCACACCCGGTACCTCGTGACCTCGGGCGGACGCGACGAGGTCGACGGGTTCGTGCACCTCCGCGACCTGCTGCGCCCGGTCGACCCCGACGCCCCGGTGTCGACGCTCGTCCGTCCCGTGCTCGCCCTGCCCGAGACGAAGTCGCTGTCCGGCGCCATCGCGGACATGCGCACCGACGGGCACCAGATCGCCCTCGTCGTCGACGAGTACGGCGGCAGCGCCGGCATGGTCACCCTCGAGGCCCTGCTCGAGGACCTCGTCGGCCGCATCCGCGACGAGTGGGACGCCGTCGAGCACGACGGGTCCACCGCCGAGCGCGACGGTGTCGACGGCGCGACCGTCCTCGAGGACCTCGCCGCCGACGGCGGCCCGGTGCTGCCGGACGGCGACTACGAGACCGTCGGCGGGCTCGTCCAGGTGCACCTGGACCGCGTGCCCGCGGTCGGCGACGTCATCCTCGTGGGTGGCCACCGGCTCGAGGTGACCGCCATGGACGGTCACCGCGTGGCGCGCGTCCGCATCGCGGCCGACGTCCCCGCCTGACGGACGGGAGGCCCGTGCCGGCCCCGCCACGGGCCTCCCGTCCGCCGCGCCCGCGGCACCGACGCGACACGTACGCTCGACGCATGGGTATCGACGTGCGCAACGAGATCCGCGACTTCCTGTCCTCGCGACGGGCCCGGCTCACGCCGGAGCAGGTCGGCATGCCGTCCTTCGGCGGCGGTGTCCGACGGGTCCCCGGGCTGCGGCGGCACGAGGTCGCGATGCTCGCGGGCGTGAGCGTCGACTACTACACACGGCTCGAACGGGGCTCGCTGAAGGGCGTCTCGGAGAGCGTGCTCGAGGGGCTCGCGAGCGCACTGCAGCTCGACGAGGACGAACGCGTGCACCTCTGGGACCTCACCCGCCTGGCGAACGCCGGCGTGAAGGACATGCACCGCACCGTCCCGACCCGGGTGCGGCCGGGGGTGCAGCGCCTGCTCGACGCGATCACGGGCGCGCCGGCGTGGGTGCGCAACGAGCGCGGTGACGTCGTCGCCACGAACGAGCTCGGCCACGCCCTCTACGCGCCGATGTTCGCCGGCCCCGGACGCCCGGTGAACACCGCCCGCTTCACCTTCCTCGACCCGTCCGCCCGCGAGTTCTTCCCGGACTGGGCGCAGACCGCGCGGGACGCCGTCGCGGTCCTGCGCGCCGCCGCGGTGTCGAACCCCTGCGAGCCGGGGCTCATCACGCTCGTCGGCGAGCTCTCCACCCGCAGCGACGAGTTCCGCACCTGGTGGGCGGAACACGACGTGCGGGTGCACCGCGGCGGCGGCAAGCGCATCGTGCACCCGATCGTCGGCGAGCTCCGTCTGACCTACGAGGCCCTCGACCTCGTCGCCGACCCCGGACTCGTGCTGTTCACGTACTCGGCGGAGCCGGGCAGCGAGTCCGAGCGCTCGCTGTCGCTCCTCGGCTCGTGGGCGGCGACGGAGCGGGCGGAGCGCTCTGCGGCCCTGCGGGCGGCGGAGACCGAGTCGGTCGACTGACCCCCACCGCGAGCGCCTCGTGACGACCCCACCGGACCGGTCCGCCACCGACGACGACCGACGCCGGTACCGTCGCGCCGAACCGGTGTTCGCCCGAGCCGTGTCGAAGGTGCTCGGCGACATCGGCTCACTGCTCGAGCTGCGGTGGTCGCAGGACGACGCCGCACCCTCGTACGCGCCGACCGACCGTGGGATCGTCACGGTCGTCGACGCCGCCGCACACCTGCCGTCCGCCGACGGCGCGTTCGACGCCGCGCTCGCCACGGCGCCCCTGCCGGGACCGGTCGACCCGGGGGCCGTGCTCGCCGAACTGCGCCGGGTGACCCGTGGGCCGATCGTGCTGTTCTGCGTCGACCGCGAGCGCGCGCAGGAGCACTGGCTCGCGGAGTACGCACCCGAGGTCGTCGCGGCCGCGGCCCGGCGCCACCCGTCGCCGGCCGAGGTCGCCACGGCGCTGCCGGGGGACACGGTGACGGTCGTGCCGCTGCCGATCCCGTTCACGTGCGTCGACGGGTTCGCCGAGGCGTACTCCGCCCGACCCGAGCGGCTGCTCGACGCGGGCGTCCGGCACGCGGACCCGGCGTGGGCGCAGGTCGACCCGTTCACCGTGCGACGGTCGGTCGCGGCGCTCCGCTCCGCACTGGAGTCCGGTGAGTGGGACCGGCGCCACGGCGCGCTCCGGATCAGCCCGACGCACCAGGGGTCGCTCCTGCTCGTCACCGCGACCCCGACCGCTTGACACGTCGTCGTAGGCTGGACCGGTGAGCTTCCAGGAGGTGGTCGGCGCCCGTATCGCCGGCATCAGGGCGTGAGGCCCCCGGTCGTGCCCTCGGGCGCGGCCGACCTCGTCGTCCCCTGACCTCCTCCGCCCGGTGCGGTGTGCGTCCGCACGCCCCGGGTCCGCACGAAAGCCACGACCATGCTCCCCATCACGGAGAAGACCCTCCGCACGTCCTTCGTCAACGCCTCCCGCAAGGAGACGTCCGACATCACGCTGCCCGCCGAGTTCGCGACCACCGACTGGGACGCACTCGACTACCTCGGGTGGCGCGACCCGAAGATCGGACGGCGCGCGTACGCCGTCGTGCCGACGCTCGACGGCACGCTCGTCGGCATCCTGTTCCGGCAGGCCGAGGCCTCGTCCCGCGCACGCGCCCAGTGCTCGTGGTGCCAGGACGTGCAGCTGCCGAACGACGTCGTGTTCTACAGCGCGAAGCGCTCGGGGCCTGCCGGTCGGAACGGCAACACCGTCGGCACCCTGGTCTGCCAGGACTTCCAGTGCTCGCGCAACGTCCGGAAGCTGCCGCCGCCGGCGTACGAGGGCTACGACGTCGAGGCGGCGCGGCTCCGGCGCATCGAGGACCTGCAGCTGCGCGCCGCGTCGTTCGCCGCCGAGGTCTGACCCGCGCACGGCAGTTCCGTCACGACGGCACGGTCCGTCGCGCGGGACGGTCCGTCGCGCGGGACGGTCCGTCCCATCGCGCGTGGGATGGGAAGCGGATTCGCGCGTGGGAGGCCGGAAGATCCCGCCTCCCACGCGCGGAAGGCCCTCCGACGCGCGGAACGGCCTCCTACGCGCGGAAGTGCACCCCGCCGGGTCAGCGGCCGATGCTCGACATGTCCGGGTAGCGGTCGCCGGTCGGCACGGGCAGCGACGACAGGCGCGACAGCTGGTCCGCGGTGAGGGTCAGGTCGGCCGCGCCGACGTTCTCCTCGAGACGCGAGACCCGCTTCGTGCCGGGGATCGGGACGATGTCGTCGCCCTGGGCCAGCAGCCAGGCGAGGGACACCTGCGCCGGGGTGGCCCCGGCCTCGGTCGCGATCTCCTTGACCGCGTCGACGATGCGCATGTTCAGCGCGAACGCCTCTTCCTGGAAGCGGGGGTTCGCCAGGCGGAAGTCGTCGGAGCCCAGGTCGGACGGCTTCGTGATCGCACCGGTCAGGAAGCCGCGGCCGAGCGGCGAGTACGGCACGAGACCGATCCCGAGCTCGCGCAGGGTGTCGAGCACGTCGCCCTCGGGGTCGCGCGTCCACAGCGAGTACTCGCTCTGCAGGGCCGTGATCGGGTGGACGGCGTGGGCCTTGCGGATGGTCTCGGCTCCGGCCTCGGACAGCCCGATGTGCCGGATCTTGCCCTCCTGCACGAAGCCGGCGAGCTGGCCGACGACGTCCTCGATCGGGACGGCCGGGTCGACCCGGTGCTGGTAGTAGAGGTCGATGTGGTCGGTGCCGAGGCGGCGGAGCGAGCCCTCGAGCGCCTCGCGCACGGACTCGGGGGCGGAGCTGATGCCGCGACCGGTGGCGGGGGTCTCCTCGCCGGCGGTGTGCGTGATGAGGCCGAACTTCGTCGCGATCACGACGTCGTCGCGGCGGTCGGCGAGGGCCCGGCGGAGCAGGTCCTCGTTCGTGTAGGGGCCGTACGCCTCGGCCGTGTCGAACAGGGTGACGCCCAGGTCGATCGCGCGGTGGACGGTGCGGATCGACTCGTCGTCGTCGGTGCCGGCGCCCGTGTAGAAGGCGCTCATGCCCATGGTTCCGAGGCCGACGGGTCCGACCTCGAGGTCTGCGAGCTTGCGTGTCTGCATGCTGCAGGTCTACTCCGGGTGCGCCGCTCGGAGGAAGGCACTGCCGGTGCCGGTCAGACACGGACACCGTTCGTGTGGATCCTCCAAGGTCCACGCGGGGCAGCGCGGCCTTCTGGTGTGATCGGCGCGTGAACCTGTACTTCCGGCTGTTCCTGTTGCGCCTGCGTGTCCGGCTCCGCCCGACGACGGATGGGCGGCGGCCGTCGCTCTGGGACGCGGCACGCACACCGTTCCGCGTGACCCTGACCGACCTCGACCCGCTGCGGCACGTCAACAACGGGAAGTACCTGTCGATGCTCGACCTCGGGCGGCTCGACCTGATGCTGCGGTCGGGGTTCTGGAGCGCGATCGCGGAGCGCGCCTGGTACCCGGTCGTCTCGGCGCAGACCATCACGTACAAGCGGTCCCTGACGCTCGGGCAACGGTTCGAGCTCGTGACCCGGGTGCTCGGCGTCGACGACCGGGCCGTGTACCTGGAGCAGACGTTCGTCCGTCGCGGAGCCGTCGTCGCCCGTGCCGTCGTGCAGGCGCGGTTCCTGCGACGCTCCGGCGGGACCGTCCCGATGACGGACCTGCTCGACGCCGTGGGCGGAGCACCAGCTGACCGCGAACTGCCCGAGTGGGTGCACGGGTGGGCGGGCGCCGTCCGGATCAGCAGCACCGCCTGACGGTCACGGAACGGCGACAGATCCCGGCTCCGTCGGATGGCGTCGCACCGCCGGCGCTACGCTGCGAGCACGGGGTGGACGCCCCGGGACGGAAGGGGAACGTCATGGTCGTCGTGTGGATCGTCGTCGGAGTGGTCGTGGCCATCGCCGCGCTGCTCACCGTGCTCGAGGTGCAGAACCGCCGTCGTGCGAAGCGCCTCGCCCACCTCGAACCGGTCGACCCGACCCTCGGCGCCCGCTCCCTCGCCGACGCCGAGGCAGCGCACTCGATGACCGAGGGCCTCGCGAAGTCCGCACACCCCGGCATCAGCGGTGCCAGCGGGGGGCTCGCCGGCTCGTGAGCCGCACGTCGACCCGGCGCGCCCTGCTCGCCGGGGGCGTCGGACTCGGGCTCGCCGGGGTCCTGGCAGCGTGCACCCGGCCGGGCCCCGCTCCCTCGGGCGCGCCGCGCCCGACTGCCAGCGGCTCCGCCGAGCCGACGAGCACGCCGACGCCGGGCGGCCCCGACTCGTGGGACGCCCTCGCCGCCGCGGTCTCCGGGACGCTGCTCCGGTCCGGGTCGAACGGGTGGGACGGCGCACGCGTGCTCGAGAACCCGCGCTACGACGACGCCGACCCGCAGGGGATCCTCCGGGTCGCGGGGATCCCCGACGTGCAGGCCGCCCTCGCGTTCGCGCGCACGACCCACACGCCCGTCGCACTGCGAGCGGGCGGGCACTCGTACACGGGGTGGTCGGCCGGTGGCGCCCCGGGCACCGACGTCCCGCGGTCGCTCGTGATCAGCACGCAGGACCTCGACGACATCGAACTGCACGACGACGACACCGTCACGATCGGCCCGGGCGCACAGCTCGGCGACGTCTACGCCGCGCTCGCGAAGGCCGGTCGGGCCATCGGCGCCGGCTCGTGCCCGACCGTCGGCATCGGCGGGCTCACCCTCGGCGGTGGGGTCGGCGTGCTCGTCCGCTCGTTCGGGCTGACCTGCGACCAGCTCACCGGCGTGACGCTCGTCACCCCGGACGGCTCCGTGCACGAGGTCTCGACGTCCCGCGAACCCGACCTGTTCTGGGCCTGCCGCGGTGGGGGCGGTGGAACCGTCGGCGTCGTGACCGCACTGACGTACCGGACGCAGGCCGCGCCTCCCGTCCTGCTCTTCACCATCACGTTCGCGTGGTCGGCCGCCGCTGCCGTGGTGCGCGCCTGGCAGGACTGGGCGCCCACCGCCGACCCGGAGCTGTGGTCGACGCTCAAGCTGCTCAACGGCAGTCGGCACACCGCCCCGACGGTCACCGTGACCGGCGTGTGGACCGGTTCGAAGACCGGCGCCGACACCTCCGTCGACGGTTTCATCGCCGCCACGGGTGCGAATCCGCTGGCGCACTCCGGACGGGAACTGACCTACGGTGCCGCCATGTCCGCGTTGGCGGGGAAGCCCCAGCGGGTGTCCGAGGCGGCGACCTCGTCGATCGGATCGACGAGGCTCACCGACGCACAGATCGACGTGCTCGTCGCGCAGGCGGCAGCGGCGGGCGACGTCGACGGCAACCTGGAGGGCGGGGTCGCCCTCGACGCCCTCGGCGGCGTCGTGGCGGACGTCGGCCGCACCGACTCGGCGTTCCCGTGGCGGTCCGCGCTCATGACCGTGCAGTACACGGCGGTCTTCACCGACGGCGCCGACCCCGCACCGTTCGACGCGTACGTGCGCGGGTTCCGCCGGGCGATGCGGCCGGCGTGGGGCGACGCGGCGTACGCGAACTACTGCGACGCAGCGATCACGGACCCGTCGGCGTACTTCGGCGACAACACCTCGCGGCTGCACCGGATCGCCGAGCAGGCCGACCCCGCCGGCGTGCTGTCGCAGCCGAACTGGGTCTGAGGTCGCCCCTACGATGACCGCATGGACATCGTCGACCTGGTGCTGCCGGACGCCGCGGCCTGGCGGACCTGGCTCGACGCCCACGAGGACGACACCGACGGTGTGTGGCTCGTCCTGGCGAAGAAGGGCACGACGGAGCCGACGACCCTGACCTACGACCAGGCACTCGACGAGGCGCTGTGCTCGGGCTGGATCGACGGGCAGAAGCGCGGACGCGACGCCGCCACCTTCCGGCAGCGGTTCACCCCGCGCCGGCGCGCCTCGCTGTGGTCGCAGCGGAACGTCGGGCTCGTCGCCGCGCTCACCGCCGAGGGCCGGATGCGCGCGCGTGGCCAGGCCGAGGTCGACCGGGCGCAGGGCGACGGCCGGTGGGACCGCGCCTACGCCGGTGCGGCGAGCGCGACCGTGCCCGAGGACCTGCGGGCGGCACTCGACGCCGCGCCCGCCGCTGCCGCGCTGTTCGCCGGCCTCGACGCGGCGAACCGGTACGCGGTGCTGCACCGGATCGCGACGGCGCCGAGCGCCGCAGCGCGGACGAACCGGCTGACGAAGCTCGTCGGTGGACTCGAGCGCGGCGAGACACCGTTCCCGCGGTCAGCGCCGGGGGACACCCGTCCAGGGACCGGCGACGCACCAGGCGTAGACCGGGGTCATGACCACTGACACCGACACCACGAACCGTCCGGCCGCTGCCTCCGGCACCTTCCGCATCGGTGGCGACCTCGAGGTCCACCGCCTCGGCTACGGCACCATGCAGCTCACCGGCCCCGGCGTCTGGGGCCCGCCGAAGGACCACGACGAGGCCGTCCGCGTGCTCAAGCGCGCCGTCGAGCTCGGCGTCGACTTCTTCGACACCGCCGACAGCTACGGCCCCTACGTCGCCGAGGACCTGCTCAAGGAGGCCCTGCACCCGTACGGCGACGACGTCGTCATCGCGACCAAGGCCGGTCTGACCCGCACCGGTCCGAACGAGTGGCCGCCGGTCGGCCGCCCGGAGTACCTGCGGCAGGAGGCCGAGATGAGCCTCCGCCGCCTCGGCCTCGAGCGCATCGACCTGTTCCAGCTGCACCGCATCGACCCGAAGGTCCCCCTCGAGGACCAGGTCGGCGAACTGAAGAAGCTGCAGGACGAGGGCAAGATCCGCCACATCGGCCTGTCCGAGGTCTCCGTCGACGAGGTGCAGGCCGCGCAGGAGATCGCCACGATCGTCTCCGTCCAGAACCTGTACAACCTGCAGAAGCGTGACGCCGAGGAGCTCCTCGACTGGTCGACCGAGCAGGGCATCGCGTTCATCCCGTGGTTCCCGCTCGCGACCGGTGGCCTGACCGGCGAGGACTCGCCGCTCACCGAGATCGCCGAGCGCAAGGACGCCACGCCGGCGCAGCTCGCGCTCGCCTGGCTGCTCAAGCGCTCGCCCGTCGTGCTCCCGATCCCGGGCACGTCGAGTGTCGCCCACCTGGAGGACAACCTGCAGGGCGCGACCATCGAGCTCACCGACGATGAGTTCGAGGAGCTGTCGAAGCTCGGTTCCTGACGCGACCAGCAAGCGGACGGGAGGCGCGGTGCCAGCGGGCACCGCGCCTCCCGTCCGTTGTGTGGGCACGTCGCGAGCCGCGCTTGCGTCGTTCCGCGTGCACCTGCATACTCGGTATGGGCATACCGAGTATGCCCGTTCGCAGAACGGAACGAGGAAGTGTCATGAGCGTACGGATGGGCGTACTCGCGCTGCTGGTGGGCGGACCCGGGTACGGGTACCAGCTCCGGGGGGAGTTCGAGCACCGCACCGGCGGGAGCTGGCCGCTGAACATCGGCCAGGTCTACACGACCCTCGACCGGCTCGAGCGCGACGGCCTCGTGGCCCGCGGCGACGCCGACGACGACGGCCACGTCGTCTACACGGCGACCCCCGCGGGGCACGAGGAAGTGGCGCGTTGGTTCAGCGAGCCGGTGCCGGCCAAGCGCGGCCGGGACGAGCTGGCGATCAAGTTCGCCCTCGCGGTGACCGTGCCCGGCGTCGACGTCGCCAAGCTCGTGCAGGTGCAGCGCGGGGCCGCGATCCGCAACCTGCAGGACCTGACGCGGCTCAAGCGCACGGCCGACCCGGCGACCGACCTGGCGTGGTCGCTCGTGCTCGAGTCGATGGTGTTCCAGGCCGAGGCCGAGGTGCGCTGGCTCGACCACGTCGAGTCGAGCGTGGCCCGGTACCGACCGGACGACCACCCCGCCGCTCCCGAGTCCGCGACCGCGCCCGCCGCCGACGCCGCCCGGGGTGTCCGGTGAGCGCCGCACCGCTGCTGCGGCTCGACGCCGTCAGCGTGCACTACGGGTCCGGCGCCAAGGCCGTCACCGCCCTCGCCGGGATCGACCTGTCGGTCCAGCGCGGCGAGATGGTCGCGGTGATGGGCACGTCGGGCTCCGGCAAGTCGACGATGCTGGCGGTCGCCGGCACCCTGCTGCCGCCGACGAGCGGCGAGGTGGTCATCGACGGCGAGTTCGTGTCCGAGCGCCCGGCGAAGGAGCTCGCGGCGCTGCGCCGTCGGCTGCTCGGCTTCGTCTTCCAGGACTTCAACCTCATCCCCTCGCTGACGGCGGTCGAGAACGTCGCGCTGCCGCTCGAACTCGACGGGTGGAAGGCCTCGCAGGCCCGCCGCGCCGCCGAGCTCGCCCTCGACAACGTCGAGCTCGGCCACCGGCTGACCGCCTACCCCGACGACCTGTCCGGCGGCCAGCAGCAGCGCGTCGCCATCGCCCGCGGGGTCGTCGGCGAGCGCCGCCTGGTGCTCGCGGACGAGCCGACCGGGGCGCTCGACTCGCAGACCGGCGAGGTCGTCCTCCGCATGCTCCGCCGCCACGTCGACGCGGGCGCGGGCGCGCTGCTCGTCACCCACGACGCACGGCACGCCGCCTGGGCGGACCGGATCGTGTTCCTGCGCGACGGTCGCGTCGTCGACGAGGCCGTCTACACCGGGGTCGAACAGGCACTCGCCGACCGGGCCGCGTCGTGAGCGGGCGACGGCGCTCCACCGGGACCGCCCAGCGCGTCCGGACGCCCTTCGCGCTCCGTCCCGCGCTCCGACTCGGCCGCCGACTCGCCTTCGCGAAGGCCGGGCGGGCCGCGCTCATCGTGGCGCTCATCGGGATCCCGACCGCGGGGTTCGCGGCCGTGGCCGTCGTGGTGCAGTCGACCCAGCCGACCCAGGCCGAGTCGCTCGCCTACGACCTCGGTGGGGCAGCCGCGCAGATGCGCGTGTCCGGTCCCGACCTGCCCGGCATGCGGCAGGACCCGGTGCAGTGGCAGTCCACCGAGTCGGCGCGGAACAGCCCGGTGACGAAGGCGGACGGCGACGCCCCCTTCGCGGACCCGCTGTCGTTCGTCCCGGACGGGGCGCTCGCGATCCCGGTGGGCAGCGCGCCCGTCGTGCTGCAGGGGCCGAAGGGACCGGTCGGCATCACGGCGGTCGAGGGCAGCACGTGGGACCGCTCGCTCGACGGGCACTGGCGGGTGCTCGCCGGCGACCGGCCGACGGCACGCGACGAACTCATGGTGACCCCGGCGACGCTCGACCGCCTCGGGGCGCACGTCGGCGACACCGTCGACCTGACCGACCCGGTGACGAAGCGCTTCACGATCACGGGCACGATGCGCGACCTCGGGTCGGCGCCCGACACGCAGGGCGTGTTCGTGCCGTGGGGCACCACCATGACGGACACCGCGGCGACGACTCCCGGCAGCCCGCCCGACGTCACGGTCTACCTGCCGACGACGGCACCGACCTGGTCGGAGATCCGGCAGCTCAACGCGCACGGCATCACCGTGCAGTCCCGCCCCGTCGTGCTCGACCCGCCGGACGAGCGCGTCACCGGCGGTTCCTCCGGGTCGAACCTCGGCTGGTACCTCGGCGGCCTCGCGCTGCTCGGCGTCTTCGCGATGTTCGAGGTGGCCCTGCTCGCCGGTGCCGCGTTCCTGGTCGGCACCCGGGCGGACACCCGCTCGTACGCGATCATCACGAGCGTCGGCGGCGAGAAGCGGTTCGTCCGCACGATCGTCGCCGGGTCCGGGCTGGTGCTCGGGGCGACCGGCGCCGTGCTCGGCGTGCTGCTCGGCACCGGGATCGGGATGTTCACCTACCGGATCATCGACGACGGCAACGTCGTGTCGTTCCCGGGCCTGCACGTGCCGCTGCCCCTGCTGCTGACGATCGGCGGTGCCGGCGTGCTGGCGGGCCTCGTCTCCGCCCTGGTCGCGGCGCGCACGGCGACCCGCATCAACGTGCTCGCCGCCCTGCGCGGTTCGCTCCGCCCGGTCGCGGTCAGCCGTCCGGCACGGCGCCGACGCCGGATCTGGGGTCCCGCACTCATCGTCGGCGGGGCCGTGATGACGCTGGCCTGCGGCATCGGCGTCCTCGTGCTGAACGACCGCGAGGTGCAGGAGGACCACCTGGCGTGGGTCGTCGGTGCCGGGGTCGCGATCGGACCCTGCCTCATGCAGCTCGGTGTCGCGATCTGCTCCCCGTGGCTGCTCGCCCTGGTGGCGCGGCTGTCGTCGCGTCTCGGACTGGCCGCGCGCATGGCCGCCCGCGACGCCCTGCGGAACCCGGTGCGCACCGTCCCGGTGCTCGCCAGCGTGATGAGCGTCGTCTTCGTCGCCTCCCTCGTCATCACCTGGAACGCCTCGAGCCAGGCCCGGTACGTCCGCGGCTACGACTACGCCACCGCCGTCGGGGTCGCCACGACCGAGGTCCAGGTCTCGGACGCCGACGGTGCGTCCTTCGGCGACCACGACGCGGAACTCACCGCACGGGCCGCGAAGGTCACCGCGGGCGTGCTGCGCCACGACCGGATCCGCGTGCTCGGCGTGGTGAAGGGCGGCACGGGCGAGACGCCGACGACCATGACGATCCCACACCGGTGGACGCCGTACGGCTGCACCGTGAACGACACGACCTCGTGCTCGTGGTTCCTCGACACGAGCGCCTCGTCGGACCCGCACATCCTGACCGGCACCGTCGACGACTACGCCGTGCTCACCGGGCACCGGCCGTCGGCCGCGGTGCGGGACGCCCTGGAGGGCGGCGAGGCCGTGTCGCTCTGGTCCGAGTACGCCCGCGACGGCGCGGTCCGCATCGACACGTTCCGCAACCGCACGTACGAGAGCCCGACCATCACCGAACGCACCCGTCCGGATTCCAGCGTCACGATCCCGGCCGTCACCGACGTGCAGTCGCCGCGGATCAAGGTCGCGGTGTTCATGACCCGGGCGACCGCGGAGCGGTACCACGTGCCGGCGGTGGACGGCCTGCTCGTCACGACGCTGCCGGGCGACCTCACGCCGAAGCAGTACGACGAACTGAGCTCCGCGTGGCAGTCGTACGGCGGGGCCGACCGCGAACGGTGGTACGGACCGCAGTTCTTCTACGAGACCGGCCCGGTGGACAACGGCGCGCTCGTCCGGGCGATCGTGCTCGCGCTGGCCGCCGCCGTCACGATCGGCGCGACCGCGGTCGCCCTCGGGTTGGCGCGGTCGGACGGCCGCCGCGACGACGAGGTGCTCGACGCCGTCGGCGCGGCACCCCGTCTGCGCCGGCAGGTGTCGACCTGGCAGGCGGCGATCCTCACCACGGTCGGGGCCGTGATCGGGACGCTGCTCGGGCTGCTGCCGATCCGGGCGCTCACGATCCGGTTCGGTGAGCAGCCCGTCGGGGCGAACCACCTGCCGTTCGTGCCCGACTGGCCGGTGCTCGGGCTGCTGGCGATCGGCCTGCCGCTGGTCGTGTCGGCCGGCGCGTGGCTGACCACCCGGAGCCGGCGCCGGGTCGCGGTGCGACGGGCGCACTGACGGACGGGCGCACTGAACGGACGGGCGCACTCAACGGACGGGAGGCCCGTGGCGGCGCCGCCACGGGCCTCCCGTCCGTCACATCGTGAGCAGGAACGGTCGGGTCGCTGCGGGGGACCCGACCGTTCCTGCTCACGAAGCGGCGAGCGCCGTGCTCAGTCGGGCACGCAGAAGGACTCGACGGTGACGTGCACACCGTCCGGGCCCCCGCCGAGGCGCATCCGCTCGACCGCGGCGTCCCCCCGCAGCGGCATGACGAGGTCGGTCCCCATCGCCCGGTCGACCGGGGCGTAGCCGGACGCCTTCCAGCCCGAGAGCACCCGGGGCGCCAGGTCCTGCGGCCGGACCGAGGGCAGCACGAGCGAGCCGGTCCAGCGCCGTCCGCCGTCGTCGCACCGCTCCGGTACGAGCGCGACTGCCGGCGGTTCGGCGGCGGGCGGCGTCGGGGACGACAGGTCGTCGAGCGGGCCGGCCCAGCGGACCGTGTCCTCGAGCAGGGCACGCGTCCCCGCCTCGACCGCAGCGGGGCCGAGCGACGTCCGGGTCGCGGGGGTCGGCCCCGGCCACTCCGGGTCCGTCGTCGGGGCGGGGCGGTCGGTCGCCACGGCCGGGTCGCGCTCGGACGACGGGTCCGGCAGACCGCTGCCGGAGAACGACGGCCCGACCGCGAGCACCCCGGCGAGGCCGATCGCGACGACCGCGTCCACCGGCCACACCGTCTCCGGCAGACGCTCGTGGTCGCCCGATGCGCGCTGACGCCGCCGCCGGAGCAGCACCGCCGCGGCGAGGAACCCGACCCCGGCGAGCACGACCGGCAGCTCGACGCCGACCGGCACGATGCCGAGCCCGACGCTCCACCACGTCGCCGGCACGACCGTCGCGAGCGCCGCCGAGCAGTACGCGGCGACGACCAATCGGTTCTCGCGACGGGGCAACGGCTCCGTGTACGGACGGCGCCCCGGAGCGATCCACAGTGTCGCGGCGACCGCGTTGACGGCGACGCCGATCCGGCCGAGGCCGAGCGCCGCGAACTGCCCGACGTCCCACGGGAAGTGCCCGTCGGACGGGCCGTCGTACCGGGTGTGCCCGGCGACGTGCAGCAGCGCCAGCGCCCCGGCGGCCCCGAGCAGGTACAGCGCCCAGGTCCACCGCGGTGCGCCCGCCCGCCGCAGGGCCGCGGCGACGAACAGCACGGACAGCGGCATGACGAGCAGCAGGGCGATGCCCGCCGCCCCGTCGAAGGCCTCCGGATCCACGCCTCGACGCTAGGGGCGCGCGGCGGTACGGCCCGCCCTCCGCCGTCGCGACTGTGTCCCCCGGCCCATCGCGGCCCTGGTGGCGACCGGCGACGGACGGGAGGCCCGTGGCGGCGTGGCCACGGGCCTCCCGTCCGTCACGTGGTGCGCATCGCGCTCAACCGAGCTCGGGCATCGGCTCCGCGTAGGTGCGGAAGTCGCCGCGCTCGGTGTGGATCGCCCAGAGGCGGTCGGCGATGGACTCGCCGGAGTGCTCGGGCTGCCCGTCGTCGATGCCGAACGGGATGATGAGCTGGCCGACGTGCACGTCCTCGTCGCGGACGGCGTCGTGGAGCAGCTCGGCGTAGGCGCTCTCGCCGGCGAAGGCGACGGACGTGCCGGTGACGCGGGCACCCGGGCGGACCGCGCTGCCGCCGTTGACGAACAGGATCGTGCCGTGGCCGATCGCGCGCATGCCGGGCAGCACCTGGCGGACGGCGTTGACCGAGCCGTAGACCGAGAACTCGATCGGACCGACCAGGTCGTCCGCCGTGGTCTCGAGGACGGGTCGCATGTACTCCTTGGCGGGGAGCGGGCTGTACTGCAGCACCTCGATCGGGCCGAGCTGCTCGGTCGCGCGCTCGAGTGCGGCGCGCAGCGAGTCCCCGTCGCGGACGTTCGCGGCGAACCCGGCGGCGGTGTGGCCGCGCTCGCGCAGTTCCGCGGCGAGGCCGTCCAGGCGGTCCTGGTTGCGGGAGATCAGGGCGACGGCGAAGCCCTCACGGGCGAAGCGCTCGGCGACGGCGATGCCGAGGCCCTTGCCGGCGCCGACGATGGCGATGGTGGTCATGTGCTGGTCCTTCCGGGACGACGTGGTGCCGACCGACACCCACTGAACCAAGCCGGGGACCGTGCTCCCCCAGGCGTTTCCCGAACACGGCGTGTGGGATCGACGCACGACCCCGGGAGGATCATCGTGGACACACCCGCCGGAACGCCCCGCAGCCGCCGCCTCTGGTCGGCGGCCGGCCTCGCCGCCGTCGCCGCACTGGCCCTGGTGCTGGCTCTCAGCGGCTGCACGAGCGGGGGCGGGACAGAGCAGGACGGGTCCGACCGCGGCGGTCCGCCGTCGGCGCGCGCGACCGCGCCCGCCGACCTGTCGGCCGGTCAGGTGGCGCTCGACGGTGACACCACCGACGTGGTCACCGGTCTGGAGGCCCCCTGGTCGGTGGTCCTGACCGGTGACGACGGCGACGCGCTGGTCAGCGAGCGCGACTCGGCCCGGGTGCTCGAGCTGCGGTCCGACGGCACCACCCGCCAGGTCGGCACCGTCGACGGTGTCAGCCACGGCGGCGAGGGCGGACTGCTCGGACTCGCGCTGCACGACGACGACCTGTTCGTCTACTCGACCGCCGACGACGGCAACCGGATCCAGCGGTACGAGCTGACCGGCAGCGCCGGGTCGTGGGGCCTCGGCGAAGCGACGACGATCATCGACGGGCTGCCGAAGAACACCTTCCACGACGGCGGCCGGATCGCGTTCGGCCCGGACGACATGCTCTACGCGAGCGTCGGGGACGCCGGTGCGAGCACGGACGCGCAGGACGAGGACTCGCTCGCGGGCAAGATCCTGCGGCTCACCCCGGACGGCGACGTCCCCGCCGACAACCCGATCGACGGGTCGCCGGTGTGGAGCCTCGGGCACCGCAACGTGCAGGGCATGGGGTGGTCGTCGGACGGCACGATGTTCGCGTCGGAGTTCGGCGAGGACACCCACGACGAGCTCAACGTCATCGAGCCCGGTTCGAACTACGGTTGGCCCGAGGTCGAGGGCACCGGCGGCGAGGACCAGGGCTTCGTCGACCCCGTGCAGCAGTGGTCCACCGACGAGGCATCGCCGAGCGGCCTCGCGGTCGTCGACGACACCGTCTTCATCGCGAACCTGCAGGGCCGTGTCCTCCGCGCGGTCCCCGCCGACGACCCCGGCACCGCGACCGAGTACTTCGCGGGCGACTTCGGCCGCATCCGGACCGTGCTCGAGGGGCCGTCGGACACGCTCTGGTTCGTGACGAACAACACCGACGGCCGCGGGACCCCGGCGAGCGGTGACGACCGGATCGTCTCGGTACCGTTCACCCGCACGTGAGAGGGGTTCCCGCAGCCCCTCGCTCCCGCCGGACGTCGCGCCGTAACTGACATCAGGTGCGAGGAGTTCGTCACCGGCGTCGGGCGCCGAGTTCAGCCGACCAGGGGGTTCGCGACCTCGAGCCCACCGTGGTCGACGAGCCAGCGCACGGCGTCCAGCACGGTCTCCTCGGCGGTGAACGCCGGTGCGTAGCCGAGCAGACGAGTCGCCTTCTCGACGCTGAAGACCTGGCTGCGGGACAGGTGCTGCCAGCTCGCGTCGGCGTGCTCGGGGGCCGTGGACTCGCGGAACCGGTCCCACGAGACGGGGTCGAGCCGGGCCTCCTGACCGAACCAGGACGCTGCCAGGTGGGCGTACCCGCGCACGGTGAGCGCCGTCGGGGCGGTGACGGAGAAGTCCTCGCCCGCCGCCGCGTCGCGGTGCTCGACCGCGAGCTGGAAGGCCTGCGCCACGTCGTCGGCGTGCACGTGGGCCATCGTCTCGGCGCCGAGACCGGGCACCTCGAGCGGTTCGCCGGCGGACAGCTTCGTGAGCACCGAGGTGTCGAGGTTGCCGAGCGGGCCGATCGGCGTCCAGCCCGGACCGCTGATGTGGCCGGGGTGGAGCGACGTCGTGACCAGACCCCCTGACGCGGTCTCCTCCTTGAGCATCCGGGCGATGGCGTCCTTCTGGACGCCGTAGTCACCGAAGGGCGGGGTCGCGTTCTCCTCGGTGATCGGGAGCACGTGCGAGACGCCGGCACGCCAGATCGAGCCGCAGTGCACCAGGTGCGTGTCGGTGCCGCGCAGGGCTGCGACGAGCGCGGCGGCGGACGACTCCGTGAAGCAGACCAGGTCGACGACCGCGTCGGCGCCGAGCGCGGCGATCCGGGCGCCGAACGTGCCGTCGCGGTCCTCCTGCTCGCGGTCGGCCGTGACCCGCTCGACCTGCTGCCACTCCGGGGCGTCGGCGTAGGGGGTGCTCGTGCCGCGACTCACGGCGACGACCCGGTGGCCGGCGCGGACGAGACGGGGGACGAGGAACGAGCCGATGTGGCCGGTGGCTCCGATGACGACGATGTGCATGCGGCCCACCGTAGGCCGAGGCGTGCGGATCGTGAGCAGGAACGGTCGGGTGCGGCGGTGCGACCCGACCGTTCCTGCACACGAAGCGCGAAGCGCGCGCGACCGGCGAGCGGTCGGACGGGCGACCTCAGTCGACGACGGCTTCCATCGCGGCCCGGGTCGCTGCGGCGAGGTCCTCGGCGGGAGCGCTGAGCAGGCCCTTCACGAAGCGTGAGTCGTCGTCCGCGAGCACCTCCCACGCGCCGGCGGCCACGCCGTCGTACGCCTGGGTCACCACGTGCTCCGGGGTCGACTTCGGCACGTCGAACCGAGCGCCCATGGCGGTGTCGATCATGCCGACGATGAGCCCGGTGACCGCGGTGCCCTGGCCGGCGAGTTCGGTCCGCAGGCCGTTCGTCGCGGCCAGCGCGGCGGCCTTCGACGCCGCGTAGACCGTGGGCAGCGGGATCCAGGCGGCCAGCGAGAGCACGTTGAGCACGGCACCGCCGCCGTTCGCCGCGAGGACCGGTGCGAACGCCGCCGAGACCCGGATGACGCCGAAGGTGTTCGTCGCGAACACGTGCTCGAGCGTGTCGTCGGCGACGGAGACGAGGGAGGCGTCGGCCTCGGGTGCGATGCCGGCGTTGTTGACGAGCAGGTCGACGTCGGACGCGGTCGCGACGGCCGCGGCGATCGACGACGGGTCGGTCACGTCGAGTGCGATCGGGACGACGCGCTCGTCGTCCCAGGTGCGCGGCGAGCGGGCGGCGGCGTACACGCGTCGTGCACCGCGCTCGAGGGCCTGGCGGACGAACTCGGTGCCGAGCCCTCCGTTGGCGCCGGTGACGAGCACGGTGCGGTCGGTGAACTCTTCGGTCATGGTGACTCCTGCGGTAGGCTCGGTGGAAACGGGGATGCTCCCCGGAACAGTATGTGGGGATACTCCCCACATCCGTCAAGTCCAGGAGGTCCCGTGCGCGCCGACGCCCGCCGCAACCGCGACGCGATCCTCGCCGCGGCGCGCGAGTTGTTCGAGTCCGAGGGCATCCTGGCGCCCATCGACGGCATCGCCACCCGCGCCGGGGTGGGCAACGCGACGTTGTACCGGAACTTCCCGACGCGGGACGACCTGCTCGCGGCGGTCATGACCGACACCGTGCACCGGGTGATCGACGACTCCGCGGAGCTCGAGGACCGGGAACCGGTACCGGCCCTGCAGGAGTGGATGTTCCGGTTGGCGTGGGGGCTCCGGGTCTGGCAGGACCTGCCGACCTGCATCGCCGACGCCGTCGACGACGAGGACTCGCCCGTCCGGACGATCTGCTCGCGACTCACGGCCCGGACGGCGGAGTTCCTCGAGCGGGCGCGCGGAACGGCGAGCGGCACCGACGACGAGGTCGACGCCTCGACCGTGTTCGAGCTCCTGACGGCGGTGTCGTGGGGGCTCGACCGGTTCGGGGACGACGAGGCGCGTGCGCGGAAGCGGGTCCGACTCGCGACCGCCGGGGTGGTCGCAGCGGCCTGACCGGCGTGCGCGGCGCGGGCCGGGCGCGGCACGGGGCGGGCGCGGCACGGGGCGGGCGCGGGCCGGCGCGGAGGGACGATCGTGAGCAGGAACGGTCGAGTGCGCGGGTGCGACCCGACCGTTCCTGCTCACGGAGCGCGACGAGCGCGCGCCCCGGGACTCAGGCTGTGGTGATCACCTTCACCGAGCCGGCCACGGTGGCGGCGTCCTCGGCGAGCGCCACGACCGGGTCCGGCAGACCGGTGGTGGCGCCGACGGCCTTGCGGAGGCCCCAACCGACGAACGAGCCGACGACGGCACCGATGCCACCGAGGATCGCGCCCTCGATGCGCAGGTCGCGCTGACCGGTGGTGCCGAGGGCCGCGCCGACGAGCGCGCCGGAACCGATCCGGCCGACGAGTCCGGCGGGGGAGATGCGGTTCGGGGTCTTCGGCAGCTTGTCGCCGACGAGCTCGCCCACGGCCGAGGCGACGAGCAGCCCGCGGCCGATCGGCGTGCTGAACACCTTCCAGTCCTGCCACGCCCCCTTCAGCGAGGACCGGTCGTGGTTGAGGGCCATCACGGCGAGCGGCGTGGCGCTGCGCCCACCGCTGAGGATGCCGAGGACCAGGGTCCGGACCAGGGTGTGCTGCTCGTGCTGCTTGCTCATCGTGTCTCCTTGACGTGTCGCCGCCGACGCTACCCACCGCGACCGGGTGCGCTCCGAGACTCGTCGACGGCGTCCCCCGGGCGCTGAGCCGCGGCGAGTACCGTCCGGTCCATGAGCAACGTCATCGTCTTCGGCGGCCACGGCAAGGTCGCACTCCTCGCCACCCGCATCCTGTCCGAGCGCGGCCACTCGGTCACCTCCGTCATCCGGAAGGCCGAGCAGTCCGACGAGGTCCGCGCGCACGGCGGCGAGCCCCGCGTCGCCGACGTCCAGCAGCAGTCCCTCACCGACTTCGCCGACCTGGTGCGCGGGCACGACGCCGTCGTGTGGTCCGCCGGTGCCGGCGGCGGTTCCGCCGACCGCACGTGGGCGATCGACCGCGACGCGGCCGTGCTCTCGATGCAGGGCGCCGCGCAGGCCGGTGTCGACCGGTACGTCATGGTCTCCTGGGCCGGCTCGGTGCTCGACCACGGGGTGCCGCAGGACGACGACTTCTTCGCCTACGCCCAGTCCAAGATGGTCGCCGACGCCGTGCTCCGCGACTCGGGGCTGTCCTGGACCGTCGTGGCGCCGAGCACCCTGACCGACGACGACGCCACCGGGTCGGTCGACTGGGACGGCTCGTCGTCGCAGGTCGCCCGCGGCGACGTCGCCCACGTGGTCGCCGACGCCGTCGAGCGCCCCGAGGCCGTCGGTCGCACCTACCGCTTCAACCAGGGCTCGACGCCGATCGCGGACTTCGTGCGAGAGGGCGGCGTCTGACCGATCGCAGCGGCGGCCACCACCACCGCAGCGGTGGCGGCCGCCTCGGCGAGCACGCTCACCGGGCTCAGTAGAGGGCCGCGATGCCCTGCAGGTCGCCGAGGCCGAGCGTGCGGGCGTCGAGGTCGCAGTACCCACCGGACGGCTGCATGACCTGGCCGGTGCCGGTCTTCACGTGCGCGAGGCCGTAGACGTGCCCCCACTCGTGTGTCGCGACGGCCTGGGTGTCGAACCGTCCGCCGGCGCACGTCGCGGTCGAGCTCCACTTGTACCCGGTCGCGTACCGCTGGTCGGACTCCTTGGCGACGCCGTTGCCGTCGTACCAGACGCACGTCACGCCGAGGGTGCCGGCGGGCAGCTTCCCCCAACCCATCACGCTGTACCCGCTGCTCCTGCCGCAACCGCCGCGGTCGGTCAGGGCAGGCGCCTGGGTGGCCAGGCGGACGTAGGCGTTGCGCGCCGTGGAGGTGGCGGTGGTCCCGCACGCGGTGATCGTGCCGGTCCAGGCGTTCGCCGCCTTGCGCAGCGCGTCCTTCGCGTACGTCGACTTCTGCCCGGACTCGTTGTAGTACCACTGCACCGACCCCGACCACCGGTACCCCGTCGTCGCGGACGACGTGTTCGTGCACTTCGGGTCGGCGGCGGCCCGGGTCGAGGCGGCGGGGGCCGCGGCGGTCCGTGCCGCGGCGGAGCGGGACGCCGCCGACGCCGCTGCCGAGGAGCCCTGCCAGACGTCGTCGACCCGCACCGCGACGCCGGACGCCCCGGTGTTCGCGACGACCACCTCGGGCAGCTCGGCGGCGCCGGGGACCGAGGAGCTGGTCGCGGCGACGCTCTCGCCGGGAGCCGGCACGGCGAACGTGCGGCCGTCCGGCAGGGTGACCGACCCGGACGTGAGGGTGCAGCCGCTCTGCAGCGCCCGCAGCGTCAGCGTGCCGCCGGCGCAGTGCTCCGCGGCGGTCGGTGTCGCCGCCTGAGCCGGTGCCGCGCCGATGGTGAGTCCCGCGGCGAGGGCGATGACCGCCCCCGCGGTGAAGCCGTTCCGGACAGGTCGCATGGTTGCCTTCCCGCGGCGGACCCCTGTGCCCGCCGTCCCTGGTCGGGTCCATGCTCGCGGATGCACCCCGCCCGGGTCCAGCGGTTCGTCGGGACGACGGCCGTCCGATCCGGAAACCGAGAGCGGACGGTCGACTGCGGGCAGCCGGCAGCTACCGCAAGCGCTCCACCATCGGGCAGGCGAACGGGTCCCGCGCCGCGAGTCCGACCTCGTTGAGGAACCGCACCACGATGACGTACGAGCGCACGAGCGTCGTCTCGGTGTACGGCACGCCCTGCTCGGCGCAGTACCGCCGGACGATGTCCCGCGCCGCGCGCAGGTTGGGCCGCGCCATGTTCGGGAACAGGTGGTGCTCGACCTGGTGGTTCAGGCCGCCCATGAAGTACTCCACCCAGGCGCCACCGCCGATGTCGCGCGAGGTCAGGACCTGCCGCGAGAAGAAGTCCACCCGACGGCCGGGCTCGATGACCGGCATCCCCTTGTGGTTCGGCGCGAAGGCGATCCCCATGCAGAAGCCGAAGACGGCGAGCTGCACGCCGAGGAACGCGAAGGCGATCCCGACCGGCAGGAACCAGAACACCACGCCGAGGTAGAGCACGAACCGTGCGGCGAACACCGAGCCCTCGGCCCAGCGGTGCTTCACGGGCCCGCGCCGGGTGTACGTGCGGATCGACTGCCAGTGCAGGTTCACCCCCTCGACGAGCAGCATCGGGAAGAATGCCCACCCCTGCACCCGGACGAGCACGCGCAGGAACCCGGTGCGGCGGGCGGCGTCCTCGGGACGGAACGAGATCGCGTCGAACGAGATGTCGGGGTCCTTGCCGACCGTGTTCGGGTTGGCGTGGTGACGGGTGTGCTTGTTCGTCCACCACGCGTAGCTGACGCCGGTCAGGAAGGTGCCGACGTAGCGCGCGGAGCGGTCGTTCCAGTGCTGCGAGGCGAAGACCTGGCGGTGGGCGGCCTCGTGGGACAGGAAGGCGAACTGCGTGAACAGCACCCCGAGCACCCCGGCGACGAGCAGCTGCCACCAGGAGCCGCCGAGCACCGCGAACGCGCCGCCGGTGCCGACGAGCAGCACGGTGAGCACCGCGATCAGTCCCCAGTACCAGCGGGTGCGGCGGCCGAGCAGTCCGGCGGTCCGGACCCGGGCCAGCAGCGCGGTGTAGCTCGAGGTGGTGTCGGTGCGGTCGGATCGTCGTCCGGTCCGGGTGTACCCGGTCGGGACGGCCTGGTCGTCGCCCATGGTTGCCTCCTGGCTCCAGCGGTCTGCTGCAACCGGGGTCAGGGGCTACGTGGTGTCCCCGACGATACGCCCGCCGGCCGGTGCGCACACCGGGACCGACGACGAGTGCGTTGCGCGGCGACCACGGCGACCGCGGCGACCGCGGCGACGGCAGCGACCACGGCGACCGCGGCGACGCTCAGGCCGGGATGACCAGCCGGCGCTCCACCACGGCCCGTGCCACGTCGGCGAGGCGCTCCTGGTGCGACCGGGCGTACTGCCGGAGCATCCTGAACGCCGTCTCCATGTCGACCTGGTGCGTGTACGCCACGAACCCCTTCGCCTGCTCGATGACGACCCGGCTGTCGAGCGCGCGCTGCAGCTGGTCCTGCGCGACCTTCGCGTGCTCGACCGTCCGCTGCTGCAGGATGCTGATCGTCGCGACGTCCGTCAGGGCCTGCGCGGCGAGGGCGTCGTCGGCGTTGAGCCGCCCCTCGGCCTCGCGGAACAGGTTGAGCGACCCGAGCGTCGTGTCGCGCAGCCGCATCGGGATCGCGTGGACGGACGCGTACCCGGACTCGGCGGAGGCCGCCGCGAACGTCGGCCACCGGCGGCGCATCTCGGCCTGGTCCTCGACGGAGACGAGGCGACCGGTCGAGAAGCACTCCACGCAGGGGCCCTCGCCGGAGTCGAGCTGCAGCAGGCCGACGAAGCCCGACCGCTCGTTGGTCGACGCCAGCACCTCGAGCTCCTGGTGCTGGTTGACGAGCAGGATGCCCGCCGCCGACGCGTCGAACAGGTCCACGACGTTGTCGACCAGGGTCTGCAGCAGGTCGACGACGTCGTAGTCGTCGACGAGGGTGTCGGTGAGCGCGACGAACGTGTCGACGAGACGGTGCTCGCGGGTCGGTGCCATGGTGCGTGCTCCTCAGTTCTCGGAACCGTACGGCCGGGTGAGGTCGATGCGGCGGGCGATGACGTCGTTCGAGACGTCGCGGACGGTTCGTTCGGTGGCGAAGGCGTGCGCCTGCAGGACGAGCAGGGCGTCGGAGACGTCCACGCCGAGCTGTGCGGCGACCATGCCGGTGGCCTGGTGCACCTCGCGACGGGAGTACCGGCCGGTGTGCATGTCGGCGCGTCCGTCGGCCGCGGCGGCGAGCAGGGCCTGGCGGAGCACGCGGCGCGCGGCGACCTCGGTGAGCTGGACCGCGCCGCGGACCTGGCCGGCGGTGAGCTCCCGACCGTGCTCGACCGACAGGTCGACGGCACCGACGGGGATCGTCCCGACGTGCATCGGGAAGGAGAACACCGCGCCGACGCCGGCGCGCAGGAGCTCCTCGAGCGCCAGCGGCCAGCC
This sequence comes from Curtobacterium sp. MMLR14_006, assembly GCF_001864985.1. Taxonomy (NCBI): domain Bacteria; kingdom Bacillati; phylum Actinomycetota; class Actinomycetes; order Micrococcales; family Microbacteriaceae; genus Curtobacterium; species Curtobacterium sp. MMLR14_006. The sequence continues at coordinate 297,770 of NZ_MJGU01000022.1, read as the reverse complement.
CGCGTTGTCCGAGGCGGCCAGGTCGGGTTCGAGCACCGGGCTGCGGCTGACGAGCGCCTGCCAGCAGGGCCCCTCGCCGAGGTCGAGCTGGATCTCGTCGACGCGCTCGGCGAGGCGGCTGCTCGCGCACACGGTGAGCGAGCCGATCGGGTCGCCGAGCGTGGAGATCCCGACCGCGCTCACCGGCAACGTCGTCAGGAACGGCGGGCACATGTCGCTGCCGTCCGGCGCGGTCTGCAGCGCGGACGCGGCGATGGTGAAGTCACCCATCCGACGCCCTCGTTCCTGGTCCACGACCGCTGCACCCTCGGACGGTGACCGATCGTCCACCGCGTGTTGTCACGCTAGCGCAGTCGGCGACCGCGGCCGCTGCGGCGGTCACATCGCACGCGGTCGCGCCGGCTCGGGCACGAAGTGGATCCGCTCGGCCGCGCGCGTGACCTCGCGGGCGCGCGCCGTCCGGTCGTCGAACGCCAGGCGCGCGGCGTCGCGCACCTCTTCCTGGTCGGCGAGCACCGTCCGGCTCACGGTGTCGACGATGGTCGCCACCACCGTCGCGAGTCCGCGTTCCAGCTGCCCGAGGCTCGTGTTGCCGATGACGAGTCGACGGTCCTGCACGTCGAGCGTGACCTCCGGGTACCCGGCCGCGACGAGGCGGGCGTGCCCGAGCTCGCCGCGCAGCGCGGTGGTCTCGGCGGTGTCGGGTCGCCGGTTGAAGACGGCGGGCACGTCGTAGGTGGCCGCCGCCGAGGGCGACCCGAGTTCCGTCGGCAGGCCCGAGGCCACGACGCTGGTGAGGGCGAGCGGCGTCGAGGCCGCCTCGGATCGGTTCGTCATGATGACTCCCTTGGCGGCTCCGCAGGGGGACGCCGGGAAGACCCCGGCTCCGTCCTGCTGACACCGTGACGCCAGTGTGGGACCCGACGATGTGCGCGCACCCAGCCACGGCCCGTGGGCCGCGTCGGGTCGGACGGGAGGCCCGTGGCGGCGCTGCACCGCGCCTCCCGTCCGACGCCGGGTCGCGTCCACCACCGGACGCACCCGGAACAGCGATGGTCGGGTGCGCGAACGCGACCCGACCATCCCTGCTCACGGACCGCGCGTGACGCGCGTGTCCGCTCGTCTTCAGCGCGCGGCTGCGACCTCCTGGTCGCGCTCGGCGGCCTCGGCCTCGGTCCGGCGCTTCGCCCGGCCGCGCATCACGATCGACGCGCCGTACACCAGCACGATCGCGGCGAGCAGTCCGACGATCACGGCGACCTGTCCACCGGCACCGGCGAGGTGCCCGAAGACCAGGCCCACGACGCCGAAGTCGGCGTCCGAGAAGGTCGAGTTCGCCAGGCCCACGTCGCCGAGCACCGGCAGGAGCAGCAGCGGCAGGAACGTGATGGCGAGCCCGTTCGTGAACGCGCCGAGCACCGCGCCGCGTCGACCGCCCGCGCCGTTGCCGATGACACCGGAGGCCGCGCCGGTCATGAAGTGCGCGACGACGCCCGGGATGATGATCGCCGTGCCGCTCACGGCCATGACCACCATGCCGACGATGCCGCCGGCGAAGCTCGACAGGAAGCCGATGAGCACGGCGTTCGGGGCGAACGTGAACACGATCGGCACGTCGAGCGCCGGCTTGGCGTTCTTGACGAGCCGCTCGCTGATGCCCTTGAAGGCCGGCACGATCTCGGCCAGGACGACGCGGACGCCGGCCAGGATGATGAAGACACCGGCGGAGAACGTGGCGGCCTGCATCACCGCGAAGATGATGAAGTTCTGGCCGTCGCTCAGCTCGGACTCGATGTACCCGGCACCGGCGAACAGTGCGACGACGACGTAGATGACGCCCATCGACAGCGCCACGATGACGGTGGTGTCGCGCAGGAAGCCGAGGCCGGACGGGAACGCGATGTCCTCGGTCGACTTCGACGGCTTCTTCTTGCTGCGGGTCAGGGTCGCGACGACACCGCTCAGGGCGATGCCGGCGCCGCCGGTGTGCCCGAGTGCGACGTCGTCGGTGCCCGTGACCTTGCGCATGAAGGGCTGCACGACGGCGGGGGAGACCGTCATGACGATGCCCTGGGCGATCGAGCCCCACAGGATGACCTGCCACGTGCTGAAGCCGGCGACGCCGAAGATCACCGCGACCATCGCCGCCATGTAGAAGGCGACGTGGCCGGACAGGTAGATGTACTTGAACTGCGTCGTCGCGGCGAGCACGACGTTGACGATCATGCCGAAGAAGAAGATGAGCGCGGCGGCGGAGCCGTACTCGAGCAGCACCTGGCCGACGATCGCCTCGTTGTTCGGCACGACGCCCTGCACGTTGAACGCGTGCTGGAACATGTCGCCGAACGGCGAGAGCGAGGCGCTGACCACCCCGGCGCCGGCCGCGAGCACGAGGAAGCCGACCAGGGTGCGGACGGTGCCCTTGAAGACGTCGCTGCCGCTCTTCCGCTGGATCGCGAGCCCGATCAGCGAGATGAGCGCGACGATGATCGACGGCTGCCGGAAGAGGTCGAGCAGGATCGAGACGAACCCGTTCATCGTCAGGCCCCCGCGGGGACGTCGACACCGTGGCGGGTGAGGGCCGCGGCGGTCTTCGTCTTGATCTCGGAGAAGTCGATGAGGCTGTCGAGCACGACCACGTCACCGAGGTCCTGGGCGGCCTCGGCGATGTCCTTGCCGACGAAGACGACGTCGGCCGAGGTGGACGAGGCCGAACCGAGGTCGGTGTGGTCGACGTCGACCCCGCTGACCCCGAGCTCCTTGAGCGCCTTGTCGATGTTCATGTGGGTCATGAAGCTGGAGCCGAGGCCGGTGCTGCAGACGGCGAGGATCTTCATGCGTTCTGTCCGATCTGTGAGAGGACCGACGTGACGTCGGCGGGGGTGGTGGCGTCGAGGAGCCCGGCGCGGGCGTCCTCGTCGGTGAGCAGGACGGCGAGTTCCTGCATCGTCTGGATGTGTTCGCTCGAGTCGCTCGCGGCGAGGCACAGGAACAGGTCGATCGGGTGCGCCGGGTCGTCGGCCAGCAGCACGGCGGGCCGCACGCGCAGGTAGGACAGCGCGGGTCGGACCACGCCGGCCTCGGGGCGGGCGTGGGCGAGGGCGACGCCGGACCCGAGGTCGATGTACGTGCCGCCGGGTGCCGCGACCGCGGTCTTCATCGCCTCGACGTAGTCGGGGGTGATCGACCCGTCGTCGACGAGGGGCGCGGACACGAGGTCGACCGCCTGCTGCCAGGAGTCGACGTCCGCGGCGAAGCGGATCCGGTCGGGGGTGAGACGTTCTCTGAGCATGGTGTTCCTGTTCCGTCAGCTGTGCAGTCCGAAGAAGATCTCGGAGTTCTGCGGCGTGAAGTCCGAGACGCCGTACGCGACGGCCTGGTCGTCCTGGTCGAAGACCGTCGAGGCGACCCGCAGGAGCTTCTCGCCGTGGTCGACCATGAGGGCGTCGGACGTGGGGCCGTCCGCGGCGCTGACCGAGACGAGCAGGTCGTTCCGGACGAGGGTCACGCCGTAGGCCTCGCGCAGGAAGCCGTACAGCGACCCGTCGGTGAAGTCGGTCGTCGCCGCCAGGGGGAAGCGCTCGACCGGCAGGTAGGTGGTGACCCGGTGGTGCAGGGTGCCGTTGACGAACCGGAGCCGGACGAGCTCGACGACGCGGTCGGCGGAGGACACGTCGAGGCGCGCGCCGACCGTCTCGCCGGCGACGACGACGTCGTGCCGGAGCACCTGGCTCGAGACGGCGAAGCCCTCTTCCGTCTGCTGCACGTAGAAGCCCTTCACCTCGTCGGCGAAGCGCTCCCGGTAGTGGGTGCGGAACTGCGGCTCGGTGACGAAGGTGCCGCGGCCCTGTTCGCGCACGAGGTGCCCGTCCGCGATGAGCCCGTCGACCGCGTGCCGCAGGGTGATCCGGCTGACGCCGTACTCCTCGCACAGCACCGGTTCGGGTGCGAGCCGGGTGCCCGGCGCGAGCTTGACGATGCGCGAGAGCAGGTGCTCGCGGACGGCCACGTACTTGCTCGTCCCGCTGATCGTGCGCACGGATTCCTCCACGTCGTTGTGTGGCTCGCAGGGCGGGCCGAGGGCTGGACCGTCAATTCGTCATGACGACTTGACGTCTGAGACGGTACCCCGCTCGAACCGGGATCGCAAAACGACGCCGATTGGTCTTGATTCGTCATGACGTCATGATCCATGTCCTACCGTCGAGAGCGTCCCACCACGCCCCGATGAAGGAGTACGCATGACCACGGACGTCGGCCGGAACGCCATCGACACCGCCCGGATGCTCGCGATCGACGCCGTCGAGGCGGCCGGGTCGGGCCACCCCGGCACCGCGGCGGCACTCGCCCCCGTCGCCCACCTGCTGTTCCAGGAGCACATCCGGCACGACCCCGCGTCGCCGGAGTGGCCGGGGCGCGACCGCTTCGTGCTCTCCTGCGGGCACGCGAGCATCCTGCTCTACACGCAGCTGTTCCTGACCGGCTACGGCCTGACCGTCGACGACCTGCGCGCGTTCCGCTCGGCGGGCTCACGGACGCCGGGGCACCCCGAGTTCGGGCACACCCCCGGGGTCGAGACCACGACCGGCCCCCTCGGCCAGGGCCTCGCCACCGCGGTCGGCATGGCGATGGCGCTCAAGCGGGACCGGGCACGCCTGGACCCCGACTCCCCCGCCGGCACGTCGCCCTTCGACCAGCGCGTCTGGGTGCTCGCGTCCGACGGCGACCTGCAGGAGGGCATCTCCTACGAGGCCGGCGCCCTGGCCGGCCGGCACGGACTCGGCAACCTCACCGTCGTGTACGACGACAACGACATCCAGATCGAGGGCAGCACCACCCTGACCTCGTCCGAGGACACCGGCGCCCGCTTCGCCGCCCAGGGGTGGCGCGTCGACCACGTCGCCACCACCCCCGACGGCGACGTCGACCTGGCGACCCTGCACCGCGTGCTCTCCGGCGAGCGCGACGACCGGCCGCACCTCGTCGTGCTCGCCTCGCAGATCGCCTGGCCGGCACCGAACGCCACCGGCACCGCCGCGTCGCACGGCGCCCCGCTCGGCGCCGCCGAGACCGCCGCCACCCGCGCGGCGCTCGGCATCGACCGCGAACCGTTCGACGTGCCCGCCGAGGTCCTCGCACACACCCGCCGCGCGGTCGACCGGGGCGAGGCGCTCCGCGCCGCGTGGGACACCGCGTTCGCGGCCTGGACCGACGCGCACCCGCAGGCGGCGTCCGAGCACGCACGTGCCGCACGGGGCGAGCTGCCCGCCGGACTGACCACGGGCCTCCCGACCTTCGAACCCGGCACGCAGCTGGCGACCCGCGACGCCTCCGGCCGGGTGATCCAGGCGCTCGCCGAGCGGATGCCCGAGCTCTGGGGCGGCTCCGCCGACCTCGCCGAGCCGAACCGCACCGCCATCGTCGACGGCGGCTCGTTCCTGCCGTCGTCGCCGACCGGCCGGAACGTGCACTGGGGCGTGCGCGAGCACGCCATGGCCGCCGCGATGAACGGCATCACCCTCGCCGGCGGGTCACGCTTCTTCGCCGGCACCTTCCTGGTGTTCAGCGACTACCAGCGCCCCGCGACCCGCCTCGCCGCGCTCATGCAGCTCCCCGTCACGTACGTGTGGTCGCACGACTCGGTGGCGCTCGGCGCGGACGGTCCGACGCACCAGCCGATCGAGCACCTGGCGAGCCTCCGTGCGATGCCCGGCTTCGCCGTGGTCCGGCCGGCGGACGGCAACGAGACCGTCGCGGCGTGGGCGGCGGTCCTCGAACGGCGTGCACCCGCCGGGCTCGTCCTCGCCCGCCAGCCGCTGCCCGTCGCCGACACCCCGGTCGACGCGGTGCGGGAGGGCGTCGCCCGCGGTGCGTACGTCGTGCGCGACACCGACGGTGCGCCCGACGTCGTCGTGGTGGCGACCGGCAGCGAGGTCGCCCTCGCCCTGCAGGCCGCCGAGCAGGTGCCGGACCTGGCCGTCCGGGTCGTCTCGATGCCCTGCCGCGAGTGGTTCGAGGCCGGGGACGCCGACCACCGCGAGCGCGTCCTGCCCCGCTCCGTGCGCGCCCGGGTCGTCGTCGAGGCGGCGTCGCCCTTCGGCTGGGAGGGCATCGCCGGCCCCGACGGCGTCGTGGTCGGCATCGACGAGTTCGGCGTCTCCGCGCCGGCAGCAGACGCACTCGCGGCACGCGGCATGACCGTGGAGCGCGTCGTCGAGGCGCTCCGCACCGTGGCCGCGCGCGTCTGACCCGTCGCCTCGAGTCGTGTCGCCGCTCGAGTCGTGGCGCCTCACGAGTCGTGTCGCCGCTCGAGTGAGCAGAAGACGTCGGGTGCGAGGTCGACACCCGACGTCTTCTGCTCACCGGGTGCTCGTCGCGTCACCCGTTCTCGGGCTGTCAACGGGTCGGCCCCCCGGGCACGATCGATCCGGGAGGCCGCGATGCGCAGCACGACGACGAGGGTGTCCGCGTGGCACCTGGCGTGGAGCGCGCCGGCGGGACTCGCCGTCGGCGCGGTCGCGTTCGTCACGGCGTTCTTCGCGTGGTGCGGGACCGAGCGGTGCGCCGCCACGGACCCCGCTCGGTACGCGGTCGAGACGACGGTCGCGTTCGTCGTCACCGGCGTCGGGGCGCTGCTCGGCGGTGTCGTCGTCCGGCTCGCGCCGTGGACCCGTCAGCGGGGACCGCGAGCCGCGGTGACCGCCGTCGTCGTCGCGCTACCGCTCGTCGCCGCCGTCGCGTACGTCGCCCGGTTCGGCGGTTGACCGGTCGACCGCGCCGGACGGGGGTCCGGGCACCGGCTCGTCGCGCACCGCCGCCACCGCCTCGATCTCGACGAGCTGGTCGTCGTACCCGAGCACGGTGACGCCGAACAACGTGCTCGGCACGTCGTGGGCCCCGAACGCGTCACGCACGACCTCCCACGCCGCGACCAGGTCGTCCTGCCGCGACGACGCCACGAGCACGCGCGTGCTGACGACGTCCTCGAGCGTCGCCCCCGCGGCGTGCAGCGCCTGGGTCAGCGTCTCGACGCACTTCGCCGCCTGACCGCGGTGGTCGCCGACCGCGGCCGTCGTCCCGTCGGGTTCGAGCGGGCACGCCCCGGCGAGGAACACGAAGCGGGCGTCGGCCGGCACGGTCGCGGCGTACGCGTACTCGGCGATGTCGCTCAGGGTCCCGGAACGGATGAGTCGGACGGCACTGGCCATGCCGTCATCCTGCCAGCAGCCAGTCGTCGAACCGGGGACCGACCACCTCGGTCCCGGTCGCGGGCAGCAGGGCGCCGTCCCGGAAGGCCCGGCCCGTCCGACCCGGGATCCACAGCGGGACCGGGCGCACCCCCGGGTCGGGCAGGGCGGTCGTCATCGACCAGAGCGTCGTCCGCTCCGGGCCGGCCACCTCGACGACCGGTCCGCCGCGGTCGCCGACCACGACGTCCGCGACCACCGCGGCGACGGCGTCGAGGGCGACCGGCGCGATCGTCATGCCCGGCACCAGCGCGACGGGGCCGACCCGCAGGCGCTCGAGGTTCTGCCGGGCGAACTCGAACCACTGCGTCGACCGCACGACGGTCAGCCGCGCGCCCGATGCCCGCGCGGCGGCCTCCTGAGCGGTCTTGCCGGCGAAGTAGCCGTAGCCCTGCACCTCCGGCCGCGTGCAGCCCAGGATCGAGAGCAGGACGTGCCGGGCGCCGGTCCGGGCCGTGGCGGCGGCGACCGCCCCGGTCGACCCGGTGAAGAACGCCGTGGCCCGTCGGCGACTCGTCGTGAACCGTCCGGTCGCCTCGACCACCACGTCGGCGTCCGCCAACGCCGCGTTCGCGTCGTCGCGGAGCACGTCGAACCCCGTCGACCGCGACCGCTGCACCACGGAGCACCCGCGTTGCCGGACCGCCCGCACGATCGCGTCCCCGGAGATCCCGCCACCCACCACTGCCACCCGCATGTCCCCCACCGTTCCTCTACGTTTGTAGAGGACACTACGCTGACAGCGGCGGGAAGGCGAGCATGGGACGACGCGAGGACCTGGCGGACGCGGGCGTCCGGCTCACCGCACGGGGCGGTGCCCGGGCGCTCACCCACCGTGCCGTCGACGCCGAGGCAGGTCTGCCGCCGGGGTCGACCACCTACTACGCGCGGACGCGGCGCGAGCTGACCGCCCTCGTGGTCGACCGCATCACGGCGCAGCTCGCCGACGACCTGTCGGGGCTCCGGCTGCCCGAACACCTCGACGACGCGGCGGTGGTCGGGGTCGCGATCGGGTTCCTCGACGGGTTGGCCACGCGTCGGGACGCCCAGGCCGCACGCTTCGCCCTGCTGCTCGAACTCCGCGACGACCCGGACCTGCGCGCACCGCTGACCGGAGCGGCACCGGTCCGCGTCGGCCTCGTCGACACCGCCCGTGTGCTGCTCGAGGCGGTCGGGGCCGAGGACCCGGAGGGCACGGCCGTCGACCTCGTCGGGGTCGTCGACGCGCTCCTGCTCTACCGCGTGGCCGAGGCGGGCCCGCTCGACCCGGCGGCCGTGCTGACCGCGTACCTGGCGGGGGTGCCGCGGCGGGTTCCGCGGTCCACCGAGTGAGCAGGGGACGACGGGTCGTCAGACGGGGCTGAGCGGCACGCGCTCCCCGGTCGGCAGCTCGACGCGGACGGTGTCGCCCGCCCGGATCGTCCCGCCCGTGACGACGACGGCCATCACACCGCCCTTGCGCTCGACGGTCCCGTCGTCGGCGCGACCGAGGACCGCGCGCAGCAGACCCGGCTCGAAGCCGTTGATCTGCTGGCAGGGGTTCCGGAGCCCGGTGACGCGGACGCAGGCCTCGTCACCCAGGTGCAGCAGGGTGTCGGTCGGCAGCGCGAGCAGGTCGACCCCGCGGGTCGTGACGTTCTCGCCCATCTGGCCCGGCGCGACTGCGAACCCGGCGTCGGCGACCTCGTCGAAGAGCTCGGCGTGCAGCAGGTGCACCTGCCGCAGGTTCGGCTGCGACGGGTCGCGGGCCACACGGGACCGGTGCTGCACCGTCGTGCCGGCGTGGGCGTCACCCTCGACGCCCCACCCCTCGACCAGGGTGATCGCGTCGACGACGGGCTTGCTGAAGTGGTGGCCGCCGTCGGTGCTGACGGCGACGACGACGGGGTCGGTGCTCACGGTTCGAGTCTGGCGCGGTGTCCGGCTCGGCGCCAGTGGTGGTCGCCGGCTCGGTGTCGTAGTGTTTGAGCACACCTGTACTCAAACACTCGGGGGGAACCAGTGACACTCGTCGCCATCATCGTCTGCGAGGTCGCGTTCTGGGTCGCGATCGTCGGGGGTCTCGTCGCGCGCTACCTGCTGCGCCGACCACGCCTCGGTGCCGCCCTGCTCGTCGCCGCGCCCGCCGTCGACGTCGTCCTGCTCGCCCTGGTCACGCTCGACCTGCTCCGCGGTGCGACGGCGAGCTGGCACCACGGGCTCGCCGCCGTGTACATCGGGATGTCGGTCGCCTACGGGCACCGGATGATCGCGTGGGCGGACGTCCGCTTCGAGCACCGCTTCGCCGGCGGTCCGGCTCCGCTCCGCCTGTCGGGTCGGCGGCACACCGCACACTGCTGGGGCGACGTCCTGCGCACCGGCCTCGCCGTCCTCATCGCCGGGGGCATCATCGGCGGACTCGTCGCGGTGGTCGGCGACCCGGAGCGCACCGCCGAGTTCCAGGGCACCCTCGGGCTGCTCGCCGTGGTCCTCGGCATCGAGGTCCTCTGGGCGGTCAGCTACACGATTTGGCCGCGCAAGCCGGCCGCGTCGTCGACCGACCCCGCCGTAGGCTGACCGGGTGCCACGCCGTGTCGACCTCGAGGAACGGGGCGCCGTGGTCACCGCGGCCTGTCTCCGCATCCTCGAGCGCGACGGGTTGGCATCGCTGTCCGTCCGGAACGTCGCCGACGAGGCAGGACTCGCCGCCGCGTCGCTGCGCCGGCTCTTCCCCACCCAGCACGCACTCCGCGAGCACTGCCTGACGATCATCGAGGCCCGCGTCACCGCGCGGCTCGCGGCGCTGCGGTCGACCGGGCGGGAGCTCGCGGTGGAGACGCTCGCCCAGGTCCTGCCGCTCGACGCCGAGCGCACGACCGAGATCCTCGCGCAGGTGCAGCTCGGCGTCCTGTCGCGCACCGACGAGCACCTGGCACGCAGCGCGCGGCGACTGAACGCCGGGGTCGGCCTGGTCTGCGCACGTGCGCTCGACGCCCTGGCGGAGGCCGGCGCCCTCGACCCCGCACGCGACCGGGCGGACGAGACGGACCGGCTGCACGCGGTGGTCGACGGCCTCGCGGTCGAGCACACCTGGGACCCGACGGCGCGGTCGGCCGAGCGCGTCCTGGCGCTGGTCGGACTGCACCTCGACGGTCTGCGCGGCCCGCGCGGCTGACGGCCCCGGTCGGGCGCGACGCTCGCCGCGCGCGGACCCGCACGCGGCGGACCGCTTGCGTACTCCCGCCATTCGACGTCGACGCCCCCGCCATTCGGCGCCGTCCGACCCCGCCGGTCCCGCCCCCGTGGATACGCTCGCGACCGCACCGCTCCCGACCCCAGGAGGCACTCGTCGTGGCACCCATCCGGTTCAGCACCGCTCGCGACGCCGAGGAGTGGGACGCGCTCGTCGCCCTGAGCCCGGGCGCCACCGGTTTCCACGACTGGTCCTGGCTGCAGCTGCAGGCCGACGTCTTCGGGTGGCGGTTCGAACCCCTCGTCGTCTCCGACGGGGACGAGCCGGTCGGGGTCTTCCCGGTGCTCCTGCGGTCCGGGTGGACGCGTCGACCGGCGGAGCCGCCCTTCCCGTTCGTCGGACCGCTCGTGCCCCCCGCGCTCCTGACGAGCACCCTCCGGGCGTTCCGGCGCTGGCAGGTCGGTCACGCCGTCCCGGTGGCGCGGTTCGACCTCGGGCCGGCGGTCGTCGCGGCCGCGGGCGTCGACCTGGCCCGCGCCGGGGTCGAGCAGACGGCTGACCGGACGTACGTCGTCGACCTCGTCGGCGCGTCGCCCGAGCAGATCGTCGCCTCGATGAAGAAGGGCGCCCGGTACTCGCTCCGCGCCGCGGGTCGCAACGCCGTCGAGGTCCGTCCCGCGCTCCCGGGCGAGCTCACCGCGTTGCTGCCGCAGGTCCTTGGCGAGTCGTACCGCAGCCGTGGCGTGCCCTCGCCCTACCCGGAGGAGATCGGCGCACGGGTCGAACGCTGGGCGGCCGGCCGCGACGACGTCCTCGTCACCACGGCGGTCGTCGCCGGGGAGCCGGCCGGCGTGATCGTGGCACTGGCGAGCCACCCGGTCGTGACCGGGTGGGCCGGCGGCACCCTCCGTGCACACCGCGCGGCGAACCCGAGCACCGCGCTCTTCCACGACCTGCTCGTGTGGTCGCTGCGGCGGGGGCACACGGCCGTCGACCTCGTCGGGCACGTCGACGACGGGATCGCCCGGTTCAAGACGTCCCTCGGCGCGACCGAGCGGCCGTTCGTGAACGTGGTCTCGTCGCCCCTGCCGCGGGTGGTCCGGACCGCGGCGGCGTCGGTGCGCGTGGGCGGCGCCGGGTAGCGGCACGCCGCACCGGATCGGCGACGCCACCCGCACCCGCTCGCGGGCGTGCCCGTCGGCTCACCGCCCGCTCGGCGGCGTCGCCCCCGCCGACGGGCCGACCGCGAGCAGTGCCGGGTCACCGATCCGCCGGAGCGGCGACGCGACGACCCAGACGACCGTCAGGAGCGTGCCGGCGCAGCCGATCGCGATGCCGGTCCGCGTGCCGAGGGCCTCGCCGACGACGCCGCCGACCGCCGCACCCACCGCGACGACGCCGTACGACAACCAGCGCATCGTCGCGTTGACGCGGCCGAGCAGCTCGTCCGGTGTGCGGAGCTGCCGCAGGGTCAGGGCGACGACGCTCGACAGCGACGTGCCGGCGCCGTTGACCGCGAACACCGCGACGAGCACCCCGAGGACGACCGGTGCCGTCCAGGACACGTCGACGAGTGGCAGGACCGCCAGGGCGAGGCACTCGGCCGCCGCGCAGGCGACCATCACCGGACCGGCCCCGAAGCGGCGCACGCTCGACGGGGCGGCGGCCGCTCCGAGGACGGCTCCCACCGCGCCGAGTCCCAGGACGATCCCGAGGGTGCCGGCCGTCAGCCCGAGCGTCCGGACGGCGTGGACGGTGAAGAGCACCATCACCCACTGCGCGAAGAGGTTGTAGATCCCGGCGAACCCGAGCAGCCCGACCAGGTACGGGTCCCGGCGGACGAACAGGAGCCCGTCGCCGAGGTCCCGCAGGGCGCTCCGCCCCGAGCGTTCCGGCCGGCGCTCCGGCGTCGCGATCCCGACGAGCGACACCGCGGACACGACGTACGTCACCGCGTGGGCGAGCAGCGCCCAGGGCGCGGACAACACCTGGACGAGGAGACCCGCCAGGCCCGGGCCGCCGACCTCTGCCGCCGAGGCCGTCGCCTGCAGGCGTCCGTTCGCCCGCTCCAGGTGCGCACGGTGCACGACCGTCGGCAGGAAGGACTGGTAGGCCACCTCGAACGCCACCGTGCCGGCCCCGAGCAGACCGACCGCGAGGACGAGGGTCGGCAGCGTGAGCCGACCGGAGAACGCGAGGACGACGACCGCGACGGTCAGGACGGCGCGTGCGACGTCGGCGGTGACGAGGACCGGCCGCCGTCGGCACCGGTCCACCAGCACGCCGAGCGGCAGCGCGAGCACGAGGAACGGCACCCACCGGGCGGCGCCGAGGAACCCGACCTCGGCAGCCGACGCGTGCAGCACGATCACCGCCAGCAGCGGTACCGCGAGCTCGCTGACCTGTGCCCCCACCGAGGACGCCCCCTGGGCGACCCAGAAGCGCGCGAAGTCGGGGCCGAGCCCGGGGCGGCGTGCACTAATGCTCTCGTCGTCGATCACGCGTTAGACAGTGGCAGGCGGAGGACTAATGGCGCAAGAGCTGATCGCGCATTAGTGTTGGAGGATGGTCACGGCAGACACGGCGGCGCCGTTCCCCCGGGTCGGCGGGCACCCCGCGTTCGACCTCGTCGACACGGTCCACTGGCGCCTCGACGAGCGGCGTGCCACCGACACGCTGGCGTCGTTCGACGACGTCGTCGCCTGGTGCGCGCAGTTCGGTGTCCTCGCCGACGAGCCGGACGCCCTGCGGTCGCTGGCCCGACGGGATCCCTCGGGTGCCGCGGAGGAGCACGCCGCCGTCCTCGCCCTCCGCGAGGCGGTCCACGACGCGGTGTTCGCGGCGTCCCCGTCCGCCGTCGGGCTGATCGCGCGGGAACACGTCGCCGCCCTCGGGCGCGCTTCGCTCGTCCGGGGTCCGGACGAGCGGTCCTGGTCGTGGCGTGTCCCGACCGACCTGACGGGTCCCCGCGCGGCGGTCGCGATGCTCGCGCAGGACCTGGTGACCTCCGACCTCAGCGCGGCACGGCAGTGCGGCGACGACGCCTGCGGCTGGGTCTACCTGGACACGTCGCCGCGGCACAACCGCGTCTGGTGCACCGCGGCCGGGTGCGGCAACCGCAACCGGGTGGCGCGGCACCAGGCCCGGAAGCGGGCCTGACCGGGCGGGACGCCGCCGACTAGGCGGACAGGAAGCGCAGGACGGCGAGCACCCGTCGGTGGTCGGACGGCGTCGCCTCGAGCCCGAGCTTCGCGAAGACCGCCGTCACGTGCTTCTCGACGGTGCCACCGGACAGGAAGAGCGCCTCGGCGATCGCCGCGTTCGAGCGCCCCTCCGCCATGAGCCGCAGGACGTCGGTCTCGCGGGCGGTCAGCTGGTCGAGCCGGTCCCGGAGCGGACGGGGTGCCTGCACGAGCGCGGCCGCCACCTCGGGGTCGAGCACGACGTGTCCGGCGGCCACCTGCTGCAGCGAGTCGATGAACGTCGTGACCTCGGCCACCCGGTCCTTGAGCAGGTAGCCCACCCCGACGGTCGCCACGTCGAGCAGCGCACGCGCCCACCCGACCTCGGCGTACTGCGAGAACAGCAGCACGCCGACCTCCGGGCGGGCGGCCTTCAGCCGGACGGCCGCCCGGACGCCCTCGTCGGTGTGCGTCGGCGGCATGCGGATGTCCATCACCGCGACGTCGACCTGCTCGGACGCGATCGCGGGCAGCACGGCCTCACCGGTCCCGACGGCGGCGACGACGTCGTGGCCCCGGCCCTGCAGCAGCGCCGCCAGGCCCTCGCGGACGATCGTGTTGTCGTCGGCGATGACGATCCTCACGACGGTCCACCGGACGGCATCGTCATGGTCACCGTGGTGGGGCCGCCCGCCGGGCTGTCGAGGACGAGCCCGCCGTCGACGGCACGGAGGCGCTCGAGCAGGCCGCCCAGCCCGGTGCCGTGGCCGTCCGCACGGGGCATCGAGACGTGCGCCCCGCCGGAGCCGTCGTCGCGGACCGTGACGACGAGGTCCGGCCCGTCCGTCGCGACGTCGACCGAGGCGCCGGTGGCCTGCGCGTGCTTCGACACGTTCGTCAGGAGTTCCAGGACCCCGAAGTACGCCACCCCCTCGATCACCGGCGCCGGACGGACCGGCAGGTCGACCCGGAGCGTGACCGGGAACGGCGTGCGCGAGCAGGCGGAGGCGAGCGCCGCCTCCAGGCCCGCGTCGAGGACCGGGGGGTGGATGCCGCGAGCCAGCGCGCGCAACTCGACCAGTGCCTCCTTCGTCGACGCGTGCGCCTGCGCGACCAGCACGCCGACGTCGTCGCCCGCGCCGCTCTCCAGGCGGTCGCGTGCGTCGCCGAGGGTCATGGCCAGGCCGACCAGACGCGCCTGCGTGCCGTCGTGCAGCTCGCGCTCGATCCGTCGCAGCGTGATGTCGGCGTCCACGACGGCGGCGTCGCGCGACGCCGTGACCTCGGCGAGCCGACGTCGACGCGACCCCGCTCCGAGCATCGACCGGATCACCAGACGCTGCACCGAGCCGAGACCGTGGTTCACGGCGGGCCAGACCGCGAGGAGCACGACGACACCGAGACCGGCGAAGGCCACCTGCAGCGGGACGGTGTCGACGAAGACGCCGAGGAACTGCGCGCCCCGGTGCGGACGACCGTCGGCACCGATCTGCTCCGGCAGGAACCCGCCCCAGACGGCGTGGGTGACGGCACCGAGCGCCGTCACGAGCACGGCGACCGACACGGCGAAGGTGGTCGTCGTGACGACGAAGCCGACGACCAGGTAGGCGACCGCCCGCCAGGTCGATCCGTCCGTCAGGCGGGTCGTCGCCCAGGCGAGCGGTCCGCCCCGACGCGGACGCAGCGTGGGCGCGGCGACCCGCTGGCCGAGCAGGGCGGCGGACATCCGCCGGGTGACGGCCGCGAACCAGGCCGAGCCGCCGACCAGGAAAGCGGTCACGACGATGCCGACCCAGGTCAGCGCCGACGGCAGCCCCAGACCGACGGTGAGCGCGAACCACACCAGCCCGCCGATCGCGATCGGCAG
The DNA here is from genome assembly GCF_001864985.1 of Curtobacterium sp. MMLR14_006. Classification (NCBI taxonomy): domain Bacteria; kingdom Bacillati; phylum Actinomycetota; class Actinomycetes; order Micrococcales; family Microbacteriaceae; genus Curtobacterium; species Curtobacterium sp. MMLR14_006. Next base: position 282,302 of record NZ_MJGU01000022.1, on the reverse strand, counting down.
GTGGGCCGCGTGGAAGGCGAACTGCCGCCACGTCGCGGCCGCGAAGAACCCGGAGGCGAAGCGGAACCGGGGAGGAGTGGGTGCCGGGTGGGCAACGGGCGTGTGGGACATGCGACCTCTTCGTGACGTCCAGGGGCTTGCGGGGCCTGATCAGCTTCGCGACGGCAGCGCACCGGTGACACCCGGCCAGCCCCCGACCCGGTACCGGAGAACCCGGGTACCGTCCGCCGCGGTGCGCGGACCGTCAGTCGGCGCGGGCCGGTGGCCAGACGACGGAGAAGTACTCGAAGACGATGTCCTCGTGCTCCGACCACACCGCGCCGCGCGCCCGGCAGGTCCGCTCCCAGTAGCGACGGTGCTCGCGCTGCCAGCTCGGCAGCGACCGGTCGTCCTCGCCCTCGGCGTGGGCGAAGGCGGCGTCCGCGCTGTCGAACGGTCCGATGCGCAGGGCGGTGCTCCGGATGACGATGCGCGGTGCGCCGGTGCTGTCGCAGGCGATCCAGTGCGAGCCGATGCGCGGCAGCGGGTCCCCGCGGTGGGCGAACTCGGCGACGAGCTCGGCGGTGGCGCGCTTGCCGCCGTCCAGGACGATCTGCAGCAGCTCGTCGGCGAGCCGCGCCGTGTCGCCGAAGTGCTCCACCGTGTGCTCGTCGTCCACCTGGCCGAGCGGTCGCGAGCTGACGTACTCCGCCCACATCGCCGCCGCCGCGGTCCGGTCGGGGGCCCGCACGGGGGTCACGTCGAGAGCGTCGTCCACGGGGCCATGCTGTCAGACCGCGCGCCGGTCCCGCGGCGCCGGGCGTGCCGGGCCGGCCCCGACGTCACCAGGTCGGGTCGCGTCCGTCGACGCACCGGTCCGTCGGACGGGAGGCGCGGTGCGGGTCGGCAGCGCGCCTGCCGCCCGGCGGGTGGTGCGGCGGAGACGGCGTCAGCGCCGCGTCCGAGCCAGCAACGCGACGGCGACGAGCCCCGCGATGACCGCAGCGATCCAGACCATGTCGACCACCGTTCCCCTCCGTGTCGCGCCCAGTCTGCCAGCTGGACCGGCGCGGCGGGCCGGCGTCGCAGGACGCGTCCACGCCACGTGTGCTGCACCCGGTCCATCCAGGTGACGACGACCGCGTGCGGTGTCCTGAGCGCCGCGATGAGGGCGAGGTACACGCCGAGGTCGGCGCGCCGCAGCACGACCGCGAGCACGACGAGCATCGCGACGGCGATCGCGGTGATCGGCCACGCCTGTCGCATGAACCGCAGGAACGGCGCGGCCAGCCGGCCGTGGTGCAGGTCGACCGCCGAGGGGCGGTCCGTCAGCTCCCTGTCGGTCAGTGGCGGTGAAGGTGCTCACCGGCAGCGCTGGCGGAGTGCTGCGTGTGGTGGACCGTGGCGGTGTTCGGGATGGTGCCGTCCGAGAGCTTCTCGGACGAGATCCAGAGCGCCTCGGGCAGGGTGTCGGCCCCGGCGCGGACGTCCTCGGCGGAGCGGAGCTCGGCGATCTTGTGGATCATCGAGCCGAAGCCGACCTTCGCGACGATGTCCGCGGCCGACAGGATGACCTGCATCCAGGTGATGACGGCGCCGCCGTGGCCCCAGCCCTGCAGGCCGAAGACGATCGGGTAGGCCAGCCACGTGACGATGAGCAGGATGCCGGCGTTGCGGAGCGTGGCAGCGGCGGCGGTGCCCTTGAGGTCCCGCCTGCCCTTGACGACGACGTAGACCACGAGCACGTACAGGACGACCATGAAGATGCCGGAGATGATGCCCCAGAGCCACAGGGCACCGGTGTTCGTGCCCGAGTCGATGACGACACCGCCGATGAAGCCGGTGCTGATCATCAGGAACGCGGCGGCGATGCCGGCGGCGCGCAGGCGGCGGGCCGCGGCGCCGACGAGGGTCGCGACGGCGAGGAGCTCGATGACGAGCAGCGGGACGGTGACGGTCCAGTCGAAGTACCGGGGGGCCCACGACAGGATCGCGTTCGCGTTCGGGACCCACGAGTCGCCCTTGCGCTCGTAACCGAGTGCGAACTCGACGACCAGCAGCACGTAGGACAGGAAGGCGATGCCGGTGATGCACATGCCGGCGTAGACGCCGGACCGGAACCGGCCGGTGATCTCGTTCGCCGACACCCACGACTTCACGAAGAACGCGAAGAGGGCGAGGCCGGCGACGGAGAGTGCGTAGACGATGATCGAGTGCTCGGCGAGCGACAGGGTCGCGTTCCACGGAGCGAGTGCATCGGGCATGTGGGGGTCCTTCGAGGTGTGGGCGGGCGGCGATCGAGCTGTCCGCCGAGGAGAACGTGCTCCCGCCCGGATCGACCGATCTCCAGGTACGGCTGCGAACGGGGTACGAGCGCGGCCGTAGCCTGACAGCACCGAGCGAACGCCCGCGCTCGACGAGTCGTCTCACCCCCAGGGGTGAAACAGGGAGGATCCACCGTGCCGGAACGCATCCGCGTCGCGCTCGTCAACGACTACGAGCTCGTCCTCCGCGGTCTCGCCGACATGCTCGCGCCGTTCTCCGACCGGCTCGAGATCGTGCAGCTCGACGCCCGCGAGCGGGTCTCGGTGGACGTCGGCGTCGCGCTCTACGACACGTTCGCGCAGCCGGAGCCGGACGACGAGGACGTGTCCCGACTCGTGGCGAACCCGAGGATCCGCGCGGTCGCCGTGTTCACCTGGAAGATGGACGAATCCCTGATCAGCGCGGCAACGCGACGCGGGGCGACCGGGTACTTCGCAAAGAGCATCTCGGGCGCGGAGCTCGCCGACGGCCTGCTGCGCGTGGCCGCCGGCGAGTCGGTGATCGGGTCGCCGAGGCGACGCGTGCCGAGCGGCCCCGGCGTCGACTGGCCCGGTCGGGAGCACGGCATCTCGGACCGGCAGTCCGAGATCCTCGCCCTCATCACGCAGGGCAAGCGCAACGCCGAGATCGCCGAACTGGTCCACCTCAGCCCGAACACGGTGAAGACCCACATCCGCACGCTCTACAGCAAGATCGGCGCCGTGAACCGGGTCGACGCGGTCCTGTGGGGATCCGAACACGGCTTCCGGCCGGACCACCGCAGCATCGACCGCTGAGCGGCCGGAAAGCGCGCAGACCGACCACCGGGCAGCGGACGTCAGGTCGGATCGGCACCCAGGGTGAGCGCCCGCTCGAACGCCGCACGCGTGTCGTCCACCAGGCGTTCGGGGCGGCCCGACGAGGCCCGGGCGGTGGCGGAGCAGGCCAGGGCGATCTGCCCGGCGAAGCGCGCCGTCGGCTCGTCCCAGCCGCCGTCCACCAGGAGGGCGCTCAACCGCTCGGCGACGAGCTGTGCCTTCGCGGCGCTGCGTCCCCGGAGCTCGGTGCTCGCCGCGACGAGCCGTTCGTGCCGGGCGAAGTCCTCGGGGTCCTCGGTGACGTGCGCGCAGAGACGCAGCACCAGGGGCTGCAGCGCTGCGACCGCGCTCCGCGCCGACCGGTCACCGGGGTCCACTTCGCCCAGGTGCTCCGCGGTGAGGGCCTCGAGCAGCGACTGCTCGCGGGCGAACACGACCTCCTGCTTGTCGCCGAAGTGGCGGAAGAACGTGGTCCGCCCGACCTCGGCCCGCTCGGCGATGTCGGACACCGAGACGTCCGCGAAGCCGCGCTCGGCGAACAGCTCGCCAGCGGCACGCACGATGCGGTCCCGGGCGGCACGCTGCTTGCGCTCGATGAGCGGGGGCGTCTGAGGCACGTGCACAGGGTACCGCCCACACGAAGCGCAAGGGTATTGCGTTCCGTCTGGTACTGAGTACCATAACCCGTGACGGTCACCGGGGCCGTCGGGACGGAAGGACGAACGACATGGCCGTGCACACGGACGACGACAGGCTCATGGACACCAACGACCACGTGGCGATCGGCGAGGTCCTGGCCCTGGTGGGCCACGTCTTCGACGACGGCAGGCTCGACGAGATCGGGTCCGTCTTCACCGCGGACGTCGTGTACGACATGAGCGCACTCGGCATGCCCGTCATCACCGGGATCGACGGCGCGCGGGCCGCGGCCGGGGCGATGGCCGAGCACGGCCCGGTCGCGCACCTCGTCACGAACGTGGTCGTCGCCGGCCGGAGCGGCGACGAGGCGACCGTCGACTCGAAGGGGCTCATGCTCATGCCCGACGGATCGGTGACCGCCGTCGTGAACCACGACGTCGTGCGCCGCGAGCCCGCCGGCTGGCGGATCGCCGAGCGGCGGATCGTCCCGGCCCGAGCCGCCCGCGGCGAGGACGCCGCCTGAGCCACGGAGCGGTCGACGGGACCACGGACGGGTGGTCGCGGTCGCGACCCGGTCGTCGCTCAGGGACGGTCGTCCACCGGGGTGACACGCAGGGCGACGGACGCGACCACCGTGCCGGCCGGGATGCTGCCCAGCCGTTCCGTCTGCAGGCTGCGCTCGCCCAGGTAGGCGCCGCTCGACCGGTCGACGATGATCTCGTCGCGTTCCGCGCCGTTCCGCGACGGCAGCCCGATCGCGGTGCCCGTCCGCCCGTCGAGGGACGCCTGCTCCTCGGTGACGACGATGCCCGGCAGCGTCGCGAGCGCCTCGAACATCGTCGCGCGGAGGTCCGCCGGCACCAACCCGGTGCGCAGGAGCTGCCGGACGGTGTCGAAGACGTGCTCGGCGTCGGTTGTGTCCACCGGGCGAGTCGACGCCTCGATGCGCCGGACGAGCGCACCCGGGTCGCGGGGCAGGTCCCCGATGTCGGCCGGCGTGATCCAGCCCGGCTGCTCGCCGCCGAGCTCGCCGACCGTGAAGTCGCCGCCCGCGCCGCGCTCCCACACCGGACCGCTGCTGCCGCCGTCGGCAGCGCGTTCCTGCTCGGCCGCCTCGCGCGCCGACTCGCCGCCGAAGAAGGTCGTCGGCTCCCCCGTCACGGTCTTCCGCACCCAGGTCCCGGACACGTCCGCCGGCACCCACGTGGTCGTCGTCGTCGGGACGAGGTAGCCCTCGTCGTAGTGCTCACCGTCCGAGGTGGTGTACGCCATCGCCACCTCCTTCTCGACGACGCGGGTGAACGCGCCGGTCGGGGTCCGGTCGGCGGCCGCGGCCCGGGCGGCCTCGTGCAGGGTGGCGGCCGCCGCCGGCTCCGGTGCGGACCAGTGGGTCAGGCCGACGCCGGACGCGACCAGTCCGCCGGCCACCACGACCGCGGCACCCGCGAGCAGGACCGGTCGTCGCAGGAGCGCACGGGGGGTGCGGGGGCGGGTGGCCGCGGCGGGGGCCTCGGTCGCCGTCGCGGCCGCGTCGAACCGCAGGCGTGCCCGCTCGAGCGACGCGTCGACCACCTCGGGCGGCAGGTCGTGGTCGCGGCGCAGCAGCCGGAGTGCGCTGAGGTCGTCGTCAGACATGGAGGGGTCCGTTCAGGAAGTCGGTGGTGCCGGGCACGGCGCGCAGGGCCGTCCGGGCGCGGTTGAGTCGGGAGCGGACCGTGCCGACGGGCACGCCGGTCGCCTCCGCGATCTGGTCGTAGGTGAGCTCGGCCCAGGCGTGGAGCAGCACGGTCTCCCGCACCGCCGGCCGCATCCGGTCGAGCTCGCGCACGACGGTCTGCACGGCGCGCTGTGCGTCGAGCAGGTCGCCGGTGGCGTCCTCGAGGCGCTCGGGCACGGCGACCCGGGACATCGCCCGGTCCGCCCGCCGCTGCGAGCGCCAGTGCCGGTGCAGCAGGTTCGACGCGATGCCGAACAGCCACGGCAGCGGCTCCTGCCGGTCCGGGTCGAACGACCCCCACCGGACGAGCGCCGTCACGAACGTCTCGCCGAGGATGTCCTCGGCGCTCTGCAGGTCGGTCCGACGCGCGAGGTAGAGCAGGATGCGTCGACCGTGCTCGTCGAACAGTCGACCGAGCTCCGCGGCTCCTGGTGGGGGGTTCTCGGTGGTCACAGTTGGTGTTGCCCGATCCTGGGGGAAGAGTTCCATCTTCGCCGCAGCCAGCACGGGATCAGGGTCGCCGTCGGCCGCCGGACGGTGGGTCCGCGTCGTCGGGGCGGCCGCGCCGGACTGCGTCGACGACCGCGGCGGCCCGAGCCCCGACGCAGACACCGAGGGCCGTCGCGCCGGTGGACCCGTCCTCGTGGTTCGACCAGGGCAGCCGGATCGCGCACTGCACCGCCGGACCGAGGACGAGCAACACGCTGGCTGGGTCGACGACCACGCCCGCCTTCCGCACCCCGCCAGGTCGGCCGGGGACGACGCAGTTGCTCCTGCACAGCGACGGTTCCGGTTCACGAGTTCCGGGTTCGGCCAACCGCGACCGTCAGCGAGCCGGAGAAGCCGGTCCCTGCAGTCCGATGCCCACACGGACGACGCTCCTGCCGACCCAGCGCGCACGACCGCTGACGCCGTGCCGGCAGCCCTGGCACACTGCGACGTGGAGGTGCGCTGATGGTGACCGAGCACGAGCTCGAACAGATGCGACGCGGGTTCGTCGGTACCGGCGTCGTCCTCGCGCCGCTCGTGGCGCTCGCAGCGCTGGTCGCCGTGCTCCTGGGCGAGTCGTGGGCGCTGTGGCCGCTCGCCGCCGTGCTGATCGCGGAGGCCGCCTTCGTCGTGGTCCTCGTCCGACGCAGACGCTCCCGCTGACCGCGTGGACACCGTGAGCGCGAAGGTCCTCGGCACCGGCGCGATCGTCCTCGGCCTCGTGTTCGTCGTGACGTCGGTCGTGCGGTTCTGGCGTCCGGACGTCGACGTGCTCCTCGTCGTGCTCAACGCCGCCCTCGGCGTCCTGTTGCTCGTCGTCGGGGTGTGGCTCTGGCGTCGTGCGCTCCGCGGCCGGCAGCGGAGGGACGACCGGTAGCCCGGCCGGGGACGACGCGGTCGCTCCTGTGCCACGACGGTCTCGGATCAGGGTCGCCGACGACCGCCGAACGGTGCGTCCACGTCGTCGGGGCGGCCACGCCGGACCGCAGCAGCGATCACGGCCGCCCCCACGCCGACGGTGACCGCGACGAGGATGCCGAGGGCCATCGCACCGGTGGATCGGTCCTCGTAGTTCGACCAGGGCAGCCCGAGCGCCCACTGCACCGCCGGGCCGAGGACGAGCAGCAGGCCGGCGGGGACGACGACCACGACCGCCTTCCGCACGCCGCTCCAGGCAGGCCGGAGGAGCACGACCGCGCCCGCGAGCGCGGCGACGGCCACAGCCCCGTGGACCCAGGACGTACCGGACATCCGCCAGCCGTCGTGCGCGAGCCAGTCCTCGACGGCCCCGACGGTCAGCTCCCACGCGAGCGGGTCCTGGGTGTACCGGCCGGACACGACGGGCAACGGCCAGCCGATGACGGCGAGGACACCCGCGAGCACGCTCACCACACCGAGCACCACCGCCCACGACCGCGGCCCGACCGCGGGTTCGACGTCGAAGTCCGGGATGCCCACGCGCACGAGGCTACTGCCGGCCCGGACGGACCAGCGGCGGATGCCCTCCGCGGGCTGCGACACGGGCGCGTCGTGCACGTCGGACCAGGTCGCGACCGAGGTACGGCGTCCCGCCGTGCACGCCCGTCACCACGGCAGGGTGCCCGACTCGTCGGTGAACGTGCCGGTCGGGCCGTCCGGGCCCGTCGTCGCGAGCGCCACGACGACGCGGGCGCTCTCCGCGACGGAGCGCCCGATCCCGAACGCCGCCGTCATGTCGGTCGCCGTCGCACCCGGCTCGACGGCGTTGAAGCGGATGCCGGGGTTCGCCTTCGCGTACTGCACGGTGAGCATCGTGGCGGCCGCCTTCGACGCGGAGTAGAGCGCGACGGGCAGCCCGTGCTCCGGACGCTCCGGGTTCGTCACGGCCCAGAACGACCCCGCGCTGCTCGACACCGTGACGACGGACGGTGCCGACGACCGACGCAACAGTGGCAGCGCCGCCTCGGTGACCCGGACGATGCCGACCGCGTTCGTGTCGAAGGAGCGCAGTGCCGCGGGTCCGTCGAGCTCCGTCGTGAGGACGCCGGCGTTGTGCACGAGGACGTCGAGTCCGGTGCCCGAGGCCTCGACCGTCGCGAGCGCGGCGCGGACCGAGGCGTCGTCGGTGACGTCGAGCTGCACGGCCCGGGCACCGATCGCCGCGGCGGCCGCGGCGCCGCGGTCGGCGTCGCGTGCGCCGACCCAGACCTCGTGCCCGAGGTCGACGAGCTGGCGTGCGGTCTCGAACCCGATGCCCTTGTTGGCACCGGTGATGAGCGTGACGGTCATGGGTCCTCCGGACGGGAATCAGACGGGGCGGGCGCCCCGTTCCAGAAGGTATGCAGGATCTCGTCGCCGCCCCAGAGCCCTCTCGTGACCAGGTCCTGACAGGACCCCCGATGACGGACGCGAGCCGGGCCTCCGCTCCGGGTCGACGCAACCCGCTCGGGACGTACCTGCGCGCGCGACGGGCGCAGGTGACGCCGGCGCAGGCCGGGCTGGCGGTCCGGGGCCAGCGCCGGGTCGCCGGTCTCCGTCGTGAGGAGGTCGCGATGCTCGCCGGCATCAGCGCCGACTACTACCTGCGACTGGAGCGGGGCCGCGACCGGAACCCGTCCACCCAGGTGCTCGAGGCGCTCGGACGGGTGCTGCGACTGGACGACGAGCACCTGGCGCACATGCACGCGATCGTGGCCGGACCGCTCCGCGCCGACCGTGCGGCGACGTCGACACCCGTCGTGCCCGACGGCGCCCGCCGCCTGCTCGACCAGCTCGTGCAGCCGGCCGTCATCGAGACCACGGCGTTCGACGTCCTGGCCGCGAACCCCCTCGCGCAGCGGCTCTCACCGCGACTGACCCCCGGGCGGAACCAGTTGCGCGACCTGCTCACGGTGCCGGAGGACCGGGCGCTGTTCCCCGACCACGACGCCGTGGCGCAGTGCCTGGTCGGGAACCTCCGGCAGACCGCGGGCGGCGGCGCGGGACGGTCCGCGGACCTCGCCGAGGAGCTCCGCATGGTCAGTGACCGGTTCCGGCAGCTCTGGGACCGGCACGACGTGCAGGGGCAGACCGGCGGGACCGTCCTGCTGCACCACCCGGAAGTCGGGCCGCTCAGGCTGGAACGCGAACGGCTGGCCGTCGACGGGGCGGCGGACGTGCGACTCGTGGTGTTCCACGCGGCGCCGGGATCGGACGCGGCGGCGAAGCTCGACCGGTTGCGCGGTGCGGGGTCCCACCGGGTCTGACGGCGACCGCGGTGAGCCTTCAGGACCGACGACGACCGCAACCGCGACCGCGACCCGGCCACGTCGAGCGCGAGCTGCACGCAGTCCGACCGCGCCCACGCCCGACGGTCAGCAGCGGGTCCAGACCTTGACGTGTGCCGTCGCTGCTGCTTTGCTCTATCAACAGATGCAAGAAAGTTGCATCAGGTGAAATGACCCTCAACGGAGAGTGAGTCGCACATGGGTTTGGCCGTCTGGGCGCTGATCGCCTACATCGGCACGATCGTGGTCTGGAGCGTGGCGCTCCGCCGCGGTATCGGCGAGGGGATGGTCGTCGGGTTCCTCGTCGTCTGCGCGTTCGGCGGCACCCGGTTCCTCGAGCTGCTGGTGTTCGGGTTGCAGGACGCCTTCAACGAGGAGATCGTGTTCGCCGCGCTCGCCTTCACGTTCGTCGGGTTCCTGTTGGCGTCGACGGGGGTCATCGACCGGCAGGTCGAGATCCTCAACTCGTTGCTCGGCCGGCTGCCCGGCGGGGCAGGCTACGTCGCGACCGTGGGCTCGGCACTGTTCGGTTCGGTCGCGCACTCCGGGTCCGCGAACGCGGCGACGCTCGGCACCGTCACCATCCCGTGGATGAAGCGGTCGCAGTGGCCCGCCCCGGTGGCTGCCACCGTCGTCGCGGGGAACGCCGGCAACGGCACGGTGATCCCGCCCAGCGCCTCGTTCTTCATCCTCATCGGCACCGCGACGGTCGCACCGCTCGTCACGATCGGCGAGCTCCTGCCCGCGATGTTCGTCGCCGCCGGGTGGTGCGTGCTGTGGCGCTTGATCGTCATCGCCTACTTCGTCCGTCGGCACCGCATCCAGCGCGTCCCGGCCGAGGACATCAGCCCCTTCCGCCAGTCCTTCCGACACGGGTGGACGTCGCTGCTCGTGTTCCTCGGCATCCTCGTCCCGGTGTTCGTGACGCTCGGCCCGAGTGGTGCGTTCGTCACGGACGCGCTCGGCGAGGACGCGGCCGACACCATCAGCATCGTCGTCTGGATCCCCGTGCTCCTCGGCCTGCTGGCACTGCTCCTCGGCCGGAAGAAGCTGCCGAAGGGCACCCGAGAGTGGTACGACTTCGTCGCGGGGACCGCGCCGCGCTACCGCGACATCGGTGCGACCCTCGTCTTCGCGTTCGCCGGCGGTGCCGTGCTGACCGAGCTCGGGCTCGCCGACCAGCTCGCGGCCGTGCTCAACGGACTGGACGCCTCCCCCGTCGTGATGAGCGTGATCGTCGCCGTGATGGTCGTGCTGGTCGCCGGCCCGCTCAGCTCCACCGCGACCATCGCCACGATCGGCGGCATCGGGTTCAGCGTCCTCGTCGTCGCCGGGGTCGACCCCGTGCTGGCCGCCTGCGTCGTCCTGGTGGCGGCCTCGACCGAGGGAGCCTCGCCGCCCGGAGCGTCGGCCATCTACATCGCGACCGGGATCGCCGGGGTGAACCCGGTGAAGACGTTCGTCCCGCTCGTGGTCCTGTACGTCGTCCCCATCCTGCTCATCGCCGCGCTCATCGGGCCGGGCTGGCTGCCCGTCCCCCACTGAACCCGTCCCCACCGATCGGAAGGACTGCACCATGGCAGACCCCACGGGACCCACGACGGGTCCGACCCGGAAGCGCATCGCCACCGGCATGACGGCCGTGTTCGTCGTCCTGCTCGTCTCGATGCTCGCGCTCGGCACCGTCATGGTGCTGCTGCAGCTCGTCGGCGTCCTGGTCCTCGACGCAGCGCTCGTCTCCGCGGCCGCAGCCGCCCTCGCCCCGTGGACGTTCGGGGTCGGCGGCGCCCTCGGCATCTGGACCCTGCTCCTCGCCTACGCACACGGATGGAAGTCGAACGAATGACCGAGCACACCCAGCACACCCAGCACATCGAGCACACCGGGCACACCGTCACCCAGGACGTCGTCGACCGGCTCGGCGCCCTGCCGGTCGCGAACATCGGCGACGCCATGCAGCGCCTCGGCGTCGTGGACGCGGAGATCGGGCCCGTCTGGCGCGGTGCGCGCACCGCCGGGACCGCGCGCACCGTCGAGGTCGCGGGCGGCGACAACGCCGGCGTCCACGAGGCGCTCGACACCCTGCGGCCGGGCGACGTCCTCGTCGTGAACGGCCACGCCGTCCGTGACCGCGCCCTGGTCGGCGAGCTCATCGCGGAGCGCCTCCGTGCACGCGGGTGCGTCGGACTCGTCGTCGACGGCGCCGTCCGCGACGTCGGCGACCTCGAGGAGATCGGCTTCCCGGTGTTCGCCCGCGCCGTCACCCCCGCCGGCCCCTACCGCAACGGACCCTTCCGCGTCGGACGGCCGGTGGCGATCGGCGGTGTCGTGGTCCACCCCGGCGACGTCGTCGTCGCCGACGGGGACGGCGTCGCGGTGGTGCCCGCAGCCGAGGCCACCGAGGTGCTCACCCGAGCAGAGGCGAAGCACGCCGACGAGACCCGGATCCGCGACGAGATCGTCGCCGCGTCGAGGTCCGAGTGACGGTGCGGCGGGGCGGTCCGTCACAATGGCGTCATGGCAACCGACGGGCAGACCTCCCAGCCGACGGTCCGCAGCGTCGAACGTGCGCTCGACGTGCTCGAACTCCTCGAGCGGAGTGCCCGCCCGCTGCGGCTGGTCGACCTGAGCCGGGGCACGGGCCTGCACGCCGCCACGGCGCTGCGCATCGTCGGTGTGCTGCAACGCCGCGGCCTGGTGCAGCACGACGGCGGCGAGTACCGACTGGGAGCGGGAGCGCTCGGTCTGGCACACGGCTACCTCGTCGGCGACCCGCTCACGACCCGCGCACGCGGGGTGCTCCAGCAGCTCGCCGACTCGACGCACCTCACGACGTCGCTCTACGTGCGCACCGGCGAGGAGCGCATCCTCACCGCGCGCGTCGACGGCCGGGACCCCTTGCGCTACCAGTTGCCGGTCGGTCGGCGGCTCCCCCTGGTGGTCGGCGCCGGCAAGACGATCCTCGCCTTCACGACGCCGGAGGAACGCGACGACGTCCTCGCGCGCCACGGCGACACGACGGACGCGAACGGCCGGACGGTGCCCGCGGACGAGCTGCGCTCGTCGCTCGACGAGATCCACCGGAACGGCTTCCACGTCTCGATCGCCGAGCGTGACGTCGCCGTCGCCGCGGTCAGCGCGCCGGTCTTCGACCAGCGCGGAGCCGTGATCGGGTCCGTCTCGGCGTCCGGTCCGGCAGAACACAACGACAGAGCGGGACTGGAGGCACTGGTCCCGGAGGTCCGTCGGGCCGCGCAGGCGGTCGGTCGGTAGGAAGCGAGCCACGGCTCGCAGGAGAGGAACACCATGCGAGTCGGGTTCATCGGTCTCGGCGAGGCCGGGTCCATCTACGCGGCGGCCGTCGTCGCCGCCGGTCACGAGGTCCGGGGCTTCGACCCCGCCCCCGCACCGGCTCCGGACGGGGTCGAGCGGCTCGGTTCCGTCGGCGAGGTCGTCGCCGCCAGCGAGCTGACGATCGTCCTGACCGGAGCCGCCCTCAGCCGCTCGATCGCGGAGGACGCCGCGCGGGCGATCACCCCCGGCGCGGTCTACGCGGACTTCACGACCGCCTCCCCCGAGGACATGGTCATCGCGGAACAGGGCATCGTCGCGGCCGGTGGCCGGTTCGCGGACGTCGCGATCCTCGGGCCGGTGCCGCTGAAGGGCGCCGCGACGGAGACGATCGTGTCCGGCGGGGCAGCGGACGTCGTCGGGGAGCTGCTCACCTCACTCGGGTCCGACGTCGAGCACGTCGACGGCCCGGCCGGTACCGCGACCTCGCGGAAGCTGCTCCGGAGCGTGCTCATGAAGAGCCTGGCGACCGTCGTCGTCGAGGCGCTCGAGGCCGGCCGCGCCGCGGGCTGCGAGGACTGGGTGCACGCGCAGATCGCGGCGCAGCTCTCCGGCGACGCGGACGCGAAGATCGAGCGGTACGAGTCGGGCAGCCGGAAGCACGCCGTGCGACGGGCGCACGAGATGCAGTCCGTGTCGGAGTACCTCGAGCGCCTCGGCGTGCGTCCGGAGATGTCGGCCGCGTCGCGCCGGGTGCTCGAGCGGCTCGCCGACGGGTGACGAGCGCAGCAGACGCTCGCTCCTGCGTCTCGTCGTGGACGGGACGGATGGACGGACAGGAGGCGCGGTGCCAGCTGGCACCGCGCCTCCTGTCCGTCTCGACGGGGCCGCGGACCTACCCGACCGTCACCAGCTTGGCGTAGGCCGGGAGGGCGTCGCGGCGAGGTTCTGCTCGGCCCACCGCGACCGCTGGTGCGGCCGCCGTCCGGTACGGCCGTTGCGGACGGGAGGCGCGTGGGGACCCGGCCCCGCGCCTCCCGTCCACCTCGCGCACCGCGCCTTCCGGCGCGGGGCGCTCCACCGGACCCGAAACCGGTGGAGTCTCAACGGCGGTACAGCGTGTCCCTGGCCAGGACGGCGAAGTCGCGCAGGAGGTCGCGCTCCACGGCGTCCTCCCTGCGCGGCGCAGGATCGAACACGCAGACCGCGCCGACGCGGGTCCCGTCCAGGTCCTCCAATGGGTGCCCCGCGTAGAAGCGGATCCGTCCGCGTCGGGCGACCTGCGGACGGCTGCTGTCCCACGCGTCCCCGATGACCGTCGGGCCGGAGCCCAGCACGGTCGTGCGGCAGAAGGAGTCCTGCAGTGCTCCCGTCCCACGCGGCAGCCAGAGACTCGCGGCGGACCACTGCCGTCCCGCCGGCAGGAAGGTGATCGCAGCGCCCCGCGTCCGGAAGAGCTCGGTCATGTGCTGCACCATCCGGTCCAGGGCGGCGTCGGCCGGAGCGTCGACGACGCCCAGGCGACGGATGGCCTCGTACCGGTGCTCGAACGGTTGCGGCGTCGAGCGGAGCCACTGGGGACTCCCGGCGCGGGCCCGCTGCTGCTCGAGCAACAGGTGCACGACCTCGAGGAACAGCGGCGGCGTGCACGTGACCGTGTCGGTGTCGGTGTCGGTGTCGAGGCCCAGCACGACCAGGTCCCGTCGCGCCTGCTGCAGCGCCGTCACGAGCGCGAGCTGGTCCTCCTTGTGCGCAAGCACGAGCACGACCTCCGCGGTCGGCGCCAGCTGTGGTCGGAGCTGGTCGACCAGCACGAGCGCTTCCTCGGCCGCGGCGGCGACCGCGGTGTTCGTGGTGCGGCTGTGGACGACGCTGCCGGACAGGCACACCACCACGACGTCGTAGTTGGCGACGTGGGTCCCGCTCCCGGCGGAGACCAACGTCTGGCCGGACCAGCTCGACCACGGCACCGCCGTGACGTCGGCACCGCGCCCGGACCGCCCGGCCAGCGCCTGGGCCATCGTGCGTGCGGCGCCGTGGAGCGACTCGTCGGGCGTGAGGACCGCGTCACCGAACACCAGGACCCGGTCCGGGTCCGGGCCGCTCGCCGACGCCGTCACGACGCGCGGCGGCAGCGAACGGTCGGGCAGTCGTGGGGCTTCCGTCATGGTCATCGTCGCCTCCTGGACTTCGCTGGTCCCCGGGAGCAGTCCGGGTGGGTCACCGTCGCGCACCGGTTGGAGACGACCGTAGGCAGGCGCCGGTCCGGGCGCCATCCGCTGCGCGCGGAGTCACCGTCGCTGCGCGCGGATCCGTGTCCGGCGGGCGTGGGCGTGGCCGGTAGAGTCACGCCATGACCGGGGCCACGACCGAGCTGTTCGGCTTGCACCGGGTGGCCGCCAGCACGACCGTCGACGAGGCCGCCGCCGTGCTGGGCGAGGTGTTCCTGCCGGTGCAGGTCTCGCCGACCGAGGGCTCGTCGAGCCTGCGCATGCAACTGAACGCCCTCACGGTCGGTCGGATCACCTTCGGCTGGATGTGCTTCCGCGAGGCCGTCCGGTTGTGCACCGCGGAGCCCGTCAACTACCACCTCGACATCCCGGTCCGGTCGCAGTCGACCATGCGGGCCGACCGAGGGACGCGCTTCCGGGGGACCGAGCAGACCGCCGGCGTGTTCATGCCGGGCCGGTCGGTGGAGCTCGACTGCAGCGACTGGTTCGCCCAGGTCGCCGTCATGATCCCGCACCGCGACCTGCAGACCGAGCTGGAGCTCCTGCTGGACGCACCGGCCCCGACACCGCTCGAGTTCGACGCGGAGTTCGACCTCACCACCGGCGGCGGACGGGCCGTGTCACAGGCCGTGCGGCTCGTCGACGAAGGCTCCCGCGGGACGACGGGCCTCCTCGCACATCCACTCGCGGTGCGCAGCCTCGAGCAGGTGTTCCTGCACAGCCTGCTGCTCGGGCAGCCGCACAACCACTCGGCGGCACTCGCCGTGCCGAGAGGGGCTGCCGGTGCCCGGTCGGTCGCGCAGGCCGTCGAGCTCCTCCGCCAGGACCCGGCACGACCGTGGACCGTCGGGGAGCTCGCTGCCGCCGTCTCGACGAGCGTCCGCAGCCTGCAGGAGAGCTTCCGGCGGACCCTCGACACCACGCCCACGGGCTACCTGCGACGACTCCGGTTGGAACGGGCCCGCGAGGACCTGCTCACCGCGGCCCCGGGCGCCGTCACCGTGTCCGAGGTCGCCGCCCGGTGGGGCTTCCTGCATGTCAGCCGGTTCGCCGGCGCCTACGCGGAGCGCTTCGGCGAGCTGCCGTCGGCGACGCTGCGGCGTGGGGGGCCGTGAGCTGAGCGGGCGCTCGTGCGGGCAGGCTCCGCTGCTCCAGGTCCGCGTTCGGGCGGCTCGTGCTCAGGGGCGAGAGGGTGCACCGGCGTGAACGTAGCCTGGTCGCATGCCTCCGGTCCGCGATCTGCTCTCCATCGGGGAAGTCAGTGCCCGCACTGGCCTCAGCGTCGACACGCTCCGTTTCTACGAGCGCGAGGGCCTGTTCCCACCTCCCCAGCGGAGTGCGGGCGGGCGTCGAGGTTTCTCGGCGGCCGACCTCGGCTGGATCGGCATCTGTCAGCGTCTGCGCGCCTCCGGGATGCCGCTCCCGGAGATCGCCCGGTACGCCGCGATGGTTCGAGCAGGGTCGGGCAACGAGGGCGAGCGCCTGGAGCTGTTGCAGCGTCACGAAGCGCAGGTGCGAGCCCAGATGGCGGTCTTGCAGGACGCGCTCGATCTCATCTCCACGAAGGTGGCCGCCTACACCGAGGCCGTGTCGATGGGAACCGCGAGTGGATTGTTCGTCAGCGATGATGCCGATGACGCCTACTTCGCCGCGAGGAGCGAGGCGTCGTCGCAGCGGTGCACTTCGACTTCCTGAGCGCACCGGCTGCCGAGGTTGACCTGGAGTCGACTCCAGGTCCTACGGTTGCGACGTTCGCCATCGAGTGCTCCTGACGAGCCTCGAGCGAAGCCAGCAACCAATGACCGTGAGGAAGAACATGTCTGCATTCATCGAGCCCGATGACACCCGGTACGACGAGCGCTCGCGCGCGCTCGTCCAGGTCGGTCGCGATGCCATCGCTCAGGAGAACCCCGCCGTGCTGCGGGAGTACTTCAGCGAGGACTTCACGTTCCACGGCCCTGGCGTCGATCTCGACTTCGCTGGACTCGAGGTCTTCTTCGCGCAGATGCGTGCGGCGTTCAGCGGCTTCTACTGCGAGCGTCACGAGATCGTCTCGTCGGGCTCCCTCGTCGGATGCCGGACGGAGATGGGCGGCATCTTCGACGGGCCGTTCGAGCCGTCGCCGTTCGGCACGGTTCAACCCCACGGCGGGGAGTTCACGCTGACACTGATCAACATGTTCCGCTACGACGAGGACGGCAAGCTCGCCGAGGAGTGGGTGCAGTACGACAACCTCGAGACGATGCGCCAGCTCGGGATCGAGCTCGCCCCGGTCGGTCAGCCCAGCGCCTGAACCCCGGGAACGGTGGTGCGCACCACCGTTGCAGGCGCTGTGCCGTCCAGCGATGACGTCGTGGTCGGCGCCGGCGTACTCGTGGTGCTCGACGAGAGGCCATCTCGACAGGCGATCGTCCATCGAGACGATGACCGGTTGGCGAGGGCCTGGAGCATCCACGGGAACCCGCCCAAGGCGCATCTACCCGGTACGGGTGCGTCCTGCCCGCAGCTCGGCGAGGGTGCCTGCCCGTTCGAGCCGGGCCGGGTCCGTAGGCCTCACTTGGCTGCGGGCGATGTCGGAGGTCATCAACAGCGACGTCCGACGAGCCATGGTCGCCTGGACGCCCACAACAGAGGCCGCTAGAGGCCCGTGCGCCTGTTCGTCTCCCAGTGGTCGAACACCACTTCACCCTCGGGTTCCAGCCCCCGTCGAACCAGCCGGAGGGGGCGACGGCCCCGGCGCTCGTGGGAACGCGCGGCGACCTCGGTCGGCCAGCCCGCTTCGATCGAGTAGTTGGTGTCGAAGTCATCCGCCCACGCCGGTACTTCGACGACGAGCCGCGTCGGAAGCGACGGGACGCCCTGATCACAGGGCCCGTCCTCGCTCCAGAACGGCCGATCGACGCCGTACTCGTTCATCAGGCCGTAGCGCACGACGAGAGCACTGCATGCTTGCGACGATCGCGTCCGAGAGCCGATCGCTCTGCGATCACGGACGGAGCCGAGAGCGTCGGTGGCCGACCGCGGCGCTCACGAGGATGACGACGGCGCAGACGGCCGCGACCCAGGCGACCACGGTCAGGGAAGGAGAACGATCTTTCCGGTGAAGCCACCTGCTTGCCCGAAGGCGTGTGCTCGAGCGGCACCCGCCAGCGGGAGCGCGGCGGCCACGATGACCCGGATGTCACCTGCTCCGGCCAGGTCTGCGAGGTGCTGACGCACCGAGGCGCGGTACTCGGTGCCGGCGTCTTGTCCGGGTCCGTAGCCGAGGAGCTTGATCCCGGTGCCGAACCGCCGGTCCGAGCCGGCGATCGAAGCAACCCGAGCCGGATCCGGTGCGAACTGCAGTGACACGTCGAGTGCTTCGTCGGTGCCGACCGTGTCGATCGCCGCGTCGATGCCCTGGGGTGCGGCGGCCTCGACCCTGCCTGCGAGGCCCGCACCGTACGTGACGGGGATTGCACCGAAGCCGCGCAACAGCTCGTGGTTCCGTTCGCCAGCGGTCGCGACGACGGTGGCCCCGAGCTGCACCGCGAGCTGCACAGCCATCAGGCCCACGCCACCGGCACCGCCGTGGATGAGGACCGTCTCGCCCGCTCGCACGTCTGCTGCGTGGAGCGCGTGCGCGGCGGTCAAGCCGGCGAGCATCAGCCCCCCTGCCTGCTCCCAGCTCAGCCGCTCCGGCTTCGGGATGAGTGAGGACGCGGGGACGGTGACGTGATCGGCGTAGGCGGCAGTCACGGGGTAGACGATGACCTCGTCGCCGACCTGCATACCGTCCACGTCGTCGCCGACCGCGGTGACCACGCCAGCGCACTCCATCCCGAGGTCCGGCATCGACTCCGCCACCCCGGCCACGTCCTGGTGTTCGTCGTCGACAGCATGGAACGCACCGCTGTAGAGCTTCCAATCGACCGGGTTCACGCCCGCTGCGCGGACCTCGACCACCACCTCACCCGCGCGCGGGGTGGGCACCTCGACGTCGACCACGGTGAGCATGTCGGGCCCGCCGTGGTTCCGGGGACGCACAATCCTGGCCATCGGTCCTCCTGTACCTGCGACACATCTCGCCGATGTGTCCTCGCTTGCTGAGCTGATCAGCCCCTACGAAGCTTCCTGCACGCCGTTGTCTCGGGGAAGCGCAACATTGGCAAACCGTTGTTGCGTGCGACACAATCCGAGGATGCCGGCCGAGCAACTCGATCTCAACCTCCTGCGCGTCTTCGACGCACTCCTCGACGCCGGCAGCGTGTCCGGGGCTGCTGAGGTCCTGCACTTGTCCGTCCCGGCTACCAGTCGCGCGCTCGGTCGGCTTCGATTAGCGATGGGTGACCCTGTCCTCGTGAGGGCGGGTCGCGGGATGACTCCGACACCCTTCGCGTTGCGCGCGGCCGCTCGCGTCAAAGCACTTCTCGACGACGCGGACAGGTTGCGACTCGAAACCCTGGGCGACCCGGCCACGTGGCGGCGGACCTTCACCATCCGCATCAACGACGCTCTCACCCCGGTCCTCGCGCCCCGTCTGACTCGTCTCGTCGCCGCAGAAGCGCCCCACATCCAGCTCCGGTTCGTGGCCCAGGACTCCAAGGACGCGGACCTGCTCCGGAACGGCACGCTCGATCTGGATGTCGGGGTGCGTGTGCCCTCCCCGCCCGACATCCGCAGTTCTGTCCTGTTCACCGACGTGTTCGTCGCCGTCGTCTCGACCGGATCGGACCTCGGACGCAAACCCGTCCTCACGCTCGAAGACCTTTGCTCCGTGCCGCACGTCTCAGCATCCCGACGCGGTTTGGACCGCGGGCCGCTCGACGACGCACTGGAACGCGAGGGCTACCAACGCCGGGTCGCAGCCATCGTGCCCTCCTACGCCGTGGGGGCCCTCATGGCGTTGGAGCACGATGTCATCTGCCTTCTCCCCTCCCGGCTCGCGGCGCACCTCCAGGACCGCGGCGTCCCGATCCGCGCGTACCGAGTGCCAGCCACGCTCCCCGACGCGACCGCCGAACAGCGCTGGCACCAGCGCAACCACAGCGACCCCGCCTCCCAGTGGCTCAGAGGACTGATGACGGCCGCTGCCAGCGACCACCCCGCCCCACACTGACCGCTCGGAGACCGGTCCCCCGTGCACATCCGACCGTGCGAGTGCCGGGCCCGCCTTCCACAGCCGTTCAGCGGGTCGAACGCCCCCTCGGAAAGCTGTTCCGCTGTCATCCGCAGTGGACGCACAGCACACGGACGCCTCGCGCCGAACGCACGGTCAGCCGACCCACCTCCGCGTAGCCGCTCGGTGCTGCCGAACAGCCAGTCAGGCGCCGTCGTTCAGCGACGTCGCGTGCGAGCGAGACGATCTGCTCGGCTGACGAGCGACATATGACTGTTCACTGAATCGGTCGCCCGGGGTCTCTCTAGATGCGCGCCCGCTCACAAAACTGTCGCGGCGTCTGCTCACGAAAAGCGTCGCTTCTACTCGCTGGCTCGGATATGGTCGGCCCGAGCTCAGTCAGCTACACCGGAGAAGAAGAGAACGGGGTTCGCGCAGGTGTCCGAAAACAGGTTCCAGGGTTTGATTCGTCGCGTCGCGGATCAGGTGCAAGCCGACTATGAGGAAGCTCGTCAGCACGCGCGCGAGCACGACCCTCAGCGGTCGGGCCATGAAGGTGAGGCCACCTGGATTCGGTTGCTAAGCGATTGGGGACCGTCCTGGCCCGTCGTTTCCCGGAAGTACATCGTTGGGCCGGGCGGTGACTCAAACGAGGTTGACCTCCTCGTCCTGAAGCCCGACTACCCGAGGCACTTGATGGACGACCCGTCAGTCCTCGCAAGCGGCGTAGCGGCTGCCTTCTCTGTGAAACTCACGCTGCGACCTCGGCACCTAGGCGAGGCCTTGCTGCAAAAACGTCGGCTGCTCGAGGTTGCCGGGGCGTCACCGGCGTCAGTCCGCGAGGCACTGTGCGGTCCGTTCCCATTCGGACTTCTCGCGCACAGTAGCGAGCTTGCCCGGAACGCGACAGACTTCCGCGCTGCGATTCAGGACTTCCATGAGAGGACCGCCTACAGTTCGACGGACCCGCTGGTCCGGTCGCCGCGGGAGGAACTAGACGCTTTACTCGTCGCCGATCGCGCGTTCTTCAGCGCACGACGCGTGTCATTGGCCCCGGCGGGCGTTCCTGGTACCGCGGCCAATTGGCAGCCAATGTCGTCGTTCAACAGCTATCACGGAGCAACGGCAGATCTCCCCGGAGCGCCCTTGGCTCAGTTCGTCACGTGGCTGAGCCAGACACTGCTCCCGCTGGGAGCCTCGTCCCTCGCAACGTTGGAAGCCATGTTCGGCGCAGACGCATCGTCAGGCAGGGCGACCCCGTGGCCGCGTTCGATCTATCCGGAAGGGATGCTGCAGCAGGGAAGCATGCTTCTCAACGATTACGGGAATCCTCTGCTGTTCTGAATCCACGTAGCCCTGCGCTCAGGGACCCCAGTCTCGACGACCGCTGCCGCTAACGTCAGGCGGCGAGAGACCGGTGCTAGCGAGTGTCGGTACCCGCTTGTACTGTTAGGTCCCCGAAGTAGCACCATCTCGAGATCCGGGATGCAGGGAGCCGTCTATTGCGCAGCTGGGATGACAAAGCAATCGTTCTGCCCTCAATAAGCGACATCCGGCTGCTTCGATTCGCGAGGAAGCGGCGCAGTATGACGAAACAGACGACGAAGGGGCCGAGCGAGGGCCGGGATTGCGACACCGCGGTGCGTCGGACGGCTGTACCGGAGAGCACACGCCTGCGGCTCTGGGCCAAAGCCGCAGGACGGTGCGTCCTCTGTGCGACCTACCTCTTGGACGCCGCCGATTGGACTTGGCATGCGATCCCCAACGGGCAGATCGCACACATCGTCGGAGCAGGATCGGGCAAGGATTCTCCTCGAGGCCATTCTGCGCTCGCCGCCGACGAGCGCGCGTTCGAGAAGAACCTGATGCTCCTCTGCCATTCGTGCCACAAGAGGATCGACGACAAGGCCTACCGCGACCAGTACACGGTCGAATTCTTAAGCGCCAAGAAGCTGCTGCACGAGAACCGGGTGCGGCAGGTCACCGACTTCGCGACGCTTCGGCCGACTTCCGTTGTGACGGTGAGCGCTGACGTCCGCGGGACAAGAGCACCAATTTCGCTTCCGCAGGTTGCGGAGGCGCTACGTGCCGACGGATACACGGGTATGGGGGAAGACACGCGCAATGGGGCCTTCTCCGTTCATCTCCCTGGCAACGACGACGACGGATGGGCGTGGAACGCTCATCGAACGGAGATCGACCGGTTCGCTGCTCGCATCGGGGAGGCGGTAATCGCTGGCGACGTCGAGTCGCTCAGCGTCTTCGCTCTCGCTCCTATCCCGTCGCTCGTTTACCTGGGCTCTAAACTCGACGACAAGACGGAGACTCGGCTCTTCGCTCGGAAGCGCACCGATGAGGTGACCGCCTGGGCGTGGAGTGATGACGACGGTGACGTCCCCGCATTCGACATCGTCTTGCACACTGGCGACTCGAATGAGGTCACAGTTCTCGTCGAGCTGAGCGGATCGGTGAAAGAAGAGCGTCTCCCCGGCCGCCTAAGGGAGCTCCCCCGGGTCACCATCGCGCCGAAGGACGAGTCGCCGCGTCCGGACCTTCTGGGCAGTCGCGCGGCCATGGAGTCGTTCGCGCTCGTATGGCGGGATGCGCTCGCGCGCATCGAGAGTGAACTTCCAAGCGTGCGCGTCCTGCATCTGATCGCGGCCGTACCCGCGCCCGCGGCCATCACGATGGGACGGCATCGGATGCGCGGTGCGCAGCCGAACATCGTCGTCTACCAGCTCAGACACGACGCATACGAGACGGCTATGGAGGTCGGCGAATGACCGCGCGCATCAAGGAGTTCAACCTCTTCCTCCGCGACCACGTCAACCTCAACCAGACTCGTCTCGACCTCCTCCATACCCGGACGTCCTCTCTGAACTCGGCACTGGAGGAAAGCGCGCTGCTCGAGGACAAGCTCGACGGAAGCCTCATCCCACAGGGCTCGTTCGCTCACGGCACCATCATCAAGCCGCTCTCCGGCAACGACTTTGACGCTGACGTCCTCCTGCCGATGGTCGAGCAGGTGGACTGGCAACCGAAGAAATACACCGTGGAGCTCAAGAAGGCGCTCGATGTGTTGCCGCGCTACGCCGACAAGACCGTTCTCGGTAAGCGATGCGTGACCATTCAGTTCGCGAACAGTTTCCACATCGACGTCGTACCGTTCGTGGAACGCGCCGACGGCAGGACCTACATCACTCATCGCACGAAGAACGAGTTCCTGCTCCAGGACCCGACGGAGTTCACCCGCTGGCTCAAGGACCAGAACAGCACGACCAACGGCCATCTCGTTCGCGTCATCCGCCTTGCAAAGTGGCTTCGCGACCGCAGTTCCATCGACTGCCCCTCCGTCGTGCTCGGTGCGCTGCTGGCCGAGCGGGTGAAGAGCTACGCAGGAATCGATGACTACGGCAACATCGCGACGACCTTCACTGCCTTGCTCGAAGACCTCCGCGACTACCTCAACATGCACTCCACCCCGCCGTGGGTGGATGACCGGACCGGCCAGAACCTCGCGGATCGTCTCACACAGACAGGGTTCGACAATCTCAAGAGCCAGCTGAAGCGGTGGGCTCGGCTCGCTCGCGAAGCCCTCGATGCTGAAGCATCTGACAGCGTCACCAAATGGCAGAAGCTGTTCGGGGTCTCGTTCGGTGCGAGCACGACATCGTCTCTCGCCCTGTCGGCCTCGGCCGCCGCAGCTACCCTGCCCACGTACGAGCATCAGATGTTTCCCGGAGAGAAAACCCTGACGGAGCAGTACGGCTTCCCGGAGCGGCGGAATCCCGCATCGACGTTCCGAATTGTCGGGAAGATGTCGCCGACGAAGAGAGGCCGGGGTCGTTTCCGTCCGCTGGCGATGAATGGCAACCTTGTCCCCATCGGCCGAGCCCTCGAGTTTCAGATCACGGACTGCACGGTGGACGGCCCCTACGACGTGTACTGGAAGGTGCGCAACGCCGGGCCTGAGGCTGCGAGTAGGAAGGCCTTCCGTGGCGAGGTCCTCAAGCGTGGCGAGCTCATCCGCGAGACCAGCGACTTCCCCGGCGCTCACTGGGTGCAGGCATGGATCGTGAAGGACGGAGTCGCCGTCGCCACCGCCACGCACGACGTCATCATCATGTCCCGCTGACCCGGTGCAGCGCTCGTCGGCCAACGCTGCGGCGGCACGGCCTGTGCATGAGACCCTCGCCCAGACCCGCAACTTGCGTGCATCACTCGGTCGGCGCGGAGTGTTCCTCCGGGCTTATCGATGCGCTCCCGCAAAGCGCACACCCCGGAACGGATTCACCTCGGTCCCAACGCAGAATGGGCAGTACATCTGGCGCCTGCACTCACCCGAAAATGAACTGGTGGCTCGCGCCGGGACCGGGTTCGATACGTTCGTCGGCGCGCAACAAGCAGCGTCTACCTTCAAAGCCGTCTCCTCGAACGTTCGGTCCGTGGTCCACGTCAATACAATTGGGGAGTGGCGTTGGCGGGCATGCCGTCACCACCTCAACCTTGCGCGTTCCGGCAGCACGTTCCCGACGAGGGCAGGTGCCGCGCGAGCAGTTGCATTCGTGCAGTTGAGCGCCGGCTCGGCTATCGGCGCCTGAGAGTGAGCAGTCGGCCGGGTCGATGCTCGTCATCACCTCCAGCGGAGGCATGAAGCCCCGCGCCCTGATCGGGACCGGCATGTGGCCGCCGGCGCGGAATCTGCGCGGCTTGCCTTCGGCCGTAAAGCCCCGTCCTGCTTTCGGCCGAACAGCGTTGCTCAATGAAGCTGTCGCGAACAGGCCCCTAGCGACACATTCCGAGAGCAGGCGACCGTCTCGGGGAGCAGTCACAGACAGGCCGCTACTGCGGCATGTCCACGAACCGCGAGAACATGCCGTGGAACGCCACCGTGATGGTGTCCGTCGGCCCGTTGCGGTGCTTGGCGACGATGAGGTCCGCCTCGCCCTGGCGCGGGTTGTCCTTCTCGTACGCCGACTCACGGTGGAGCAGGATGACCATGTCGGCGTCCTGCTCGATCGAGCCGGACTCGCGCAGGTCGGAGATCTGCGGCTTCTTGTCGGCTCGCTGCTCGGGGCCTCGGTTCAGCTGGGACAGTGCGACGACGGGGACCTGGAGCTCCTTCGCCATGAGCTTCAGCGCACGCGAGAACTCGGAGACCTCCTGCTGGCGGCTCTCGACCTTCTTGCCCGAGGTCATCAGCTGCAGGTAGTCGATGACGACCATGCGCAGGTTGTGCTGCTGCTTGAGGCGGCGGCACTTGGCCCGGATCTCGACGAGGGTCATGTTGGGGGAGTCGTCGATGAAGAACGGGGCGTCGTTGATGCGGCCGCGGGTCTGCGCGATGGTGGTCCAGTCGCGAGAGTCGACGGTGCCCTTGCGCATGTTCTGCAGCGGGACGCTCGACTCGGCGGAGAGCAGGCGCATGGCGATCTCGGCGCGCCCCATCTCGAGCGAGAAGAACGCGGCGGTCTCGTTGTGCTTGACGGCGGCCGCGCGGCAGAGGTCGAGCGCGAGGGTCGACTTCCCGAGGGCGGGTCGCGCGGCGATGATGATGAGCTGACCGGGGTGGAAGCCGTTGGTCAGGCCGTCGAGCTGCGCGAAGCCGGTGGGCACGCCGGTCATCTGGCCGTCGCGGCCCTTCGCGGCCTCGATCTCGTCGAGGGCGGCGGAGATGGCGTCGGTGAGGGGGACGTAGTCCTCGGTCTGCACCCCGCCGGCGACGTTGTAGACCTCGGCCTGGGCGCTGTTGACCAGGTCGGTGACCTCGCCCTCGCTGGCGTAGCCCATCTGCACGATGCGGGTGCCGGCGTCGACGAGGCGGCGGAGCACGGCCTTCTCGGCGACGATGCCGGCGTAGTAGCCGGCGTTCGCGGCGGTCGGCACCATGCTGGTGACGCTGTGCAGGTACTCGGCGCCGCCGGCGCGGGACAGCAGGCCGGTCTTGGTCAGCTCGTCGGTGACGGCGATGACGTCGGTGGGCTCGCCGTGCGAGTAGAGCGACAGGATCGCGTCGAAGATGACCTCGTGCTTGGGCACGTAGAAGTCGACGCCGCGGGCGGTCTCGATGACGTCGGCGACGGCGTCCTTCGACAGGAGCATGCCGCCGATGGTCGACTGTTCGGCGAGCAGGTCGTGCGGGGGAGTGCGTTCCATCCCGCCGCGCTCGGCGTAGTCCTGCGGCGCCGGGTCCAGATGCGCGATCGACACACGTTCTCCCTACTGTTCGGTCCACGCCGTCCGGCCCACGACCGTCCAGCTCCACACGACGTTCTACCGCCCACGTCCGACACCACACCCCTGGTCCGGGTCGCTGGGCCAACGTAGGGGGGCAGAGTTATCCCCACAAAACGCCCCTGTGGATAACTCTGTGGAGGACGCGCCGAACACGCCGGGACAGTGTGTGCACAACTGTGAAAAGAGGTGTGGAAAGTTGGTCGAGCGAACATACTTTCGACCGTTTGAACTGGGGTTTTCGTTTCCACACTGTGTGTGGACAACTGGAGTTCAACGTGCAGTTGAAGGTTTCGATTTGACGTTTCCACTGTGTAAAACGACTTGACAAACCGCTCCGTGGGGAGAACCTTCCCGGCTGGCTCCCAGGCGAGCGCGTACCCCCGCTGCTCGTAACCGCCCAGCACCGTCCTCAGCCCGCGCAGGCATCGGTCGCAGGACCCGCGGTCGAAGCCGCCGCGACGCCGACGGCGCGGTGGGAGCCGCCGCCGACGCGGCCGATCACCCCGCCAGCGACGACGACGCCGTCGACTCCGACCGCGTCGCCGCGGCCGCCGCGGAGCCCGCCCGCGTCGTCGCCGACACCATCGGCACCTGCAGCGTCGACGTCAGGCCCGTCCCGAGGTGGACGAGCGCCGAGCCGGGCACGATCCGCGTCGAGATCGACGACCGGGCGATCCGCACGCCGATCAGGTCGCCGGCCAGGGTGTCCTGCGGCGAGAGCAGCGCCCCGCGTCGGTTCTTCTTCGCGTCGACCTGCCACCCGCCGAAGCCGGCGGCGAGCCCGGTCGTGTTGCCGCCGAGCAGCATGCCCTGTCGGTTGTCGACGGCGGCCCGGCCCCAGTCGCGCAGCCACCGCGCGGCGGAGCAGTCGATGAGGAGCTCCCCGTCGTCGACGACGAGCACGACGGGCGTGCCGTCCGGCGTCAGCACGGGTTCGAGCTGTTCCTGCGTGACGTCGTCGCCGGTGAACACCGCGCGGACGCCGGGCAGACCGGCGAGGTCCCGGACCGCTCCCTGTCGCGGGGCGAGCACCACGAGGGTCGTCCCGCCGACGAGCAGCGAGCGCGCCATCGCGGCGAGCATGGTGGACCGGCCCGACCGCGAGGGCCCGGCGACCAGGAAGGTGCCGCCCCCGGTGGACAGGTCGACGGTCTGCAGCTCCATGTCGTCGCCGCCGATGCCGGTGACGGCGACCATCGGTGCGGGCTCCGGCGCCGACGACAGTTCGAGTGCGCCGTCGAGGTCCAGGTCCTTCGGCAGGGCGTCCACCCGGAACGGCCGCGGCGACGGCGGCACGGGTGCGGCGGCGCGCAGCTCGTTCGCCAGGTCCCGCACGGCAGTGGTCTGGCCCTGCCCGGAGACGTCGGTGCCGAGGGTGGCGAACTGCACCTCGATCCCGGAGTCGGCGCGGAAGCCGCGTCCGGCCGGGATCGACGCGGGCAGCTTCCGGTGGTTGATCCCGCCGAGCGAGTAGTCGAGCCGGTCGGTCAGGCGCATCACGATCTTGTCGTCGGTGAGCGTCGACATGCGCGACGACAGCAGCGTCCGGTCGCCGGAGACGACGACGTGGATGCCGGCCGCGGCACCGTCGCGGAGCATCGACTGGATCGAGTCGGTGAGGGCCCCGCCGTCGACCTCGCCGAGCGAGGTGGTGAAGTTCTCCCACCGGTCGATGAGCACGAGCACGTGCGGCAGCTGCTCCCCGGCCGCGGCGAGCAGGCGCTGCTCGGTGATGTCCGCCGCCGACGCCGCCGCGATGAGGTCGTGCCGGCGAGCCATCTCGCGCGTCAGCCGGTCGACGAGCCGGGTCGCGCGCTCGACCTGCGTGCGCTGCACGACGGCTCCGCAGTGCGGCAGCTGCTGCAGCGAGGCGAGCGCGCCGTTGCCGCAGTCGATGGCGTAGAGGTGCAGGTCCGACGAGGCGATCGAGCGCGCGGCCGACGCCGCGATCCCGCGCAGTGCCGACGACCGGCCGGACCCGGGCGCACCGACGACGAACTGGTGGGTGAACTTCGCCAGGTCGATCTCGGCGGCGCGCTGCTCCTGGGTGTCCGGCAGGTCCTCGAGGCCGAACGGGAACCGCAGGCTCTCGGTCGCGGCGGTCGCCCGACGGCGGTCGCCGACCGCCGCCGACGCGACCTCGGTGAGCGGCAGGAGCTCTGGGAGCGGCGGCAGCCAGGGGCTGTGCACGCTGCCGATCCCGAGCCGGTCGCGGGCGTCGACCATCGCCTGCACCAGGACGGACAGGTCCGTCGCGGCCGTCGCGCGGTCGCTCCGGACCGGTCGTGCGGGTGGTGCGGTCGCGAAGTCGCGCCAGTCGAGCACGCGGACGAACGGGAGGCCCGTGGCCGGGTCCTCCTCACCGGCCCACCGACCGCCGACGCGAGCCGACTGGAACGGCACCACCGACGAGTGCCCGAGGCGTGCGTACGCGCGCCCCGGCACGCTCTTCGGGATCCGTGCGGCGTCCGCGACGTCGATGACGTCGCTGCTCTCCCCGGAGTCCGTCATCCGCAGGGCGACGCGCAGGTTCGTGTTCGCGCGGATGTCCGGGCCGACGACCCCGCCGGGCCG
Source organism: Curtobacterium sp. MMLR14_006 (assembly GCF_001864985.1). NCBI lineage: Bacteria > Bacillati > Actinomycetota > Actinomycetes > Micrococcales > Microbacteriaceae > Curtobacterium > Curtobacterium sp. MMLR14_006. Next base: position 253,680 of record NZ_MJGU01000022.1, on the reverse strand, counting down.
CTGGGTCGCCAGGATGAGGTGCACACCGAGCGAGCGCCCGCGCTGGGCGATGCCGATGAGGCCCGTGACGAAGTCGGGCAGCTCGGTGACCATCGCCGCGAACTCGTCGATCACGAGCACGAGCCGGGGCATCGCCTCGCCGGCGCCGCCGCGTTCCAGGTGCGCCTCGTGGTCCTCGATGTCCTTCGCGCCGGACGCCGCCAGGATGTGCTCGCGGCGGGTGAGCTCGGCACGCAGGGACCGGAGCGCACGTTCCACCAGGTGCTGGTCGAGGTCGGTGACGAGGCCGACGGTGTGCGGCAGGTCGGAGGCGACGCTGAACGCCGCACCGCCCTTGTAGTCCACGAGCACGAAGGTCATCCGGTCCGGACGGTTGCGCAGGGCGAGCGACGCGACGAGCGTCTGCAGGAACTCGGACTTGCCGGACCCGGTCGTGCCGGCGACCAGGCCGTGCGGGCCGTCCTTCACCAGGTCGAGCTCGAAGGCCCCGTCGATGCCGACGCCGACGACGGCCGAGGTGCTCGTGCCGCCCTCCGACCAGCGGTCGGCGACGAGGCGCCCGTCGGGCTGCGGCAGGTCGACGACGTCGAGCAGCCGGGCGGCGTCCGGGACGAGCCCGTCGCCGTCGGAGCCGCTCGTGTCGCGCAGCGGGGACACCGCCCGCGCGACGTCGTCGTACCAGTCGTCGCGGACCCGGTCGGCGAGGACGAGCTCGACGGGGGCGGCGAGCTGGCGGCGCAGCACGAGCTCGGTCGGGGTGCGGTGCGTCACGGTGGCGACGCACTCCTCGGGGAGCTGCCACTCCTCGTCGTCGATGCAGACCAGGCGGATGCCGCACGCGGGGCCCTCCCGCAGCAGGCCGACGACGCCGGGCATGGCGCGCAGCCGGCGGGCGCCGTCGAGCACGACGACGATCTCGGGGGAGAACCGGGAGCGGTTCGTCCCGTTCTTCGCGCGTTCCGCCCGGCGTTCGGCCAGCACCTGGGTGAGCTCGGCCAGCCGCCGGCCGATCGTCTCACCGTCAGCGCCGATGAGCGCGAGGGCTTCCTGGCCCGCCGTCGGCCGCACGTGCGGCAGCCAGGTCGTCCATGCCCACGCCGGCATGTGTTGCTGTGCGGTGAGCACGACGAACTGCACCTCGCGCGGGCTCTGCGTCACGGCGAGCTGTCCGAGCACCCACCGGCCGAGGTCACGGGGGGCGTCCCCGGCGCCGGCGATCCCGAGCACGCCGACCTCGGCCAGCGGCACCGTGACCGGGACGCCGAGGGTCGTGCGCGGCACGTCGGCCAGACCGTCGAGGTCGCGGTCGTCGACCACGGTCACCGTGGACGGCAGGTCGCCGATGCCCACTCGGACGTGCAGGTGGTCGGTGTCGGACGGTCGCCGCTCCCACAGGCGCCGGCCGGGCGTGCTCGCCACGACCCGGAGCGACCCGGCGTCGAGCGCCGAGGTCCTCCGCTGGTCGCGTTCCGCGAGCACGGCGGCGTCGATCGCGGCCTCGAGCGCGGCGACGCGCTGCTTGTGCTCGGCGACCTGCTTGCGGTGGCTCTTCTTGCCGGTGCGCCGGCTGGTGACGGTCTGGCCGACCACCATGATCGGCGTCATCGCCGCGAACAGCAGGTAGAACGGCGAGTGGAACACCGTCGCCATCACGATGCCGAACATCGCCGGCACGAAGACCATGATCCAGGGGATCGCCGAGCGCTGCGGGGGGACCGGCGGCTTCGGGATCCGGAAGTTCGTCGTCAGGAACGGCGGGAGCAGTCGTGGCGGCCGGTTGAAGTCGAGCTGGCCCGAGTCCGGCGGGCGGAGCAGCATGCGGTCGACGACGGCGACCGGGCGGATCGTCAGGGCCGTGTCCCCGATCCGGACGAGGGCGTCGGGGGTCCAGGGCACCCACTCCGCCCCGACCGGCTCCTGCTCCAGGGTCGGCGTGACCGAACCTGCCGAACCGGTTACGATTCGGGAGCCTTCTGCCCGCCGGACGGTCACGGTGCCGTCGAAGGCGATCCGCGCCTCCAGACCGGCGATCTCGTCGGCGTCGGCACCGACCACCGGGGAGCCGTCGTCGGCGACCGCGATCCGGTACGTGCCGGGCGACAGCCGGCGCGCTCGTCCCGCGTCCGCACCACCGACGGTGAGCAGGTGGACGATGCCGCGCTCGGACTCGGGTCGGTCCGCGCCGCCGACGTGCAGCACCGCACCGTCGACCAGGCCGCTCCGTGCGAACGGCACGTCGCCGTCCGGCGCGTCCGCCGGCATCGGCGCACCGCCCGTCCGGCGGGCGAGTGCATCCACGACACCCCGCATGGGGGTTTGTCCGGACGCGTCGACCAGGACGTCCGAGGACTCCCCGGTGACGTCGTCGACGACGGTGACGACGACGCGCATCAGGCGTCCGCCTCGGCGCCGTCGCGCTCGGTCACGGTGTCGGCGGTGACGGATGCCGCCAGCGGCACGGACAGCCCCAGCCCGGTCCACTGGACCGTGCCGAGCACGTCCGAGACGTGCGTCCCGTCGCGACGGACCTCGAGCGTCCAGCGCGCGAGCGTGTGCGGCTCGGCCGCGACGCACGCCCAGCGACCGCCCGGCCGCTCGAGCAGCCGGACGAGTTCACGGCCGTCCGCACCGGAGGGCACGCGGGCGACGACCAGGAGGCCCGGGGTCGCGTCCGCCGTGACGGCCGCGATCGCGTCGCGCACCGACACCGCCGTGCCCGCGTCCGACGCGCCGCCCACGCTGAGCACGGCCGTCCCCGTCGCCCACGGATCGGTCCGGACCTGGTCGACGACCCGCTGGATCAGCGCGTCGCGTGCCGGGCGCTCCCCACGGAGCGCGACGACCCCGCGCACCCGGCGCAGGTCGACCAGGACGGTCTCGTCCCCGTCGGTGCCGAGCGAGACGACGGTGGCGAACTCCGTCGGCGCCGCCGCCACGAGCGGTACGGCCTGCAGCGCCCACATCGGCGCGGTCCAGGACCGTCCGTCGGGCGTGGCCGTCCACGGCTCCGGCGGCGCGATCGTCGGCGAGGCGAGGTCGAGCCGCACCGTCGTGCCGACCGTCATCCGGACCGCTCCGGGGAAGACGACCCCGGCGTTCGCGCAGGACGCGTCGACGGAGCGGAGCACCCGGTCGACGGCCCACGGCGCGGCCGGGTCGCGACGCACCTGGTCGGCCCACGCAAGCGCGTCGGTCGCGGTCCGCCGACGGACGGCGACGATCGTGGGGATGACGAAGGCGAGCGCGCCGAGGAACAGCACGACCGCCATCGTCAGCAGCAGGTGCGACTGCGGCTCGACGAACGACCAGTTCACGCGGCGCCCCCGAGTTCGGCGAGCCGACGTTCCAGCGCGGTCGGCTCCACCCCGGGCACGTCGGTCCAGCGGAAGGTCGTCACGATCGCGTCGAACAGTGCGACCAGGGCGTCGGTGAGCCGGTCGTCGGCGTCGGGCAGGCTGATCGCCGAGAACGACAGGACGACCCACCGCCCCGGACGGTGCGGCACCGGGATCGTGTACACGACCTGCCGGTCGTCCACGACCGGCAGCCCGGCGCCGAGTTCCGCGAGCTCCGCAGCCGGGTCGGCGCGACGGATCACGGTCTCGGTCCGCGCGGCGATCCCGCCGTCGACCTCGCGGATCCCCGGGTCCTCGTCGTCGCGCCGGTCGGGCAGCGCGTCCGCCAGGATCTGGGCGATCACCTGCTCCGGGACCTCCTCGGACTCGTCCTCCGCCTCGGTCTCGATGATCGACACCGGCGGCGTGTACCCGTCGACGGGTTGCACGGGCAGGTAGACCGCCGTCGCACCGTTGTCGCCGGCCTCGGCCACCGTGGCGACGAGCCGCTTGCGCATCTCCTGGCGCAGGGGCTCGGCCCGGTCGCGGGGCAGGTCGTCGGGGAGCGCGCGGGCGATGACCTCGCGGACCATCGCGCCGAGCTCCTGGCGGTCCTCCTCGCGGGCGGGCAGGCGCGCCCACCCCGGCGGGACGACCATGAAGAAGGACGCGGTCAGGTCGGTCATGCGTGCACCTCGTTCCGGATGGCTCCGATCAGGCCGACGAGCTCCCCGCCGAAGACGGGGACGACGTCGAGGTCGCTCGTGCGCCACATGACGCGGGTGTCGACGTCCACCGGTCCGTCGGCCCCGACGAGCGTCTCGCGACGGACGGCGCAGACGGTGGCCCAGATCGCGCCGCTGTCGTCGAGGTCGTAGCGGGTGACGATCGGCCCCTCGCCGCCGACGTCGTCCGGCAGTTCGTCGACGGCCGGCCGCTCGACCGGCAGCCCGCCCTCCGCGCCCGCGAGCTCGAGCAGGCTCTCGCCGCCCGGCTCCGCCACGCCCACCGACACCACCACCGGCAGCGGCCACCGGTTCGGGACACCGAGCCCCGCGACGAGGCGACCCTCGGCGCCGAGCGCCGCCCGGAACTCGAGCAGGGTGTCGAGCGCCGCGACCGGGTCGACCTGCCGGCCGTCGTCGAACACGCGGTCCTCGCCCTCCGCCGCGTCGTCCACGCGGACGATGGCGGCGAAGAGCTCGAGCACCTCGGCGCGCCACGCGGGTGTCGCGCCCTCGGTGTCCGGGACGACGAGCCACTGCGGGATCTCGACGTCGATGCGCGAGGTGAGGACGGGTGTCGGGCTCATGTGCTCCACTGCTTGTCTCGGGTGACGTCGGGCCGGGCGGGTCCCCGGCTCAGACGGAGATCGGGTGCTTCGTCTCGTTCCAGTCGTCGGTCCACGGGCGCTTCGTGTCGGCGCCGTCACCGATCGGGTTGAGGACGAGGCCGGCGATCGAGTAGTTCCGACCCCAGACGCTCATGCCGCCGTTCACGTAGGTGTGCCACTTCGGCGCCTGCGAGACGGTCTCGATGCCGGTGGCGGAACCCCACTTGTTGAGGAAGTTCCGGTGCACCTGGAAGTCGACGCCGCCGATCCGCTCGGCCCAGCTAGTGAAGCCCTTGCGGGTGAACAGATCGGAACCGAACTGTGTCGAGATCGTCTTCCAGTCGTTCTTCGCGACCGTCGAGAACTTCGACAGGTTCCACCAGTTCGGGTTGTTCTTGAAGGTGTCGACGAAGCCGTCGAACTTGCCGATGACCTGCTCGCTCTGCTTGTTGATCGCCGTCAGCTTCTTGAACGTGCCCGGCTTGCCGAGCTTGTCGAGCAACGCGAACCGCTGCGTCGAGAGCTTCTCGAGCTTGGCGTTGACGACCTTCTGGAAGCCCGCCGTGCCCTTCGCGATGCCCTGCTTCATCGCGATCGAGGTCGCCTTGGTGATCCCGACGCCGACGCCGAGGGTCACGACGCCGACGACCGCCATCACCAGGTCGAAGACGTTGCCCTCGCCGAGCGCCGTCAGCCCGATCTGCGCGACCAGGCTCACCCCGGCCGCGACCGCACCCATGATCGCGAGGACCCCGACGCCGGGGATGAGGATCGCCAGCGCTGCGAGGGCGATGCCGATGTAGGTGAAGATCTTGACGAGGATCTTCAGCAGCTTCGAGAAGAACGCCTTGATCTTGTCGCCGAGGGTGTCGTGCAACCCGTCGTGCCACGCGCCGCGGATGGTCGCCGAGGCGGCCTTCCCCGCGGCGTTCAGGGCGTCGACCGCGCGCCGGAGGCGGGCCTTCGCCGCGTCGGCACTGTCGCTGGCCGAGGACTCCGCACGGTGCTTCGCGTCGATCTGTCCCTGCTCGTCGTCGGTCAGCGGGGGAGCATCCGAGGCGCGGCCCTGCGAGGGGTCGGCCATGCCGCTCGCACGCGCGCCGGCGGCCGAGGCGTCCTCGGCGTCGCGCAACGCGGCCGCTGACTCGTCGAGGGCCTGCTCGAGGCTCGGCACGTACCCGGTCAGGGCGTCGCGGATGGCCTCGTAGCGGCCGGCCATCTTCTGCAGGGACTCCGCGACCTCCTTGCTCTTCTTGCGGACGGCGTTCGCGGTCTCGCCCTTGAACTGCGACTCGTCGCCCTCGCCGATGCTCTTCAGCACGGCGGCCTCGCTCGTGATCTCGTCGGCGATGGTCGTGTAGTAGTGCACGAGGTCGTTCACCACGGGCACGTCGGCGATGACCGGGTCCGTGGACTCCCCGAGCAGCGCCCAGTCCCCTCCGCGTGCCGGCATCAGGCGGCCTGCCCGTCTGCCGGGTGCTCCTCGGTGGACAGCTTGTCGTGCAGGTCCTGCTCGAGCGAGGCCCAGTTCTCCGACGCCTTCTGCATCTTCTCGTGCAGGTCCTTCACGGCGCCCTTCATCTTGTTCCGGTGGATCTTCCAGTCACCGGAGAAGTCGTGCATCGCCTTCTGCACGTCGTGCTGGCCGTAGACGTCCTGGAGCTCGCGCTCGTCGGACTTCTGGTGCTCCAGCTCGTCGGAGATGTGCTGCAGTTTCGCGGCCGAGTCCTCGAGGACGGCCTTCGTGATGATGAGGTCTGCCATGGGTGCTCCTGGTCGGTGAACGGGATCGGAACCGGATCGGCCCCGGCCCCGTCGTTGTCGACGGGGGCCGGGACCGGTGCCGTGGGACCTACTTGATCGCGTTCGCGAGCTCCTGGTCGGTCTGCTGCAGCGCCTCGGACGCCTTGTTGAGGTACATCGACATGCCCTCGAGACCCTCGATGGTCTTCGTCGCGCCGTCGTTGAACTCCTGGTACGAGTTGCCGAAGGCGACGGAGGACTGGTCCGTCACGTAGCCGCCGGAGATGAGCGAGTCGACCAGCGACTTCAGCTCACGCAGCTTCGAGGTGATGTCCTGCTCGCCGTTGACGAGGCGGGTCGCGGCGTCCTGCATCTCGCCGTAGGTCACGTTCAAGTTGGGCATGGCCTGCTCCTGTTGTTCGTCTGCACCCCCCGGTCGAGGGACAGGACCGAGGTTATTTCAGGCCGGAACCACTTCGCGGGGTACGTTTTCGCAGCAGGGGGTGCCGGAGCCGTGCACACCGATGTGCACATTCCAGTATTCCGGCAGCACCGCGCGGTCGATCCCCGTCGGTATTCACATGTCACCGTTGCACGAAAATCCTGGTCATCGGCGTGTCGCGGGGCCGGCGGACGGCGGGGGTCCCCCCGATGGGGGACACCCGACGTCCGTCAGAACCCGTGGACGAGCTGCCCCGAGGCGTCCTTGTAGCCCGGGACCCGCTCCTGGTCGGAGCCCCACCCGGTCGGCTTGATGCCCTGGCCGTACGAGAACGTGTTCATCCAGCTCGCCACCACCCGGCCGCCGGCGGCGTACTTGTGCCAGTTCGGCAGGGCGGCGATGTCGACGCCGTAGTCCCGCTTCATCGCGACCTTCATGGCGTCCATCTCGATCTGCCGGTCCACGCTCATCAGGCGCTGCCACTGCCAGCCCTTGCCGTCCTTCGACAGGACGTCGCGGATCTTGGCCTTGTCGTCGTTCCAGAGCGCGCGGTTCGGCCGCCACCAGTTCGGCTTCTCCTTGAAGCCGCCGAGCGTGTTCTTCCCCATCGTCGCGATGCGGGCGTCCGTCAACCGGTTGATGTGCCGGTTGATCGTCGTGACCGTCCGCAGCGCGCCGGGGTCCCGCAGGGTGTCCTTGATCGCGACGGCCCGGACGTCCTGCAGCTTCTTGATCTTGTCGAGGTTCGTCTTCGCGAAGCCCTGCATCCCCTTGCCGAGGCCGGCCGTCTTCGCCAGGGACGCGACCTTGGTGAGCCCGGCCCCGACCCCGACCAGGACCAGCCCGACCGCCGACGTGATGACGTCGAGCCACGACCCCTCACCCATCCCCGCCAGCGTGATGTTGAGCACGAGCGTGACCGCGGCCGTGACCGCCGCCATGAACGTGAGCATGCCGACGCCGGGGATGAGGATCGCCAGGGCTGCGAGGGCGATGCCGATGTAGGTGAAGATCTTGACGAGGATCTTCAGCAGCTTCGAGAAGAACGCCTTGATCTTGTCGCCGAGGGTGTCGTGCAACCCGTCGTCCCACGCGGCCCGGATCGTCGACGCCGCCGCCTTGCCGGCCGCGTTCACCCCGTCCACTGCGCGCCGCAGCCGGGCGACCGCGGCGTCGGCGCCGTCCTTCGCACTGCTCGTGGCGCGCGCCTTGGCGTCGATCGCACCCTGCTCGTCGTCGGTCAGCGGCGGCGCGTCCTGCGCACGGCCCTGACCGGGGTCGGGCATCGCGCCGGCCCGGGCTCCCGCCGCCGAGGCGTCCTCGGCGTCGCGCAGCGCTGCGGCCGACTCGGTCAAGGCCGTCTCGAGCTCGGGCAGGTAGCCGGTCAGGGCGTCGCGGATCGCGTCGTACCGGCCGGACATCCGCTGCAGGGACTCGGCGACCTCCTTGCTCTTCTTCCGGACCGCGTCGGCGGACTCGCCCTTGAACTGGCTGTCGTCCCCCTCGCCGATCTTCCGGAGGACGTCCGCCTCGGAGGTGATCTCCTGGGCCATCGTCGTGTAGTAGTTCACGAGTTCGTGCACGGTCGGCACGTCCGCCACGATCGGGTCGGACCCCTCGTGCAGCAGTCCCCAGTCCCCGCCGCGGGCGGGCATCAGGCCGCCTGTCCGTCGGTCGGGTGCGCTTCGGTGTCGAGCTTGTCGGTCAGGTCCTGCTCGAGCCCGGTCCAGTGCTCGGTGGACTTCTGCATCTTCTCGTGCAGATCCTTCACGGCGCCCTTCATCTTGTTCCGGTGGATCTTCCAGTCACCGGAGAAGTCGTGCATCGCCTTCTGCACGTCGTGCTGGCCGTAGATCTCGGTCAGGGCACGGTCGTCCGACTTCTGGTGCTCGAGCTCGTCGGAGATGTGCTGCAGCTTGGTCGCCGAGTCCTCGAGGACGGCGCGGGTGATGATGAGGTCTGCCATGGGTGCTCCCGGTCGGTGTGCTGGACGCGAGTGGCGCCCGGGGTCGCAGCGCGTGCGCGACCCCGGGCGGACCGACTACTTGATCGCGTTCGCGAGCTCCTGGTCGGTCTGCTGCAGCGCCTCGGACGCCTTGTTGAGGTACATCGACATGCCCTCGAGACCCTCGATGGTCTTCGTCGCACCGTCGTTGAACTCCTGGTACGAGTTGCCGAAGGCGACGGAGGACTGGTCCGTCACGTAGCCGCCGGAGATGAGCGAGTCGACCAGCGACTTCAGCTCACGCAGCTTCGAGGTGATGTCCTGCTCGCCGTTGACGAGGCGGGTCGCGGCGTCCTGCATCTCGCCGTAGGTCACGTTCAAGTTGGGCATGGCCAGCTCCTGTTCACGGTGTTCGACACCCCCGGGTTCGGAGGCCGCGATGACGCTATCGGCTCGTCGACCCCCGAACGGGGGTGTTCGCGTGGTGTTCACCGCAACTTCCACCAGCGGTGCGCGCACGAGAAGAACGTGCGTCGAGCAGGAGAACCAGCCGTGTCGACGACGTGACGCCCGGGAACGACGGAAGGCGGGCCTCCCGAGAGGGGAGACCCGCCTTCCGACGGAACGAGGTCGCGCTACTTGGCGGCGACGACCTTGAGCGAGATCACGGCAGTGATGTCCTCGCGCAGACGCACGGTGGCCTCGTGGTCACCGACGGTCTTGATGGTCGCGGGGACCTCGACCTTGCGCTTGTCGAGCGAGCCGACGCCCTGCGCCTGGACGGCGTCAGCGACGTCGCCCGGACGGACGGAGCCGAACAGACGGCCGTCCTTGCCGGCCTTGACCGACAGCTGGATGGTGGCGTTCTCGAGCTTCATCTTGAGGTCCTGTGCCTCTTCGATGGTGGCGAGCTCGCGCGCGGTACGCGCGGCACGGATCGACTCGACCTGCTTCTCGCCGCCCTTGGACCACGCGACAGCGAAGCCCTGGGGGATGAGGTAGTTGCGGGCGTAGCCGTTCTTGACGTCGACGACGTCACCGGCGGAACCGAGGCCGGAGACCTCGTGGGTGAGGATGAGCTTCGACATGTGTCGACCTCCGATCAGCGGCCGGAGCCGGCGTAGGGGAGGAGCGCCATCTCACGGGCGTTCTTCACGGCACGGGCGATGAGGCGCTGCTCCTGGACGGAGACGCCGGTGATGCGACGGGCGCGGATCTTGCCACGCTCCGAGATGAACTTGCGAAGGGTCGCGACGTCCTTGTAGTCGATGACGCCGACCTTGATCGACTTCGCGGGAGCGGCGTTCTTGCCGCCCTTACCGCGAGGCTTCCGGCGATCGCCGGTGCTCTTTCCAGCCATTGTGTGTCCTTAAGAAGAAGAAGTTGTGTCCGTTGGATCGCTGAGGATCAGAACGGGGTCTCGTCGTCGAAGTTGCCGCCGGGGGTGGACCACACGTCGTTCGACTGTGCGTTCCCGCCACCCTGCTGGCCGCCCTGGGGGGACCAGGGCGCGTCCGACTGACCGCCGCCGGTGTTGCCGCCGCCGTTCCAGCCACCGTTGCCGCCGCCGGAGTTGCCCCCGCCGACCTGACCACGGCCACCGCCGCCGCCGCTGCCACCCGCTGCGCGGGTGATCTGGGCGGTCGCGTACCGGAGCGACGGGCCGATCTCGTCGACCTCGAGCTCGATGCTCGTGCGCTGCTGACCCTCACGGTCCTGGTAGGAACGCTGACGCAGACGGCCCTGCGCGATGACGCGCGAGCCCTTCGTCAGCGACCCCGCCACGTGCTCGGCGAACTCGCGCCACACACTCGCACGGAGGAACAGCGCGTCGCCGTCCTTCCACTCGTTCGCCTGACGGTCGAACGTGCGAGGGGTCGACGCGATGGTGAAGTTCGCCACGGCGAGCCCGTTCTGCGTGTAGCGCAGCTCGGGGTCCGCGGTGAGGTTGCCCACCACCGTGATGACGGTTTCGCCGGCCACGGGCTACTCGGCGCTCGCGGTCGCGGCCTGGGAGGCGTTGGCGGCCTTGCGGGCCGCACGCGCCTCGTCACGCTGCTTCTGGGCGGCGACCTGCGCGATGCCCTCTTCGGCGCGGAGGACCTTCGTGCGGAGCACGGCCTCGGAGAGACCGAGCTGACGGTCCAGCTCCTTGGCGGCCTCGGGGGTCGACGTGAAGTCGACGACGGCGTAGATGCCCTCGGACTTCTTGGCGATCTCGTAGGCGAGCCGGCGACGGCCCCAGACGTCCACGTTGTCGACGGTGCCACCGTCGTTGCGGATCACGGCCAGGAACTTGTCCAGGCTCGGAGCGACGGTGCGCTCGTCGATCTCGGGGTCGAGGATCGCCATCAGTTCGTACTGGTGCATGCGGAACCCACCTCCTCTGGTCTCAGCGGCCCCGGGCAGTTCCCGGGACAGGAGGGTTGATGCATGTGTACCGGTGCGCAGGAGCGCGGGCACAACCCCGCAAGCTTAGCGGACTGCCTGGAGGCGCGCCACCGGCCCGTGGGTCGGCTCGCGGAACCAGGTTCCGGACACCACACCGTGAAATCGCGCGGTTCGGAGTCCGGAACCTGGTTCCGGAGACTGCGGGCGAGCCCGTCAGCCGGTGTCGCGGGCCGCCCACCACTCGCGGAGGCGGGCCTCGGCCTCGTCCGCACCGAGCGGGCCGTCGTCCATCCGGGCCTCGAGCAGGAACCGGTACGCGTCGCCGACGGCACGGCCCGGCGGGATGTCGAGGATCCGCATGATGTCGTCGCCGGTCAGGTCTGGACGCATCGCGTCGAGCTCCTCCTGTTCGGCGAGCACTGCGATCCGTGCCTCGAGGTCGTCGTAGGCGAAGGCCAGGCGGTCGGCCTTGCGGCGGTTGCGGGTGGTGACGTCGGAGCGGGTGAGCTCGTGCAGCCGTTCGAGCTGCGGCCCGGCGTCGCGGACGTACCGGCGCACGGCGGAGTCGGTCCAGGCGCCCTCGGTGTACCCGAAGAAGCGCAGGTGCAGCTCGATCAACCGGGACACCGCGGCGATCGTGTCGTTGTCGAAGCGGAGTGCCCGCAGCCGCTTCTTCGCGAGCTTGGAGCCGACGAGGTCGTGGTGGTGGAAGCTCACGGCGCCGCCGGGTTCGAGCTTGCGGGTGGCGGGCTTGCCGATGTCGTGCAGCAGCGCCGCGAGCCGCAGGACGGTGTCCGGGGGGTCGCCGGCGTGCCGCTCGGCCTCGTACCCGATGGCCTGCTCGAGCACGGTGAGCGAGTGCTCGTAGACGTCCTTGTGGTGGTGGTGCTCGTCGATCTCGAGCCGCATCTCCGGCAGCTCGGGCAGGAACCGCTCGGCGAGGCCGGTGTCCACGAGCAGCCGGATGCCGGGCACCGGGTCGCTCGTGTTCAGGAGCTTGACGAGTTCGTCGCGCACCCGCTCGGCGGACACGATGTCGATGGAGTCGACGAGGTCCTGCATCGCGGCGCGGACGTCGTCGTCGACGGTGAACCCGAGCTGCGCCGTGAACCGCGCTGCCCGCATCATCCGGAGCGGGTCGTCGCGGAACGACACCACGGCCGCCTGGGGGGTGCGCAGGCGCGCGGCCAGCAGGTCCTCGACGCCGCCGTGCACGTCGACGAGCTCGCGGGCCGGCAGGCGCAGCGCCATGGCGTTCACGGTGAAGTCGCGGCGCAGCAGGTCGTCCTGGATGGTGTCGCCGAACGCGACCTCGGGCTTGCGGGTCTCGCCGTCGTAGACGTCGCTGCGGTACGTCGTGATCTCGACCTGCTCGCCCCGCACGAGGGCGGCGATGGTGCCGAACTGCCGCCCGACGTCCCACGTGGTGGTCGCGATCGGTTCGACGACCGCCAGGATCTCGTCGGGACGGGCGTCGGTCGTGAAGTCGAGGTCGGTCACCGGGCGACCGAGGAACGCGTCGCGCACGGGGCCGCCGACGAGCGCCAGCTCGTGCCCGGCGTCGGCGAACACCCGAGCGAGGAGGGCGACGGGCTCGGTGGCGGCGAGTGCGTCGAGTCGTTCGACGGCCTGGGCAACGGACTGCATGACGGTCCTCATCCTCCCAGATCGAGGCCAGGAGTTCTCCACCGGTCCCGCGCGCACGGGCTGTGTTCATCGTCGCCCCTCGTACACTCGTGCTCGGCCCGCACCGACCCCGTGGCCCGCTTCCTCGTATGCAGATCCTCCGCACCACGCTCGCCGCAGCCGCGTCGACCCTCGTCGCGCTCGGCCTGGTCGTCGCGCCCGTCAGTGCCGACCACGCCTCGGCGGCCGAGGTCTCGGCCCCGAAGTCGCACGTCGCCGACCCGGCCGCCGCCGACGCGGGCAAGGCGACCATCTCGATCGCCCCGGCGAACCGCGGCGTCGTGCAGCGCGACCAGGACCTCACCCTGTCCGTCACGGTCACGAACGACACCGACGCGGCACTGCCGGCAGGGACCGCCGAGTTCGACATCTTCCGCTCCGCGAGCACGCGGGACGCGCTTGCCGCATGGCTGCAGGACACCACCACGGCCGGTTACCTCGGCGCGCACATGGACTCCGTGGACATCCCGGCCGTCCCCGCGCACCGCTCGGTGACGATCGACTCGGTGTCGATCGTGTCCGGCAACGTCGCCCTCGGCGGGTACCCCGGGTTCGGCGCACGACGCATCGCCGCCGAGTACACCGCGGGGGAGACCGTCGCCGTCGACCGCTCCGCCATCACCTGGTACCCGGACTTCGAGCAGGCCCCGATCAGCGTCTCGGTCGCGATGCCCGTCACCGTCCCGCAGTCCACCGACGGCATCCTGACCCCCGCGGTCCTGGCCGCGGCGACCTCCGTCGACGGCACCCTGACGCAGCAGCTCGACGCCGCCGAGGACCACAACGTCGCCGTCGCCGTCGACCCCCGCATCATCGCCTCGATCCGGATCCTCGGCGAGAACGCCCCGTCGAGCGCGTCCACCTGGCTGCAGCGCCTCGAGTCCCTGCGCAACGAGACGTTCGCGCTGCCGTACGCCGACGCCGACGTCACCGGGCTGCGGCAGGCCGGCTCGGACGGCGTCCTCGGACCGATCTCCCTCGACCAGTCCGTGAAGGACGAGAACTTCCCCGGCGCCGAGACCGCGCCGCCGACCCCGACGGGCACCCCGGGTGCGACCACGAGCCCGACCGCCACCGCCGCCCCCGGCGACGACGCCACGCCCGGCGCCGGCACCACCGACGCCACGACCACGCTCCCCACCACCGCGTCCCTGCTCGACTTCCCGTACTCGCTGCAGTCCATCGCCTGGCCGGACGAGGGCACCGTCTCGACGAAGGACCTGCCGGCCCTCCGCCGGGCCGGCACGAAGACGACCATCGTCGCCAGCGGCAACACCTCGGCGGGCGCGGACACCACCATCGCCGCGTCCGAGAAGATCGGCGACGACCACGTGCTCGTCGCCGACCAGACGATGTCCCGGCTGCTCCGCACCGCCGCGAACGCCTCGGACCGGCAGACCTGGGCCACGGCGATGTCCGAGCTGACCGCCACGCTCGCCACCGCGGCCAGCGCCGGCACCGCGACCAGCCCGGTCCTGCTGACCCTCGGCCGCGACTGGCCCTCCGACTCCGAGCGGCTCAGCCAGGCACTCGACGCCCTCGAGAACACCGCCTGGGTCGCCCCGTCGGACCTGTCGACGGCCGTCGGCTCCGTCGCCGGGTCGCTCACCCTCGACGGGTCCTCGACCGGGGACGACCGCATCGACCAGCTCCGACGCCTCGTCCGCGGCGAGCAGGGCCTGACCGCGTTCTCGACCATCCTCGAGACGCCGCAGCAGGTCACCGCACCGGCGCGCCTCCGACTGCTCGCCCTGGCCTCCAACGCCTGGCGCGGCGACGACGACGCACTCGGCGCCGCGATCGACGCGCGTACCGCAGCCTGGGCGGCGACCACGAAGAAGGTCGGCATCGTCGACTCGAGCAGCCTCACCCTGCTCGGCGACCGCTCGTCGCTCCCGGTGTCGATCCGGAACCGCTCCGACTACCCGGTGACGGTGCACCTGTTCGTGCAGCCGTCGAACTCCGCCCTGCGCGTCGTCCGCAACGACATCGAGGTCGAGGTCCAGCCGAAGTCGTCGACGCGTGCGACCGTCCCGGTGCAGTCCGTGGCCAACGGCACGGTCGAGCTCACGATGTCGCTGTCGAGCCCGAGCGGCGTCGCCGTCGCCGACCCCGCCGTCGTGCAGCTCAACGTGCAGGCCCAGTGGGAGACGTTCATCACCGCGGCGGCCGCGGCGGCCCTCGTCCTGATCTTCGGGTTCGGCATCTTCCGCAGCATCCGCAAGCGCGCACGTCGCCGGAACGGCGAGCCGGACGACGATGACGACGACCCGAACCGGCCGCTCGCGGTGCAGCCCACCGTGGCGGGCGCGCATGCGACCGCCCCTGCGACCGCTGCCGGGCCGACCCCGGGGTCCGGGAGCGACCACCTGCGGGACGTGACCGACCGCGCCGGAGGTGCGCCTGGCCTCCCGGCCGCCGCTGCCCCGACGAGCACCGTCGCGCCGCCGCGCGACCCCGAGGAGCCGACCGTGAGCACCCCCCAGATCCAGCCAGACGTCGACGCCGAGCCGGTGGCCGAGCGCAGTCTCGGTCGGGCGAGCGCCCTGCTCGCGGCGGGCACGATGGTCAGTCGCATCCTCGGGTTCGCGAAGACCTTCGTGCTGGCGTACGCGATCGGGCAGAACGCGAGCCCCTCGGCGAACGCCTTCGCCGTGGCGAACCAGCTGCCGAACAACATCTACGCGCTCATCGCGGGCGGCCTGCTGTCCGCGGTGCTCATCCCGCAGATCGTTCGCTCGATGCGCGACTCGGCCGACGGCGGGCAGTCCTACGTCAACAAGATCGTCACGCTGGGCGGCTCCGCGTTCATCGTCATCACGATCGCGGCGACCGCCCTGGCGCCGCTGCTCGTGCGCCTCTACACGACCTCCTCGGACTCCCGGGGGCCGGCCGCCACCGACCTGGCGATCGCGTTCGCGTTCTGGTGCCTGCCGCAGATCCTCTTCTACGCGATGTACTCGCTGCTCGGCGAGGTCCTCAACGCGAAGCAGGTCTTCGGCCCGTTCACGTGGGCGCCGCTGCTCAACAACGTCATCGCCATCGCCGGCCTGGTCGTCTTCATCGCCCTGTACGGCAACAGCGGCGCCGCAGTGGACGACTGGACGCCGGCGAAGATCGCCCTGCTCGCCGGCAGCGCCTCGCTCGGCGTCTTCGCCCAGGCGGCCTTCCTGCCGCTCTTCTGGAAGCGTGCCGGGCTGTCCTTCCGCCCCGACTTCCGGTGGCGCGGCGTCGGTCTCAAGTCGACCGGAACGGCCGCCGGCTGGCTGTTCGCGATGATCCTGGTGACGCAGATCGCCGGGATCGTGCAGTCGAGCGTCGCGTGGAAGGGCCAGGACGACGGCCCCGGCAACGCGGTGCTCGGCAACGCGTGGCTCATCTTCATGCTGCCGCACTCGATCATCGCGGTCTCGATCGCGACGGCGTACTTCACCCGGATGAGCCACGACGCCGCACGTGGCGACCTCGACGCCGTCCGCCGCAACCTGTCGCTGTCGCTCCGCATCGTCGGGCTGTTCACCGTCTTCTCGTCGGTCGCGCTCGTCGTCGTCGCCGTCCCCTTCGGCCGGCTCTACGAGGGGACCTTCGAGAGCGCGTTGCAGGTCGGTGCGGTCCTCGTCGCCTACATGCCCGGGCTCGTGCTGTTCAGCATGTTGTTCATCCTCCAGCGCGTGTTCTGGGCGATGCACGACCACCGCACGCCGTTCCTCATGCAGTGCATCCAGTCGGTCCTGTTCGTGGTCGGCGCACTGGCGGCCTCCACGCTCCCGAACGCGGCGATCGGCATCGGGGTCGCAGCCTGCACGACCCTCGCCGGGACCGCGCAGACGATCGTGGCGCTCGTCCTCGTACGTCGGAAGCTCGGCAGCATCGAGGGACCGGTCGTGACCAGGTCGCACCTGCAGTTCGTCGTCGCAGCGCTCGTCGCCGGCGCGGTCGGTGCCGCCGTGGCACTGTTCTTCGGCGCGTTCAGCCCGAGCGGGTTCGCGATGTCGGACCGCACCGGCGCGCTCATCACCATCGTCCTGACCGGTGCGGTGATGGCCGTCGTGTACTTCGGGGTCCTCGTCGTCGCGAAGAACGGCGAGATCAGGAACGCCGTCGGACTCCTGCGCAAGCGCCTCGGCCGCTGACCGCACGCTTCCCGTACGGCGTGGAATGCCGCGCCGGTACCATGTGTTGACCCGGTCAGCACGCAACGGAAGGGCATTCAGGCATGCGCCAGCTCATCATCATCGGTTCCGGTCCGGCCGGGTTCACCGCCGGCATCTACGCCGCACGCGCCGAGCTCAAGCCGCTCATCGTCGCCTCGAGCGTCGAGACGGGCGGAGAGCTCACCAAGACCACCGAGGTCGAGAACTTCCCCGGCTTCCCCGAGGGCATCCAGGGCCCCGACCTCATGATCAAGATGCAGGAGCAGGCCGAGCGCTTCGGTGCCGAGGTCCTGTACGACGACGCGGTGTCCGTCGACCTGACGGGCGACGTGAAGAAGGTCACCGTCGGGTCCGGCACGACGTACGAGGCCCTCGCGGTCATCTACGCCACCGGCTCGGCGTACCGCCACCTCGGACTCCCCGACGAGGAGCGCCTGTCCGGCCACGGCGTCTCGTGGTGCGCGACCTGCGACGGCTTCTTCTTCCGTCAGAAGAACATCGCCGTCGTCGGCGGTGGCGACTCCGCCATGGAGGAGGCGACCTTCCTCACGCGCTTCGCCGACAAGGTGACGGTCATCCACCGCAAGGACACCCTGCGCGCGTCGAAGATCATGCAGGACCGTGCCCACAACGACCCGAAGATCGAGTTCGCGTGGAACAAGGAGGTCATCGGCATCCAGGGTGACTCCGCCGTGACGGGTGTGACCCTCAAGGACACCGTCGACGGCACCGAGAGCGAGCTCGCCCTCGACGGCCTGTTCATCGCCATCGGCAACGACCCGCGCGTGCACCTCGTGCACGGCCAGCTCGAGCTGGCGCCGGAGGGCACCATCGCGGTCGAGGGCCGCACCTCGAAGGCCGTCGGCGTCCCCGGGGTCTTCGTCGCCGGCGACGTCCTCGACCACACCTACCGCCAGGCCATCACGGCCGCCGGTTCCGGTGCCGTCGCGGCGCTCGACGCCGAGAAGTACCTCGCCGACCTCGAGGACACCCTGACCGACCAGGCCGAGGGCGTCACCCCGGTCGAGCCGGTCACCATCTCCGCCTGACCCGCACCGGCCGCACGGGCACCCGGAATGCCGGAGCCCGCCGGTCGGTTGCACACCCTGTACCGACTCCACACGAAAGGACACCCATGTCCAACGCCAAGGCTGTCACCGACGCCACCTTCTCGGACGAGGTCCTGCAGTCCGACAAGACGATCCTCGTCGACTTCTGGGCCGAGTGGTGTGGCCCGTGCCGCGCCGTCTCGCCGATCCTCGACCAGATCGCCGAAGAGCACGCCGGCAAGATCGAGATCGTCAAGCTGAACGTGGACGACAACCCCCAGTCGGCCATGAACTACCAGATCACCTCGATCCCCGCGATGAAGGTGTTCAAGGGCGGCGAGGTCGTCAAGACCGTCATCGGCGCCAAGCCGAAGCCCGCGCTCGAGGCCGACCTCGCCGAGTTCCTCGCGTAGGTCACCCCGATCCACCCGACGCCCCCCGCCACCGACACGGTGACGGGGGGCGTCGTGCATGCCACTCGTTCCCGATCGGCCCCACCCCGCAGCCCGGCTTCCGGAGGTCGATGTCGTAGTGTGGCGGGAATGTCCCACTGAACGGAGCACTCGATGACGAACGGCAACAGCCTCGACCCCTGGTACGACTCCTACGCCCAGCGCACCGCCGGGCTGAGCGCCTCCGAGGTCCGAGCCCTGTTCGCCGTCGCCTCGCGCCCGGAAGTGGTCTCCCTGGCCGGAGGCATGCCGTACGTCTCCGCGCTCCCCAGAGAGCTCGTCACGGGCTCCCTGGACCGTGTCATGAACGAGGACGCCGCCATGGCGCTGCAGTACGGCGGCGGCCAGGGTCTGCGCTCCCTGCGCGAGCACATCGTCGACGTCATGAGCCTCGAGGGCATCCGTGCGAGCGCCGAGGACGTCGTCGTCACCACGGGGTCGCAGCACGCGCTCGACCTCGTCACCCGGCTCTTCATCGACCCGGGCGACGTCGTGCTCGCCGAGTCGCCCTCGTACGTCGGCGCCATCGGGGTCTTCCGGTCGTACCAGGCGGAGACCGTGCACGTCGCCACCGACGAGCTCGGCCTCGTCCCGCAGGCCCTGCGCGAGGCCATCGCGGCGCTGCGGACGCAGGGCAAGCGGATCAAGTTCCTCTACACGATCCCGAACTTCCACAATCCGGCCGGCGTCACGATGAGCCGTGAGCGCCGCATCGAGGTGCTCGACATCTGCCGGTCGAACAACATCCTCGTGCTCGAGGACAACCCGTACGGGCTGCTCTGGTTCGACGAGCCCGCGCCGCAGGCGATCCGGTCGATCGACGAAGAGGGCGTCGTCTACCTGGGTTCCTTCTCGAAGACCCTCGCGCCGGGCTTCCGTGTCGGCTGGGCACTCGCACCACACGCCATCCGCGAGAAGCTCGTGCTCGCCAACGAGTCCGCCGTGCTCGCGCCCAACTCGTTCGGCCAGTACGTCGTGAACGCCTACCTCGACGCCGCGGACTGGAAGGGCCAGGTGGACACGTTCCGCGGGCTCTACGCCGAGCGCCGCGACGCGATGTTGTCCGCCCTGGGGGAGTTCCTGCCGGACCTGTCCTGGACGAAGCCGAACGGCGGGTTCTTCGTCTGGCTGACGCTGCCCGAGTCGCTCGACTCGAAGGGCATGCTGCCCCGCGCCGTGAAGGAGCTCGTCGCCTACACGCCCGGCACCGCGTTCTACGCCGACGGTCGGGGCGGCGGACACATCCGCCTGTCGTTCTGCTACCCGACGCCGGAACAGATCCGCGTCGGCGTGAAGCGCCTCGCCAACGTCGTGAACGACGAGCTCGAGCTCATCGAGACCTTCGGCCCCGCGACCCGGCCGAACGCCGTCACGCGTGAGTCGTCGTCGGTCAGTGCTCCGCCGCCGAACATCTCCTGACCAGCGCTTTCCGCGCTACAGCGCAACCCCGCTCCACACCTGAGGACCCAGCATGGCCGAGCTCACCCGCCGTCACGTCGTCGTCGTCGCCGGCGGCATCTCGCACGAGCGAGACGTCTCCCTCCGCTCCGGCCGTCGTGTCGCGGACTCACTCACCGGGTACGGCTGGCAGGTCGACCTGCGCGACGCCGACGCGATGCTCCTGCCGGCCCTCACCGAGTCCCGCCCGGACGTCGTGTGGCCGGCGCTGCACGGCGCCTCCGGTGAGGACGGCGCCCTGCGGGGCATCCTGGAGGCCGTGGACATCCCGTTCGTCGGCTCACGTTCCACGTCCGCTCGCCTCGCCTGGGACAAGCCCACCGCCTCCGCGCTGGTCGCGCGGGATGGCGTCCGCACCCCACGATCGGTGACGCTGTCCCACGACGTGTTCCGCGAACTCGGCGCCGTCGGCGTCCTCGAGGCGATCGCTGCCGAACACCCGGTGCCCCTCGCGGTGAAGCCGGCCCGGGGCGGGAGCGCCCAGGGCGTCACCCTCGTCGAGGACGTCAAGGACCTGCCGCGAGCCATGGTGACCGCCTACACGTACTGCGACGACGTCGTCGTCGAGCAGCTCATCCGGGGCACCGAGGTCGCGGTCGGCATCATCGACACCGGCGACGGGCCGGTTCCGCTCGCCGCCGTCGAGATCGTTCCCCGGAACGGCATCTACGGCTTCGAGGCGCGGTACAACGCAGGGGAGACGACCTTCTACACGCCCGCGCGACTGTCCGAGTCCTTCGCGGGAGCGGCTGCCGAGGCCGCTGTCGCTGCACACGCGGCGCTCGGCCTCCGTCACCTCTCCCGCGTCGACCTCATCATCGACGCTGCCGGTACGCCCTGGTTCCTCGAGGCCAACGTGCTGCCGGGCCTCACCGAGACGTCGCTGCTACCGCAGGCCCTGTCAGCGTCCGGCTTCGACCTCGGATGGACGTACGCCGAGCTCGCGGAGCAGGCCATCCGGGACCACCACGCCTGAGGCGTCCCGCACCCGGGTTTCTCACACGTTCCACGTGGAACATCCCGTGCTGCCGCCCCGGCAGCCGTCTTCTTGGTGACATTGGAAGCGTGCGGAGCCGCGCACCGGCGGGCCGATCGTCGGGCTGCACGACTCCCGTGGACTGAGGCGGGTTGGTGTGGACTCGTCGTCGTCCTGGGGATCGGCAATCACGGCGACGCGTCAACGTTGCGAACCGGTTGCGGGCTCGAACAGCGGTCCGCACTGCACCATGGTCCGCACAAGCGACACTGCCGTCCATCCTCCGCAGCGGGGGAGCGGTGCGCAGACCGGTCGCCGAGGGGGCGCTCCTGCGGGACTCCATCGAGCGCTCCCTCGGGCGGGACGGCCCGGTATCGATCGGGTCTGGAAGTCGTTCGACATGGGCCAACGTTCACGACGCGGTGCCACGGACTGAGTCGCTGGACTGGGTCGCCTTCGCCCGAACGGACTCCACGGCGTCTCCGCGCGTATCTCCCTCGGCGTCAGCGGTCGCGACTCGCTGCGTGCCGTGTTCGCGTTGGACTCTCCGGCGTCGGTCGTCGGCTCTCACGGAGAACGTCGTCGCATTGGTCCGCGGGCAGCACGCTCGACCTGGCCTGCGCGACGAGCAAGACAGGAGGCATCGCCACCCTGGCCTCGATCTGCCCGGAACACTCGCCAGCCGGGACACCGACACAGAGCGAGCTGGCTGCCTTCGCGTCAGCCCGTACCCCGAACCCGCACGTCACCAGATCGATCACGTGTCGCCGCGTACAACGCTGAACCGCGATGCGGCAGGTCCGTCCGCTTGCTCCGCACTCCCTCTCCACCGGACAACCGCCGCACCAGTTCGCCGGCCGAGGTGCCGATACCGAGCGCCGAGGAGAACGCGCACGGGTCACGTCCAGCGAGGGAGCGAACCGACCAGAGCGCCGCCCCGTCATCGAATGCACTGCAGCGACGAGAGGACCTCGGCGACGAGCTCCTCCTCGTGGAGTGCGCACCATTCGGCACCGCGCACGCGACCGTTCCAGCCCGTGGGCCGGTGTGCAGGTGCAACTCGGAGCAGGGCGGGATGTGAGCTGAGGCGCGGCCGTTGGACACCCCGAGCGCGAGCAGCTTGCTGGAAGGACCACGGTGTCGGCGTGCGCCGCACCAAGTGCTTGAGGGTATGTCCGCTCCTGATGGCCGGAGGCACGGGCGGCATCGCTGGATTTGATGATGCCAGCGGTGGCAGCACATCGGCAGGATCGGGCAGATGGTGGCCCAACACCGCCACTTCCGGCCGTCGGCCGATGTTCCACGTGAAACGCGGCCCGCCGGTTCAGGCTCGAGACGACGGAGGTGCTCGATGGGCCGTAGCGGGCTCACACAGGACGCAACAGACCGTCACCCGGATCCGTGGACACCGCACCGCCGATCGGCCCACAGACGGCCGCACAGCGCCGCACCGATGCCGCTGCTGCGGATCGCCGCGAGACGTCAGCCCGCGACGTCCTCGATACCGAGCTCGCCGAGGATCCGGTTGAGGTCGTCGCCGTTCGCGAACTCGATGGAGACCGAGCTCTTCCGAGCGCCCACCGCGATCTTCACCCGGGTGTTGAGGCGGTCGCCCAGGCGGTCAGCGAGGTCGTTGAAGTGCGCCTGGCGCTTGCTCGGCTGCGGAGCGGCCTTCGGCGGCGTCTTCGACGAGAGCTGCTGGGCGATGGCCTCCGCGGCGCGTACCGACAGGTCCTCGTTGACGATCTTCTCCGCCAGGTACTCCATCGCATCTGCGTCGGGCGCCGCGAGGATGGCACGGGCGTGGCCGGCGGAGAGCACACCGGCCGCCACGCGCCGCTGCACGGGGGAGGGGAGGCGGAGCAGGCGGATCGTGTTCGTGATCTGCGGCCGCGATCGGCCGATGCGCTGGCCCAGCTGCTCCTGGGTGATGCCGAAGTCGGCGAGCAGCTGCTGGTAGGCGGACGCCTCCTCGAGGGGGTTGAGCTGCGCACGGTGCAGGTTCTCGAGCAACGCGTCCCGGAGCATCGCGTCGTCGGGGGTGTCCTTGACGATGGCCGGGATCGTGCTGAGGCCGAGCTCCTTGGTGGCTCGCAGTCGACGCTCGCCCATGATGAGCTCGTACTGGGGTTCGGTCCCGGAGGCACCTGCGATCGGCCGCACCACGATCGGCTGCAGGACGCCGATCTCCCGGATCGAGTGGACGAGCTCCTGGAGTTCTTCCTCACGGAACTCCTTGCGCGGCTGCTGCGCGTTCGGGATCACGTCGAGGGGGTTGAGGTTCGCCAGGCGAGCCCCGGGCACGGCCACCAGGTCGTCGGCGGTCGGTGCGGAGGACGGCGATCCTCCGGTCGGGAAGAACACGTCGACCGGTCGGTCCTGCTGCTCGTTCGCCGTCGGGATGAGCGCGCCGATGCCTCGGCCCAGTCCGGTTCGCTTCGGTGCCATCAGTTCTGCGCTCCTCGTGCTGCGATCTCGGCTGCTGCTTCCAGGTAGGACAGCGATCCCGACGAATTCACGTCGTACGCGACGACGCTCTGTCCGTAGCTCGGCGCTTCACTCACGCGGACGGACCGCGGGATCATGGCGGTGAGCACCTGGCTCCCGAAGTGCTCACGGACGTCGTTGGCCACCTGGTTCGCCAGGTTCGTTCGGCCGTCGTACATGGTCAGCAGGATGGTCGAGACCCTGAGCTTCGGGTTGAGGTGCCGCTCGATCAGTTCGATGTTTCGCAGCAGCTGGCTGAGCCCCTCGAGTGCGTAGTACTCGCACTGGATGGGGATGAGGACCTCTTGCGCGGCGACGAACGCGTTGATCGTCAGCAACCCGAGCGACGGCGGGCAGTCGATGAAGACGTAGTGGTACGGCTCGTCGAGCGACTGTAGGTACAGGTCGAGTGCAGTGCGCAGCCGCTGCTCGCGTGCGACGAGGGACACCAGCTCGATCTCGGCGCCTGCGAGGTGGATGGTCGCCGGGACGCACCACAACGTGTCCGACTCGGGGGAGGCCTGCACGGTGTCAGCCATCGACGCCTCATCGACGATGACGTCGTAGATGCTCGCGACCTCGGCTTGGTGGTCCACCCCGAGCGCCGTCGACGCGTTGCCCTGCGGATCGAGGTCGATGACCAAGACGCGGGCGCCACCGTGTGCCAGCGCTGCCGCCAGGTTGACCGTGGTGGTCGTCTTGCCGACGCCACCCTTCTGGTTCGAGACGGTGATGATCCGCGTCTCGGCCGGCAGCGGGAACTGCTGGGTGGCGATGGCCCGTCGACGACGGTTCAGGTCGGCGATCTCGCGTGCGAGCGGTGTCGACGCGTCGTAGTCGGTCGATGAACTCAACGAGTGCCTCTTCCCCGGTTCGGTGTTTCACGTGAAACGCGGAGCCGCCGGCGGTCGGTGGTCCCGACCCGATCCGCAGCGTCAGTCAACTGTAGCCCGGAAGACGCGGGTGGTCTCGTCGACCACGCCCTCCCCGAGCTCGAGGACCTCAACGTCGGAGAGTCGCTTGCGGAGGATCACCTTGCGGGCCTTCTCGATCTCGTCGTCGACCCGCGCACCCTTCATCAGGATGAGCTGTCCACCCGAGCGGACGAGCGGCACCGTCAGCGGAATGAGCTTCGACAGGGCACTCACGGCACGTGCGGTGACCTGGTCGACCACCACGTCGTCAGCGACGTCTTCAGCGCGTGCGCGCAGCACCGTCACGTTCTCGAGGCCGAGACGAGCAGCTTCGCTCGTCAGCCAATCGACACGGCGCTCCATCGGCTCGATGAGCGTGAAGGAGACATCCGGCCGGGCGATGGCGAGCACGAGGCCGGGGAGCCCAGCGCCGGAGCCGACGTCGGCGACCCGGCCACGGGCCTCCAGGAGGGGTGCCAAGAGCGCAGAGTTGAGGATGTGTCGTGTCCATAGCTGCGGCAACTCACGAGGGCCGATCAACCCGAGCTCCTCGCCACGACGAGCGAGTTCCGCGGTGAACGACCGCGCGAGGTCGATCCGTGCACCGAAGAGGGTGACCGCCGCCGCCGGCTCGGCCTCGACCGCGAGTGCGTCCTCGGTCCTGGTGTCCGGATCGGTCATCGGGTGACGACCGTGTGGCGGTCCCGACCCTCACCCTCGGACTCCGAGTGGAAGCCCTTCTCGGCGACCAGGTCGTGCACGAGCTTGCGCTCGTACGAGGACATCGGGGGCAGTGCTGCCGACGACGAGCCGGCCTCGATCCGCTCGACCGCGGTGTCGACGAGCCGCTGGAGTTCGCCGGCACGGGCGTCCCGCGAGCCACCGACGTCGAGGATGAGCCGACTGAACTCGCCGGTCTCGGCCTGCACCGCGATGCGCGTGAGCTCCTGCAGGGCGGTCACGGTGTCCGGCTTCGAGAGCACCCGCAGGGCCTCACCGTCGTCCGTCACGGACAGGTAGACCCGACCGGCACGTTCCTCGATCTCGATGTCGCCGTCGAGGTCGCAGATGTCGAGCAGTTCCTCGATGTAGTCCGCGGCGATGTCGGCCTCGTCACGCGTGTCCTCGGACTCGGGGGTGTCGACGGCTGCGGCGGTGTCCTGCTCGGTCACTTACTTCTTCCCGTTCTTCTTCGAGCGCTGCTTGCCAACCGGCTGCTGACGCTGGGTGGTGACGCGCACGGCCTCGACCTCGGCCGCACCGGCGCCGGCGCCGGCCTCGGCGAGCACCGGGGTGGCGACGCCGCGACGCTGGGCCTTCTTGGCCAGACGTGCCTCGCGGGCGAGGGCGGCCTCGGAGCCCGGCGTCGGCATGCTGCGGATGACGAAGTACTGCTGCGCCATCGTCCAGATGTTCGAAGCGAGCCAGTAGAACATGACGCCGAGGGGGAAGCTCAGGCCCGAGATGACGAAGACCAGCGGGAGGATGTACAGCATCATCTTCTGCTGGCGGTACATCGGAGACTCCTTGGTCTCCGGGGACATGTTCTTGGCGACGAGCTGCAGCTGGGTGACGAACTGCGAGGCCGTCATCACGACGATCATGAAGCCGGCGATCGCGCGGACCTCCCAGCCGGAGGCGTTCGTGAACGTCTCGTGCAGGGGAGCCCCGAACAGCGCCGCGTTGCCGAAGGAGGCCGCGAGGTCGTTCGTCAGCAGGCCGATGCCGGTCTTGTTGATCTGCGCCTCGTGCAACACCGAGTACAGCGAGAAGAAGATCGGCATCTGCAGCAGCAACGGCAGGCAGGAGCTCAGCGGGTTCGTCCCGGTCTCCTTGTACAGCGCCATGGTCTCGCGGCTCATGGCCTCACGCGAGAACTGGTCCTTCTTGCCCTTGTACTTGTCCTGGATCTTCTTGAGCTGCGGCGCGACCTCGAGCATGCGACGCTGCGACTTGATCTGCTTCACGAAGATCGGGATGAGCGCGGCGCGGACCACGAACGTCAGGAAGATGATGGAGAGCACCCAGGTGATGCCCGCTCCGGGATCCATGCCGAGGTTCTCGAAGATCCAGTGGAAGCCGACGAGGATGGCGGAGACCACCCATTTGAGCGGCCAGAGGATCGTTCCGATGATGTCCATGGGGACGGCTACGCCTTTCGAGTGCGCTGGGGGAGCAGGACCGGCCGGGCCGTTCCGACCGCGGGGTGCGGCTGCTGCGGGATCGGCGCGAGGACGAACCCGAACCGGTTGACGACGAACGGGTGACGACGTTCCGTGACGTCGTCGATGCCACCAGCAGCCCAGGGGTTGCAGCGGGCGATTCGCCAGGCGCCCATGGCCGATCCGCGGACGACGCCGTACTGCTGGATCGCCTCGAGGGCGTACCGCGAGCACGACGGGTGGTAGCGGCAGACGTTCCCGTAGAGCGGCGAGATCGCCGCGCGGTACGCCCGGAGCACGACGACGCACGCGTTGCGTGGGAGCAACGCGACGACCCAGGCCAGCCGGGTCCACAGAGTGCGGTTCATGCTGCCTTCTCCACCCCGCGCGCGAAGGAGCGCGTGACGTCTTCGAGCAGGGTAGGCCATCCGGCCTGCGATGCGGCTGGCAGTGCACGGACCACCACGTCGTACCCCTCGGGGTGCTCGACGAGCAGGTCGTGCGCGATGGCCTTGAGCCGTCGCCTGACCAGGTTCCGGGTCACGGCGTTGCCCACGGTCTTCGCGACGATGAACCCGAACCGCGTCGGCGCGGATCGATCCCCGGGCTGACGGACGACGGATACGACGACGTGCGCCGTGGCGCTCTTGCGACCACGACGCACGACGTTCCGGTAGTCGTCCCCGCGCACGACGCGGTTGGCGCTGGCCAACACTGCGACGCCGGGGTCAGACCGATGACCGGATCAGGCGGTGAGCCTGATCAGGCCGAGAGCTCGGTGCGGCCCTTGGCGCGACGCGCCGACAGGATGGCACGGCCGGCACGCGTCCGCATGCGGAGGCGGAAGCCGTGCTTCTTGGCGCGGCGGCGGTTGTTCGGCTGGAAGGTGCGCTTGCTCATGATGTTCTCCACACGGCTGCTCGCGGCGAGCCGTCACGTATGTGTAGCCGTCCGGGTGTCGAACGACGCAGATGGGCGCGACCAAGAGGCCGCAGTCAACTGGTTAACGGTACGTGACAGCGGCGACCAGGTCAAACCCCGCCGGCGACCCCTCCGACGGACGGGTGGCCGACCACGATTCTCCACATTGGGGACAACTTCCGTTCGGTGCACGTCGGTCCGGTCCTTTACAGTGGGGTGATCGATCGGCTCCGTGCCCCGGTACGACAGGGAAGTACTCCTGTCGCGCGACGCGGGACGCTCGTGGACAACGCTGTGGACAACCCTGTTGGGAACCACGGTGGAACGAGGCGCCGACGAAGCCCGCGGAGCCGCAGACGACCCGCCCGCGTCGACCCTGATCCGGCGCGGACCGCCCCGGTGCCTCGGCCTGTCCGACCCGCTGCCGCACCACCGTCCGGCGGCGACCGCACGACACGACACCTGGAGACGAGCGCGCATGACGATGCCGGCCGACCCCGTCGAGGACCTCTGGTCATCCGTACTCGGACTCCTCGCCGAGGACCCCCGCATCACGCCGCAGCTGCACGGCTTCCTCAACCTCGTCGAGCCGAAGGGCGTCCTCGCCGGCACCCTCTACCTCGAGGTGCCGAACGACCTCACCCGCGGCATGCTCGAGCAGCGCATCCGGATCCCGATCACCGAGGCCGTGACCCGCATCGGCGACGACTCGGTCGCGAACTTCGCGATCACGGTGAACCCGGACATGGCCTCCGAGCCCCGCGTCGACCCGAACGTGCCGGAGTACGCCGAGCCCGTGCAGGAGATCGTCGAGCAGAGCGCCGCCCCGCGCCAGTACATCGAAGCGCCGTTCGTGCCGAGCCAGATCGACTCCCCGGGGACGAGCGGACGACCGGAGTCCCGCCTCAACCCGAAGTACAACTTCGACAACTTCGTCATCGGCTCGTCGAACCGGTTCGCCCACGCCGCAGCGGTCGCGGTGGCCGAGGCGCCGGCGAAGGCCTACAACCCGCTCTTCATCTACGGCGACTCCGGTCTCGGCAAGACCCACCTGCTCCACGCCATCGGTCACTACGCCGAGAGCCTCTACCCGGGGATCCGCGTCCGGTACGTGTCGAGCGAGGAGTTCACGAACGACTTCATCAACTCGATCGCGAACAACCGCTCGAACCAGTTCCAGCAGCGGTACCGCGACATCGACATCCTGCTCATCGACGACATCCAGTTCCTGCAGGGGAAGGACTCCACGCAGGAGGCCTTCTTCCACACGTTCAACACGCTGCACGACCACAACAAGCAGGTCGTCATCACGTCCGACGTCGCGCCGAAGCACCTGACCGGCTTCGAGGACCGCATGCGTTCGCGGTTCGAGTGGGGCCTCATCACCGACGTGCAGGCACCCGAGCTCGAGACCCGCATCGCGATCCTCCGCAAGAAGGCGCAGTCCGACCACCTGCAGGTGCCCGACGACATCCTCGAGTTCATGGCCTCGAAGGTGTCGAGCAACATCCGCGAGCTCGAGGGCACGCTCATCCGCGTCACGGCGTTCGCGAGCCTGAACCGGACGGCCGTCGACATGGCCCTCGTGCAGACCGTCCTCAAGGACCTCATCACCCTCGACGAGGACAACGTCGTCGCGCCGACGGACATCATCAACCACACCGCGGAGTACTTCAAGCTCTCCGTCGACGACCTCTACGGCTCCTCGCGGTCGCAAGCGATCGCCACCGCGCGACAGATCGCAATGTACCTCTGCCGAGAGCTCACGAGCCTGTCGCTGCCGAAGATCGGACAGCTGTTCGGCAACCGAGACCACACGACGGTGATGTACGCGAACAAGAAGATCACCGAGCTCATGAAGGAGCGACGGTCGATCTACAACCAGGTCACCGAGCTCACGAGCCGCATCAAGCAGGACCGCCGGTACCGCTGAGATCGGCCCCGTCGCGGCCCCGTCCACCATCTGAGACGGTTCCAGTGGCCGGACTCTTCACAGTGTGGAAAGCCTGTGGATAACTGTGGAGGACACGCCGCCCGGTTGTTCACAGCTGAGGGGGCACTTGTGGAAACTGGGGATGGAAGTGGATAGACGAGATTTCGTCATCCAGACAGCGCTCACAGGCCGTCAACAAGTCACAATCGTGTAGTTCCCAACGGCAGCGCGGCATGCACAGGGTTATCCACAGTGTGCACAGGCGTTAACACCATTACTCCTGGTTAACGATCCATCTCCGCGGGACAACCTTGTGGACGGCGGGATGACAAGAAATCCGGGCTCCGTCCGCCTGTGCCACAATGGGGCGGCCGGACAGTCCAAGCCGATCGACAGGGGTTCCAGCTGTGAAGTTCGAGGTCAACCGGGACGTCTTCTCCGAAGCCGTCTCCTTCGCGGTGAAGCTCCTCCCACAGCGCACGACCCTCCCGATCCTCTCGGGTGTCCTCATCCACGCGGACGGCGACCGACTCACGCTCTCGTCGTTCGACTACGAGGTCTCGGCGCAGACCTCGATCTCGGCGCAGATCGACGACCCGGGGACGGTCCTGGTCTCGGGTCGCCTGCTGAACGACATCGCGAGCCGACTGCCGAACGCCCCGGTGTCGTTCACCACCGAGGACTCGAAGATCTCGGTCACCTGCGGCTCCGCGCACTTCACGCTCCTGTCCATGCCGGTCGAGGAGTACCCGACCCTGCCGGAGATCGGTCCGCAGACCGGTGTCATCCCGGGCGACGCGTTCTCCGAGGCCGTCTCGCAGGTGGCCGTCGCCGCGAGCCGCGACGACGTCACCCCGGTCATCACCGGTGTGCAGCTCGAGGTCGGCGACAACGACCTGTCGCTCATCGCCACCGACCGCTACCGCGTCGCGGTCCGCACCATCGCCTGGGACTCCGGCCGCGTCGGCTCCGACCCGCTGCACGCGCTCGTCCCGGCGCGCACCCTGCAGGAGGTCGGCCGCACCTTCGGCTCGGCGTCCACGGTGTCGGTGTCGATCTCGGGCAGCTCCGACCGCGAGCTCATCGCGTTCCACGCCGACGACAAGACCGTGACGTCGTTGCTCATCAAGGGCAACTACCCGCCGGTCCGCCGGCTCTTCCCGGAGACCGTCAACGACCACGCGGTGATCAACACCGCGGAACTGGTCGAGGCCGTCCGACGGGTCTCCCTCGTCCTGGAGCGCGAAGCCGCCCTCCGGTTCTCCTTCTCGGTCGACGGGCTCACGCTCGAGGCGATCGGATCCGAACAAGCGCAGGCGTCAGAGTCGATCAGTGCGTTGCTGACCGGAGAGGAAACGGTGGTCTCGTTGAAGCCCGCGTTCCTCCTGGACGGACTGAACGCGGTGCACTCCGAGTTCGTCCGCATCTCCTTCACCAAGACGGAGAACCCCAACAAGCCGGGCCCGGTGCTCATCACCGGCCAGACTTCGCAAGAGGCCGCAGCGACCGACGGTTACCGGTACCTGCTGCAGCCCAATCTCCTGCTGCGGTAAGCGCAACAGCCGAACACTGCGCTGACGCGCTCCCCGCTGCATCAGCGCGACGACGAACAGAAGAGGAAATCATGCACATCGGTCTTGTCGGCCTTGGTCGCATGGGCAACAACATGCGTGCCCGTCTCCGCAACGCTGGGATCGAGGTCACCGGTTACGACGCCAACCCCGCCGTCTCCGACGTCGCCGACCTCGGCGCACTCGCCGCGGCGCTGCCCGAGGGCAAGAAGCTCGTGTGGGTCATGGTCCCGCACGGCAAGATCACCGACGACGTGATCTCCGACCTCGCCGAGGTCCTCAGCGAGGGCGACCTCGTCATCGACGGCGGCAACTCGAAGTGGCTCGACGACGAGGTGCACGCCAAGCAGCTCGACGCCAAGGGCATCCGCTACATGGACGCCGGCGTCTCCGGTGGCGTCTGGGGCAAGGACAACGGCTACGGCCTCATGGTCGGTGGCGCCGTCGAGGACGTCGAGTTCGCGATGCCGGTCTTCGACGCACTCCGTCCCGAGGGTCCCCGCGAAGAGGGCTTCTCGCACGCCGGCGGCGTCGGCGCGGGTCACTACGCGAAGATGGTCCACAACGGCATCGAGTACGCGATCATGCAGGCGTACGGCGAGGGCTACGAGCTCCTCGAGGCCAAGGACATCGTCCACGACGTCCCCGCGGTCTTCGCCGGGTGGCAGCGCGGCACGGTCGTCCGGTCCTGGCTGCTCGACCTGCTCGTGCTCGCGATCAACGAGGACCCGAAGCTCGACGAGCTCGAGGGCTACGTCGACGACTCGGGCGAGGGTCGCTGGACCCTCGAAGAGGCGATCGAGCTCGCCGTCCCGATGCCGGCGCTGTCCGCGGCGATGTTCGCCCGCTTCGTCTCGCGTCAGGGCAGCCAGTCCCCGACGATGAAGGCCGTCGCGGCGCTCCGCAACCAGTTCGGCGGTCACGCCGTCAAGAAGTCCTAGGACTTCCCGGGGAAACCCGGCCTCGGCCCGCGTGCACGTCGACCACCTCCAACTGACCGACTTCCGGAACTACCGGGAGGCGGACGTCGACCTCGCACGCGGGCCGAACCTGTTCGTCGGGCGGAACGGACAGGGCAAGACCAACCTGGTCGAGGCGATCGGGTACCTCTCCACCCTCGGTTCGCACCGCGTCCCCACCGACGCGGCACTCGTGCGACAGGGCTGCGACGCGGCGATCGTCCGCGCGCGGCTCGCGCACGAGGAGCGCAGCATCCTGGCCGAGGTGCAGATCAACCGCACCGGCGCGAACCGTGCCCAGGTGAACCGGTCGGCGATCAAGCCGCGTGAGCTGCCGCGCTACTGCACGAGCGTGCTCTTCGCCCCGGAGGACCTCGCACTCGTGCGTGGGGAACCGGCCGGTCGCCGACGGATGCTCGACGAGCTGCTGGGGCAGATCGCCCCGCGGATGCAGGGCGTGCTCGCGGACTACGACCGCACGTTGCGGCAGCGGAACACGCTGCTCAAGTCGGCCCGGGCGACGGGCGCTAAGGCGAACGCACTGTCGACGCTCGACGTGTGGGACGACCGCTTGGTCGGGCTCGGCGCCGAGATCGTCGCGGCGCGCGACCACCTGACACGGCGGCTCGCGCCCTTCGTGGCCGAGGCCTACGCGACCGTCGCGGGCGAGCACCACGACGCGTCGATCGCGGGCGTGCTGTCGATCCGCGGCGGGGACCCCGAGTCGGCGGCCGCCACCGACCCGGTGCTCGGGACGCCCGACGAGCCGGTGTCCGTCCCGGCTGCGGCTGAGGCGTTCGCGGCTGCGCTCGAGCGGCGGCGGCGGGACGAACTCGACCGCGGGCTCACCCTTGTCGGACCCCACCGGGACGACGTGCTCTTCCAGTTGAACGGGTTACCAGCCCGCGGGTACGCCAGTCACGGAGAGTCGTGGTCGTTCGCGCTCGCCATCCAGCTGGCGAGTGCCTCGATCCTGCGGGCCGAGTCGAGCCTGGGCGACCCGATCATCATCCTCGACGACGTCTTCGCCGAACTCGACGAGTCGCGGCGGGAACGGCTGGGGAACGCGGTCGCCGACTACGAGCAGGTGCTCATCACGGCCGCCGTCTTCGGTGACGTGCCCGGCCAGTTGGCGGCGCACACGGTGCGCATCGAGGCGGGCACGATCGTGACCGACGAGGCGGACGCGGGTCGAGCCTCCCGTCCGGAGCACGACGCGACCCCGACGGCGGACGCGACCGACGCGACGACCCCGACCGCGGATGCGGCCAGCACCGCGGACGCGATCCCGACCGCGACCTCGACCTCGGATGCAAACCCGACCCCGACCGCGGATGCGGCCGGCACGCCGGACGCGGCCGGCACCGCCGGCCCGACCCCGACCCCGACCCCGGACACGGCCGCACCGAGGACCGGCTCCTGATGCCCCGCCCCTGGAAGCCGACCGAGCCCGCACGGGTCTACCGGCACCTCCGTGCCGTGTTCGGCGACCCGTCGAAGCGCGGCACCGACGCCCGTCGGCGGCGGGCGCGCGAGTTCGACGCGGACACCGTGCCGTACGGGCGGGGTCGCGAGCCGAGGGGCCTCGGCGACATCGTCGGCTCGCTCGCGCAGGAGCTCGGCTGGACGGAGCCGCTCGCCCGCTCGGAGCTCTTCGTGGACTGGCCGAGCGTCGTGGGTGACGAGCTCGCGAAGCACTCCACCCCGGTGACGATCGACGACGGCGCGCTCGTCATCCGCTGCGACTCGACCGCGTGGGCGACGCAGCTCCGACTCATGCGCGCGTCGGTCACGACGACGATCGCCGAGCGGCACCCGGAGGCCGGGGTCGAGTCGATCCGGGTTTCGGGGCCGGACGCCCCCACCTGGAAACGCGGTCCCAGGACGGTCCAGGGGCGCGGCCCCCGCGACACCTACGGGTGACCAGACGAAATCATCCTGCGGTGCCAAAAAAGCCCGTCTGAGGGCCGGATGACGCCTCGGAAGAGGGGTCCCTGCGGTAGACTGGGAGGTGCAGTGCGCGGGCGTTCCGCGCGCAGGCAGGAGCACGCTCGACATGGCATCAGGATCTGAAGACGAACCGCAGAACCCGCTCGACGCGGAGACCCCGCAGAGCGAACCATCCTACGGCGCGGACCAGATCCAGGTGCTCGAGGGGCTCGAGGCCGTGCGCAAGCGCCCCGGCATGTACATCGGCTCGACGGGCCCGCGCGGTCTGCACCACCTGGTCCAGGAGATCGTCGACAACTCCGTCGACGAGGCCCTCGCCGGCTACTGCGACACGATCGACGTCACCATCCGCGAGGACGGCGGCGTCCGCGTCGTCGACAACGGCCGCGGCATCCCGGTGGACGTCCACGCGGCCGAGGGCGTCTCGACGCTGCAGGTCGTGCTCACCGTCCTGCACGCCGGCGGCAAGTTCGGCGGCGGCGGGTACGCGGTCTCCGGTGGTCTGCACGGCGTGGGGTCCTCCGTCGTGAACGCGCTGTCGAGCGAACTCGACGTCGAGGTCCGCCGCCAGGGCCACGTGTGGCGCCAGAGCTACACCGACGGCGTCCCCGTCGCCCCGGTCTCGCAGGACGAACCGTCCGACGACCACGGCACCACGATCACCTTCTGGCCGAACGCCGACATCTTCGAGACCGTCGAGTTCGACTACGAGACCCTGCGCACCCGGTTCCAGCAGATGGCGTTCCTCAACAAGGGCCTGCGGATCAACCTGCTGGACGAGCGCACCCCGGAAGAAGGGGAAGAGGCCCGCAAGGACTCCTTCCACTACGAGCGCGGACTGGCCGACTACGTCGAGTACATCAACTCGCAGAAGAAGGCCGACCTCGTCCACCCCGACGTCATCGGGTTCGAGGCCGAGGACCCGGAGCGCAAGATCGCGCTCGAGGTCGCGATGCAGTGGAACACCTCCTACCAGGAGAGCGTCCACACCTTCGCGAACACGATCAACACGCACGAGGGCGGGACCCACGAAGAGGGCTTCCGTGCCGCCCTGACGTACCTGGTGAACAAGTACGCGCGCGAAGCCAAGATCATCAAGGAGAAGGACGACAACCTCACGGGTGACGACATCCGCGAGGGCCTGACGGCCGTCATCTCCGTGAAGCTCGGCGAGCCGCAGTTCGAGGGCCAGACGAAGACCAAGCTCGGCAACACCGAGGCAAAGGGCTTCGTCCAGCGCGTCGTCGGCAGCGAGCTGACGCACTGGTTCGAGAGCAACCCGACCCAGGCGCGCGACGTCGTCCGCAAGGCGATCCAGGCCTCGCAGGCACGGCTCGCTGCCCGCAAGGCGCGCGAGACCACCCGTCGCAAGGGCCTGCTCGAGTCGGGCGGCATGCCCGGCAAGCTCAAGGACTGCCAGTCGAAGGACCCGACCCTGTCGGAGATCTTCATGGTCGAGGGTGACTCCGCCGGCGGTTCCGCCGTGCAGGGCCGCAACCCGATGACCCAGGCGATCCTGCCCCTGCGCGGCAAGATCCTCAACGTCGAGAAGGCCCGGCTCGACCGCGCCCTCGCGAACCAGGAGATCCAGTCGATGATCACGGCGTTCGGCGCCGGCATCGGCGAGGACTTCGACCCGGACAAGGCCCGGTACCACAAGATCGTGCTGATGGCCGATGCCGACGTCGACGGCCAGCACATCACGACGCTGCTCCTCACGCTGCTGTTCCGCTACATGCGGCCGCTCATCGAGCGTGGCTACGTGTACCTCGCGCAGCCGCCGCTGTACCGCCTGAAGTGGTCGAACTCGGCGCACGAGTACGTCTTCAGCGACCGGGAGCGCGATGCCCTCATGCAGGCCGGCCTGGCAGCCGGCAAGCGGATCCCGAAGGACAACGGGATCCAGCGCTACAAGGGCCTCGGCGAGATGGACTACAAGGAGCTGTGGGACACCACGATGAACCCGGACACCCGGACGCTCCTGCAGGTCACGCTCGAGGACGCCGCCGCGGTGGACAGCGTCTTCTCGACGCTGATGGGCGAGGACGTCGAGTCGCGTCGCCAGTTCATCCAGCAGAACGCCAAGGACGTGCGCTTCCTCGACATCTAACGGCCAGGAGGCGCGGCGCACGCCGCGTCGACCAGTCCTGACCACCTGTGGTCGCGCCCGGCGCGACCAACGGAACCACAGCCTCCGGGCTGTCCAGAAAGGGAACGAAGCCACATGGCTGACGACAACGAGAACGGCGCCGACGAGCAGCCCGAGATCGTCCACGGCGACAGCGGGGACATCGTCGTCTCCGGTGACCGCATCTCGCAGGTCGACCTGCAGCTCGAGATGCAGCGGTCGTACCTCGACTACGCGATGTCGGTCATCGTCGGCCGTGCCCTGCCGGAGGTCCGCGACGGCCTCAAGCCGGTGCACCGCCGCGTGATCTACGCCATGTTCGACGGCGGGTACCGCCCGGACCGCGCGTTCTCGAAGTGCTCCCGTGTCGTCGGCGACGTGATGGGTCAGTTCCACCCGCACGGTGACTCGGCGATCTACGACGCCCTGGTCCGCCTGGTGCAGCCGTGGTCGCTCCGCTACCCGCTCGCGCTCGGGCAGGGCAACTTCGGCTCGCCCGGCAACGACGGCGCCGCCGCCCCGCGGTACACCGAGACGAAGATGGCGCCGCTCGCGCTCGAGATGGTCCGGGACATCGACGAGGACACCGTCGACTTCCAGGACAACTACGACGGCCGCACGCAGGAGCCGGCGATCCTGCCGGCCCGGTTCCCGAACCTGCTCGTCAACGGTTCGGTCGGCATCGCGGTCGGCATGGCGACGAACATCCCGCCGCACAACCTGCGCGAGGTCGCCGAGGGCGCCAAGTGGTCGCTCGACAACCCCGACGCCACGCGTGAAGAGCTCCTCGCCGCGCTCATGCAGCGCATCAAGGGGCCGGACTTCCCGACCGGCGCGCAGGTGCTCGGCACGAAGGGGATCCAGGACGCCTACCGCACGGGTCGCGGGTCGATCACGATGCGCGCGGTCGTCGCGGTCGAGGAGATCCAGGGCCGCACCTGCCTCGTCGTCACCGAGCTGCCGTACCAGGTGAACCCGGACAACCTGGCGATCAAGATCGCCGAGCTCGTCAAGGACGGCAAGCTCGCGGGCGTCGCCGACATCCGCGACGAGACCTCCGGTCGCACCGGCCAGCGCCTGGTCATCGTGCTCAAGCGCGACGCCGTGGCCAAGGTCGTGCTGAACAACCTGTACAAGCACACGCAGCTGCAGGAGAACTTCGGCGCGAACATGCTCGCGATCGTCGACGGCGTGCCGCGCACCCTGCCGCTCGACGGCTTCATCTCGGCGTGGGTCGCCCACCAGATCGACGTCATCGTGCGCCGTACGCAGTTCCGTCTGCGCGAGGCCGAGAAGCGGGCGCACATCCTGCGCGGCTACCTGGCGGCGCTCGACGCCCTCGACGAGGTCATCGCCCTCATCCGTCGCTCGCCCGACGTGGAGGAAGCCCGGACCGGCCTGATGGACCTGCTGTCCGTCGACGAGATCCAGGCGCGCGCGATCCTCGAGCTGCAGCTCCGCCGGCTCGCCGCCCTCGAGCGGCAGAAGATCCACGACGAGGCCGAGGAACTCGAGCGCAAGATCGCCGACTTCCAGGACATCCTGGCGTCCGAGACCCGGCAGCGCACGATCATCCGCGACGAGCTCGAGGAGATCGTCGACCGCTTCGGCGACGACCGCCGGACCGAGATCATGCTCGGGTACGACGGCGACATGTCCATCGAGGACCTCATCCCCGAAGAGGAGATGGTCGTCACCATCACCCGCGGCGGGTACGTCAAGCGCACCCGCAGTGACCAGTACCGGTCGCAGCACCGCGGTGGCCGCGGCGTCCGTGGCGCCCAGCTCCGCGCCGACGACATCGTCGAGCACTTCTTCGTGACGACGACGCACCACTGGCTCCTGTTCCTCACCGACCAGGGCCGCGTCTACCGCGCCAAGGCGTACGAGCTCCAGGAGGCCGGCCGCGACGCGAAGGGGCAGCACGTCGCGAACCTGCTCGCCATGCAGCCCGACGAGCAGATCCAGCAGGTGCTCGACATCCGCGACTACGAGGTCGCGCAGTACCTCGTCCTCGCCACCGAGCACGGCCTGGTGAAGAAGACCGCGCTCACCGAGTACGACACGAACCGCACCGGCGGCATCATCGCGATCAACCTGCGCGACGGCGACAAGCTCCGGCAGGCGCTCCTCGTCGACGAGCACGACGACCTGCTGCTCGTCTCCCGCCAGGGCATGTCGCTCCGCTTCACCGCGACGAACGACACCCTGCGACCCATGGGTCGGTCGACCTCGGGCGTGAAGGGCATGTCCTTCCGCGACGGCGACTCGCTGCTCGCGGCCCGGGTCGTGTCCGACGACGGGTTCGTCTGGGTGATGACCGAGGGTGGCTACGCCAAGCGCACCTCGGTCGACCAGTACCGGGTGCAGGGCCGTGGCGGTCTGGGCATCAAGGTGGCCAAGCTGGCGCTCGACCGTGGCGACCTCGTGGGCGCGCTCATCGTCGGCGAGGACGACGAGGTGCTCGTCGTGCTGCAATCGGGCAAGGTGGTAAGGTCTGCCGTGGCCGAGGTCCCCGCCAAGGGCCGAGACACGATGGGCGTGGTCTTCGCGAGGTTCGCGGAGAACGACCGGATCATCGCCGTGGCCCAGAACACCGAGCGGAACCTGGTCGACCAGGACGACGCCGAGATCGAGCCAGCGGGCCCGGTCGAGACGGTCAGCCCGGCCGAAGCGGCGCCGGAACCCACTGACTCCATCGACAACGCGCCCACCAACCCCGCGCCCGTCGACGACGAGGCCGGAGAGGACCAGTCAAGCAATGAGTAGTGTCGCCGAGAAGCTCCAGAAGAAGGCGAAGCGTCCCGTCGGCACCCGCCAGGTCCGCCTGCGGCTGGTCTACCTCGACTTCTGGTCGATGGTGAAGCTGAGCTTCCTCATCGCCCTCGCGGGCAGCATCGTGATCGTGGTCGCCACCGCCCTGGTGTGGGTCATCCTCAACCAGACGGGCGTGTTCACGCAGGTCGACGCCCTGCTCAAGGACGTCACCGGGCAGAACAGTTACTCGATCATGGACCAGTTCTCACTGGGCCAGGTCCTCGGGTTCTCCATCGTCGTGGGCATCCTCAACGTCGTCGTCGGCACCGTGCTCGGCGCGATCGTGAGCGTGCTCTACAACCTCAGTGTGCGGATCACCGGCGGCCTGCTCGTCGGCTTCACGAACAACTGACACACCCGGGCCGGATGGCGCCAGTGCTCGATTTCGTTCCGGCGGGATCGTGCGGTAGGCTTTCATCCGGTCTGAGGGGCTATAGCTCAGGCGGTTAGAGCGCTTCGCTGATAACGAAGAGGTCCAAGGTTCAAGTCCTTGTAGCCCCACCACTTCCCTCCAACATCTGCACCACAGGTGTCCAGGGGCCTTAGCTCAGTTGGTAGAGCGCCTGCTTTGCAAGCAGGATGTCGGGAGTTCGATTCTCCCAGGCTCCACTCCCTCAGGGCGAACGCTGCTTCGCTCGTTCCTCGCTCCGCCGGTCTCGGTGGCCGTGTTCGTCTGCGCGGCTTCGGCGACGCGCCGCTCGGCGGTGGCCGGGTCCGGCACTCACCACTCCGCATCGTCTTCGTCGAGTGGTCACGACACGCCGCGTGCGGTTCGCCGAGGTGGCTGGAACTGTCGTTTGCGCGATGTCTGGGCGACAGGTTGCGGCCGCTCGGCGGTGTTCCCGTGGCGCGTTGCGTGACCGCGTGACCGCACGACCGCACGTCCGCGTGGCGGACGGGAGGCGCGGTGGCGGGCCGCCGCGTGCCTCCAGGCAGGTGGACGGGTGCGTTCAGAGCACGCGGCGGGCGGGTGCACGAACGCCAGTACCCGGGAACGACGAAGGGCCCCGGCGCAGTGCCGGGGCCCTTCGTACGAACCGGGAGGTCAGGCGGCGGGCTTCTCCGCCGAGTCCGTGTCGTCGGCGACCCAGAGGTCGTCGTCCGCACGGAGCGTCTGGTACGCGGCGTACGCGGCGCCGGCGACGGCGACCACACCGACGACGATGAGCGCGACGCCACCGAAGCCGAGGCCCTTCTTCTGCTGCGGCACGTACTTGCCCGCGGCCTTCTTGGCCTGCTTGCCCTTCTTCTGGGCGTTCTTCACGATCTTCTTCACCCGCGGGTCCTTCGCGAGGTCACCGATGCTCAGCACCGAACCGGCGGTCGAGACCAGGCCGGGCACGACCTCCGACTGGAAGCGGTGCGATGCACTCTGCGCTGCCGAGGTCGCTGCGTGCACCCCCGTCGCGACGGCCGGGCGGATGCCGTTGTCGATCGCGTTCTGCACGCGGGGGGCGATGTCCTTGCGGGCTGCGTCTGCTGCGTTCGACCGGGCCTCGGCCAGGATCGCGTTCGCGTGCTCGAGGACCTTGCGCTGCTCTCCGAGGAGCGTGGCGGTCTGGCCCTTGAGCTTCTTGATCTGCTTCCGACGCTTGCGCGGGATCTCGATCGTCGTCATCTGGTTCCTCCATCGGATCGGCGTGACCCCATCCTGCCACCACACTCCCTGACAGGTCACGGAACCTCCGCTGTGGGATCCGTCTGCATGTCAGGAGTACATGCGAGAATCGGAACATGTCTCTGCACACCGCTGTCGCAACGATCCACACCAACAAGGGCGACATCCGCGTCAACCTGTTCGGCAACCACGCTCCGAAGACCGTCAAGAACTTCGTCGACCTCGCCACGGGCCAGCAGGAGTGGACCCACCCGGGCACGGGCAAGGTGTCGACCGACAAGCTGTACGACGGCGTCATCTTCCACCGCATCATCAAGGACTTCATGATCCAGGGCGGCGACCCCCTCGGTCAGGGCATCGGTGGCCCGGGCTACCGCTTCGACGACGAGATCTCGCCCGAGCTCACGTTCCAGAACCCCTACATCTTCGCCATGGCGAACGCCGGCATCCAGGGCGGCCGTGGCACGAACGGCTCGCAGTTCTTCATCACCACGGTGGCGACGCCGTGGCTGCAGGGCAAGCACACCATCTTCGGTGAGGTCGCCGACGACGAGTCGCGCGCGGTCGTCGACGGGATCGAGGGCGTGGCCACCGACGGCCGCGACAAGCCCCTCGAGGACGTCGTCATCCAGAGCATCGACGTCGAGGACGTCTGATCCCCACGTGACCGACCAGGCGTACAACCCGAACAACACCTGCTACCGGCACCCCGACCGGCAGAGCTTCG
Source organism: Curtobacterium sp. MMLR14_006 (assembly GCF_001864985.1). NCBI lineage: Bacteria > Bacillati > Actinomycetota > Actinomycetes > Micrococcales > Microbacteriaceae > Curtobacterium > Curtobacterium sp. MMLR14_006. The sequence continues at coordinate 212,529 of NZ_MJGU01000022.1, read as the reverse complement.
TGCTGTGCCAGCGGTGCGGGCGGACGATCTGCCCGGAGTGCCAGACGCCGGCGGCGGTCGGGGTGCACTGCCCGGAGTGCGTGCGTGAACAGCGCGCACAGTTCGCGGCGAACCGTCGGGCGTCCGGAGGCCCGAGCGGCCTGACGGTCGCCCGACGGCGCTTCGCGATGCTCGACCAGAAGGGCACCGTCGTCCTCGTGGCGATCTCGGTGCTCGTCTGGCTGTTCGACGAGCTCAGTCGCGGTGCCTTGACGAACCTGCTCGCCTACAACTCGCTGCTGCTGCCGGTGCAGCCGTGGCGGGCGGTGACGGTGCTGTTCGTGCACTCGGGCTTCCTCCACATCCTGTTCAACATGTGGGCGCTGTGGATCTTCGGTCGGATCCTCGAGAACATGCTCGGTACCTGGCGGTTCGTCGCGCTGTACTTCATCACCGGGGTCTTCGGCACGATGCTCGTCACGTTCCTGGCCCCCGGCACGTGGGTCGTGGGTGCCTCCGGTGCGATCTTCGGCCTGTTCGCGGCGTTCTTCGTCCTGCAGCGCAGTCTCGGGCAGAACGCCGTCCAGCTCCTCGTGATCATGGGGCTGAACCTGCTGATCGGGTTCATCCCGGGCACGAACATCTCGTGGCAGGCGCACGTCGGCGGCATCATCGGCGGCTTCCTCGTCGGGTTCGTCTTCGCGCAGACCCGGAACATCCGCCAGCGACCACTGCAGATCGCACTGCTCGTTGCTGCGGCCGTCGTGGCGGTCGCCCTGACCGTCATGGGGTACGCCGTCACGGTCGGCTGACCGGCCACCGAGCCGCACACCTCGAGCTCCTCGAACGCCCCGTCGCTCCGCGCGACGGGGCGTTCGTCGTCCACGGGCGTCCGTCGGTGCCGCAGCGCGCTCCGGGCGCCCTCTGCGTCGCCGGCACCGCGGACAGCGGTGACGCACCGCAAGAGAGCGGCTGCGGCGCCTGTCGTTCCCGCCGCGGTCGGCGGCGTGCAGAGTCGTCAGCGGTACGTCGGACTCACTTTCCACACGTCCCAGCAAAGTTATCCACAACTGGGGACAACCCGGTGAGTTACACCGGTGTGATTATCCCCACTGTGGAATCAGGTGTGGATAACTCCCGGACTCGGGTGTGGAGGGAGCTGTGGAGAGTGTGCACAACTGTGGACAGATGGGGACAACCAGCCGTTCGGCACGGAACCTGGCGGACGAGCGTTCGTGAAGCTGTGGAGAATGACGACGCCCGCCGCACCTTGCGGTGCGACGGGCGTCGGAGGTGTGGTGCTTCGGTGTCAGCGCCACCGAGTGGTCATGAGGAAGCCGATGAACATGATGCCGAAGCCGATGAGGATGTTCCACGAGCCGAGGCTCGGGACGGGCAGCATCGCGTTCGAGATGTAGAAGACGATGACCCAGATGAGCCCGAGGAGCATGAAGCCGAACATGACCGGCTTGAACCACACCGGGTTGGGGGCGTCCCCCGCGGTATCGACCGAGTCGGCTCGGGTCCTCCGGGCGGGCTTGGTGCGGTCCTTGTCCTTGGCCATGGCCGGTATCCTACCGTGACGGCGTCCGTGGTCCATCCGCGGACGGACCACACATTCCCCCACGAGTACGGTGATCGACCATGACCAGGATCCTCGTCGTCGACAACTACGACAGCTTCGTCTACACGCTGAACGGGTACGTCCAGCAACTCGGTGCAGAGACCGACGTGGTGCGGAACGACGCGTTCCCGGAGTCCGAGATCGCCGACCGCCTCGCCGAGTACGACGGTGTCCTGCTCTCCCCGGGTCCGGGCACGCCGGCGGAGGCCGGGGTGTCCATCGCGACGGTCCACGCCGCGATCGAGGCCGAGACGCCGCTGCTCGGTGTCTGCCTCGGCCACCAGGCCATCGCGGAGGCGCTCGGCGCCACGGTCACGCATGCCGAGGAACTCATGCACGGCAAGACGTCGCAGGTCGACCACGACGACAGCGTGCTGTTCGCCGGGGTCCCGCACCCCTTCACCGCCACGCGCTACCACTCGCTGGCGATCGTGGACGGCACCGTGCCGGAGGAGCTCACCGTCACGGCCCGCACCGGCGGCGGCGTCATCATGGGCGTCCAGCACCGGGACCACCCGGTCTACGGCGTGCAGTTCCACCCGGAGTCGGTCCTCACCGAGGGTGGTTACCGCATGGTCGGCAACTGGCTCGAGACGGCCGGCCTCGACGGTGCCGTCGAGCGGGCGGACGGACTCGGTCCGCTGATCGCCGCACACCGCGGCTGACGAGCCGACGGGGACGGCCTCGGCCTGCGTCAGGCTCGGCGGCCGCTCCGCGTCAACGTCGGGAACCGGTCCGGCGGGTTCCGGTCGGGAGGCCCGCCCTGCGTCCGACGAGCGGACACCGTCCCACGGGTGGTCGGGTCAGTCCTCGTCGCCGCCACGGTCGCCAGGACCGTTGTTGTTGTTCCCCTGCCCGTTCCCCTGGCCGCGGTCGTTGCCCGACCCGCCGTCCGAGGTGGGCGCCTGCGCCGGCTCGTCCGGTGCCGCGCAGTAGGTCAGGGTCACGGAGCTACCCTGCGGCACATCGCCCGCCGGGGTGTCCTGCTGGGTGACCAGGTTGCCCGCGCACGAGGTGTCCGGCGCCGGGTTCACCGTCAGCCCGAGCTGCTGCAGCTCGCTCTGGGCGTCGGGGAACGGCTTCTGCCGGACGTCGGTCAACTGGACCTTGCCGTTCGACACCGTCAGGTCGATCACGAGGCCCTTGCTGTGCAGCGTGCCGGACCCGGGGTCGGCGCTGAGGACCGTGCCCGCGGGCGAGTCCTTCGAGTAGTCGGTGGTGATGGCTCCGACGCGGAACCCGGCCGCCGTCAGCGCCTGCTCGGCGTCGGCCTGTGACTGGCCGTCGACGGACGGCACGGCGATCCGCTCCGGCCCGATCGAGATGACGACGTTGACGTTGGTGCGCCGCCCGACGTTGACACCGGAACCGGGATCGGTCCTGATGACGCGGCCCTTGTCGACGTCGTCGGAGTTCTCCTCGACGCGGACGGCGGTGAGCTCCTTCTTCGCGAGTGCGGCCTTCGCTCCGTCGAACGTCTGGCCGGCCACGCTCGGCACGCTCACCGATGAGGAGACGGGCGGCTTGCCGGGCTGCAGGTTGGCGACGAAGAAGACGACCGCAACGATGACCGCGACGGTGAGCAGGATGCCGACCCAGATCCACGCGACCGGCGGGCGGTTCTGCGTGCGCTGGGGCCGGTGCTCCGCCGTGTCGTCGTCGAGCTCGCGGAAGGCGGACGCGGCGTTGGTCGTCGTCCGGGGGTCAACGCCGAACAGCATCGTGGACGCGTCGTTCGCCGCGTTCTGCTGCAGCTTCTTCGTCGAGGTCGGGATCCGACCGGCGGCGGCCTGCTGCAGGTCGGTGCGGAACTCGGCGGCGTTCTGGAACCGGCGCGTCCGGTCCTTCACGAGCGCGTGCAGGGTCACGGCGTCGAGCGCGGGCGAGACCTCGGGCGAGATGGTCGACGGTGCGACGGGCTGCTCGCTGACGTGCTGGTAGGCGACTGCCACCGGGGTGTCGCCCTGGAACGGCGCACGCCCGGTCAGCAGCTCGAACAGGACCACGCCTGTCGAGTACAGGTCGGTGCGGGCGTCGACGGTCTCGCCGCGGGCCTGCTCGGGCGAGAAGTACGACGCCGTCCCGAGGATCGAGGTGGTCTGCGCGACGGTGGCCGAGGTGTCGGTGATGGCCCGGGCGATGCCGAAGTCCATGACCTTGACCTGGCCGCTGTGCGTGACCATGACGTTGGCGGGCTTGATGTCCCGGTGCACGACGCCGGCGCGGTGGGAGTACTCGAGCGCGGTGAGGATGCCCTCGGTGATGCGCACGGCCTCGGCCGGCGCGACCGCACCCTCGGCGATGATGTCGGAGACCGGACGGCCCTCGACGTACTCCATGACGATGAAGGGGACCTGCACCTCGGCGCCGGAGGACTCGCGCACGGTCTCCTCGCCGGCGTCGTACACGCGGACGACGGTGGGGTGTGCCATGCGCGCGGCCGCCTGGGCCTCCTGCCGGAAGCGGGTGCGGAACGCCGGGTCGTTCGCCAGGCTCGGCTTCAACAGCTTCACCGCGACCTTGCGCCCGAGGCGGGTGTCGTTGCCCAGGTGCACCGTGGCCATGCCGCCACGACCGATGACGTCACCGATCTCGTAGCGGTTGGCGAGGAGCGTGATCCCCGCGGTCACACCTTCTGGCACGTACTCCTCCGTCTGTCGGTCCGAGCCAGTGTACGGCAGCCGAACCTGGTCGAACGCTGGCCACCGAGGGGTCGGCCGAACCGTTACCGAACAGTGTCAACAGCCCCGAACGGGGGTCGCTCAGTTGCCGTCCATCGGGCCGCCCTGGCTCGGGTTGGTGCCCTCCTCGGGGTCCGTCGGTGCCGGCTCCTCGGTCGCCTGGGTCCACTCGACCTGGGCTCCCGGCGACGACTCCGAGACCACGGTGGTGCTCGACTGCGGCGACTTGCAGGTCACCTTGTATGACAGGGTCACCGTGCCGGGCTGGGCAGCGGCGACCGTCACGGCCGTGCCCGACGTCGTGCCGGAGCTGCTGCCGGTCGACGGGACCGTGCCGTTGTCGATCGTGTACGTGTAGGTCACGTCGGTGTACCCGGCGGGGCACTTGTCGTACGAGGGCCAGCTGAAGGTCGTGCGGCCGGAGGCGCTGACGTCGCCGCCGCTCGCCCGCTCGGGCGTCTCGGCGGTCAGTACCTCGCCGAAGGCCTTGATGGTGACCGTCGTGCCGGGTTCGAGGCTGCCCTCCGGACCGAGCGATTCGACGGTGCCGACCTGGTCGGACGAGGTGGCGTTCGAACCGTCGACCACGTCGGCCTGCAGGCCCTTGGCGCGCAGCTGGTTCGCGACGTCCTGGGCGTTCTGGCCGGTGTAGTCGGCGGCGTTCACCGTGATCCGGGTGTCGACGGGCGTCTGGGACGGGGTCTCCGACGGCGTGGGCGTCGGCTTGGGCGGACGGGACGCCGCCGACGACCGGGTGGGCTCCGGCTCCGGTTCCGAGCTCGTCACGGCGTAGGCGATGCCGCCGGCGATGGCGAGCAGGACCACGATGCCGACGAGCCACCAGATCCAGGCGCGCCTCTTCTTCGGTTCCTCGGGGTCGTCGGTGACGGGCGATCGAGGGGTCCCTGGGCCGCCGACCATCGCACCCGCCTGGGTGCCGATGAGCGCGGTCGCGGCGTCGTTCCCCTGGGCGGGCGGCGGGTTGAACGCCACCGTGCCGTCCTGGGCGATCGCCGGCACGGCCACCGTGGCGGCCGCGACGTCACCGCGGCGGAGCGCCTGCGCGGCACGGGCGAGGTTCGCCGCGGTCGCGGGGCGGTCCGCGGGCTTCTTCGCGATGCACGACAGCACGAGGGCGGAGACGGGCGCCGGGATGTCGCCGGGCAGTGCCGGCGGCTGCTCGTTGATGTGCGCCATCGCGATCGCGACCTGCGACTCGCCCGTGAAGGGACGACGGCCGGCCAGCGCCTCGTACGCGACGATGCCGAGCGAGTAGATGTCCGTCGAGGGCGAGGCGGGGTGGCCGCTCGCCTGCTCGGGCGACAGGTACTGCACGGTGCCCATGACCTGACCGGTCGCGGTGAGCGGGACCTGGTCGGCGATGCGGGCGATGCCGAAGTCGGTGATCTTGACGCGGCCGTCCGGCGTGATGAGCAGGTTGCCGGGCTTGATGTCACGGTGGACGAGCCCGACGGCGTGGGCGGCCTGCAGGGCGTTCGCGGTCTGCGCCACGATGTCGAGCACCTTGTCGACCGGCAGCGTGTGCTCGCGCTCGATCATGGTCGAGAGCGCTTCGCCGGGGACGAGCTCCATCACCAGGTAGGCGCTGCCGTCCTCCTCGCCGTAGTCGAAGACGTTGGCGATGCCCTCGTGGTTGACGAGGGCGGCGTGCCGGGCCTCGGCGCGGAAGCGCTCGAGGAACCCTGGGTCACCGAGGTACTCGTCCTTGAGGATCTTGAGTGCGACGGTCCGGCCGATGACGAGGTCGGTCGCCTGCCACACCTCTCCCATGCCGCCGATGGCGACCCGGGACGAGAGCTGGTACCGCCCACCGAAGGTGAGTCCGCTGGTGGGTCTCATTTGTTCAGCACCGCCTCCATGACTTTCTTCGCGACCGGGGCCGCGACCGTGTTGCCGACTCCGGACTGCCCGAGCCCGCCACCGTTCCCGACGACGACCGCGACGGCCACCTCGGGGTCCTTGGCGGGCGCGAACCCCGTGAACCAGAGTGTGTAGGGGGCACCCGTGCCACCTTCGGCCGTGCCCGTCTTCCCTGCGACGTCGACACCGTCGATCTTCGCATTGGTCCCGGTCCCGCCGCTGACGACGCTCTGCATCGCCTCGGTCAGGTCGGCCGACTCGGAGGACGACAGCGGATCACTGTACTGCCTCGGCGAGAAGGACTCGACCGTCTTCAGGTCGCTCGTGGTGATCGAGTCCACCAGGGACGGCTGCATCACCGTGCCGCCGTTCGCGATGCCGGCCGAGACCATGGCCATCTGCAGCGGCGAGACGCGGACGCTCGCCTGGCCGAAGGCGCTGAGCATGAGGGTCGCGGTCGAGTCGACATCCGGGTACTGGCTGGCCGTCGCACGCATCGGGACCTCGATGGCGTCGCCGAAGCCGTACTCGTCGGCCATGCTCTTGATGGCGTCGTACCCGAGCTTCTGGCCGAGCTCGGCGAACGGGATGTTGCACGAGTACTGGATGGCGGTCCGCAGCTTCACCTTGTCGCCGCCGCCGCAGGTGCCGCCCTCGGCGTTGTTGATGTACGTGCTCGTGCCGGGCAGCTGCAGCCGCGACGGGTTCGGGAACTCGGAGTCGAGGTCGTACTTGCCGTCCTTGAGCGCGGCCGACGCGACGACGAGCTTGAAGACCGATCCGGGCGTGTACAGGTCGCCGCCGATGGCGCGGTTCTGCAGCGGCGCGGTCTCGGCGCCGAGCAGGGCGTCGTACTGCTCCTTGACCTTCGCGGTGTCGTGCGAGGTGAGCGCGTTGGGGTCGTACGCCGGCTTCGACACCATGGCGAGGATCTTGCCGGTCTTCGGCTGGATCGCGACCACGGCACCGGTGTTGTCACCGAGCGCGTCGTAGGCGGCCTGCTGCACGTCGGGGTCGATGGTCAGGTTGACGTTGTCGCCCTGGACGTCCTGGCCGGTGAGGATCGAGTTGAGGTTCTGGAAGAACGAGGCGTCCGAGTTGCCGGAGAGCACGGTGTTCTCGGCGCTCTCGATGCCGGTGTTGCCCTGGCCGATCGTGAAGTAACCGGTGACGGCCGAGTACAGGGCACCGTTCGTGTACTTGCGCTGGTACTGGTACTGGTCGTCCACCGGGGTCGACTCGGCGATCGGGCTGCCGTCGACGAGGATCGCCCCGCGCTTCGTCGAGTAACTGGCCAGGATGGTTCGGGAGTTGCGGGAGTCGGCGCGGAGCTGCTCGGCCGAGAAGAACTGGATGGACGTCGTCGACACGAAGAGCGCGACGAACATGAGCACGATGACGGTCGAGACACCGCGGAGCTGCCGGTTCATCGACGACGCTCCTTCCTGGTCCGCCCGCTCGCGGCGGGGATCGCGCCCTGCTGGACGCGTTGTTCGGCTGGGATGGAATCGGTCAGGCGCAGCAGCATCGCCGCGATGATCCAGTTCGCGATGAGGGAGGAACCACCCGCGGCCATGAACGGCGTGGTCAGACCCGTCACCGGGATGATCCGGGTGATGCCGCCGACGACGACGAACACCTGCAGGGCGATGATGAAGCCGAAGCCGACGCCGAGCAGCTTGCCGAAGTCGTCCTGGGCCATGAAGCCGACGCGGATGCCGCGCGAGGCGAGCACGATGAAGAGCGCGAGGATCGCGAAGACACCGATCAACCCGAGTTCCTCGCCGAGCGAGGCGACGATGTAGTCGGCGTTGGCGACCGGCGTGATGTATGGCCGGCCCTGCCCGAGCCCGGTGCCGGTGATCCCGCCGTTCGCGAAGCCGAACAGGCCCTGCACGAGCTGGTAGCTGCCCTGCGTCTGCCGGGCGAAGATCTCCTGGTTGAACGGGTCGAGCCACTGCTCGAACCGGCCGTGCACGTACTCGAGGACGCTCTGCGCGACGAGGGCGCCGCCGATGAACAGCGTCAGGCCGATGAGCACCCAGCTCAGTCGGGCCGTGGCGACGTAGATCATGACGAGGAACAGGCCGAAGTACAGCAGCGCGGTGCCGAGGTCGCGCTGGAACACCAGCACGGCCATCGCGGCGCCCCACATCACCAGGATCGGACCGAGGTCGCGGGCACGGGGGAACGTCATGCCGGCGAACTTCTTGCCGACGATCGACAGCGAGTCGCGTGCGGTGACGAGGTAGCCGGCGAAGAACAGCGCCATGGTGATCTTCGCGAGCTCACCGGGCTGGAACGAGAACGGGCCGATCCTGATCCAGACCCGGGCGCCACCGATGTTCGTCCCGATGCCGGGCAGCATCGGCAGGAGCAGCAGGACGATCGTCAGCGCCATGAAGATGTAGCGGTACCGCTGCAGGAACCGGTGGTTCCGGACGAGGAGCAGGGTGGCGATCGCGAGGACCATCGCGAGCATCGTCCAGACGATCTGCTTGACGCCGATGGCGTCCCAGCCGGACAGGCCGTTGTGGACGTCGATGCGGTAGATCTCGGCGATCCCGATGCCGTTGAGCACGAGGGCGATCGGCAGGATGAACGGGTCGGCGTTCTTCGCCACGACCCGCAGCACGACGTGCATCACGAGGCCGAGTCCGAGGATCCCCGCACCGACCCAGAGCACGGACGTGTCGAACAGCTCGCCCTTGGTGCCGAGCTGCACGAGCACCATCGCACCGGCGCAGATGCCGCACGCGATGACCAGGAGCACGAGCTCGAGGTTGCGGGCGCGTGCCGGTTCGCGGAGCTTGATCGTGATCGCCTGCGTGAAGGACTGCGCGGTCGCGGCGCTCATCGCGGGCTCCGGGTCGAGGTCGGCCGCGGGGTCCGGGTCGACGTCGGCGACGACGTGGGGGTGGGCGACGCCGTCTCGTTCCCGTCACCACCGGTGCCGGCCTGGTCCTGGCCGGTCTCGGCTGCCTTCCGCAGGCGGTCGACGATGTCGCGGGCGTCGGTGAGCGACTGGGCGTTGATCGTGGAGCGGACGTTCTCGCGGGTGTAGTCGGGCAGCGACGACACCGTGATGTCGGTGTCCTCGTAGACGTCGGACAACGCGATCGGGCCGATCGACTGCTGGACGCCCTTGTAGATGGCGACCGTCCCGCGGTCGGTGCCGACGTAGTAGTGGTCCTGCGTGATCCGCCACCCGACGAAGACCGCGCCGACCAGGACGGCGACGGCGAGCACGAGGGCGATGGTCCACGAGACCCGACGACGGATGCGCCGCCGGCGGTCCTCCGCGATGAGCTCGGCGAAGAACTGGTCGGACTCCGGCTCGAAGTGCGAGTCCTCGGGGGCCGTGGTGACCTTGAGCGGGTGCAGCAGGATCGTGGGGAGGCGGATCGGCTTGCGGCCGGTCGACGCCTCGAAGGTCAGCGGTGCGGCGGCCGAGCCGACGGTGGTCGCGGCGTCGTCCTCGTCGTCGACGTCCTCGGCGGTGACGTCCATCACGACGACGGTGACGTTGTCCGGTGCGCCGTGGTCGAGCGTCTCCTTGACGAGGCGCTGCGTCACCTGGTTGGCGTCCATCGTCGAGGCGAGCGCGTGACGGATGCGCTCCTCGGCGAGGTAGGACGAGAGCCCGTCCGAGCAGAGCAGCCAGCGGTCGCCCGGCTGGATGTCCATGATCGCCGTGTCGACCTCGGGCGCGGCGTCGACGTCGCCGAGCACGCGCATGAGGACGGAGCGGCGGGGGTGCACGGCGGCTTCCTCCGGCGTGATGCGGCCGCTGTCGACGAGCCGCTGCACGAAGGTGTGGTCCGAGGTGATCTGCTGCAGGTCGCCGTCGCGGAGCCGGTAGATGCGGGAGTCACCGATGTGCGCGATCGCGATCTGGTCGCCGACCCGGATCATCGCGGAGACGGTGGTGCCCATCCCGGTGAGCTCCTGGTGCTCGAACACCGTCTCGGTGATGAGCTGGTTGGCCGCGATGAGGGCCGACTGCAGGGCGAACTCGGCGTCGTGCGCCGAGGGGAACTCGCGGTCGACCTCACGGATGCGCCGGATGGCGATGGCCGAGGCGACGTCGCCACCGGCGTGCCCGCCCATGCCGTCGGCGACCGCGAACAGGTGGGCGCCGGCGTAGCCGGAGTCCTGGTTGTTCGCGCGGATGCGCCCGACGTGGGACACAGCGGCGCTCAGCGTCCGAGCGGTCATGCCGGGTTACCGCCGCAGCTCGAACGTCGTCGTCCCGATCGTGATCGGCGTGCGCTCCGGCACGACGACGGGAGCGCTCACCTGCTGACCGTTGACCAAGGTGCCGTTCGTGGACTCGAGGTCCGTCAGGAGCCAGCCGTCGGCCCGGAGGTCGAGGCGGGCGTGGTTGGTGGACGTGTAGTCGTCGCGGATGACGACGTTCGACTCGCTGGAGCGGCCGATGGTGATCGGTCCGCCGCCGAGCGGCATCTCCATGCCCTCGCGGGCGCCCTCGGTGATGACGAGCCGGGTCGCGGCCGGCGCGGACGACTGCTGCGCGGTGCCGGGCTGGCCGATCAGGTCGGTGAACGCACCGCTGGAGACGGGGCCGGGAGCGGCCGCGGCGGGGATGGTGGGGGTGGTCGGCCCCGACGGGGCGGCCTTGGGATCGGTGGGGATCGTGCGCACGCGCTGACCGAAGAGGTCGCTGCGGAGCGCGAAGACGATCACGAAGACGAACAGCCAGAGCACCGCGAGGAACGCGAAGCGCAGGACGAGCAGGGTCAGCCCTGTTGTCATCGACTACCTCCGTCGTTCTCGGGGATCACCCGGAACACCATACGGGTACGACCGATCTCGATGGTGGAGTCCGGCTCCACGATCGCCTGCTGGAAGTGCTGCCCGTTCAGCTTCGAGCCGTTCGTCGAGCCGAGGTCGGTGGCCTGCGCGTGCTTGCCGTCCCAGAGCACCTCGACGTGCTTCCGGCTCGTCCCGGTGTCGGCGATCGTGATGTCGGCGTCGCTGCCGCGGCCGATCACCGTGCGGCCGCGCTGCAGCCGGTGCCGCTGTGAGCCGATGTCGAGCACGGCGATCCAGGCGACGTCGCGCTGCACGGTCGTGGAGTCGATCTGCAGGATGCCGGTCGACAGGGTGCCGTCCTGCTGCAGCCGGATCGTGACGGGGCCGGAGAACGAGTAGTTCTGGGCGACGGCGTGCTGGTGGGCGAGTTGCGTGAGCTCGTCGACGAGCGGCTGGCCGACGTCGTGCATCCGGGTGAAGTCCGGCGGGGCGAGGCGGACCGTGAACTCGTTCGGCACGAGGATCCGCTCGCGGGAGACCACCGCGGCCTTGGTGTCGAGCTCGCGACGGAGTGCGCTGGAGATCTCGACGGGTTGCACACCGGAGCGGAAGGTCTTCGCGAAGGCGCCGTTGACGGCACGCTCCAACCCCCGCTCGAAGTTGTCCAACAGGCCCATGCGTCTCCAGTGTCTCGGTCGTCTGACCACTGCATGGTAGTGGTTGGCGTCGGGCACCGTCTGTGCGTGATAGTGTTTCGGGGCTGGCGCGAGTGGCGGAATTGGTAGACGCGCACGGTTCAGGTCCGTGTGCTGGAAACGGCGTGGGGGTTCAAGTCCCCCCTCGCGCACCAGGCAGAACGGAGAAGGCCCCCGGAGGAATCCGGGGGCCTTCTCCGTTCCCGGCCGACTCGCGTCGAGGACGCGACCCGTTCCGGACGGGAGGCCCGTGGCGGCGCCGCGCCGTGCCTCCCGTCCGCCGTGTGGCTGGTCTCGACCGCCCGCTCGCCGCCCGACCGGACGGCCTGCTGAACGGCGGTCGTGCGGGTCCGCGTAGCGTGCGCCGCATGAGCGACACGACACCGGACGGTTCGAGCGACCCCACCGACGCACAGCAGCAGTACACCGAGGACCTGCCGGACGGGTCGCCGACGGGCGACGCGACCAAGGACCCCGCGCAGGACAGCGACACGGACTCCGGCGGCGAGCCCGCCGACCCGCAGTAGCGCTGCCCCGCAGTAGCGGCGACCACCCGACGGACAGGAGGCGCGGTGCCCGACGGCACCGCGCCTCCTGTCCCGTTCCGTGGACCGTGTGCGGTCAGGAGTTGTCGATCACGCGGACGTAGTCGACCTTCATCTGCTGCGGGAACTGCGTCGACCCGTCCGGGTAGCCGGGCCAGTTGCCGCCCACCGCCAGGTTCAGCACGATGAAGAACGGCTTGTCGAACACCCACGGGTTGCCGCGGGTGTCGGCCGGGGTCACCGTCTTGTACGCCACGCCGTCGACGGACCAGGTGATCGACCCCGGCTTCCAGTCGACCGCGAAGGTGTGGAAGGTGTCTGCGAACGACCAGCCCTGGGGGTGCTGGTACGACGACGTGAGCCCGGCGCCGCCGGAGTACCCGGGGCCGTGGACGGTGCCGTGCACCGTCGCGGGCTCGTACCCGACGTTCTCCATCACGTCGACCTCGCCCGAGTTCGGCCAGCCCACCTGGGGCAGGTCGGCGCCGAGCATCCAGAACGCGGGCCAGATGCCCTGCCCGCGTGGGATCTGGATGCGGGCCTCGACCCGGCCGTACTGCGGCGTGTACTTGCCCTGCGTGGTGAGGCGGGCACTCGTGTACGAGCCGTCCGACTCGCGCTTCGCCGTGATGACGAGGTTGCCCTGGCCGTCGAGCGCCGAGTTGTCGCGCGAGTCGGTGTAGTTCTCGAGCTCGTTGTTGCCCCACCCGCCGGCGCCGGTCTCGTTCGTCCACGCCGACCGGTCCGGGGCGCTGCCCGCCGGGCCGTCGAAGTCCTGGGACCACACGACGTCGCCTGCGGCCGCGCTCGCCGGCGACGCCGCCTGCAGAGCCGGGGTGACGCCGAGTGCGAGGGCCGCCGCGCCGGCGACCGTGAGTGCGACCAGACGTCGCGTCCTGCTGCTGGTGTTCGTCATCGTCCCTCCCGGGATCAGTTGTACGAGGCGAGTCGGTTCGGAGCGGTGTTGCCCGCGGGGGTCGGCACGGCACCGCCGACGCCGTTCACGACGCTCGAGATGGTCCCGGTGTCGCCGAGGGAGACCGTGACGAGCCCGTGCGCCTTCACGCCGGCCGTCTGCGGGAACTCGAACGCCCGGTCGGCGTGCACCGACGGGTTCGTGTTGAAGAAGCAGTAGACGCCGCCGCCCCAGACCTCGTGGTTCGTGACGTCCGACGCGACCTTGTACGCCGCGTAGCCGGCACCGGTCGGGCTCTGCCACGAGGCGTTGTCCGGCACGTCGTACGGCATCTCGTTCTGGAAGAAGATCGTCCGGCCGTTGTTGCCGTTCCACTGCACTTCGTACTTCTGGTAGTGCTCGACGAAGAGGCCGGTGGCCAGGACGTCGTTGCCGTTCACCTCGACACCGGTCGCGCCGGTGTTCACCGTCCAGCCCGTGGCCGCACCGCCGTGGTCGGCGCGCCAGGCCCAGATGTGGTCGACGAGGGTGTCGTCGGCGTTGACCTGCAGCGTCGTGGTGGCCTTGCCCTGGATGCTCGAGCCGACGCGGAAGAACACGTCCTGGATGCTCTGCGGGTCGGCGGCGTGGTCGACGTGCGAGCCGCTCGTGCCGAGCCGGACGAGCTGGGCGCTGTTCTGCGTGCCGGCGTCGACGACGAGGTTCGAGACGTTCACCCCGGCGACGTCCGTCGAGGTCAGGACCGCGTTGCCCTTCGTCGGCACGAGGGTCGGGAAGCCGATGCCGGTGACGACGGTGTCGGCACGGGTGACGGCGATGGGGGCGTCGAGCTGGTAGGTGCCCGGGGTGAAGAACAGGTTGAGTCCCTGCGACAGCGCGCTGTTGATGGTCGCCGCCGAGTCACCCGGATGGGCGACGTAGAAGTTCCGCATCGGGATGTCGGTGCCGCCGGTGTTCGGCCACGTGACGCCGGACGAGTTCTGCCGGAGGGACGGGACGAACACGTGGTACTTGTTCGACGAGTCGACGTACAGGTACGGCTTCTCACGCGTGGTCGGCGTGGTGGCCAGCGTCGTGTAGCTCTTCGAGAAGTCGTTCGCGGGGGCGCCCTGCACACCCGAGAACGTCATGTTCCAGTTGCCGCCCTGCCACGAGCCGATCGTCGAGTTGCGGGTGTACCACTGCTGCTGCGACCCGGAGGTCACCGTGCCGTCGACCTTCGAGTCGGCGATGTAGCCGCCGGACGAGTAGCCCTGGCCGCCGTCCTGGTTCGACGGCCCCATCGTCAGGTTGCCCTTGACGTGCACGCGGCGCATCGGCGCGGCCTGCGACACCGCCCAGCGGTCCGTGCCGCCCTCCGGCACGATCGCCAGGTTCTCCACCGAGCGCCAGAAGTTCTGCGTCGCGTTCTTCTCGTCGCCGGCGTTCCAGCCGGAGTCGACGTTGACGGCGCCGTTGATCGTGACGTCGTCGGGGTTCTTCCCGAGCCCCACCACCGAGGTGTAGAAGCCGAGGTTCGCCCAGACGCGCCCGTAGGAGCCGGGCTTGAACAGGAAGGCGTGCCGCTGCTGCCCGAACTGTGCGCTCGGGTTGCGGAGTTGGGCGTTGAACGCGGCGTCGACGTCGGCCTGGATGGTCGACGCCGGTACCGATGGATCGTAGATCGTGACGCTGCTCCCGAAGTCCGGGGTGTCGCTCGTGGTCACCGCCTGGGCCGGGCCCGCGGGGGCCACGACCCCGACGATCCCGACGCTCACGGCCATCGCGAGGAGCGTGCTCATCCGTCGTTGCATGATGCTCGATTCGTCCGCGTACGGCTCCGTTGCCGCACGCAACAGACGGTAGACCTGTCCGTCGGTTCAGGCAGTCGGCGCATCGGTGGACCAGTCCGTCCCCCGGACGGGGGTTCGGCCTGGAGGTGGTCCAGGCCGCAGGGGACGACGCTGGCGTCATGGCCGATCCCATCGTCACGCCGCTCGGCTTCTCGCACGTGCGGCTCACCGTCACCGACGTCCACCGGAGCAAGGCGTTCTACGAGCAGCTGTTCGGCATGCCGCCGGGGAGCGACTTCAGCGACCAGGCCGACGACCCCACCGTGCGCGACGACCCCTGGCGGACGTACGGGGGCTGTTCCTTCACCTTCGGCGGGCAGACGCTCGGGCTGCGGCCGGTGGCGCCGGCGGGGGACCGCTTCGACCCGGACCGGGTGGGGCTCGACCACGTGTCGTTCCGGGTCGCCTCGGTCGACGACCTGCACGCAGCCGTCGCCCGGCTCGACGCCGCCGGCATCGAGCACGGCGAGGTCACCGACCTGCCCCCGTTCGGCCTGGTGGTCCTGTCCGTGCAGGACCCGGACGACGTCAACCTGGAGTTCGCCGCGCCCCGACCGTGACGGCCCGGCGCCCGGCGCCCGGCGCGTGCGGCCCGTGGTGTCCGCTTGCCGCACGCCGGACCGGGATCCTGCGGGTCGTCCTGGACGTCGCGGCGTTGGCTGTCCGACGGC
>NZ_MJGU01000022.1:0-196872 GCF_001864985.1 Curtobacterium sp. MMLR14_006 | reverse complement strand
TCGTCCGGCGTCAGACGGCGTCGGAGGTCCGACGGCAGACCGAGGAGGACACATGAGCAAGACCTGGTTCATCACCGGAGCGTCCAAGGGCTTCGGCCGCGAGTGGGCGGAGGCCGCCCTGGAACGTGGCGACTCCGTCGCCGGCACGGCCCGGAACCCCGACGACGTGCAGGAACTCGTCACGCAGTACCCGGACACGTTCCTCGCGCTGCAGCTCGACGTCACCGACCGCGACGCCGACTTCGCCGCGGTGCAGCGCGCCGCCGAGCACTTCGGCTCGCTCGACGTCGTCGTCAACAACGCCGGCTTCGGCCACTTCGGCATGGTCGAGGAGCTCACCGAGGACGAGGTCCGCGCCCAGCTCGAGACGAACCTGTTCGGCGCGCTCTGGGTCACCCAGGCGGCGCTCCCGGTCATGCGCGAGCAGGGCTCCGGGCACATCGTGCAGGTGTCGAGCATCGGCGGGATCAGCGCGTTCCCGACCGTCGGCGCCTACCACGCGTCGAAGTGGGCGCTCGAGGGGCTGTCCCAGTCGCTCGCGCAGGAGGTCGCCGGCTTCGGCATCTCGGTCACGCTCGTCGAGCCGGGCGGGTACTCGACGGACTGGTCCGGCCCCTCGGCGAAGCGCAGCGAGGAGATCCCGGCCTACGCCGCCGTCCGCGAGGCCGCCTCGAAGCGTCCGTCGGCCGCCGACCCGGGCAAGCCCGAGGCGACGCGGTCGGCGATCCTGCAGGTCGTCGACGCCGAGGAGCCGCCGCTGCGCGTGTTCTTCGGCAAGGCGCCCCTCGGCATCGCGGAGCGGGACTACGAGTCCCGTCTCGCCACGTGGCGTGCGTGGCAGCCGGTGTCCGAGGAGGCGCACGGGGCCTGACGCCGCCGGGGCCGCGGTCGCGGCCGGGTCAGCGGACGCGGTGGGCGTCGGCGCCGACGACGCCGAGCAGGCGCAGGCGTTCGGCGCTCACGCTCCCCGGCTCGGCCGTGTGCACGAGCAGCGTGTGCGAGCGGCGGACGTCCTGCAGGACCTGGCAGTGCAGGGTCAGCTCGCCCACCTCCGGGTGGAGGTACCGCTTGACCGCCTCCGGACGGACGCCGACCTCGTGCGCCGCCCACACCGTGCGGAACTCCTCGCTCTGCTCGAGCAGGCGGTCGGCCAGCTGCGCGGCCCGTGACCGCGGCCCGCGTCGGGCCACGACGTCGCGGAGCCCCGCGGCGTACATGCGCGACGTGAAGTCGTGCTCGTCGGCTGGGCGGCGGTCGCGCTCGGCGGGGTCGGTGAACCACCGGAACCCCGCGCTCCTGGCGTCGCCGCGGCGCTCGCGGGCGTCACCGGCGATCGCCGCCGCCAGCGGGGTCTGCTGCAGCGTCTCACCGAGCTCGGAGACGACCTCGGCCGGGGTCTCGGCGAGCTGGTCGAGGATCCGCATCATCCCCGGGTCGACGTGGTCGCCCCCGGGACCCGCGGCCGGCGGCTGGTGCCCGGCGAGCCGGAACAGGTGGTCGCGCTCGTCGAGGCTCAGGCGGAGCCCCTGGGCGATCGAGGCGAGCATCTGGTCCGAGGGCTGCGGACCCCGCTCACGCTCGAGCCGCGCGTAGTAGTCGACGGACATGTTGGCGAGCATCGCGGCCTCTTCGCGGCGCAGGCCGTCGGTGCGGCGGCGCTGCCCGCGCGGCAGTCCGACGTCCTCCGGCTGCAGCGCTGCCCGACGGCCGCGCAGGAACTCCGCCAGGCCTGGTCGATCGATCATGGGCACATCCTCTCGCGACGCGGTCCCCGGAGCCACGGATCGTCAGGCCGTGGCTCGGCGGCGGCGGTCCGGCGAGCATCGACGTGGGGCACCGAGCGCGGTGCCCGACCGCGAGAGGACCAGACCATGCCGCAGCACCACGACCACCCGTCCGTCCCCGACCTGACCGGTCGCCGTGTCCTGGTGACCGGCGGCAGCGACGGCATCGGCCTCGTGCTCGCCGGACGGTTCGCCGCCGCCGGCGCCGAGGTCGTCCTGCCGGTGCGCAACCGCGAGAAGGGGGCGGCGGCGATCGCCCGGGTGCGCGACCGGCACCCCGACGCCGCGCTCGTGCTCGAGGACGCCGACCTGTCGTCCCTCGCCTCGGTCGCCGCGCTCACCGACCGGCTGCGCGCGGACGGAGCACCGATCGACGTGCTCGTCGCGAACGCCGGCGTGATGACGCCGCCCGAGCGTGCGACGACCGCGGACGGGTTCGAGCTGCAGTTCGGCACGAACCACCTCGGGCACGCCGCGCTCGTCGGCGGGGTGCTGCCGCTGCTCCGCGCCGCCGGTGGCCGGGTGGTGGTGCAGTCGAGCGTCGCGGCGCGCGGGGCGTCCGTGCAGTGGGACGACCTGCAGTTCGAGCAGCGGTACCACGGCGGGCGGGCGTACGGGCAGTCGAAGCTCGCGGGCGCCCTCTTCGCCTTCGAGCTCGGGCGGCGCAGCCGCGCCGGCGGGTGGGGCGTCACGAGCGCCGTGAGCCACCCCGGCGTCGCACCGACCTCGCTCCTCGCCGCACGCCCCGAGCTGGGCCGCACGCGGGACACCCCGCAGGTGCGGCTCATCCGGTGGCTGTCGGCGCACGGGCTGCTGGTGGGGACGCCCGAGACCGCCGCCGACCCGGCGGTGCTCGCGGCCACGCGCGAGGACCTCGCCGACGCGTTCGTCGGGCCGACCGGACCCGGTGGCGTCGGTGGTCCCGCCGGTCGGCAGGAGCCGTGGGCACCGATGCGTCGGGACGCCGACGCGGCGCGGCTGTGGGACGTGACCGCGGAGCTCACGGGGGTGCGGCTCGCCGGGTGACCGGTGCCGGCTGCGCGTCAGAAGGCCGCGAGGGCGTCGCGGAGCATGTCGTGCCCCTGCGCCTCGAAGTCCTCGTCGCCCACCGCGTGTGCCCAGACCGCGGTGCCGACGGCCTCGCGGAGCTGCAGCAGACGCCACTGCTCCGGGTCGCGCGGATCGCGGCCGTAGCCCGCCAGGAACGCGGCCTCGAGCACGGGGTCGTGCTGCCAGTGGTGCACCGCGAGCCGGGTGAGGTCCGCCGTCGCCGGCCGCCAGGCGAAGCGCCCGAAGTCGATCGCCCGCAGGTGCCCGTCGTCGACGACCCAGTTGCGGGGGTGCCAGTCGCCGTGCGTCGGGACGAGCGGCTCGACGACACCGCCGCCGGGGCGCTCGCCGAGGACCGCGCGGACCCGGTCGACCGTCCCCGGGGCGATGCGGTGCGGGGCGTCGAGCGCCGCCACCGCCTTCGCGTGCTCGCGGACCCGGTGGTCGGGGTCGTGCCGGGTGCCCTGGTCGTGCAGCCGGCGCAGCAGCACGCCCGCCTGCCGGTGCACGTCCGGGTCGGTGGCGTCGGGGGTGTCCAGTGCCAGGTGCCCCGGGACGCGCGTGACCACGAGCACGCGGTGCTCCTCGTCGACCGCGACGAGGGCGTTGGTGTCCCCGGTCGCGAGCAGGGGACCCGTCCAGTGCCGGTGCGCCTCGAGTTCCCGGGGGAAGTGCGTGTTGTCCGGACCGCAGGCCTTGACCGTGTAGGCACGCCCCTCGGCGACGACGTGCAGGACGATCGTGTCGAGGAGGCCCCAGGAGTCGTCGCCGACCACCTCGGCCCCCGGGAGCACGGCGCGCACGAACGCCGCCTGCTGGTCGTCGAGTCCGGTCCGCCCCCACTGCACCACGGCACCGTACCCGACGTCCGGGCAGCGGACCGGCCGTTCTGGGGGCTTGTCGGGTCCACGGCCGCTCCGCACACTGTTGCAGTCCTCCGCTGCCGGGGTGGGGGCTCCTCCCGCGCCGGAAGGGACACCATGCGCGCTTCGACCACCACCGTGGGCGCCGTCGTGCTCGGGTCCCTGCTGACGGCGGTCGTCGCCGTGCCGGGGACGGCGAGCACCTGGGACGTCGGAGCGGTGCGGGCGGCCGTGCCGTGCCACGGTGCCGACCTGTCGGTGCACGACCTCGCGAGCGGCTGCGACGTCGACGGCGGGACGCTCCGGCTCGACGACGGCCGGACGTTCGCCGTGCCGCCGACCGGTGTCCGCGTGGCCGCGGACCCGGTGGCCGCCGACGACGTCGACCCCGGCGACGTCGTGGTCGCCAACCGCGGTCGTGCCGGGGTCGCCGTCCTGGTCGACGACGTCTGGCAGGGGTCGCCGACCGCCGTCCGACAGGAACGCGCGGCCGTCCAGCGGCGGACGCTCGTCGCCACGCTCGGCACCCCGGGGGCGGCGCCCGGCACCACCACCACGGCGAGCTGCGGGAGCACCGCGTACACGCTGACCGGCGCGCACTGGACGTCCACGATCCGCTGGCGGTACAACCCCTCGGGGGCGAAGGTCACGAAGCCGACGGCCGTGCAGGCGGGGGCGCAGGCCTGGACCGGCACGGTCTCGGTGTGCGGCGAGACCGTCCGCTCCGCGGTGACCCAGCGCTACCTGGGTACGGCGAAGCAGCGGCCGGCCGTCACCGCCGACGGTGGGTGCGGTGCGTCGAACGGCACGAGCGTCGTCGGGTGGGGGTCGCTGCCCGGGGCGACGCTCGCCCTGACCTGCACGTGGTCGACCACCGACGGGGTCGCGCTCGAGTCGGACCAGCGGTACTCGACCACGCAGCGCTGGTCGTCGACCGCGACGTGCTCGGGGCCCCGGTACGACCTGCGCGGGATCGCCACGCACGAGTGGGGGCACACCGTCGGGCTCGGGCACACGGCGCAGCGGTCCGGGCTCGTGATGAAGCCGGCGTCGCCGGTGTGCGACACGGCGCAGCGGACGCTCGGCCTCGGCGACCTGCGGGGACTCGCCGCACTCTCCCGGGGCTGACCGGCGCAGCCGGGCTGACCGGCGTCGCTCCGGCACTGCCGGGCGCTAGGCCTCGCCCCGGGCGCCGGCGAGCCCGTGGTCGTGCGCGTACACGACGAGCTGCACCCGGTCGCGCAGCGCGAGCTTGCCGAGGATGCTCGAGATCTGCGTCTTCACCGTGGACTCGGTGACGAACTCCTTCGTCGCGATCTCGGCGTTCGACAGGCCGCGGGACGCCCAGCCGAACACGACGCGCTCCCGCTCGGTCAGGGCCGCGAACTCCGGCGGCTGCGGTGCCGGGGCGCGCGCGACGTCGGCGCCGAAGAGCTGCGCCAGGTCGTTCGGCGCGATCACCGAGCTGCCCTCGTGCACCGCCCGCACGGCGGCGAACAGGAACGTCGGGGTGGTGTCCTTCAGCAGGAAGCCGCTCGCGCCGAGCCGGATCGCGGTCGCCGCCGCCGGGTCGAGCCCGAAGGTGGTGAGCACGACGACGCGGGGGAGCGGCCCCTCGACGGCACCGGAGAACAACCGCCGGACCGTCTCGACGCCGTCCACGCCGGCCATCCGCATGTCGAGCAGCACCACGTCGGGGCGGAGCTCCGGGATGCGCGCGAGTGCCTCGGCCCCGTCCGACGCCTCGCCCACCACCTGCATGTCGTCCTGGGCGTCGAGCACCACCCGCAACCCGGCGCGGAACAGCGCCTGGTCGTCGGTGAGCAGGATCCTGATCGGTTCGGTCATCGGACTGGTCCCCCTTGGACGTCGTACGGGATGCGGGCGCGTGCGGTGAACACGCCGTCGAGCACGGCGGCGTCGAAGGACCCGCCGAGTGCGGTGAGTCGGGACTCCATGCCGGCCGTGCCGCGGCCGGAGCCGCCGGTCGAGCCGTCGCCGACGGGGTTCTCGACCTCGAACACCAGGTCGGCGCCCCGCCAGGTCTCGCGCACGACCACGGTGGCGCCGGGGGCACCGTGGCGGAGCGCGTTCGTGAGCATCTCCTGCAGGACCCGGCGCGCGGCGGTGCCGGGCTCCGGGCCGAGGACGACCGGGGTGCCGCGGACGGTGTGGTCGACGTGGACGCCGGCCTCGCGGATGCCCTGCACGATCGCGTCGAGCGACCCCGGGTCGGTGGTCGTCGACGACCCGTCGATCTGGCCGAGGACCTGCCGCACCTCGACCAGCGAGCTGCGGGCGGTGCTCGCGATGGTCGCGCTCACCTCGCGGATGCGCGCTTCGTCGTCGAGGAACGGCACCGAGTCGGCCTGCGCGATGATCACCGCGAGCGAGTGCCCGACGACGTCGTGCACGTCGCGGGCGATGTCGACGCGGATGCGCTCCGACTCGGCGACGTCGATCGCGCGGGTGGCCGTCGCCTCGGCCCGGGTGGCGACGGCCTCGGCGCGGGACGCGGCGGCCTCGGCGTCGGCCCGTCGCTCCGACTCGCGGTCGCGGGACCGGAACGCGCGGAGGGCGAGGCCGCCGGCCCACACCCCGAGGAGCGCCGTCACGGGTGCGGCCAGCGCCAGGAACGCCTGGTCGCGCGGGCCGTTGATGAGGACGAGGAAGCGGAAGCCGGTCGCCGCGAGGTAGAACGTCGCCCCGACCCCGGCCAGGAACGCGAGGACGCCGGCGACGATGACCTCGGTGCGGGTGCCGACCACCGCGACGGTGCCGATGACGACGAACATCGCGAGGTCGACGAGCGAGGGGCGCTCGCTGCCGCCGACCTGGACGATGCCGAGCACGACCATCATGAACATCGACGCCGACGGCGAGATCCGCCGCAGGGCGATCGCGCCCGATGCCGTCAGTACCGCGGCCAGGCTGGCCTGTTCGAGTGCGAGGTCGATCGGGAGCAGGAAGACGAACGCCGCGAGGGCCGCCCAGGCCACGTCGACGGCGATCGAACGCGTGGCGAGCGGCCGGATGAACCTGCCCCGTTCGGTCACGGCACGATCTTCGCACGGGGCCCGCACGGCAGCGTGCCGGCGGCGCACCCGGGGGTCACGGCGTGGGCGACATGGCGACGAGCGTGACGACGGTCACGACGACGATGGCGGCGCAGAGCAGCAGCGTGGCGATCGTGTGCTTCGTGGAGGTGTCCATGCCGTCGAGCCTGACGGACCGCGGGCACGACGGCATCGGGCCAGGGGCGGAAGGGCGTTCGTCCCGCAGGGTGAACCGGCAGGCCGCTGCCTCGGCCCCGGGGCTCAGTACGTGACGGTGCCGAGCACCCGGTGCGCGATCGAGATCGACTCGCCGGACACCACCGACCGTGGTGACGACAGGAACGCCACGAGGTCGGCGATCTGCTCGGGGCTCGACTCGCCGCCGGCACCCGGCCGCACCGCGGCGGACGGGGTGTCCGTCACCGTGCCGGGGTTGACGACGTTCACCGTCACCCCGGTGCCCGCGTTCTCGTCGGCGAGGTTCTTCGCGATCACGCCGACGGCCGCGTTCCGCAACGAGGCGGTGATGTTGCCCGACAGGTAGGCGTTCTGCCCGCTCACCACGACGACCCGGCCGTGACCGGCGTCCCGCTGGCCGGGCAGCACCGCGGTGGCGACCCGGAGGAACCCGATCGCCTTGCCGTCGATCGCGTCGAGCACCTGGGCGGGGTCGGACCGCTTCGCCGGGTCGAGCGTCCCGGCGCTCGGCGCGGCGGTGACCACGAGGACGTCGATGCGCCCGTACCGCTCGAGGACGGTCGCGACCGCCGCGTCGACGGACGCCTGCGAGGCGGTGTCCATCGTCACCGAGGCGTCGTCGTCCCCCGCGGAGCGCGAGGCGACGACGACGGTCGCGCCCTCGGTCCGGAGGCGGTCGGCGACCGCGGCGCCGACGTACCCCTTGCCGCCGACGACGAGGGCGACGCGGTGCTGCAGTTCGAGGTCCATGCCGCCACCGTAGGCCCGTCCGGAGCCCGGCGCAGGTCGTTCACTTCGCGAAACGTACATGCCGACAACTGTTTCGTTGCGAAGAACGTTCACCTTGTGAAAGAGTCACCTCGTCCGCAGGGGACGCACGGCAGAAGGGCGGGACCACACATGCACAGCACGTACTCCGGGATGCCTCGGGTCGCACGGATCGGGAGCAGCCACACCCGCGTCGGCCTGACCGACCCCGCCGTGATCGACGCGTACGTCGAGCGCCGCATCGCCGACCCGTCGCTGCTCGCCGGCCACGTCGAGCCGTCCTACGGTGACTTCTTCGCCGTCCCCACCGCCTGACCAGGAGCACGTGCGCACATGCCGTTGACCGTCGTCCGCCGAGAGCACGCCCACCTCTACACGCGCGAGCCCCGGAGCCGGGCCGCGAGGACCGCCGTCGACGCCCTGCTGCAGCTGCAGCACGCCGAGGAGCAGCAGATCGAGTCGGCCCGCGTCGAGAGCGACCTGACGAAGAACGAGTTCCTGGCGGTCCGCTACCTGCTCCAGGCACACCGTGACGGCCGGACGATGGGTCCGAAGGACCTCGCCGTGATGCTCGCCGTGTCGAACGCGTCGGTGACGAAGATCGTCGACGCCCTCGTCGAGAAGGGGCTGCTCCTGCGCACCGCCCACCCCAGCGACCGCCGCGCGCAGCTGCTCGGACCCACCGACCACGCCGCCGCGAAGATCGACGCCTCGTACGCCCGCTTCCACGAGGCCGTGGTCGGGGTCGTCGACGAGCTCTCCGACGCCGACAACGAGGTCCTCGCGCGCTCCCTCACCCGGGTGGTCGAGGCGCTCGCCGCCGGCACGCCGGCACCGGTCGACGAGTACACGGTCGACGAGCAGGACCGACCCGACCCGCAGGGCTGACGCGACCGGCTGCCGGACGGGAGGCCCGTGGCGGCGCCGGCACGGGCCTCCCATCCGACGGTGGCGGGAAAACCTTCCAGCGGTAAGTTGGGTGCATGACGCACGCCGACGACGACGACGCGGCCCCGCCGCGGCGGGGCGGCTACCGCAAGGGTGCCGAGCGCCGGGCGCAGATCCTCGACGAGATGATCCGCATGGTCGCGGAGCAGGGCGTCGACGCGTCGTCGCTGCGGTCCGTCGCCGACGCCCTCGGGATCACGCACGCCGCACTCCGCCACTACTTCCCGAGCCGGGACGAACTGCTGCTCGCGGTCTACCGCGAGCACGAGGTGCGGGAGCAGCAGGCACCCGACCGCCTGCTGTCCGCGATCGGGGACATGCGGGACAGCGCCCTGCGCAACCGGGCCGTGCCGGGGCTCGTGCAGCTGTACACGACCCTCGGGGCCGACGCCGTGCAGGAGGGCCACCCGGCGACCCGGGAGTTCATGCGGCAGCGCTTCACCGGACTCCGGGCCGACCTCGCCGCCCTCATCGAGGCCGACCAGGCCCGGGGCCGCATCCGCGCGGACCTGGACCCCGTCGACCTGGCGTCCCTGAGCATCGCCGCCTCGGACGGGCTGCAGGTGCAGTGGTTGCTCGACCCGGAGGCCGTCGACAGCGAGCGGGTGCTGCGCCTGCTCGAGTCGCTGGTGCCGCCGGTGCCGCCGGTGCCACCCGCGTCGCCGTCGTCGCCGCTCGAGTGAGCAGGAGGCGGCGCGTCCACGTTCGGTCGTCGTCTTCCCCTACCCGAGTGCCACTGACCATCCAGTGATGTTGTGGATATCAGATTCTGTGTAGGCTCGGACGACCATCAGTCGAAGGGGACCTCATGCAGAAGATCGTTGGGATGGCCGCGGGCGTCGGTTTGGTGCTCTCGAGCATCACGCTCGGATCGGTGACCGCGAACGCGGAGCAGGCCGACGGCCCGACCGTGTCGGGGACGGTGCACCGTCAGGACGGCACAGCGTTCCGAGCGGGCACGCCCGTCGCGCTGTTCGCCACCGAACGCGAGGACGAGGCCGGTCCGTCGCCCGTCGGCGCATCGTCGAGCGCGACGCCCGTGGCGTCCGGCACGGTCGGAGCGTCCGGATCGTTCTCGCTGACCGTCTCCGACGTCCAGGCGGTCCGCGGCGCCGCCGATCCGGGCGGTGTGGTCGACCTGGAGGTGCGCGCCGTCGACGGGTCCGAGTACGCACCGTTCGCCATGAGCCGCAAGGTCGTCGAACGAGGAGACACGATCGAGTTGCGCGATCCGAGCACCGACGCCGCCTCGGCTCGGTCGGCAGTCGAGCATCCCGAGCCGGTGTCGATGACGGCCACGAGCACGGTCAGCTCGCCCGCAGACGTCGGGATGGCCGTGCTGCCCTCGACCAGTCGTGCCGCGTCGGACCAGCCGACGCCGTTCACCCAGATCTGCGGCGAGACGAAGACGAAGAACCTCGGGCAGCGGCGGGTGCTCGTCGGAGCGACCTACGGTGTCGCCCCGTACACGAACGGTCGGTTCACCTACAAGAACGGAGCCACCTCGAACCTCGGCGTCGTCTTCTCGGCGAACGCCAAGAAGGGATCGTGGTCGAAGGCAGGAACGTCGAGTCGCTCCTCGACCTCGACGATCGACTACGGAGCGCGCTACGGCGGCACGGCTTACTACACCTACTTCACCTACGGTCAGTACGCACAGTGGTGCCGCCCGCTCGGCTCGTCACAGAACCGGGTGTACAACCACGTGGTCCGTGCGACGGGGTACGCCGGTGGTTCCCAAGTCGCTTCTGCGCCGGTACCTGCAGCCTCGCGCTGCACGCCCTTCGCCAACGGCACGACGATCACCACGGACACCACCGCGGCGAACACCTGGGAACAAGCGGTGAACTTCCTCGGCCCGCTTGGCGTCACGCTCACCGCGAAGACCGGCTGGAGCGCATCAGCGTCGATGTCCTACTTGAACAAGTCGGGATCGACGAAGCGGATCTGCGGGACGAAGGGCAACTGGGGTGCCGCGCCAGAACGTGCAGTCACGAAGTAGGTGGGTAGCCGGCCTCGCGGGTCTCGTACTCATCGCGATCACCGGCGGCTGCGCCTCGAACGAAGACGGCACGCTGCAGTTCGAGGACCAGGGGCTGATCTACTGCGGTCTCACCGAACTGGGTCAGTTCGGCGTCGGGATCGACCTCGAACGAGAGTCGGGCGGCCCGATCACCATCGACGAAGTGACCTCCAGCCGTCAGGACGGACTGCGCATCATCGGCGCGGTACTCGTGGACCGACCGGGAGGGGGTGTCGCCACATCGAAGTGGCCGCTGTCGGGGAAGTGGCCGGGCAAGCGCGAGGCTGTCGGGGCGGTCGTTCCGTCCGGCAAGGAGGTCGGTCTGGTCGTCGGAGTACGACGAATGCGAGACGACGGCGGTTCACTCGGCACGATCGTCATCCGGTACACGGAGGGTGACAGGGAGTACGTGACCGACACCTACTCGACGATCGAGATGAGCGCGAGTTGTTGACCCCGTCGGAGATGCATCGCCGCCGGTGGCCGATCGACGGGCGCCGACCGCAGGTCCGATGAACGAGAGAACGGTCGGGCCCCCGACAGGGTGCCCGACCGTTCCTGTTCGTGCAGTGCCTACGCGTCGACGCCCGCCGTCAGGACCGCGGCCGCAGGGTCGAAGTCCTCGGGCAGCGGCGGGACCGCGTCCACGCTCGACGCGATCTCGACCGCGGAACCCGACTCGGCCGCGTCGCGGATGCCGAGCAGCACGTCGAGGACGTGCAGCGCGACCGCACCCGAGGCGCGCTCGGGGCGGTCCTCGGCGATTGCGCGGGCGAGCTCGACGACGCCGGTGCCGCGGCCCCAGGTGGAACCGACGGCCTCGAGGGTCTCCGGCTCGTCCTGGCCGTAGCGCCACAGCTGCGACGAGCCCTCGAAGGTGTTCGGGTCCGGCAGCGAGATCGTGCCGAGGGTGCCG
Organism: Curtobacterium sp. MMLR14_006; assembly: GCF_001864985.1. Lineage (NCBI taxonomy): Bacteria > Bacillati > Actinomycetota > Actinomycetes > Micrococcales > Microbacteriaceae > Curtobacterium > Curtobacterium sp. MMLR14_006. The sequence continues at coordinate 185,266 of NZ_MJGU01000022.1, read as the reverse complement.
TTGATCTCGACGAAGCCCATGCGGGGCAGGGCGTGCTGGAACGAGAACGTCGACTGGGCGGACTGCCCGCCGGCGAACTCGATGAGCGCGGCGTGGTGGGTCGGCACCTCGACGGGGAACGTCTCGCCGGCACGGTCACCGGACGCGATCGTGCGGCGGTCGAGCGACTTCGAGGACACCGCCTGCACGCGCGACGCGGTGCCGAACGCGTGCACCAGGGTGGTGACGTAGTACGGGCCCATGTCGAACAGGGGGCCGGCACCCTTCGCGAACAGGAAGTCCGGGTTCGGGTGCCACGCCTCGGGTCCGGGCACGTGGAACAGAGTCGTCGCGGAGAGCGGCTCGCCGATGTCGCCGCGGGCGATGGCGCGGAGCGCCGTCTGGATGCCCGCACCGAGCACGGTGTCCGGCGCGGTCGCGACCCGCAGCCCCTTCGCCTGCGCCGACGCGAGGACCGCGGCGGCCGACTCGTGGTCGGTGGCGATCGGCTTCTCGCTCCAGACGTGCTTGCCGGCGTCGACGATCTGCTGGTCGACCTCGGCGTGCGCCGCCGGGATCGTCAGGTTGATGACGATGCTGATGTCGTCGCGGGCCAGGAGCTCCTCGACGCTGCCGGACGCCGCGACCCCGTACGCCGCGGCCTGGGCGGCGGCCCGGTCGAGCAGGACGTCGGCGACGAAGCGGACCTCGACGTCGGCGAACTGCGTCAGGTTCTCGAGGTACTGCGTGGAGATGTTGCCGGCACCGATGATGCCGATCCCGACGCGGCTCACGCGGCGTCCCCGGCGTCGTCGTTGGCGCGGAGCCAGGTGAGGGACTCGGTGATGCCCTCGAAGACGTCGCCCTTGTACGCGTCGAACTCGACGACGCGGATGGCCTGCGGCGCCGCGGCGAGGATGCCCGCCACGTCGACGTCGCCCTGGCCGGCCGGGGTCTGGTTCTCGAAGGCGCGCTGCAGGGCCTCGGGGACGATCAGGGCACTCTCGGACGACGGCAGTGCGGTGCGGATGTCACCGTCGACCTTGCCGTCCTTGACGTGGATCGCGACGACGCGGTCGCCGAGGGACCGCAGGACGGCGGCGGCGTCGGCGCCGCCGACGGTGGCCCAGAAGGTGTCGACCTCGAGGACGGTCTCCGGGGACAGCTGCGACACGAAGAGGTCGTAGACGGTGCGGCCGTCGACCTTGTTCGTGAACTCCCACTGGTGGTTGTGGTATCCGAACTGCAGGCCGCGGGCGGCGGCCTCGGCGGTCAGCTCGTTGACGCGCTCTGCGATCCGCGCGACGTCGTCGGCGGTCTGCCAGCGGTCGGTCGGGATGAAGGGGTCGATGACGGTGCGGATGCCGAGACGCTCGGCGGCGTCCCAGATCGGCGCGGTGTCCTCGGCGTCGATCACGGCGACGTGACCGGACGGGGCGCGCAGGCCGGTGGCCGCGAAGGCGCGCTCGAGGTCGGCGGCGCGCTCGACGAACGCGTAGGGCTCGACGTTCTCGTACCCGATCTCGGCGACACGGGCGATCGCCTTGTCGAGGTCGTCGGCGATGGCGTCGCGCAGCGAGTAGAGCTGCACAGAGGTGGTGGGCATTGCGGGAGGCTCCTTCGGTCCTGACTGCCTGGCGGTGTCGCGACCCGACGAGGAGCGATGCTCCACGGCGAGATCGTCACCGACGCTACCCCAAAAACCACCCGGTGTGTAGTTTTGCTGCTCGGCGCTTCGTCGGCCGGTCGGCACCGGGTCCGTCCGCGCCGTCACGGGGTCGATCTGCTCCGCCGCACCCCCCGGACTGGCGGGTCGCGCCCCTCGGACCCGCCGCGGACAATCGTGTCCATGCCGACGCCCGACTCCGAACTCCGCGCACGGATCGTCGCCGCCGCCGTCGAGGCGTACCGCGCCGCCGACTTCCACCGCGTCGGGCCGGCCGAGGTCGCGGTGCGCGCCGACGTCCCGGTCGCGGAGCTGCACCGTGTCTACCCGACGTGGGAGCTGCTCGTCGTCGCGGTCATCGACCGCTGGCTGAACGGCAGCCGCCGAGCGGCCTGGGCCGTCGCCGAGCGCGACGGCGCCGCCGCCTACCTGCGTGCGCTGTTGGAGGCCGGCCTCGCCGAACCGGCGCTCGTCCGGCTCCGGATCGCCGTGCTCAGCGCCGCCTCGAACCCCGGTCACCCGGCCGCCGGCTGGTTCCACGCGCAGTACACCCAGTCCTTCGAGGACGTCACCCTCGCCCTGGTGCGGGACGTCGTCGCCGGCCGCGAACCCCGCGGCGCGTCGCCCCGGCACGCCGCGGAGCAGCTCATGGCCCTCTACGAGGGCCTGCAGCTGCAGTCCCTGCTCCGCGAGGACGCGGAACCCCTGGCCGGCTTCGACCGCGCGGTCACCCGGATGCGCGTCGGCTGGGCCGAGGCGCGGGTCGGCGTCTGACGGCCACCGTCACCGGGACGTGTCGGCGAGACGGTCGGGAGGCGCGGCGCGGCACACCGACGACGGCCCACGTCCCTGACAGGGTCGGCTGATGGAGTACACGGACTACGACACGCGGCTCGCCGCCTACGGCGTGATCACCGACCGCGACCGCGTGCTCCTGGCACGGCTGCGCTGGCCCGACGCCGGCACGTGGTCGCTGCCGGGCGGCGGCGTCGAGTTCGACGAGACCGTCGAACAGGGGGTCGTGCGCGAGGTCCGCGAGGAGACCGGCTACGAGTCCGAGGTCGGCGCCCTGCTCGGGATCCGGCACCACGTCGTGCCCGCGGAACGCCGGATGCACGCCAACGGCCGGCCGATGAAGGCCGTGCAGGTCGTCTTCCGGGTCACCGTCGTCGGCGGGGACCTGCGCGACGAGGTCGACGGGTCGACGGACGAGGCGCGCTGGATCCCGATCGCCGACCTGCCGCACCACCGGCACGGGCTGCTCGTGCCGATCGCCCTCGGCTGGGCGGGCGCGCTGGCCCGCTGACGCGCGCTACTGCGACTGCGGCGGCTGCTCCTGCTCGAGGACGCTGAGCACGTTGCCCGACGGGTCGGTGAACCACGCGATGAGCGGCCCGCCCCGCCGGTTGACGCCGTGCTCGTCGGTCAGCCCCTCGTACCGCAGGAACGTCACGCCCGCCGCGGTGAGCTCGGCCACCGCCGCGTCGACGTCCGGCACGGGCAGGTTGAGCACCGTGAAGGATGCCGGTTCGTGCGCGTCGCCCTTCGGGTAGACGAGCACCCCGTGCCCGCCGTCGAGCCGCAGGACGAGCATGCCGTGCTCCTCGGTCACCGAGAAGCCGAGGACCCCCTCGTAGAACGCCCTCGCCTCGGCGACGTCGCGCACCGAGAACCCGCTGAACGCCTTCGCCGCATCGACCATGCGGCAAGTGAACCACCGCCGCCGCACGTCGGCGCGCTCTGCCAGGATGATGCCGTGGACCGACCCGGCATGCGCCCCGACGACGCCGTCGAACGCGCCGTCGAGTTCGCGCGTGGCCGCCGCCGCACGGTGCTCGGCATCGCCGGGGCCCCGGGTGCCGGCAAGTCGACGCTCGCCCGCCGGATCGTGGGCGCGGTCGACGAGCGCCTCGGTGTCGGCACCGCGGTGCAGGTGCCGATGGACGGCTTCCACCTGTCGAACGCGGCGCTCGACGCCCTCGGTCGGCACGACCGCAAGGGCGCCGTCGACACCTTCGACGCCGACGGCTACGTCGCGCTCGTGCGTCGGCTGGCGGACCCCACCGAGCCCGTCGTGTGGGCGCCCGACTTCGACCGTCGCGTCGACGAACCCGTCGCCGGCAGCATCGCCGTCCCCGCCGCGACCCGGCTCGTGGTCACCGAGGGCAACTACCTGCTCGACGACGCCGAACCCTGGCCCGCGCTCGGCGGCCTGCTGACCGAGACCTGGTTCTGCGTCGTCGACGACGCCGTCCGGGTGGACCGGCTCGTCGGACGCCACATGCGGCACGGTCGCGACCACGACGCGGCCCGCACCTGGGCGGTGGAGGTCGACGGCGTGAACGCGGAGAGGGTCGCGCCCACGGTGCACCGTGCCTCCCGGACGGTGTGGACGTGACCGGGCGACCGACCCGACCCCGACCGAAGGAGCGACCATGACCATCGCCATCACCGGCGCGACCGGCAACATCGGGGGCGCGGTCGCCCGCGCGCTCGCCGCGGACGGCATCCCGTTCCGGATGATCGTGCGCGACGCCGCGCGTGCCCCGCAGCTGCCCGGCACCGAGGTCGCCGTCGCGACCTACGCCGACGCCGAGGCGGCCCGCACGGCGCTCGAGGGCGTCGACGTGCTCCTCATGGTGTCCGGCGCCGAGGCGCAGGACCGCCTCGACCAGCACCGCACCTTCGTGGCGGCCGCCGCGACGGCCGGGGTGCGGCACGTCGTGTACACGTCGTTCGTCGGCGCGGCGGCCGACGCCACCTTCACCCTGGGCCGCGACCACTGGGCGACCGAGGCGGCGATCCGGGCGACCGACCTCGGTCACACGTTCCTGCGGGACTCGTTCTACCTGGACTTCGTCGAGGACCTGGTCGGCGAGGACGGCGTGATCCGGGGCCCGGCGGGCGACGGGGCGATGGCCGCGGTGGCCCGTGCCGACGTCGCACGTGTCGCGACCGCCGTGCTCCGTGACCCGGCGGCGCACCTCGACCGCACGTACGAGCTGACCGGCCCCGCGGCGATCACCCTCGCCGAGGCCGCCGCCACCGTGTCCGAGGTCCGCGGCCGCCCGGTGTCCTACCACCCGGAGACCGTGGACGAGGCCTACGCCTCGCGGGCGCGGTGGCAGCCCGAGCCGTGGCAGGCCGACGCGTGGGTGAGCACCTACACGGCGATCGCCGAGGGGGCCCTGTCGCACGTCTCCGGCGACGTCGAACGGGTGACGGGCCGGCGTCCGATGTCCCTGCGCGAGGTCCTCGCGGCCGACTGACCCGCGGGGCCGCGTGTGGAGTGGCGTGCGGGGTGGCACGCCCGCCCCGCTCCGTGAGCACGCGGTGTCGGGTCGCGCGTGGCCACCCGACCGTCCCTGCTCAGGACGTCGGCCGACCGGTGCCCGTCACGCCACGCGGCGGGCGGCGATCGTGCCGGCGACCCCGAGGGTGAGCACCGACGCGAGCACGACGAGCAGCGGGACCGTCCAGTCCCCGGTCGCACCGTGCAGCGCCCCGGCGACGAGCGGCCCGGCCGACCCGATCAGGTACCCGCCGCCCTGCACGAACGCGGACATGCGTCGGGCGTCGGCGTCGCTCGACACGATCCGCACGATCACGATGAAGATCACCGTGATGCCGCCGCCCTGGGCCGCACCGCCGAGCACCGACCACAGCAGCCAGAGCTGCGGGGCGAACAGCAGTCCGAGCGGCATCGCCAACCACAGGAACCCGACGAGCGCGATGATCGCACGCGGTCGCCACCGCGTCGCGAGCAGCGGCACCCCGAGCGCCCCGACCACGGCCAGGATCTGGAACACCGACGAGCTCGCACCGGAGGACGCCTTCGAGAACCCGATCTCGTCGTGCAGCAGGGTCGGGATCCACGCGGTCAGGGCGTAGTACGAGAACGCCTGGCCGCCGAACGCGAGCGTGAGCCCCCAGGTGATCCAGCGTCGCGCCGGACGGACCGGCTCGGCCGGCGCGACCCGCGTCGTCCGGACCGCCCCGGTGTCGAGCACCTGGTCGATCGGACCGGTGACGGGCAGCGGCTCCGCGGCGGCGGCAGACGCCGGGCGGCGCCACGCGGCCCGGGCACCCACCGTGGTGGTCCACGCGACGCCGGCGACGAGCACGAAGACCGCCCACGCGGCGATCGCGACGGGCCAGCCCCACAGCGCGGCCAGGGGCGCCGTGCCGAGCGAGGTGGTCATCGACCCGACGTTGAGCGCCGACGTGTACACGCCGGTGACGAGCCCGACCCGCTCCGGCGAGGTGTCCCGCCGGATGACCACCGGCACGACGACATTGCCGATCGTGATGCCGATGCCGATCACGGCGGTGCCGACGAGCAGCGCCGCCGCGGACGGGAGCGAGCGCACCACGGTGCCGACCAGCACGATGACGAGGGACAGCGACACCGCCCGCTCCGGGTCCGCCTTCGCGATCACCCAGCTCGCGAACGGCGTGGCCAGCGCGAAGCAGAGCACCGGGATCGTCGTGAGCAGCCCGGCGATCGTGGCGGTCAGGCCGAGGTCCACCCGGATGTCGCCGATGACCGGCGCCGGGGCGACGATCGGACCGCGGAAGTTCAGCGCGACCAGGACGATGGCGGCGGGCAGCGCCCACGCGGCACCGCGCAGCCCCTTCGCGACGCGGCCGGTCACGGCAGCAGGATCGGCAGCAGGTCGAGCGGAGTGGCCGCGCTCGCGACGGTGCCGGCGGCCTCGTCGGGGGAGCCGTAGCCCCACTCCGCGAAGACCACGGGGACGCCGTGCACCGTGGCGCCCTCGACGTCGTGCTTCCGGTCGCCGACGAGCACGGGGCGCGAGACGTCGAAGCCGTGGGCGTCGAGGCGGCGGAGCGCCTCCTCGACGACGTCGGCCTTGCTCGACCGGACCTCGTCGTCACTCGCGCCGGTGATGATGTCGATGTCCCCGGTGAGCCCGTAGTGCTCGAGGATGTACGTCGCCGGGGTCTCCGGCTTGCTCGTCGCCGTGGAGATCGGCAGTCCGGCGTCGTGCAGGGTGCGGAGCACCACGTCGATGCCCGGGAACATCGTCGAGTCGAGGGCGCCGTGCGAGAAGTAGTGCTCGCGGTACACCGCGAGGGTGCGCTCGGCCTGCTCGGCGTCCATGCCCATCGCGACCCGGAACGTGTCCATGATCGGCGGGCCGACGAACGACATCAGGGTGTCGTGGTCCGGCACCGGGACCCCGACGGTGCGGAAGGTGTGCGTCAGGCTCTCGAGGATGCCCGGCGCGGAGTCGCTGATGGTGCCGTCGAGGTCGAACAGGATGGCGGAGAACGGGCTGGTCATGTCCTGCCCACCCTAGCCGGGCGGTGGCGGCGACCGACGTGGCGGGCGCGGCCCGTGCCTCCCGTCCGTCGCTGGCCCGCGGCCTGGGGAACCGGGTTCCGGACACCGCACCACGCTGGTGCGCGGTTCCGTGTCCGGAACCTGGTTCCCGGGGGTCGGACGGCGGTCAGAACAGGCGGGTGTGCCCGCCCTCGATGCCGCGCATCGCGTCGTAGTCGAGCACGAGGACGCGGATGCCGCGGTCCTCGGCGAGGGTGCGTGCCTGCGGTGCGACCGTCTGCGCGGCGAGCACGCCCTGCACCGGGCGCAGGTGCGGGTCGCGGTTCATGAGCTCGAGGTAGCGCGTGAGCTGCTCCACCGCGTCGATGTTGGCGTTCCGCTTCATCTCGACCGCGACGCTCGCTCCGGCGTCGTCGCGCGCCAGGATGTCCACCGGTCCGATGGCGGTCATGTACTCGCGACGCACCAGGGTGTGGCCGTCGCCGAGCAGCTCGATCTGCTCGGACAGGAGCTGCTGCAGGTGCGCCTCGACGCCGTCCTTCACCAGCCCGGGGTCGACGCCGAGGTCGTGGGTCTCGTCGGCGACCACGTCGTACAGGGACACGATGAGCTTGTCCTGCGTCTTCTTCTGCGTCACCGTCCACACCTGCGTGATCCCGGCGGCCGACTGGTCGTCGTCGGGCTCGGTGATCTCGATCGAGCACGGCGGGCTCATCCAGTTCAGCGGCTTGTAGCTGCCGCCGTCGGAGTGCACGAGCAGGGAGCCGTCGGCCTTGAGCATGAGCAGACGGGTCGCGAGCGGCAGGTGGGCGGAGAGCCGTCCGGCGTAGTCGACGGAGCAGCGGGCGATGACGAGACGCACGCGGAGAGCCTAACGGGCGTCGCGACCGCCTGCGGTGCTGTCGCTGCGCTCGGCCTGGAGGCGCGGCTCGCCCCCGCCGTCCACGTCGCCACCGCCGCGCGCCGGCCGGGCGGCGGCGCCGCGCTCGCGGGCGGCGCCCGACGCCAGTCCCGCCGCGATGATGAACACGAAGACCACCAGGAGCGCACCGAGCAGGCCGACGTGCTCGCCGAGGAACCCGATGAGGGGCGGCCCGGCGAGGAACGCCACGTACCCGATCGTCGCGACGGCGCTGACGCGCGCGGCCGCGGTGCGCGGGTCGTCGGCAGCGGCGGACATGCCCATCGGGAAGCCGAGGCTCGCGCCGAGACCCCAGAGCACCACGCCGACGATCGCGATCGGCACGCTGTCGATGAAGATGAGCATGCCGAGCCCCACCACCGCGACCGCCGCGCTGGTGCGCAGGACCGGGACGCGTCCGAACTTGTCGATGAGGGGGCTGCCGGCGACCCGGCCGGCGGTCATCGCGGCGAGGAAGACCGTGAGCACGGCGGCACCGGCGGCGTTGTCGAGCCCGTGGCCGTCGATCATGGCGAGGGGCAGCCAGTCGTTCGCCGACCCCTCGGCCAGCGCCATGCCGAGCACGATGACGCCGATCAGGATGGTGGAGGGCTGCGCCCAGACCTGCCAGCGGGTGAGCGGCGCGGCGATCGGGCTCGTGTCGGTGGAGACCGGCGCCTCGAACCGGTGCTCGTCCTGGAACCCGCGCACGGCGACGAACATCGCGATGCTCGTCAGGACGACCAGGACCGTGAAGTGCCAGACGACCGGCACCGCGAAGCGTTCCGTCACGGCCGCGAGTCCGGCGCCGGCCAGGGTGCCGAGGCTGAACGCCGCGTGGAACAGGGGCATGATCGTCCGCCCCCCGGCCTTCTCGGCGGCTGCGCCGGACACGTTCATCGACACGTCGACCAGGCCGTTGCCGAACCCGAAGGCGATGAGCGCGATCCAGATGGCGGCGAAGCCCCAGCCGAGCGTCACCGCGACCCCGGCAGCGACCATGCCGACGAGCAGGCAGACGGCGGCGACCTGCACGCCCCGGCGTGCGCCGAGCTTCGCGACGATGTGCCCGGCGAACGTCAGCCCGCCGATCGAGCCGACCGCCATGCCGAGCACGAGCAGGCCCATCTCGAGCGTGCTGGCGCCGAGGGAGTCGCGCACGCTCGGGATCCGGCCGAGCCAGGTCGCGATGTCGAGCCCGGACAGGGTGAACGTCACGAACACCGCGGTGATCCAGGCCCTGGTGCTCGGGGTGGTGCGGGTGGACGTCGTCGTCATGGTGGTCCCATCGTGCTGCGGTGCGCGTTCTGCTGCGTGTCCTGCGTCGGTCGAATCGATTCGACCGCTCGTTCCGGATACGCTAACGGGCGATGGACGAACCGGCAACAGGACCCGGCGCGTCGCCCTCGGGCGGCGGCGCTGCTCGTCGGTCGCGCCCGACGCTCGCCGCGGTCGCCCGCGCCGCCGGCGTGGCACCGTCCACCGCGTCGCTCGCCTTCAGCGGCCTCGGCCCGGTGTCCGACGACGCCAAGGCCCGCGTGCTCGCCGCCGCGGCCGACCTCGGCTACGGCGGCCCCGATCCCCGTGCCCGGTCCCTGCGCCGCGGACGCTCCGGCGTCATCGGCGTCGTGATGGACGAACGCCTGAGCGACGCGTTCCGCGACCCGGTCAACGTCCTGACGCTCGACGGCATCGCCGAGGTCGCCGGCGAGGCGGGTGCTTCGCTGCTGCTCGTCCGCAGCCCCCTCGACGACGAGCAGGGGACCGGGCCGCTGGTCGACGCCCCGATGGACGCCGTCGTGCTCGTCGGCTGCAACGTCCGGATCGACCCCGCCGTCGCCGTGCTGCGCCGACGTCAGATCCCCGTCGTGGCGATCGAGGCCGACGACATCGAGGGTGCCGTCCCCGTGCAGCTCGACAACCGCGATGCCTCACGCCGGGCTGCCGCTTACCTGCAGGAGCTCGGGCACGCCGCCGTCACGGTGGTGACCCTGCCCCTCGACGCGGCACGTCGCCGAGGACCGATCGCCGACGACCGGCTGTCCTCGGGCACCGCGTTCACCACGCTCGAACGCCTCCGCGGGGTGCGCGAGGTCTTCCCGTCGGCCGTCGCGATCGAGGCCGCCGGCAGTGCGGTCGAGGAGGGGCGCCTCGCCGGCACCGCCCTGTTCGCGGCCGACGGCCCCCGCCCCACCGCCGTCGTCGCGCAGAGCGACCTGCTCGCCGTCGGCGTCATCGCGGCGGCCCTGGACGCCGGACTCCGGGTGCCGGAGGACGTCAGCGTCGTCGGCTTCGACGGCATCACGGTCGACGACAGCCTGCTGCACCGATCGCCGATCCGGCAGCTGACGACCTTGGTGCAGCCCTTCGTGCAGAAGGGCCAGGCCGCTGCGCGCGCTGCCCTCGCCATGCTCGAGGGGGCGGAGCCGGAGCCGGCGTCGTTCACGTCGGCGTTGCGGGTGGGGGACACGACGGGGCCGCCGGCCGCGTCACGCCGCGACTGACGCGAGTCCACGTCCGTCGGAGCGTGACCTCAGGTGACGGGACGCACCATCGCCTGCGCTGGGTCAATCGCTCCCGAGCCCTCCGTGGTGGTCGCGGAGCGCCTCGACGATCTGCGTCCATGAGCGCTGTCCCGAGGAGCGCAACGAGGCGAGTACGAGATCGACGTTGGATCCGCTGACCCAGTTCCCGGTGAGCGACACGGTGTCCTCGCGGTTCCGGACCGCGTGCGCCCAACCGCCCGGCACGATGACGACATCGCCGGGACGCTGGACGAACGTGAACGTGGAGGCATCGTCACGACCGGTGACCGCGACCAGCTCCGGCTCGAGGTGTCCCATCGCTGCGGCGGTCACCGGCGAGTGGAGGGTCCACTCCTTGGTACCCGTGACGAGCAGGTTCCACGCGGAACTGCACATGACGTCGACGTGTGTCGGTGATCCGCTGCCGGCGGGCCCGACGAAGATCCAGGCCCAGTCGGGCCGAGACTGCTCCGGGAGTCGATCGAACCAACTCGTGAGCGCGCTCGGCAGGGGAAGCTCGGCGAACTCATCCAGGTAGGTGGACACGTGCCACTCCTTGAGGTACGTGCCTCCGGCGCGGCCCTCTGCGAGCTGTGCGAAGTACGAACCGACCGTCGTCCGTTCCGTCGCGCCGACCGCGGTCACGAGGCTCACCGCCTCGTCACGCCACCGACGTTGGAGCGTCCCGCTCGACACGATCTCGTGGACCGGCCAGTGCTCCGTTGCTCCGCGGACGCACACCGGACCTGACAGCGGTGTCACGGACTCCGGCCACTCCTCGCGGAGCTGCATGCCCCCGCCCGCGGCCATCACGAGGACTTCTTCCGCCAGAGCTTGGTCATGGACTTCCATTCCGCTCGTTGCTCGGACATCGCGGCGGCGTCACCGCGCCGCTCTTGGTAGGCCATCTCGCGGTGGATCTTGCGCCAGTTCGCGAGGCGGCGTGCTTCGATGGTTCCGTCGACCACCGCTGCGAGGACGGCACAGTCCGGCTCCGTGGTGTGGCTGCAGTCGCGGAACCGACAGCGTTGCGAGGCATCGTGGATCTCGGCGAACGTCTCGTCCACCCCGTGGTCACTCGCGATGAGGTCGAGTGAGCGGATGCCCGGCACGTCGAGGAGGACGCCGCCGGTCGACAGCCGGTACAGGCGGCGAGACGTGGTGGCATGCCGCCCTTCGCCGGCGGGGCTCACCCCGAGTACCTTCTCGGATCGTCCGTCGATGGCGTTCAGCAGCGATGTCTTCCCGGCGCCACTCGCGCCGAGCATCGTGGTCGTCGTTCCGCTGACCATGATCTCCCGCAGCCGATCCAGTCCGGTGCCGGTGACCGAACTGGTGAGGACCACTTCGACTCCCGGGGCCGCCTGGGCCGCGGCGTCTGTTGCGCCGCCGAGGTCGGTTGCGAGGTCGGCCTTCGTCAGGACTGTCAGGGGGGTCGCTCCGCTGTCCCAGGCCATGACCGTGAGGCGTTCGAGGGCCCCCACGTTGAGTCCTCGCTCCAGCGGGAGGACCATCAAGACGTGGTCGATGTTCGCGGCGAGGACCTGCGCGCCGACGCCGCTCGGGTCGGGTCGTGACAGGTTCGTCGTGCGCGGTCCCAACGCGGTGATCCGCGATCCGTCGGCGAGTACCCAGTCCCCGGCCACCGGTGTCGTCGCGAGCGACCGGGACAGGGGGAGGAGGACCTCCTCGAGCTCCCCGGAATCCTTCGCGAGGAGAACCTCCGCTTGTGCGCCGTGGACGACGGTGACTCGTCCGGCCCGACCTTCGGCGGCTGTCGTCCAGGTCAGGTCCATGCCGTCGGGCATACCGAGGGCGGTCAGGTGCTGCTGCATGTCCACGCGTTCAACTCCTCTTGGTGGCGGGCGCCGGGCGCAGGTGCATGACGCAGGACGCAGCGACGGCGCTGGCGACGATCAGTGCGGCGAGGCCGAGCAAGTAGGTCTGGGTTCCCAGGACCTTCGCCAGCGGAAGGCTGATCGCGAGGCCGACGGGAACCATGACCGAGATCAGCGTCTGCTCGACCGACCCGATCCGTGAGAGCGCAGCGTTCGGCACGGTCGTCTGCAGGTACGTGTCGAAGACGACACCTTCCATCGAGATCAGTACTGCGGTCACCGCGAACGCGGCGGTCAGCGCGATGATGTCGACCCCGAACGCGAACAGCACGAGCTGCACGGGCTGGCACACCATCAAGGTCCAGAGCACGAAGAACTTCGGTCTGCTGAGTCGTACCCATCCGGCCGCGACGGAGCCCACGAGGCCGCCAGCAGCGAGTGCCGTCGCGAGGGCAGCCCAGAACGCGATCCCGCCGAGTGCATCCCTGGCCACGATGGGCCCGAGGACGCTGATGGCAGCGATGCTCAGCTGCACAGGGCAACGGAGGAGGATCAGCGTCAGGATGTCGGGGTGCCGTCGGAGGACCGCGACGCCCTGCCAGAACCCTCCGTTGTCGGCTTCCTCTCCGGGTGGTTCGTCCTCGGACGTCGCGCGAGATGGATCGCCGTCCTCCAGCGGGGCGGCTGTCCGTCGGAGCCTCCACAGGAAGGTCAGGCAGGCGAGGGAGACGGCGAACGTCACGACGTCGAACAGCAGCGCCAGCGGGACACCGCCGAGCGTGACGAGCAGCGTTGCGAGCGCAGGGCCGACGAGGAGACCCGTGTTCAACGTGACGTCGATCCAGGAGTTCGCCTTCTGGAGCGCTCGCTCCGGGACGAGTTGTGGGACCAACCCGATGCTGGCGGGGATGTAGAACGACGTGGCGACTCCGTAGAGCGCCGCGGAGACCCCGAGGTGCCACAACGTGGCGCTCCCGCTGACGAAGGCGACGATCGGCACGACCTGTGCGAGGAGGCGCACGGCGTCAGCGATCCACATCACCGCGACCCGGTCGCGGCGATCGGAGACCGAGCCCCCCAACCCGATGAAGAGCATCCGGGCACCCCAGAGCGACAGCAGGATGATCGGCATGCCCCAGCCGGAGCGGGAGACCTCGAGGGCAGCGAACGCGAAGGTCAGGGGCACGACCCCGTCGCCGAAGAAGGAGATCGACTGTCCGAGGTAGTAGGTGGGGAAGCCGTGCGATCGGAACGGGGACGTGGGCGATTCACGTGCGCGTTGTTGGGTGCTCACTGCGTTCCCTTCGAGATCGTCCTGTGGATCAGGTCCACCGCGAGCATCGCGGCCTGGTTGCGACGTGTCATCGGCCCGCACACCTCGGAGAGGTCGAGCCCGACGATCGTGCCCGAGGCCGCGACCACGTCGAGCACAGCGCGCACTTGCGTCGGATCGAGGCCGTCGAGGGCGGGGTAGGCGACCTCGGGAGCGATCGAGGGGTCGAGCACGTCGATGTCCACGCTCACGTGGACGGGCCGGCCGTGGCAGTGCGCGGCGACCACGTCCTGCCACCCGGCGGCGCCGACCTCGGCAGCGGTGAGGTAGGAGACCGGATCGTCGGCACCCGTGGTCCCGCGAGCGAGGTTCGTGTCGATCCCACGCACCCCGATCGTCAACCAGCGCAGATCCGGTCGGTCGTCGAGGCACCAGGTGACGAAGTTGCCACAGTCGGCGGTCGTCTGCCGTGCCGGGATCGGTCGGCGATCCGCATGTGCATCGAGGTGGACCACGACCAGATCACGGTGTCCTGCCGCCTGGGCCGAGATCACCGGGTAGCCGATCGAGTGGTCGCCGCCGACGACGAGGGGCAGTTGCCCTTGCTCGATCACGGTCGTCACGGCGGCGAACAGACGATCGGACACCGATCGTGCGGTGTCGTTGGGCGGGTCCAGGACGATGTCGCCGTGGTCGAGCACCGCCGTGCTCCGCTGTCCGAGTTCCGTCCGGCTCGTCCAGTCCCAGGCGGTGGTGGTCGCTTCGGTGTCGAGCAGCCTGCGCAGCCCGCGCCGGAGGCCGGGCACGATCTCCTGCACCGACAGATCCGGCTCCGGTTGCTGCCAGACGGGCGCACCGATGAAACCCCATCGGGCAACAGCAGGATCCGCGGAGACGATCGGCTCGGCAGAGCGACGGAGGAGACCACGATCCGCGTGGTCGGCGACGCCTTCGGGAAGGAGCAAGTGCTTCCGCGCCAACATCGCATGGGCCTCCGGAGTCAGCATCGAGGCGATGAGGCTCGGCGTCTCCCACAACCGTCTGAGTTCCGGGGTGAGCCGGGCGGCCGTTCCCTCGATCTCGTTGACGACCTGGTCTCCCTCGAGCCGCAACGTGGGGTGCCAGACCCATCTGGTCCGCCTGCCGACGCCCTCAACGGTCATCGTGATCAGCGAGCAGGAGATCGGCTCGGAGGAGCGCGCGGAGCGCTCGGTCGACGTCGTCAGTCGAGAGCTGGACCATCTCGTGGATCTGAGCGTGAGCGACCCGTCCGCCCGAGACCCACGCCTCGATGACGGCTGTGAACTCGCTCGCGACCTTGACCGACTTCCCCAGGCTGCGGAGGCTGACGCGATCGCCGGCCGACTCGAACGTCGGAGGGAACCGGGCTGCCCAGCGGAAGGACGCGCCGCTGAGGTCGTCATCACGAACCGACCACGGCAAGGACAGACCGCGGCGCCGCTCGGGGGACCGCTCGCTCCGAGCGATGAACAGCTCGCGACGGAGCCGATCATCGTCATCGGTCGTGATGTCGTGCAGGGGCACGCCGAGCTGCAAGATCTCGCGGATGGCTTCCGTCGGCGATGTGCGGACGACGCCGAACGTCCAGTGCAGGGTCTCTCCTCCGACGCCGGTCACCTCGTGATCCCAGCCGATGGGGACGTGCATGACATCGCCAGGGCGCAGGACGGCGTCCAGTGCGACCTCGTCTGCGGCACCGCCTCCGCGGTGGACGCGCCAGTGCTTCTCGCCCTCCGCTTGCAGGATCACGGTGTCGTGGCTGTCGCTGTGCCGGCCGAACGCCGACTCCGACGCCCAGCACGAGTAGCCGTTGACCCAGGCCGCTTCGTGCATCGCGTACTCGAGGCACTCGACGACGTCGCGGAGCTCGGGGACGACGCGTTCGGCCTTGTTGACGACCAAGGTCGCGCCGTCCCGGAGGAGCGCGATGAACGGCTTCCGGCGTGGGCGCCGCTCGACGATGTCGCCGGCTCCGATCCGGGTCTCGACCAGTGTCGTCTGGTCGATGTCCACGGCGGGTACGACCTTGATCAGACCGTGCTCGAACGTCGACTGCGCCATCGCGCGATCGACTGCTCGCCAGCCGACCCGATCGACAGCCCTGCCGTCGATCCGGCCGAGCACGAGCTCGCCGAAGCGGACGGGGGCGCCGCCGAGGGCTGCTTGCACCTCACCCCAGAGCGTCACGCTCGCACCGACTCTCTCGTCACCAGGGCGCCGATGCGCAGCAGGGCGACGAAGAAGTTCCGGGCGGGACGCTCGCCCGGGACGACTTCTCGCACGTCCGCCGTGGTGATCGATGCACGCCGAGGGTCGAGGAGCGCGCGGACTGCTGCGTCGCTGACATCGTCGGGCAGGTCGATGGTCCTGCCGAGCACGGACAGGCGACCGGAGTCGACGGCGATCGGAAGACTGGTGACCTCGGCGCTGTCGACGTCTGCGAACACCCCGGCCGGCAACAGGCGATGCGCTCCCACGAAGCCTCTGTTGGCTCGCTGGTTCTGTCGTTGTCGGAGCTGCCCGGCGAGGGCTTCCGCTCCGAGGCTGTCCAGGGAATTCGAGGAACGTCGGAGAAGGACCGATGCCGCCTGGAGCAATTCTTCGGCTTCGTCCGGCTCGTAGTAGGACATCCCCAGGAAGACGGCTGGCCCGTCATTCTTGAAGACGTGGAAGTGATGACCGGGGATGCTCAAGAAATCGCCCGGTTCCAACACGAAGTGGTGATCAGCGGAAGCGAGATGACGATCGATGTCCAATGTCACCTCGCGCTGCCCGGGAAGTGCTCCGAGCGTCTCCGGTTCCCAGACCCACACCGATTTGGTGGCGGGACCGAGGTGGAATATGAAGGAGGGTTCGAGATCGGAGTGGACACCGAACGGTGTGAAGCCGGACGAAGCGATGAACGAGTAGAAGTCGAGGCCGCGCGGCGGGATGCCGCTGGCCTCGACCATGGGCGCGACGATCTCTTCGTGCAACACGGAACGTGCCCACGGAGACCACGTCTCCACCGCGTTGAAGGCGGCGCAGACGTCGTGCCGACCTGTCGCGGTGCTGAGCCAGTCGATCACGTCGGAGCCGTCGTACGCGGTGTGCGTGACCGCCTCACTCGCGCGGTAGTCGAGCTGCTCCGGGCCGAAGACCCGTATCCGCGGTAGCCCTGCCACGGACTGGACACGGGGATCGGTCGCGTTCGCCAGTGCTGACCGGAGTGCGGACAGGATGATCTCAGGCCGCTGCACCAGACCCCTGATGTGCGTGACCTCGCGGAAACCAGGTCCGTGGTCCGTTGCGAATCGCATCCAGACCGCGTTGTCGATGACGTTCAATGTGCCCCCCGAAGTGTAGGGGCCGGCCCGGATTCCCCCCGAGCCGGCCCCGCTCGTTCAATACCGCATGAGCGTCAGTGCCCGACGTCCATCCGGTTCCGCAACTGCACGTCCATCAGGTCCTCGTCGGTGATGACGATGTCCTCGATGTCGATCGTTGCGTTGTCGTTCTGCTCGGTCTTCGTTGCGCCGTTCATGGACTATCCCCTCTTCCACGGAATGACCGTCATTGTTGACGATCCGGTGCTGAGCGGCACCGTGGACAGAGTGTTCCACGAGGAGCCGAAGCTGTCCAGAGAAATGTCGCTTTCCTTTCACGAACACCGGCTGGGCCGACTGTCTGCTCGGCGCACTGCGACCGTGCTCGCCGCTCAGTCCCGCCGCATCCCGATCCCGACCACCGCGACCAGGTTCACCGCGCTTCCCACCAGGAACCCCGTCGTCCCGCCGGCGACCCCTGCGACCGGTCCGAGCACCGCCATGGGCTCGGCGCCGAGGACGAACCCGGCGACCGACGCCAGGGCGACCTGGCGGGACCGTCCGGCGGCGAGCAGCAGCGCGGCCGGCACGAGGCCGACGGTGAACACCCACACCGCGACCATCAGGTACCGCAGGTCGGTGGCGGCGGCCGTGCCTTCGGCGGGGTGGACGATCGGCAGGAACCATCCTGCGAGCAGCCCGACCAGCCCGAACACCACGGCCGAGGCGGCGGCGAACCCGCCGACGAGCAGCACCGCGCCGCGGGACCGCAGCGATCCGCCGTCCGTCCGGTGCGCGAACGCCGGTACGAGCACCTGCCCCAGTGCCTGCCCGAGCATCGACGTCGGCGTCGTGGGCCGACGACGTCACCTGTTCTGTCAACCGTTCGGTTGAGGTGGCCGTTCGTCGGTCTTCGTACTGTTGCAGCTGGCCGTGTCCACCACAGAGAGGCAACTCCATGCGAACGAAGACCGAAGCCGCACTCCGCGCGCGGCACCGCGGCGTCCAGGCACGGATCGCAGCGCATCCCCTCAACGACCCCGAGATGGAGCGCGCTCGGATGCTCGTCAAGAACAGCGACGGTGCCGCGCAGCAGCAGGTCTCGGCCGAGTTGCGAGAGCAAGGACTCCCGAGCATGACGCGTCAGACGTGGACGTTGGTCACGGGCCTTCCCGGACTGGCCCGGCTCAACCGGCGGCGGCTGCGTCTCGAGCGGGAACTTCGAGCAGCACGCCACTGAGGACGGGTTCTCGGACACCTGATCCGCCGTGTCGTTGTCGGTGATGCACCCACCCTCGGACGACTGCGCGACAACGGTGTCTTGGTGTTCCTCGACAGGATCCCTCCCCGAGGCACGGTCGGGCTACGCTGCGCAGGAGGCACGACCACGGGCCTCGTGATCGAGTGGGGATTCTGCGTGTTCTTGACCTTCCTGGTCCCGGTCGCGCTCGTGCTGGTCGTCGTGATGATCGTGCTCGCAGCGCGGGGATCGATGCAGAAGAGTCCGACCCAGGAGCAACAGGATGCCGAGGCGCGAGCACGTCGCGCTGCCGGGCGTGCGGCTCGCGACGCGGCCCGCGAAGCAGATCGTGACGCCGACCGGGACTGACGGCCGGAGATCCGTCCTCGGGGTCGGCGGTGTCGGAGCCGGTGCGGGGACGCGTCAGTCCTGTGCGGTCGGCCGGACGACGACCTCGCCGACGTCCACGCCGGCCGGCTGCGCGATCGCGTACGCCACCGCGGCCGCGACGGCGTCGGCGGGCATCGCGATCGCGTCACGACGAGCCTCGAGCGCCGCGCGCTGCTCGGGGTCGTCGGTCTTGGTGACTCCCTCGGTCGCGGTGAACCCCGGCGAGACGACGGTCACGCGCAGCCCCGGGCCCGCTTCCTGCCGCAGTGCCTCGCTGAGCACCCGCACCGCCGTCTTCGTCGCCGCGTAGACGCCCTGTGCGGGGACGATGCGGTGCGCCGAGGTCGACGCCGTGTGCACGAAGTGCCCCGAGCCCTGCTCCCGGAACACCGGGAGGGCGGCAGCGATCCCGTTGAGCACACCGACCAGGTTCACGTCGACCATCTGCTGCCACCCGTCGACGTCGAGGGCGTCGAACGGCGAGACCGCCATGCTGCCCGCGTTCTGGTGCAGCACGTCGAGGCGACCGAAGCGCGACCGCGCCGACGCGACCAACGCGTGCAGCGCCTCCCGGCTGCGCACGTCGGTCTCGACCGCGATCGCTTCGCCGCCCGCGCCCGTGATCTGTGCGACGACGGACGACAGCCGCTCCACGCGACGCGCGGCCAGGACGACCTTCGCGCCGCGCACCGCGAGGTGCAGTGCCGTCGCCTCGCCGATCCCGCTCGACGCGCCGGTGATCGCGATGACCTTCCCTGCGATGCCGTCCATGGACCTGCCTCCTGTAGTCTGAAACGGACACCCGTCCGATTCTTCGAGGAGGTTATCGGACACATGTCCGTTTCGCAATCACCCCGTCGCGCCGACGCCGAGCGCAACCGCGCCCGCCTCGTCGACGTCGCGCGCGACGCGCTGCGCTCCGACGCCGCCACGACGATGCAGTCGCTGGCCCGACTCGCGGGGGTCGGCCAAGGGACGCTCTACCGGCACTTCCCCACCCGGGAGGCGCTGCTCGCCGAGGTCTACCGCGCCGACTTCCAGGGACTGGTCGCCTCGGCGCGGGCGCTGGCCGCCCGACCGTCGCAGAGCGGCGCGCTCCGCTCGTGGCTCGACGAGCTCGCCGCCTTCGGGTACCAGAAGCACGCGCTGGCGGACGTGCTCGACGCTGCGACCCGGCAGCAGCTCCACGACGAGCAGTACGACGAGATCGCCGACGCGATCGGCGCCCTGCTGCAGGCCGGGGCGCAGGCCGACGTCCTGCGCCCGGACGTCGAGCCGGCGGACCTCCTGGCGCTCGTCGCGTTCCTCTGGCGGCTCGGGGCATCGGCCGCCGATCGGGTGCCGCACCTGCTCGACCTCGTCGTCGACGGGCTGCGTTCCGGGTAGGCGGCCCGACCTCGCCGCGACAGCACGCGCCTCAGCCCCGCCGCACCCCGAGCCCCACCACCGCCACGAGGTTCACCGCACTCCCCACCAGGAACCCCGTCGTCCCGCCGGCGACCCCCGCGACCGGTCCGAGCACCGCCATCAGCCCGGCGCCGACGACGAACCCGGCGACCGACGCCAGGGCGACCTGGCGTGACCGTCCGGCGGCGAGCAGCAGCGCGGCCGGCACGAGCCCGATGGTGAACACCCACACCGCGACCATCAGGTACCGCAGGTCGGCGACGGCGGCGGTGCCCTCGGCGGGGTAGACGATCGGCAGGAACCATCCTGCGAGCAACCCGACCAGCCCGAACACCACGGCCGAGGCGGCGGCGAACCCGCCGACGAGCAGCACCGCCCCGCGGGACCGCAGCGATCCGCCGTCCGTCCGGTGCGCGAACGCCGGTACGAGCACCTGCCCCAGTGCCTGCCCGAGCATCGAGGCCGGCGTCGCCAGGGTGAACGCTGCCGCGTAGACGCCGGCGTCGTGGGCAGACGACGTCACCTGCGCCGAGATCATCGTCAACTGCAGCAACCCGTTCGACGTCACCACCGCCAGCACGTTCCACGCGGCGAACCCGAGCACCCCGGCTGTCGGCTCCGTGGGACCCGACAGGCCGTTGCCCCGCGGCCAGCACGCGATCGCGAACACCGTGTACCCGATCGCCAGCGGGAGCAGCACGAAGGGCTCGAGCCGCGCGACGCACGCCACCACGAGCAACGCGAGTGCCAGCACGCTCGTCACGGAGTCCCAGAGCGCGATCCGGGGCGCCCGCCCGTACCCGAGCTGTGCGCCGCGCGCGTGGCAGTAGAGCCCGTAGCCGACGACGACCGCGACCCCGCCGAGCACCGTCCCGGGGCCGTTGCCCCAGGCGAGCGCGACCGGCACGGTGACCGCGGTGAGCACCACGCTCGACACCAGCATCGACACCCCGAGCAGCCGGTTCACCGCGGCGTCCGACCGCCGACCCCGCAGCGCGATCGCCAGGAACCGCGAGGCGGTGTTGCCCGACGCGTTCGGCCAGAGCAGGGCGACGAACACCGAGAGCGACAGCAGGGCGGTGGTCTGTCCGAGGGTCTCGGTGCCGAACACCCGACCGACGACGACGGTCACGAGCAGCTTCGCAACGCCCTGCACCCCGATGCCGACGGTGGCGAGCACGGCCGACGACGCCACGGACGACGACGCAGCAGCGGACCCGCTCACCGTGCCAACGCCTGTTCGACCCACCCGCGCCGGTGCGCCCGCAGTCCGAGCGTCACCGCCCGGACCCCGATGTAGCCGAGGGCGAACGCCGCCCACAGCCCCGCGAGGGTCCCGCCCGCCCACCACAGCAGCGGCAGGTACACGACCAGGTTCACGCCTCCGGCGACGGCCAGGTACCGCGCGTCGCCGGCGCCGATCAGCACGCCGTCGAGCACGAAGACGTAGCCGGCGACGGGCATCCCGACGGCGATGAGCACCAGGACGACGGGCAGCGCGGCGCGCACCGCCTGCGAGTCCGAGAACACCGGTCCGAGCAGTCCGCTCACGGCCAGGGTCAGCAGGCCGAGGAGCACCCCGCCGGCGATCCCGAGCAGCACGAGCCGCCGCGTCACGAGCCGCACCCGCTCCGGGTCGCGTGCACCGAGTCCGTGCCCGACGAGCGCCTGCCCGGCGATGGCCAGGGCGTCGAGCGCGAACGCGAGAGTGGAGAACACGGTCAGCCCGACCTGCGTGGTCGCCAGCCCGGTGGTCCCGAGCCCGGCCGCGGCCCCGACGGTCGCGAGCATCGCGATCCGCAGCGACGCGGTCCGCAGGAACAGCCAGGCGCCCGACCGCAGCGCCCGTGCGACGCCCGAGGCACCCGGCCGGAGCGGTGCCCCCGACGACCGCGCGGCCCGAACCGCGATGCGGACGTAGACGACGGCCATCGCCCACTGCACGATGACCGTGCCGGCGGCGGAGCCCTCGACGCCCCAGCCGGCCCCGTAGATGAGCAGGGCGTTCAGCAGCCCGTTCGCGACGAACCCGACGGTGGCGACGACGAGCGGGGTCCGGGTGTCCTGCAGCCCGCGCAGCAGTCCGGTCGAGGCCGTCACGACCAGGATGCCGGGCAGGCCGACGAGCGACACGGTCAGGTAGGCGGTCGCCGCCGCGGACACCTCGGCCGAGGCACCGAACAGGTCGACGAGCGGCCCGGCGAGCGGCCACCCGACCAGCGCCAGCACCACGCCGAGCACGAGCGCGAGCCACATCCCGTCGATGCCCGCGTGCACGGCTCCGCGACGGTCGCCACCACCGAGCGCCCGTGCCACCGCGGGCGTCGTCGAGTACGCCAGGAACACGAGCAGCCCGGTCACCGTCGACAGCACGGCACTCGCGAGCCCGACGGCCGCCAGCGGTGTCGCGCCGAGGTGGCCGACGAGCGCGGTGTCGGTCAGCAGGAACAGCGGCTCGACGACGAGCGCGCCGAGCGCGGGCACCGCGAGCCGCACGATGTCGCGGTCGACCGCGCGTCGCTCGGTGGTCGCAGCGGGTCGCGTCGGTCGGGGCACCGGCCCATTCTGGCCGTCCCGCGCCGTGGACGGGCGCCGTGCCGGACGGGAGGCCCGTGACGGCGTCGCCACGGGCCTCCCGTCCGGCGGTCCCACGTCGTCAGGCACGTGGCCGGGACCGGCTGTGCACGTGCGTCAGTCGCGGCGCGGTTCGGCGGGCACGCCACCGGTGGCGGCGTGCGCCTGGTCCGACGCCACCGGGGTGGACTCGTCGGTGCCGCGTGCGCGACCGATCAGGTCCATGACGTGGAAGACGACGATCGCCGCGACGGTGCCGACGATGATCCCGCCGAAGGACGCCTGGCCGAAGTCGAACGTGAAGTCCGCGATGCCCATGATGAGCGCGATGCCCGCGGTCAGCTGGTTCTTCGGCTTGGCGAAGTCGACGCGGTTCTCGACCCAGATCCGGATACCGATGATGCCGATGAGCCCGTAGAGGGCGGTGGTGGCGCCGCCGAGCACGCCGTGCGGCACCGAGGAGATGACCTCGCCGACCTTCGGGGACAGGCCGAGCAGCACGGCGACGATCGCTGCCACCCAGTACGCCGCGGTGGAGAAGACGCGGGTGGCCGCCATCACGCCGATGTTCTCGCCGTACGTGGTGGTCGCCGAACCGCCGCCGAGGCCCGCGAGCACGGTCGAGACGCCGTCGGCGACGAGCGCGCGACCGGTGAGCGGCGTGAGGTCACGGCCGGTGAGCTGTCCGACCCCCTTCACGTGGCCGACGTTCTCGGCGACCAGGGCGAGGACGACCGGGATGAACGCCAGGTACACGGCGAGCTGGTTCGGGTCGAACGCCGGAGCGTGGAAGTCGGGCAGGCCGAACCACTTCGCATCGGCGACCCTCGACAGGTCGACCTGGCCGGCGGCGAGTGCCACGAGGTAGCCGACGACGACGCCGATCACGATGGACAACCGCCCGATCAGGCCCTTGAACAGCACCGTGACCAGGACGATGACCGCGAGCGTCACGAGCGCGGTCACCGGCGCCTCGGCGAAGTTCGTCCGGGCGGACGGCGCCAGATTGAAGCCGATGAGGGCGACGATCGCGCCGGACACCACCGGGGGCATCAGCCGGTCGATCCACCCGGCACCGGCCAGGTGCACGACGAGGCCGACGACCGCGAGGAGCGCGCCGACGACGATGATGCCGGACAGCGCCAGCGGGATGCCGCCGATCTTCGTCGCGGCACCGATCGGGGCGAGGAACGCGAACGACGAGCCGAGGTAGCTCGGCAGCCGGTTGCCGGTGATGAGCAGGAACAGGATCGTGCCGATGCCGCTGAAGAGCAGCGTGGTCGCCGGCGGGAAGCCGGTGATGAGCGGCACGAGGAACGTGGCGCCGAACATCGCGACGACGTGCTGCACGCCGAGGCCGATCGTGCGCCCCCAGGTGAGCCGTTCGTCCGGTGCGACGATGGTCGTCGAGGAGACGGTCTTGCCGTCCCCGTGCAGCTTCCACGGAAGTCCCATGCGATGACCGTACCGGCAGCCGTCCACATCGACGACCCGTTCCTGCCTGCTCCCGTGGGGGCATGGCTATCGTGGAGCGCATGACCGACGTCGCACGTGCCTCCGGCATCCACACTGACGAACTCGACCCCGCTGTGCGCCCCCAGGACGACCTGTACCGCCACGTGAACGGCTCGTGGGTCGACGCGACGCCGATCCCCGACGACAAGGCGCGCTACGGCTCGTTCACCGTCCTCGCCGAGGCGGCCGAACTCGCGGTCCGCGCCATCATCGAGCGCTCGCAGCAGGCGGCGCCCGGCACCGAGGAGCGCAAGGTCGGCGACCTGTTCACCTCGTTCACCGACGAGGCGCGGCTCGAAGAACTCGCGACGGCGCCGATCGAGCCGCTGCTCGCCGAGATCACCGCCATCACGTCCGTGCCCGAGGTCGTCGCCGCCGTCGGGCGCTTCGAGCGGCTCGGTCTGCCGAGCTTCCTGCAGCTCTTCGTCGACAACGACCCGGGCGACCCCGAGTCCTACGTCGTCTTCCTCGAGCAGTCCGGCCTCGGGCTGCCCGACGAGTCGTACTACCGCGAGGAACGCTTCGCCGACATCCGCACGAAGTACCGCGAGTTCGTCGCCGCGATGTTCCCGCTCGCCGGGTTCGAGGACGGCGCCGACCGCACCGAGCACGTCATCGCCCTCGAGACCGCGCTCGCCGCGGTGCACTGGGACAACGTGACCACCCGCGACAGCCAGAAGACCTACAACAAGCTGCCCTGGTCCGAGGTCGCGGCGCTCGCCGAGGGCATCGACCTGCAGACCTGGTGGCAGGCCATCGACGCACCGGCCGGGGCCTTCGAGACCGTCGTCGTGCGCGAACCCTCGTTCGTCACCGGTCTGGCCGCACTGCTGCGCGAGCAGCCGCTCGAGGCGTGGAAGGACTGGCTCCGCTGGCAGGTCATCCGCGGCTCGGCCGCGTACCTGACGAGCGCCTTCTCGGCCACGAACTTCTCGTTCTACGGCACCGCGCTCACCGGGGCGCCGAAGCAGCGCGAGCGCTGGAAGCGCGGCGTCTCCCTGGTCGAGGGCGCGATGGGCGAGGCCGTCGGCCGGATCTACGTGCAGGAGCACTTCGACGAGACCTCGAAGGCGACGATGGACGACCTCGTCGCCCACCTGGTCGAGGCGTACCGGCAGAGCATCACGTCGCTCGACTGGATGACCGACGAGACCCGGGCCCGCGCGCTCGACAAGCTCGACAAGTTCACGCCGAAGATCGGCTACCCGGTGCAGTGGCGCGACTACTCGGCACTCCCCGTGACCGCCGACGACCTGGTCGCGAACGTCCGCGCCGTGGCCTCGTTCCAGGTCGACCGCGAGCTCGGCAAGATCGGCAAGCCGATCGACCGCGACGAGTGGTTCATGACCCCGCAGACGATCAACGCGTACTACAACCCGGGCTTCAACGAGATCGTGTTCCCGGCGGCGATCCTGCAGTTCCCGTTCTTCGACGCGAACCGCGACGC
Source organism: Curtobacterium sp. MMLR14_006 (assembly GCF_001864985.1). Classification (NCBI taxonomy): domain Bacteria; kingdom Bacillati; phylum Actinomycetota; class Actinomycetes; order Micrococcales; family Microbacteriaceae; genus Curtobacterium; species Curtobacterium sp. MMLR14_006. The sequence continues at coordinate 159,877 of NZ_MJGU01000022.1, read as the reverse complement.
CGCCGCGAACTACGGCGCGATCGGGGCCGTCATCGGCCACGAGATCGGCCACGGCTTCGACGACCAGGGGTCGCAGTACGACGGCGACGGTCGCCTGCAGAACTGGTGGACCGAGGCGGACCGCGCCGCGTTCGAGGAGCGCACGAAGGCCCTCATCGCGCAGTACGACGCCCTCGTGCCCACCGAGGTGCCGGACGGGCACGTCAACGGCGCCCTGACGATCGGCGAGAACATCGGCGACCTCGGCGGCCTGTCGATCGCGTGGAAGGCGTACCTGCTGTCGCTCGACGGGCAGGAGCCGCCCGTCGTCGACGGGATGACCGGCGCCGAGCGCTTCTTCCTCAGCTGGGCGCAGGCCTGGCGGATGGCCATCCGTCCGGAGGAGGCAGCCCGCCTGCTCTCGATCGACCCGCACTCGCCGAACGAGTTCCGCTGCAACCAGGTGGTCCGCAACATCGACGTCTGGTACGACACGTTCGGCGTGACGGAGCGGGACGCGATGTACCTCGACCCCGCCGAGCGCGTCGCCATCTGGTGATGGCGGAGCCGGACGCGGCTCGGTCGTCCCGCCGTCGGCGACCGGACGGCCGGGCGGCGGGCGGCGGACGCGACCGCGGCAAGCACCGCGGCGGGGGCGCCGACCGCTTCGTGGCGACGACCGAGGCGCTCGGCGCGCTCGCGGTCGACGGTGCCGCAGTGAGCGCCTCCGTCATCGACACGTCGTCGGGCAAGTCGCTGCTCTCGGTGGACGACACCCTCGTCCAGCCGGTCGCGAGCCTCGGCCGCGTGCTCCTGCTCGTCGAGGTCGCCGCCCGGCTCGAGGACGGCCGACTGCACGGCGACCGGCTGCAGCGCATGGCGCGGGACACCGCGACCGGTGCCGGCCTGTGGCAGTTCCTGCAGGAGCCGACGATGCAGGTGCCAGACCTGGCGACCCTCGTCGGTGCCACCGGCGACGCCTGGGCGACGAACGCCCTGCTCTCCACCGTCGGCATCGACGCCGTGCGCGAGCGCGCCGACTCCCTGGGCTTCGAGCGGACGGCGCTCATCGACCGGGTGCGCGACCGCCGCGGACCGGACGACGCCCCGGACACCTCGGTCGCGCCGACCGGGGAGCTGGCGTGGGTGATGCGTGGCCTGGCCCTCGGCGAGGTCGTGGACGAGGCCGTCTCGAACCGGGTGCTCGGCTGGCTGTCGCTGGCGAGCGACCTCAGCCTGGTCGCCGGCTCGTTCGGACTCGACCCGCTGTCGCACCGGGCGCTCGACCACGGGCTGCAGGCGGTCGCGGTGACGGGGTCGAGCACGGGCGTGCGCGCCGAGGCCGGGATCCTGCGCGGGCCCGGGTCGTCGGTGAGCTACGCCGTCACGGTGACCTTCGACGACGCGTCGCTGCAGCGACGCCTCGCGGTCGTCGAGGCGCTGCGCACCATGGGCACCGAGGTGCTCGAGGCCGTGCACGCACCCGCGCGTCGCTGAGTTGCGTTGAGCGCAGCAGCACGAACGACCGCAGCGGTGCCGGCTCGACGTCGTGCACCTCGACGAAGCCGCGCGACTCGTAGAAGGCCCGCTGGCCGTCCTCGGCGTCGGTGAGCAGGACCGTCTGGCGCACGCCCGCGTACCGGCGCAGGGCTTCGTCGAGCAGTGCCCCGCCGATGCCGCTCCGGTGGGCGTCCGGCACGACGAGCACGTCCTGCACGTACACGATCGTGACGCCGTCCGAGATCGTCCGCAGCAGGCCGAGCAGCCGCCCGTCGTCGCCGCGGGCGGTCAGGACGGTGTGCGAGCCGGCGACCGCGGCGCCCAGTGCCGCCGGGTCCGCCGTGTAGGTCGTCCAGCCGACGGCGTCGTACAGCGCCGTGAGCTCGTCGGTCCCCGGGCGCTCGTGCTCGATCGTGAAGGTCACGGTGCCCATGGTGCCCGAACCCGGGGCCACCGCCCCCACCGCCGCTACGAGGTCGCCTGGCCGTCGGGGACGAGCGCCTGCACGGCCAGCAGGCCCGCGTCGGCGGACGAGCACGCGGTGTAGTCCGACGTCTTCACGAACAGGGACTGCTTCGAGCCGGGCGGGTACACACGGAAGCCGTCCGGGGTCCTCGGGGAGCAGTCCGCCTTCCGGTAGTCCTCGGCACGCGTGATCTTGAGCGGCGCGACCGCGGTCTTCCCCGGGGCGAGGGTGACGGTGGGGTGCGGCGAGCTCTTCTCCTGCGCGGCGGCGGCACCGATCTGGGTGCCGTTCCCGCCCCCGACGAACGAGACCCCCGGCCAGCCCTGCAGCGTGCAGGCCGTCGAGCCGGTGTTCCGGAGGGCCAGGTGCACGATGACACTGCCGGCCGCACCGCCGCTGCCCGGTTCGATCGACGCCGCGAGCGACGACGCGGCACACCGACCGGCGGCGGTGGTCCCGGCGGGAGCCGACGCCGACGACGATCCCGGAGCGGACGACGAGGTGGTCCCCGTCGAGGGCACCCCGGACGCAGCGTCCGAGGACGAGGACGAGGACGAGGACGAGGACGACGAGGACGACGACGGGGCAGGCACGGTCACGGTGTCCGTGGCGGTGGGGGTCCCGCCGGAGGCGCAGCCCGCCAGCGCCCCGATCACGACGAGACCGGTGACGGCGAGCAGGGACTTCGATCGGCTGCTGCGGTGCATGGACCACAGGCAACCACCACCGGGCGCTCGCGGTTCGGTCGGCGTCCAGGGACCGCGTGTTCACTCCCCGGCAGGACAACCGAGCACTGGAGGTCGGACATGACCGGCAAGCACGAGCAGGCACGCGGCGACGACGGCCGGGCGGACGGGGTCGAACCCACCGCTGGTGCCTTCACCGACAGCGAGATCCCGGGCGAGCACCACGCTGCGTCCACCGAGCCGGCGGGGGAGTTCGTCTCGAGCGACATCCCCGGCGAGGTGCGTCCGGACTCGAGCGGCCCGGACGGCGAGTACGTCGAGTCGGACATCCCCGGCGAGGCCGAGCCGACCCAGGACGGCGAGACCGGCCACTACGTCGACAAGGACCACGCCTGACGGCTAGTCGATGCGCTCCGTCGCCACCAGGCGGCGGAGCGTCTCCACGCCCGCCGGCGGACAGCGGTCGGCGTCCGCCGAGGTGACCCACTCGACCTCGTCGACCTCTGCGGAGGCGACGGGCGTGGCGGCGTCGAGCGGGCCTCCTGGTCGGACCGTGAACAGGGTCATCGCGACCATCGTGCCGGGCGCCTGCCCGTGCGCGGGTTCGAGCACCACCCCGAACTCCTCGAGGTCGTCGGGGGCGCACCGCAGACCGGTCTCCTCGAAGGCCTCACGGACGGCGGCCTCGACGTCGGTCTCGTGTGCCTCCGCCTTGCCGCCGGGCAGGTAGAGCACGTCGCGTCCACGTGCGCGCACCATGAGCACGCGTCGGTCGCGCACCAGGACCAGCGCACTCACGCGCAGGGTCACCGGGTCGGGCTGGAGGCTCAGCTCGCGTCCGCCTGGTCGCTGCGGTCCGTCGTGGGCCGGTCGGGCGCGGTGCGCTCCGCGAGCGGCACGACGGGCGTCGGCAGCTGGGCCTGGGGCTCGGGTCGCACGCCGAAGAGCGAGTCGATCGCCGCGACGAACTCGTCGCCCCGCCCGGCACGGCCGAGCTCGCGAGCACGGACCGACGGACGGTGCAGCAGCACGCCGACCAGGTGCCGGAGCGCCCGCTCGGTGTGCTCGGCCGACTCGCCGTCCGCGCCGCCGCGGCGCTTCGCCCGGTCGATCTCGTCGTCGAGGATGTCGAAGACGTGGGTGCGGAAGGCGACGAGGGCCGGGGTGGTCGACTGCTCGAGCGCCTGCGTGCGGAACCGGGACACCGCGTCGTCGACCATCGCGCGGGCCTCGGACTCGGCGTTCAGCTCGGCGATCGGAGCGTGGATGCTGATGGTCTCGAGGTCGAGCAGCTCGACGCCGTCGACGTCGGCGGCGGCCGGGTCGACGTTGCGCGGCAGGCCGAGGTCGATGACGATCCGGCGGACGCCGTCGTCGAGGTCGTCCGGCGCGACGACCGGGACCTCGCTCGAGGTGCAGGTGATGACGACGTCGCTCGCGGCGATCGCCCGGCGCAGGTCGCGGGCGGCGACGAGGTCGTGCTTGGCGGCGAACCACGGTGCGCGGCCCGACGGCGAGAACACCTGGATGGTCTCGGCCCCGCGGTCACGCAGGGCGGCGATCGTGGTGGCGGCGTAGCTGCCGGTGCCGACGAGCAGCACGCGGGTGTGCGCCCAGTCGGTGATGCGCGACGACGCGAGCTCGAGGCCGAGGCGGACGAGCGACCGTCCGGCAGCACCGATGCGCGTGCGGGTCTTGACGCCGCGCGAGGTGTGCGCGGCCTCCTGGAAGAGCCGCTCGAGCGCCGAGGTCGTCGTGCCGTTGGTGCGGGCGTCCTCGAGGGAGCGGCGGACCTGGCCGGAGATCTCGGTCTCGCCGACGACGACGGACTCGAGTCCGCTGGAGACCGCGAAGAGGTGCTGGACGACGTCCTTGCCACCGAGCACGTTCACCGATTCGAGGACCTCGGAGGCGTCGAGGTCGCTGGCCGCCGAGACGGCGTCGACGGTCGCGGCGACGGCGGAGTCACGGTCGTCACCGGCGATGTCGAGGTAGGCCTCGAAGCGGTTGCAGGTGGCGAGGACGACGGCCCCGTCGAGGACGTCGGAGTCCGTCACGAGTCGGCCGGCCGCAGCCGGTGCACCGATGCTCAGTCGCTCCAGGAGATCGAAGCTGGCGTTGCGATGCGACGCCGTGAGACAGATGAGCACGGAGACAATGGTAACGCCGTCGATGGGAGAATCATCCGGTGACCGAAGCACCGACCGCCGCCCTTCCCGCCTCGCACCCCCTCGCCGACGGGCGCACGAGCGGCTCGCGGCTCGTCCGTGCGCTGCGCGGCGACCGCCCCGAGGGCCTCCCGGTGTGGTTCATGCGCCAGGCGGGCCGTTCGCTGCCGGAGTACCGCGAGCTGCGGGTCGGCACGGCCATGCTCGACGCGTGCCTCGACCCGGAGATGGCGTCGGAGATCACCCTGCAGCCGGTCCGTCGGCACGGGGTCGACGCCGGCATCTTCTTCAGCGACATCGTCGTCCCGATCAAGCTCGCCGGCGTCGACGTCGAGATCGTGCCCGGTCGCGGCCCGGTGCTCGCGTCGCCGATCCGCACCGCTGCGGACGTGGACGCCCTCGAGACGCTCGACCCCGCGGCGCTCGCCCCGATCGAGCAGGCCGTCGCCCGCACGGTGGAGCAGCTCGGCGACACCCCGCTGATCGGCTTCGCGGGGGCGCCGTTCACCCTCGCCGCGTACCTGGTCGAGGGCGGTCCCTCGAAGGACCACATCCGTGCCCGCACCCTCATGCACGCCGACCCGGAGACCTGGTCGCGCCTGCTCGCCTGGGCCGCCGAGGTGTCCGGCGCCTTCCTGCGCGCGCAGGTGCTCGCCGGGGCCTCGGCCGCGCAGCTCTTCGACTCGTGGGTCGGTTCGCTCTCCCGCGCCGACTACGTGCGCTCGGTGGCACCGCACTCGGCCCGGGCGCTGGCGCACGTCGCCGACCTCGGGGTCCCGCGCACGCACTTCGGCGTCGGCAGCGGCGAGGTCCTCGCGGACATGACGACGCTCGGCACGGACGCCGTCGCGGTCGACGCGGTCGGGGTCGACTGGCGACTGCCCCTCGACGAGGCCGTCCGCCGCGTCGGCACCGGCGTCACGGTGCAGGGCAACGTCGACCCAGCGATGCTCGCGGCTCCGTGGCAGGTGCTCGAGGACCACGTGCGCGACGTCGTCCGCCGCGGCGGTGCGGCCCGTGCCCACGTCGTGAACCTCGGGCACGGGGTGCCGCCGGAGACCGACCCGACCGTGCTGACCCGCGTCGTCGAGCTCGTCCACTCGCTCGGCGACGGCACCGACGGGGCGACCGGAGCCACCGCGTGACCGACGTCGTCGTGGTCGGCGGTGGCGTCGCCGGCCTCGTCACGGCGCGCGACCTGGCGAAGGGCGGGGCGCACGTCGTCCTCGTCGAGGCGTCCGGTGTCCTGGGCGGGATGATCCGACGGCACTCCGTCGGCGGGCTCGACCTCGACATGGCGGCCGACTCGTTCGCCACCAGGACCGACGCCGTCGGCGGCCTGGCGATCGAGCTCGGGCTCGGCGGCGACGTCGTCACCCCGGACCCGCGCGGCGCCTGGCTGATGACCCGCGACGGTCGGACGGCTCCGATCCCCGCGACCGGGCTGCTCGGCATCCCGAGCACCCCGATGGCGGCCGACGTGCTGGCCGTCGTCGGGCAGACGGGCGGTCTGCGCGCCCAGATGGACTCGCTGCTGCCCGCCCCGGTGGGGGCGGGGGCGTCGTCGCTCGGCGAGCTCGTGCGACGCCGCATGGGCGAGCGCGTGCTCGACGACCTGGTCGTGCCGATCGCCGGCGGCGTGCACTCCACCCACCCGGACCAGCTCGACCCCGACCGGGTGGCGCCCGGCCTGCGCGCCGCGCTGCTCCGCGAGGGCTCCCTGGCGCGTGCTGTGGTCGCGCTGCGTGCCCGCGCCGCCGCCGGCACGCCGGTGCAGGGCATCCGCGGCGGCATCGTCCGGCTGGTCGACGAACTCGTGGCCGACATGGAGACGTACCGCGTGGACGTCCGGCTGCACACCCGTGCGACGCGCATCGAGGCGCACGCGGTCGAGGTCGTCTCCGCGGACGGCGTCGTCGAGCGACTGGCCGCCCAGCACACCCTGGCGTCCGTGCCGGACCCGGAGCGCACCGACCCGGCCGACCGCACGGGGATCGAGCTCGTCACGCTCGTCGTCGACCAGCCCGAGCTCGACGCGGCGCCGCGGGGGACCGGCATGCTCGTTCACCCCGACGCCGCGCAGGTCGGGGCGAAGGCGCTCACGCACGCGACCGTCAAGTGGCCGTGGCTGGCCGAGGCGGCGGGTGGCCGCCACGTGCTGCGCCTCAGCTACGCGACGCCGGTCGCGACCGGTCCCGGGGGCGCGACCGACGCGGCGGACGTCGCCACGAGCCTCCCGGTCGACCCGTCCGGACCCGTCGGCAGCCGCGCGCTCGACGACGCGTCGACGCTGCTCGGCGTGCCGCTGGCGGCCGACCGCGTCGTCGGCGCCGCCCGCGTCCGGTGGCACGGTCCCGACCTGACCGCCGCGGGTCTCGCGGAGGGCGTCGTCGGCATCGGCGAGGCCTCGTCCGGCCGGGGTCTGGCCGGCATCGTCGGCGCCGCACGGGCCGCAGCTGGGCGCATCCTGGAATCCTGAGCGGACCACCCGGCGACCGAGGGCTACTGTTGGCGAGAGCGCGGGACGTATTCCGTTCGGCGCATGACCACGCACACTGACCCAACGGAGGAATCGCACATGCGAGGAAAGCTCCTGTTCGTCGCCGGCGCAGCACTCGGGTACGTCCTGGGATCGCGAGCCGGACGGGCGCGGTACGAGCAGATCAAGACCGTGAGCGGCAAGATCTGGAACAGCAACGGCGTCCAGAAGGGCGTGCACGTCGCTGAGGACTTCGTCGCCGACAAGACCCCGGACGTCGCCGAGTTCATCGGTGAGACCACGAAGAAGGCCGTCCGCAAGGTCGGTCAGAAGAAGGACTCCACCACCTCATGACCGACACCCGCGATCGCAGGTCGCGTTCGCTGTTCGGCCTGGTCGGGGACGTCCCCAAGCTCGTCAAGGGCCTGGTCAAGGGCGAGATCGACCTGCTCAAGGCCGAGATGCTCGCGAAGGCGAAGATCTTCGGGCTCGCCGCCGGTCTGCTGGTCGGTGCGCTCGTCATCGTGCTCTACGCGATCGGCGTGCTGCTGACCGCTGCCGTGATGGGCCTGGCGACCGTGATGCCGGCCTGGCTGGCCGCGATCGTCATCGCCGTCGTCATGCTGATCGTCGCCGCGGTCCTCGGACTGCTCGGCTGGAAGCGCCTGAAGAAGGGCCTGCCGATCACGCCGAAGCGCACGATCGACAGCGTCAAGAACGACATCAACGCGGTGAAGGGGCTGGGCAAGAAGCCGACCCCGCCGACGCAGTACGGCAGCCGCAAGCCGGACGTCGGCGGCCGGTTCTGAGCCCCGACAGCCGCCCCACCGACGGAGGAACCGTGACCGACTCGCACGACGACCTGGCCGACCGCGTCGCCGCGACCCGCGCGCAGTTGTTCGACACCCTCGACGCGATCGAGGACAAGCTCAACGTGCCGAAGCAGATCGGCATCGCCGCCGCGAAGGTCAAGCGGGGGATCGACGAGCAGCCCGTCCCGTACCTGGCCGGCCTCGCAGCCGGAGTGGCGGTGGTCGGGGGTATCGTCGTGATGGTGCTCCGACGGCGGTAGACCGCTCCGAGCGCGGTCCACCCGGTCGGGGCGGCCATCACCCCTGGCAACCGATAGGACAACGGATCCATGAGTTCCACCGCGCCCGCATCCGCGCACGAGCACGACTCCTCGCCTGCGGTCGACCCCGCCACCGGGATCGACCCGAACCTGCTGACCGCGTACGCCCTCTGGGCCGTGTTCCGTCGGCCGCTCGGCCCGGTCCACCCCCTCGGTGACGACGCCGTGGCCGAGCTCGACGCCGTGATCGCGTCCGCCGCCGACCGCGGCGTGACCATCCGCGGCTTCTACGACGTCTCCGGCTTCCGTGCCGACGCCGACGTCATGGTGTGGCTGCACGGCGACGACGCCCAGGCGATCCAGGCCGTGCTGCGCGAGCTCCGACGCACCGGGCTGTTCCAGGACGCCGAGCCGGTGTGGCACGCGATGGCCATGCACCGCGAGGCCGAGTTCAACAAGCGGCACACCCCCGCCTTCCTGCGCGGCAAGGACCCCGAGGCGTGGATCACGGTGTACCCGTTCGTCCGCTCCTACGAGTGGTACCTGCTGCCCGAGGACGAGCGCTCGAAGATGCTCCGCGACCACGGCGTCGCCGGCGCGAAGTACCGCCGCGTCCTCACGAACACCATCGCGACCTTCGCCCTGAGCGACTACGAGTGGATCCTGCCGCTCGAGAGCCCCGACCTGGTGGACCTCGTCGACCTCATGCGCGACCTGCGGTACACCGAGGCGCGCATGCACGTGCGCGAAGAGGTCCCCTTCTTCACGGGTCGTCGCGTGACGACCGCCGAACTCCCGGAGGTGCTGTCATGACCGACACCAGCATGATCACGAACGGCCAGCCCGTCCTCGCCGCCACCCCTGCGGCCGCGTCGGGTCCGGAGCACGTCGAGGTCCCGACCGCGTACGACGCGATCCTGCTCGCCGGCTTCGGTGGCCCCGAGGGCCAGGACGACGTCATCCCGTTCCTCCGCAACGTGACCCGCGGCCGTGGCATCCCCGACGAGCGCCTCGAAGAGGTCGCGCACCACTACCGCCACTTCGGCGGCGTCAGCCCGATCAACGCGCAGAACCGCGCGCTCAAGGCGGCCCTCGAAGCCGAGCTCGCGTCGCGCGGCATCGACATGCCCGTGCTCTGGGGCAACCGCAACTGGGAGCCGTACCTCGAGGGCGCCTTCACCGAGGCCGCCGACAAGGGCTACACGAAGCTCATCGCGATCGCCACGAGCGCCTACTCGTCGTTCTCGAGCTGCCGCCAGTACCGCGAGGACTACGCCCGCGTGCTGACCGAGACCGGCCTGGTCGACACGATCCAGGTCGACAAGGTCCGCCAGTTCTTCGACCACCCGGGCTTCGTCCGCCCGTTCGTCGACGGCGTCCGCGACGGCATGGCCCGTGCGATCGCCGAGAACGAGGGTCTCGACGTCGCCACCGAGCTGCACGTGCTGTTCTCGACGCACTCGATCCCCTCGACCGACGCCGCCAAGTCCGGTCCGGACTACCGCGGCTTCGACGACCACGGCGCGTACGAGGCCCAGCACCTCGCCGTCGGCCAGGTCGTCCTCGACCATGCCTGGGCCGAGCTGCTCGAGCAGCCCGAGCACGCGCACCTGCAGGGCACGTCGAAGCCCGCCTGGAAGCTCGTGTACCAGTCGCGCTCCGGCCCCCCGACGCAGCCGTGGCTCGAGCCCGACATCAACGACTACATGAACGAGGACCTCAAGGGCGGCCCGACCCGCGCCGTGCTGATCGTCCCGCTCGGCTTCGTCAGCGACCACATGGAGGTCATGTGGGACCTCGACGAGGAAGCCACCGAGACCGCGGGTGAGCTCGGCTTCTGGTCGCTCCGCACGCAGACGCCCGGCGTCGACCCGGCCTACGTGTCCGGGCTCGTCGACCTCGTGCTCGAGCGCGTCAACGGTACGCCGACCGCCGAGCGTCCGCACCTGACCGACATCGGCCCCTGGTACGACGTGTGCCGTCCGGGCTGCTGCGAGAACGTCCGCGCCGGGTTCAAGCCCGCCGCCGCCGGCGTCGCCCCGTGACCGACGGCACGGCGGACGGTCCGGCGCCGATCCGGCTCGGCACGCGTGCCAGCCGGCTCGCCGTCGCGCAGTCGCAGGACGTCGCCGACCGCCTGGCGAAGGCGGCCGGTCGCCCGGTCGAGCTCGTCACCGTCACGAGCGAGGGCGACACGAACCGAGCGTCCCTGGCGTCGCTCGGCGGCACCGGCGTCTTCGCCAGCGCGCTGCGTGAAGCGCTGGTGGCCGGCGAGGTCGACGTGCTCGTGCACTCCCTGAAGGACCTGCCGACCGCGCCGTACCCGGGCCTGACCATCGGTGCCGTGCCGAAGCGCGCGGACGCCCGTGACGTCCTCGTCGCCCGGAACGGAGCCACCGTCGACACCCTGCCCGAGGGCGCGAAGGTCGGCACCGGTTCGCCGCGTCGCGTCGCCCAGCTCCGCGCGCAGCGTCCCGACCTCGACGTCGTGGACATCCGCGGCAACATCGACACGCGGCTCGGCCGGGTGCAGGACGACCTCGACGCCGTGGTGCTCGCCGCCGCCGGACTCGGGCGCATCGACCGCCTGTCCGAGGCGACGGAACTGCTCGACCTCGGCTTCTGGCCGAGCGCGCCCGGACAGGGTGCCCTGGCCGTCGAGATCCGGTCGGACGAGACCGACCGCGGGCTGCTCGCCGCGCTCCGCAAGATCGAGCACGCACCGACCCGCCTGACCGTGACGGCCGAGCGCGAGGTCCTCGCCAAGCTCGAGGCCGGCTGCTCCGCACCGATCGGCGCGACCGCGGTCGTGGACGCCGAGATGCTCCTCGTCTCGGCGACGGTCTACCGTCCCGACGGCAGCGAGTACCGCACCGCGTCGCACGCGGCGGTGCTCGACGGTTCCGCGCAGGACCGCCTCGACGAGGCGCTCGAGGTCGGCGGTCGTGTCGCCGCCGAGCTGCTCGAGAACGGCGCGGCCGATCTCGCCGACCTGGCGACCACGGTCGCCGAGGACACCACGGACGGGCCGTACACCGCGGGCCCCGGCCTGGCGACCCCGGCGGAGTAGGCGGTCACCACGCACCCCACCACCACCGTCCGGAACGCGGCGCGACCCCCGGTCGTGCTCGTCCCGCGCGGCGGTGCGTGGGGTGCGCGCGTCGCCGACGAGGCGCGCGACCGCGGCCTCGCCCCCGTGGTCGTCCCGCTCATCACCGACGCGCCGCCGTCGGACCCGTCCGCGTTCGACGCGGCGGTTCGCCGCCTGGCCGACACGGCGGGGAGGCCCGGATCACCACCCGCGGTCGGCGCGCGGACCCGCGTGGCCGGGTACGCGTGGGTGGTGGTGACCAGTGCGACGGCCGTGCGGGTGCTCGCCGGACGCGTGGCGGGCCTCCCGGCCGGTGTCCGGGTCGCCGCGGTCGGTGCGCCGACCGCCCGGGCCGCGCGTGCTGCGGGCTGGGTCGTCGACCTGGTGCCGACGGAGACGTCGGCTGCCGGCCTCGTCGCGGCGTTCCCGGACACCGACGGCACGGTCCTGTTCCCGCGGTCGGAGATCGCCGCACCCACCCTGGTCGACGGGCTCCGCGCCCGCGGCATCGACGTCGACGACGTGGTGGCGTACCGTACCGTGGGGACCGGCGACGAGCCGGTCGTCCTCGACTCGGCGCCCGACGCGGTGCTCGTGACGAGCGGCAGCGTCGCCCGCGAGATCGCCCGCCGGATGACCCCGCTCGCCCCGCACACCCTCGTGGCCTGCATCGGCCCCGGGACCGCCGCCGATGCGCGCGCGGCCGGGCTGCCGGTCCACGTCGTCGGACCCACGCGGTCCGCAGAAGCCCTGCTCGACGCCGTCGTCGAGGCCCTGAACCCCACCACCCCACACCAGGAAGGTCACCCGTGACCGGTCGTTTCCCCCAGGTCCGCCCCCGTCGACTCCGCGCCACCCCCGCGATGCGACGGCTGGTGGCCGAGACCCGGCTCCACCCCGCCGAGCTCGTGCTGCCGATGTTCATCCGCGAGGGCGCGACCGACGCCGTCGACATCTCGAGCATGCCGGGCGTGCAGCAGCACTCCCTCGACTCGTTCCGCCGCGCCCTCGTGTCCGCTGCAGAGGTCGGGGTCGGCGGCGTGAACCTGTTCGGCGTCCCCACCACGAAGGACGCCGAGGGCTCCGGCGCCACCGACCCGGACGGCATCCTCAACGTGGCGATCCGCGTGGCGAAGGAAGAGGTCGGCGACGCGTTGGTCGTGCAGTCCGACCTGTGCCTCGACGAGTTCACCGACCACGGGCACTGCGGGGTCCTGGCGTCCGACGGCTCGGTCGACAACGACGCCACCCTGCTGCGGTACCGCGACATGGCGGTCGCCCAGGCCGAGGCCGGCGCCGAGCTCGTCTGCATGAGCGGCATGATGGACGGCCAGATCGCCGCCGCGCGCGACGCCCTCGACGTCGCCGGGCACAGCGGCACCGCGCTGCTCGCCTACGCCGCCAAGTACGCATCGGCGTTCTACGGTCCCTTCCGCGAAGCCGTCTCGTCGTCACTCGTCGGCGACCGCCGGACGTACCAGATCGACGCCGCGAACGGTCGCCAGGGCCTCCGCGAGGTCGCGCTCGACGTCGACGAGGGCGCCGACATCGTGATGGTGAAGCCCGCGATGAGCTACCTCGACGTGCTCGCGGAGACCGCAGCGACCTCGCCCGTGCCGGTCTGGGCGTACCAGATCTCCGGCGAGTACGCGATGATCACCGCAGCAGCGCAGAACGGGTGGATCGACCGCGACGCCGCCGCGATGGAGTCGCTCGTCGGCATCAAGCGCGCCGGTGCCGACGCGATCCTGACCTACTTCGCCGTCGACGTCGCGCGGAAGCTCAACGAGGAAGCGGGCCTCCGCACCTCGGGCAGCACCGCGGCCGTCGCCGGCATCGCCTCGACCGGGAAGGCCCCCGAATGACCTCGAACGACCAGCTGTTCGGCCGCGCGAAGAACGCGATCCCCGGCGGCGTGAACTCGCCGGTCCGCGCCTACGGCTCCGTCGGCGGCACCCCGCGCTTCCTCGTGTCGGCGGAGGGCGCCTACGTCACCGACGCCGAGGGTCGCGAGTACGTCGACCTCGTCGCGTCGTGGGGCCCCGCGATCCTCGGGCACGCCCACCCCGGCACGGTCGAGGCCGTGCAGCAGGCCGCCGCGCGCGGGCTGTCCTTCGGGGCGTCGACCCCGGGCGAGACCGAGCTGGCCGAGCTCGTGAAGCAGCGGGTGTCGGTGGACGGCGACGGCCCGATCGAGAAGCTCCGCATGGTGTCGACCGGCACCGAGGCCACGATGACCGCGATCCGGCTCGCCCGCGGCTACACCGGCCGCGACCTGCTCGTGAAGTTCGCCGGGCACTACCACGGCCACTCGGACTCCCTGCTGGCCGAGGCCGGCTCGGGCGTCGCGACCCTGGCCATGCCGGGCAGCGCGGGCATCACCGCCGAGACCGCCGCGCAGACGCTCGTGCTGCCCTACAACGACCTCGACGCGGTGCGCCGGGCGTTCGACGAGCACTCCGAGCGCATCGCCGCCGTCATCGTCGAGTCGGCCGCCGCGAACATGGGCGTGCTCGCCCCGGAGCGCGGCTTCAACCGGGCGCTGGCGCAGATCACGCAGTCGCACGGCGCGCTGCTCATCGTCGACGAGGTCCTGACCGGGTTCCGCGTCGGCTCCGCCGGCTGGTGGGGCCTCGAGGCGTCGAAGGTCGTCCCCGACGGTGCCGGGTGGAAGCCCGACATCATCACGTTCGGCAAGGTCATCGGCGGCGGCATGCCGCTCGCCGCGCTCGGCGGCCGACGCGAGGTCATGGACTTCCTCGCCCCGCTCGGCCCGGTGTACCAGGCGGGCACGCTGTCCGGGAACCCGCTCGCCGTCGCCGCCGGCACCGCGACGCTCCGCGCCGCCACCGCCGAGGTCTACGAGCACCTCGACCGCACGGCCTCGACCATCGCCACCGCGACGAGCGAGGCGCTGTCGGCCGAGGGCGTGGCCCACACCGTGCAGCACGCCGGCAACCTGTTCTCGTTCGCGTTCACCGAGCAGGCACCGCGGAACTACGACGACGTGCGGGCGCAGGACGTGTTCCGCTACGCGCCGTTCTTCCACGCCATGCTCGACGCCGGGGTCACCCTGCCGCCGAGCGTGTTCGAGGCGTGGTTCGTCACGGCCGCGCACGACGACCGCGCCGTGGGCCGCGTGCTCGACGCGCTGCCCGCCGCCGCGAAGGCCGCTGCCGCCGCCACGGCGTAGCCGCGGGTCTGCACGAGCGGACGCCCCCGTGCCCGACGTCTCCGTCGGTCACGGGGGCGTCGTCGTTCAGTCGCAGTCGGACTTCGTGAAGGACACGTCGAGCTTCTTCGACGAGCCCTCGAAGGAGTAGCTGAAGCGCACGTCGATGTCCTCGGCGAACAGCTTCTTCGTGTCGCTGTTCGTGCAGACCGTGTCCCCGAGCGAGTCGCGGAGCGCGCTCTCGCTGAGCGATGCGGGGTCGACGCTCGACGACACCGTGTAGTCGTAGTGGATCGCGGTGCCCTCGGCCTCGACACCGGTCCAGGTGGTGACCGAGTCGACCTGCTGCGGCAGCTTCGTGTCCTCGCGGATCTGCGCGACGGCCTTCGACACGGTCTCCTCGGTGGAGTCGTCGAACGCAGCGTGCAGCCCCTGGCGGACGCCGAACCCGACGGCCAGGAAGACGACGACACCGAGGACCGAGATGAGGACCCGCTTGCCCCGCGACTGCTTGGGCGGCGGGGCGTACGGCGCAGCGCCGGCACCCGGTCCGTACGGCGGCTGTCCGGGCTGCTGGCCGTAGCCGGGCTGCTGACCGGGCTGCTGGCCGTAGCCCGGCTGCTGACCGGGCTGCTGGCCGTACGCCGGCTGCTGGTCCGGGTACTGGCCGGGCTGCTGCTGTCCGAACCCGGGCTGCTGCGTGCCGGGCTGCTGCCCGTCCGGCTGCTGGCCGTAGCCGGGCTGCTGCGCGCCGGGCTGCTGCCCGTCCGGCTGCTGTCCGAAGCCGGGCTGCTGCTGTCCGTACCCGGGCTGCTGCTGCGGATCCGGCTGCGGGTCCGACCCCGGGTGGGACGGCGGCGTGTTCGACATGGTGGTTCCCCCTGGATCGCGGCCCGCGGCGACGCACCTGCTGCGGTGCCGGAGCCCTCCCCGACACGGGCCGCGGACACCTGAAGGCCCATTCAAGCACGCAGCCGAGGCACGTGCTCCGTTGCGGTGCGGGCGGCCGGGGCTTGCAGACCTAGGAGGCGCGGCGGGCGGCCCAGCGCCCCTCGGAGCGCACGATGGCGAGCGGGAAGTCGAACGCGTGCGACACCGCCGACGACGTGATGACCTCGTCCGAGGTGCCCTGTGCCACCGCGGCGCCGTCGCGCAGCAGCACGGCGTGCGACGTCGACGCGGGCAGGTCCTCGAGGTGGTGGGTCACCATGACGCTGCCGAGTTCGGGGTGCCGCTGCCGGAGCGCGTCGACGGTCTCGAGCAGGTGCTCGCGCGCGGCGACGTCGAGGCCGGTGGCGGGTTCGTCGAGCAGCAGGAGCTGCGGCTCCGCCATGAGCGCGCGGGCGATGAGGGCCCGACCGCGCTCGCCCTGCGAGAGCACCGGCCAGCGGGCGTCACGACGAGCGGCGAGCCCGACGTCCCCCACGTGCTGCTCGGCCCGTGCGAGCTGCTCGGCGGACGGCTCCCACCGCAGCATGAGGTCCGTCGTCCCGGTCAGGCCGGTCAGGACGGTCTCGAACACGGTGAGCGGCGAGAGCATCCGGTGGCGGGGATCGACGTGTCCGATGCGCTGCCGGAGTTCGCGGACGTCGGTGCGGCCGAGCCGGCTGCCGAGCACCTCGACGTGCCCGGCGGTCGGGTGCGCGGTCGCGCCGAGCACGGCGAGCAGCGTGGACTTGCCGGCACCGTTCGGGCCGAGCAGCGCCCAGTGCTCGCCGCGTCGGACGGTCAGGTCGATGTCGTGCAGCAGGTCGCGGCCGGAGCGCGTGACGCGGACCCCGGTGGCGTGGATGAGGACGTCGGTCACGTCCCCATCGTGCCGTACCGCGTGGTGACGTCGTCGATGTGGGCCCGGGCGACGTCGGTGAACCCTCGGCCCGCGGTCCTGGCTGCCCGGGGGTCTCCGCGGCCGGCTGCCGCCTCGAGTGCCATCCACAGGGCGTCGGTGTCCCACTGGCGGAACGGCGGTGCCTCCGGCAGCGCGTACGCGAGCCGGGCCATCGCGAGGCGCAGGGCCTCGCGGACCCACCGGTTGTCGGTGTGCTCGGCCAGGAACCGGGTGACGGCGAAGGCGCTCTCGGTGTAGCGGTGGTCACGGACGTGGCCGTCGTCCCGCGCGCGGTCGACCAGGCGGAGGAACTCCTCGAGCGCCGGCCCCCGCAGGCCGGGGAGCACGTGGAGGGCGGCGTTGCCGAAGACGCCCGTGAGCAGTTCCATCGCCTCCCGCCAGGTGTCGATCGACGGCGCAGCGACGCGGACGCCGCCCGGATCGTCGACGACGAGCCCCAGGTCGACCAGCCACCGGAGGGTGTCGAGCACCTCGTCCGGCCGGGCGCCCGTCAGCGCGACCAGCCCCGCGACGGTGTGGGTCGAACCCGTCGGCAGCGCTCCTGATCGCAGGTGACGGAGGAGGCCACGGTCGAGCACGCTCGGGTGGGGTCCGGCAGGGAGCGGCTCCCGGTCGGTCGTGCGCACGATCCCGAGGTGTCGACGGTGCGTCTCGATCAGGTCCTCCATGCGCTCGGCGGCGGCGGTCGCATCGTCCGGATCGCCGGTGGCCGCCACCCTCGCGACCGTGCGCGACCATCCGTGCAGGTCGTGCACCGACCACGGCACGGTCGGCACCCGCGCCCACCGCAGGCGTTCGTAGGCGCGGGTGCCGAGGTCCCGGAGGAGCGTGTCCGGGCACCGGCTGAACCAGAACTGCACCGATGCGGAGAACGCGGTCGGGAAGTCGGGGAGCCGGAGCGCCGCGGTCCGTTCGGCGGCGGCGACGAGCCGGTCGAGCTCGTCGCGCAGGTCGGGGGTGAGCACGGTGGTCGTGGCGCGGACGGCCGGACCGAACAGCGCGACCCACGCGTCGAAGGCGTCCGACAGGTCGGCGTCGGACAGGACTGCGTACTCCCACGAGCCGCCGGCGCCACGGGTCATGATGCCGAGGTCCTCGAGGCGCAGCGCTGCCGACCGCACCCGGGCGGCGGGCACGCCCCAGTCCCACCCGAGGTGGTCGACGTCGACCGTGACCGGGCCGGGCGGCCCCGACCGGACGTGGGCGAGCAGGGCGGTGTAGGCGTCGTCGTTGCGCGACGCCCACGGGTCACCCCACTCGCCGTCCACCAGGGTCAGCCGCGGTCGGCGCGGACCGCCTCGATGTGCTGCTCGAAGTTGCGGGTCAGGGCACGCCCGGCCTCGGCGGCGGTCTCGCCGTCGCGCTCGTCCAGCGCGTCGCGCAGGATCGAGAAGAACGCCTCGGAGCCGTACTGCTCGAACGGCGGGGTCGGGTTCAGCGTGAACCGCACGCGTTCGATCGCCCCGACCGCCGCGTTCTGCACGAGCGGGTTGCCGGAGTGCGCGACGGCGAACTCGATGATGTCGGTGACGGCGCCGCTGAAGCCGTAGTCCCGCACCTTGCGTGCCGCGTCCGCCTTGTCGAGCAGCGCGGAGAGGGCCTCCACGTCCTCGTCGGCGTACTCGGGGACGCCCCAGCGCAGGCTGAGCTCGAAGAACCCGGTCATGGCGCGGGTGGCGGTCACCCAGTCGTCGAAGGTCGGGGTGGCGACGCGCGTGTAGCGGTTCGCCTCCATCTCGACCAGGCCGATGTCGACGAGCTTCGCGATGGCCTCGCGGATGGGCGTGCGACTGACGCCGAGCCACTGGACCAGCTCGTCGTCGTTGAGGCGTTCACCGTGCTGCAGGGTGCCGTCGCGCAGGGCGGCGAGCATCTTCTCGTAGACGACGTCGCGCAACAGCTTCCGCGGTGAGTTCTCCACCGTCGACTTGGGGACCGGCATGCCATCTCCTCGTGCCTGGGACTCGACGCTGGAATCCTAACGTGTCAAATGGCAAGCGTTTGTGAAATGCTGGCACACCGGTTCAGCGCATCGCGACGACCGTGCGCCCGTGTACGCGCCCGGCCACGACCTCGGCCCCGATCGTGATCGCCTCGTCCGGCGAGACGGTGCGGGTGACCCCGGCGAGCAGCCCCGAGTCGAGGTCGGTCGCCAGGCGCTCCCACGCCCGGCGCCGCAGCGCGAGCGGCGCCTGCACCGAGTCGATGCCGAGCAGCGACACCCCGCGCAGGATGAACGGCAGCACCGTCGTCGACAGGGCGGCGTCCTGCGCCAGCCCGCACGCCGTCACGGCGCCGCCGTACTGCGTCGAGGCGAGCACGTTCGCCAGCGTCGTGCCGCCCACGCTGTCGACCGCCCCCGCCCACACCGTGCGTTGCATCGGCCGACCCGGCTCGGCCAGGGTCGCGCGGTCGACGACGTCGACCGCCCCGAGCCGCCGCAGGGACTCCGCGTTCGCCGGTCGACCGGTCGACGCGGTCACCCGGTACCCCCGTGCCGTGAGCAGCGCGATCGCCACGGTCCCCACGCCCCCGGACGCCCCCGTCACGAGCACGGGTCCGTCGTCCGGCGCGACGAACCGTTCGAGCGCGAGGACGCTGAGCATCGCCGTGAAGCCCGCGGTGCCGATGGCGGCCGCGAAGGCGTCGTCGATCGTGTCCGGCAGCACGACCGCGGACCCCGACGGCACGACCGCCCGCCGCGCCCACCCGCCGTGCCGGCGCTCGCCGAGACCGGCGCCGGTCACCACCACCCGGTCGCCGATCGCGACCTCGTGCACCCCGGGACCGAGCGCCGAGACGGTGCCCACGACGTCGATGCCCGGCACGAGCGGGTCGAGTCGAGCGACCCCGGGGTCCCCGGCCAGGGCCAGTCCGTCCTTGTAGTTGACGCTCGAGTACGAGACGTCGACGAGGGCCTCGCCCTCGGTCGGCTCGGGCAGGTCGACGTCGGTGACGGTGGGCGGGGCGGCACTGGACACGAGGACGGCGCGGGTCATGCGCCGGACGCTACCCCGGGCCTCCCGGTCGGGTGACGGCGCGCCGTGCCCACCCGGCAGCGCTCACCCGGCAGCGCTCATCCGGCAGTGTTCACCCGAACATGATGGCGGCTTCGTCGAAGCGCGCCTGCGGCACCGTCTTCAGCTCGCCGAGCGCCTCGTCGAACGAGACGTGCACGATGTCCGTGCCCTTCAGGGCGACCATCCGGCCCCAGCGCTCCTCGACCACCGAGTCGATGGCCGCCAGGCCGAGCCGCGTCGACAGCACGCGGTCGTACGCGGTCGGCGTCCCGCCGCGCTGGATGTGGCCCAGGGTCGTCGCGCGGGTCTCGATGCCCGTCATCTCCTCGATGAGCGGCGCGAGGCGCTCGCCGATGCCGCCGAGCCGCGGACGGCCGAAGGCGTCCAGACCGCGCTCGGTGTGCGCGTTGTCCTCGTGGTCCGGCACGAAGCCCTCGGCGACCACGACGAGCGGCGCGCGACCACGGTCGTAGGCGGCGCGCACCCACTTCGCGATCTGCTCCATGCTCGTCTTCTGCTCCGGGATGAGGATGGCGTGCGCGCCGGCGGCCATGCCGGAGTGCAGAGCGATCCACCCGACGTGCCGGCCCATCACCTCGGCGACCATGCAGCGCGAGTGGGAGTCGCCGGTGGTGCGCAGGCGGTCCATCGCCTCGGTCGCGATCGCGACGGCGGTGTCGAAGCCGAACGTGTAGTCGGTGGCGCCGAGGTCGTTGTCCACGGTCTTCGGCACGCCGACGATCTTGAGTCCCGCGTCGGTCAGGCGCTTCGCGGCGGCCAGGGTGCCCTCGCCGCCGATCGCGACGATGGCGTCGATGCCGTGCCGTTCCAGGGTGCGCTCGATGTTCTCGACCCCGCCGTGCTCGCCCTCGAAGGGGTTCGTGCGGCTCGTGCCGAGGATGGTGCCGCCCTGCTTCGCGATGCCCTGGATGTCCTTGCGACCGAGCGGGACGATGTCGCCGTCGACGACGCCGCGCCAGCCGTCCCGGAAGCCGACGAAGTCGTGTCCGTAGATGGCGATGCCCTTCAGGACGATCGCGCGGATGACCGCGTTCAGGCCGGGGCAGTCGCCTCCGGAGGTGAGGATGCCGATGCGCATGGGGAACTCCGTCGTCGGGTGCGGGGACGTCCCCATCATGACTGACGGTGGTTGCGGATTACCATCCCGGTGTGTCCCTGCTCGCTTCCGCCCCGTCCGGTGCGTCCGGTCCGACGCCTGCCGGTGCGTCCGACGACGCGACCCGCGTCGACACCGTGTACCGGCCGGGAGGCCCGGTGGACGTCGCGTCGACCCTGCGGCCCCTGCAGCGCGGCACCGGCGACCCCGCCTTCCAGGTGGTCGGGCCCGTCGTCTGGCTCGCGCTCCGCACGCCGCGGGGCCCGGCGTCCGTGGCGATCCGGCAGGCCGGCGGCACGATCGCGGTGTCCGCGTGGGGCGCCGGGTCCGCGTGGGCGGTCGAGCACGCCCCGGACCTGCTCGGACGCGGCGACGACTGGTCCGACCTCGACGTCTCCGGGCACGCGTTCCTGGCGGCCGCCCGCCACCGGCAGCCCGGGCTCCGCCTGCTCCGCACGAACACCGTCGTCGCGATGCTCGTACCGGCGATCATGGAGCAGAAGGTGACCTCGCGGCAGGCCTGGCGCGCCTGGCGGTACCTGCTCCGGCGCCACGGCACCCCCGCTCCCGGTCCCGCGCCCGACGGCATGGCCGTGCCGCCGACCGCCGAGGAGTGGGCGGCGATCCCGAGCTGGGAGTGGCACCGCGCCGGCATCGAGCCCGGGCGCTCCGCCACCGTCATGCGCGCGGTGCGGGTCGCGCCGGCGCTCGAGCGGACGCTCGCCCTCGGCCGCGGCGGCGCGGTCGTGTCCGCGCGGCTGCAGTCGGTGCCCGGGATCGGCCGGTGGACCGCCGCCGAGACCGCGCAGCGATCCCACGGCGACCCGGACTCGCCGAGCGTCGGCGACTTCCACGTGCCGGCACTGGTCGGGTGGGCGCTGACCGGGGCGCCGGTCGACGACGACGGCATGCTCGAGCTGCTCGAACCGTGGTCGGGGCACCGGGAGCGCATCGTCCGGCTCATCGGCGGCTCGGGATTCCGCAAGCCGGCGTTCGGTCCGCGACTCACGATCCAGGACCACCGGTTCCACTGAGGCTGGTGCCCGTGCCGGTGTCGGACGACTACGGGTGGCGGGTGCCCTCGCCCGCGAGCACGGCGCGGTAGCCCTCGCGGAACGTCGGGAACCGCGGCGTCCACCCGGTCGACCGGAGCAGCGCGTTCGACAGCCGCTTGTCGCCGCCGGCCTGCCGTGCCCCGCCGTCGCCGACCACCGGTTCCCGGACCCCGAGCTCGTCGGCGAGGAACCGCAGCACGTCGTCCAGGCGGACCGGTTCGTCGTCCGTGCCGAGGTAGAGCGGCGCGGGGTCGGGCAGGCCCGCCAGGTGCAGCAGCGCAGCGGCGGCGTCGTCGCGGTGGATGCGGTTCGTGTGCGGCGAGGTGCCGGGGGCGAGCCGCGCCGAGCCCGAGCGGACCTGGTCGACCAGGCGCTCGCGTCCGGGCCCGTAGACGCCGGAGAGCCGGACGAGCACGGCACCGGGAGCGCGCTCGCGCAGGAGTGCCTCGGCCTCGACCAGCACCCCGGCGGTCGGGGTCCCGGCGTGCGCGGGGGTGTCCTCGGTGACGACGCTGCCGTCGTCGACGTCGTACACCGCGGTCGACGACACGACGAGCAGGCGGGGGTCGGCCGCCGACGCGTCGATGCCGTCGAGCACGTTCCGCAGGCCGTCGACGTAGGTCGCCCGGTACTCGTCGACGTCCCGCGAGCCGGCCGCGAACGCCACGACGACGACGCTGGTGTCGGCGGGGACGTCCGGGACCTCGTGGCGCAGGTCGACGCTCCGTCCGGTGATCGGGGCGGGGACCAGCTCGGCGCGGCGACGGAGCCCGAGCACGCGGTGGCCCTGCCCGGCGAACCGCAGGCCGGCCTCGGCTCCGAGGTCGCCGCAGCCGGCGATGACGACGGTGGAGGTGTTCAGCACGGATCGACCCTGGCACGGGCGGCTGGGGGCGCGGTCACGACGGGTACCGCTCACCGGTGACCGCTACCCTCGGCGCATGGTGCAGCGGGGGCGGGGACGCCGAGTGGTGCGTGACGTGGCGATCGGCCTGCCGCCGGTCGTCGAGGTCGGGCTCGTCGTCGCCGGCTCGCTGGTCTCGATCGGGTCGTCGGGCGAGAGCGCGGCGTCCTGGGCACCGGTCTCGTGGCCGGTCTACGCGACCCTCGGCACGTTCCCGTTCGCGGTCGGGGCGCTCGTCGCGGCGATCGGCCTGCGCGGGCTGCGGGGCAGGACGCCCGCGATCTGGTTCGCCGCACTGTCCGCAGCGGTCGGCGTCGTCCCCTTCGTCGGCACGCTGGGCATCGTCACGCGGTGACGCCCCGGTGCCGGACGGCCGTGACCTAGGGTGTCCCGATGCGGAACCTCGACTGGGACGGGTACCTGAACGCGCGTGACCTCGGCGGGCTGCCGACGTCCGCCTCACCGACGGGGGCGACGGTGCCGGGCCGGATCGCCCGGGGACCGCGTCGCGAGTTCCTCACCGAGCAGGGCTGGCGGGACGCCCGCGGCTGGGGTCTCGCCGGGGTCGTCGACCTCCGGTGCGCGTACGAGGTGGGTGCCCGCGACGGCGACCCGGTCGTCGCAGCCGGAGCGTCCGAGGGCGTGCGGATCGTGAACGCTCCGACCGAGGACCAGGACGACCCCGAGTTCCGCGAGGTCTGCTTCCCGATCCTCGACTCGCCGGAGTACTGGCGGCACAACTTCCGCATCCTGCCGCAGCTCGTCCTCGGCGCGCTCACCGCGATCGCCGACGCCCCGTCCGGCGTGCTCGTGCACTGCAGTGCCGGCCGGGACCGCACCGGCATGGTCAGCGCCCTGCTCCTCGGCAACGCCGGCGTGGCGCCCGAGGCGGTCGCCGCGGACTACGCGGAGTCGGTCCGGGCGATGGCGGGAGCGAACTCCCACGCGCCGACCCACGACCGGCAGGCCACGTGGGGGCAGGACGAGGTGGACCGGTGGATCGCGCAGACCGCCCCGATCGTCGAGGACGTCGCCGCCGACGTCGACGGCGCCTTCGCGGTCATCGGGGCCGACGACGCCCTGCGCACCCGTCTGCGCGAGCGCCTGACAGCCCCGTGAACCGACCCTGAAGGAACCCCCAGCACATCCGAGGTGAGCGTTCGTCGCAGGTCCACTAGCGTCGAGGAGACTCCGGAGGGGGAGCAGTCATGACTGACGAGGGCCGACGACCAGGAGGACGGCGGAGCGCGCGGGGGATCGCGCGGCACGGCAAGCTGCGGCGGCGGCGACCACTTGCGACGCTCGCGGGGCTGATCGGCACGGCCGCCGTGGTCGCGGTCGTCAGTGTCGGCAGCGTCGGTGCCATCGCTGCGCGGGACGTCAAGGACGACATCACGACCATCTCGCTCAGTCCGTCGGACGAGGGGCAGGCGCGGAGCCAGGACATCAACGCGATCAAGGGCGGCGCGAACATCCTGCTGATCGGGTCGGACACCCGTGTCGGGCAGCGGGCGGAGGAACAGGACGCCGACGGAGCACGCAACGACGTCACGATGCTCGTGCACCTCAGCGAGGACCACTCCCAGGTGACGGTGGTGTCCTTCCCCCGCGACGCGATGGTGCCGATCCCGTCCTGCGCGGACCCGGACGCCGGCACGTCGAGCCCGGCCGAGAGCAAGGCGATGTTCAACTCAGCGCTCCTCCGGGGCGGCCCGAACGGCGGCGTCGCCTGCGTCGTGCAGACCGTCGAGAACCTGACCGGGCTGAGCATCCCGTACGCGGGACTCATCACCTTCGACGGTGTCACCGCCATGAGCAACGCCCTCGGCGGCGTCACCGTCTGCATCGCGAAACCGATCCACGACGGCAGCTTCCTCGACCTGCCCGCCGGCGAGGTCCCGCTGCAGGGCAAGGAGGCGCTCGGCTTCCTGCGGACGCGCCACGGCGTCGACGACGGCAGCGACATCGCCCGCATCAGCAACCAGCAGGTGTTCCTCTCCGCGATGCTGCGCAAGCTCACCAGCGACGGCGCGCTCGGCAACCCGATCACCCTGTACCGGTTCGCGAAGGCTGCGACCTCGAACATGGCCCTGTCGGAGGGGCTGAACGACACCCGCACCCTCGTCGCCCTCGCGGCAGCCGTCCGCAACACGGACACCGCCCACATGCTCCTGGTGCAGTACCCGACCGATGCCGACCCGGAGGACAGCAACCGCGTCGTGGTCGACCAGGCCGCGGCGCACAGCCTGAACGTGGCACTGCAGCAGGACCAGCGGACCCGGGTCGCCGCCGGTGCCATCGGCCGAGGCGCGGTGCAGGCGCCGTCGGCGTCCCGCGCGCCCGCCGCGGAGCGACCCGCCGACGCCCCGTCGCCGAGCAGCAGCCGGGCAGCGGGCCAGACGTCGCGCTCGCCGGGGACCGCCGCGACCCGGAAGCCGACGGCGCTGCCCTCCACGATCACCGGGCAGAGCGCCGCCGAGCAGACGTGCTCGAAGGGCACCGACTGACCGGTCTCCCGTCGTGAGCACCGCGACCACGGGCGTCGGGTCGCGCAGCCCGGAGCGCGGCTACGGTGGGCGACGACCCACCACCGACGCAGGGAGCACCGCATGGACGTCGTCTTCGTACACGGGGCCCTGGTGCGCGACGGCGGATGGTGGTGGGGTCCGACGGCCGAGCTGCTGCGGGAGCGCACCGGCATCGGGAGTCGAGCCGTGGCCCTGCCGTCGTGCGGTGAGACGACCCCCGACGAGGCGTCCGGCGGCCTGACGGCCGATGCCGC
This sequence comes from Curtobacterium sp. MMLR14_006, assembly GCF_001864985.1. NCBI lineage: Bacteria > Bacillati > Actinomycetota > Actinomycetes > Micrococcales > Microbacteriaceae > Curtobacterium > Curtobacterium sp. MMLR14_006. The sequence goes on along the minus strand of NZ_MJGU01000022.1, from coordinate 134,537 downwards.
GGCCCTGCGGCGGGAGCTCGACCGTGGCGACGGGACGATCGTCGTCGGGCACTCGTACGGCGGGACCGTCATCGCCGAGGCCGGGCACCACCCCGCCGTGGCGCACCTGCTCCTGGTGTCGTCCTACCTGCCCGACGTGGGCCAGGCGCAGGGCGCGATCATGGCCGACGAACCGGACCCGGTGCGCGTCGAACCGGCCGACGGGGGGATGCTCGGACTCGTCGGGTTCGACGCGGGGACGTTCGGTGCTCGGTTCCTGCAGGACGTCGACGAGCACACGCAGCGTGCGGCATGGGACCGGGTGACCACCCAGGCGGTCGGTTCCTTCGTGACGCCGACGACCGCCGCGGGCTGGCAGGGCGTCGACTCGACGTACCTGGTCTGCACCGGGGACCGGAGCACCACGGTGGAGCTGCAACGCGCCCACGCCGCGCGGGCGAGCCGGTCGGTGGACGTCGCGACGGGGCACCACCCGTTCGTCTCCCGCCCGGACCTGGTGGTCGCCGAGCTCGAGGCCGTGCTCAGCCGCTGACCGCGCCGCCCGAGCCCTGCAGCAGCGCGTCGATCTCGGCCGCGGTCGGTGCGGTCGCCGGCCCCCGTCGGGTGACGGCGATGGCCGCCGCCGCGTTCGCCCGTCGCGCCGCCGTGACGAGGTCGTCGCCCCGGGAGAGCGCCGCGGCGAGCACCCCGTCGTGGGCGTCGCCGGCGCCGTTCGTGTCGACGGCCGCCACCCGGAAGCCCTCCACGAGCTCGGTGCGCCGTCCGGGGCCGGCCACCCAGCAGCCCGCGGCGCCGTCGCGGACCACGGCCGCCCCGCGGCAGCGCTCCGCGATCCGGACCGCCGCGTCGGCCAGGTCGGGCGACGTGGCGGACATGAGCCGTGCCTCCCGGCCGTTCGTGCTGACGACGTCCGCGCGCCGCAGGACGGCGGCGAGCACGTCGGGACGGAGCGTGTCGACGAGCGGCGACGGGTCGAGGACGACCGTCGTCGGCTCCGGCAGGCGCCCGAGCCACGCGACGATCGCGTCCGCGTTCGACGGGTGGGCGAGCCCGTACCCGGAGACGAAGACGACGTCGTCGTCGCGGACCGCGACGCGGCCCAGGTCGGCGGCGGTCAGACGGCCCTCGGCGCCGACGCTCGTGACGAAGGTGCGTTCCGTGGTGGCGTCGACCAGGGCGACGCAGTAGCCGCTGTCGACGTCGGGCAGCCCGGGCTGGACGACGTCGATGTCCTCGGCGGCGAGGGCCGCGCGCACGACGTCGGCGAACGGTCCGGTGCCGTACTGTCCGGCGAACACGACCTCCATGCCGTCGCGGCGGGCGGCGACCATCGTGTTGAGGCCGCCGCCGGCCGTGATCTCGGACCCCTCGGCGATCGTGTCGCCGCCGGGTTCGGGGACCGCGTCGATGCGCATCACGATGTCGACGATGACGTTGCCGACGGAGACGAGCCGCGGCATCAGCGGGCCGACGCGGTGTCGCGGACGACGGTCGGCTCCTCGAGGGTGCCGCGCGCACCGCCGAACGCCAGGTACGCCCCGGCGGCGACGACGAAGGTGACGACCCAGCCGAGGCCGTTCGCGCCGATCCAGCTGCCGGACAGCGGGCCGACGAACACCGGGTCCGCGTCGCCGACCGACACGACGGTGAACAGGAAGCCGACCACGATGGCGACCGCCCAGGCGGTGAACGCGCCCCAGGCGAAGCCGCCGCGGTACCAGTAGCCCGAGCCGGGGCGCAGGTCGAGCAGCGCCACCGGGTCGTACCAACGGCGGCGCAGCATGTCCGCGATGAAGACGCCGAGCCAGGCGGTGATCGGGACGGCGAGGACGGAGATGAACGTGATGAACGGCGCGTAGAAGCCGTCCGCGATGAGCATGAAGTAGACGGCGCCGAGGAACGTGATGACGACGTCGACCGCGACCGCCCACACCCGGGGCACCTTCACGCCGAGGGTCAGGGTGGTCAGGCTGGCGGAGTACACGGACAGGTGGTTCGACAGCAGCAGGCCGCCGAACGCGGCGACGAGGTACGGCACGGCCATCCAGCTCGGCAGCAGGTCGCGGATCGCGGCGACCGGGTCACCGGCCTCGGCGAGGGTGGGGTCACCGGCGGACAGCAGCGCACCGAGGCCGACGAGGACGACGAGCGGCGTGCCCGCGCCGACGGCGCTGGCGAGGACGAGCCGGCTGCCGCGGACCGAGACCTTGCTGTAGCGGGCGATGTCCGCGCCGGCGGTCGCCCAGCCGATGCCGGTGCCCGCGGCGATGGTGCCGATGCCGATCACCATCGCGCTGACCGGTCCCGCCGGGGCGCTCGTCACGGTGTCCCAGTCGACGCGGATCACCAGGAAGACCGCGACGAAGACGTTGAGGGCGCCGAACACCCACGTCGCCCACCGCTGGATGGCGACGATGGCCGCGTGGCCGAGCCCGGAGACCAGGACGGTGCAGAGCACGAACACCAGGATCGCGACGACGGTGAGCGCGGGGATGCGCTTGGCGTCGCCGTCGGTGCCGAACACGATCGTGAAGAGCGACAGCAGCACGAACGCGGCGGTGGTGGTGTTCACCGTCTCCCAGCCGAGTCGCGACAGCAGGGACACGAGCGTCGGGCCGATGTTGCCCCGCACGCCGAACACGGCTCGGGACAGCGTCAGGCCGGGTGCCCCGCCGCGACGCCCGGCGATCGAGATGACGCCGACGACGGCGAAGGACCCGGCGGCGCCGATGACCGCGACGAGGAGCGCCTGCCAGATGGTGAGCCGCTGGAACGCGACGAGCGTGGCCCCGAGGGGGAGCCCGAGGATCGAGATGTTCGCGGCGAACCACACCCAGAACAGGGCGCCGGGGCGACCGGTGCGTTCCTCGGCGGGGACGGGCTCGATGCCGCGCTGCTCGATGGTGGTCAGCGTGCCCTCGCTCCGAGCGGTGGTCGCGCTCGACGCGGGCGTGGTGGGGTCGGGTGTCGTGCTCATGTCCTCTTGCGTCCTCGGAAGTGGGATGGAGTGCGGGAGTGGGGTGGGGGAGGGGAGTGTGGGGTGCGGACTAGCGGTCCGCGCCGGCGCGGATGGCGAGCAGGCCGTCCACGAGCGGCGGCAGCTCGAGCCCGTTGACCTCGACGACCGTGCGGACGGCGTGGTCGGGCCAGGCGTCCGGGCCGTGCGCGGCGCCGAGGACGGCCCCGGCCATCGCGGCGATGGTGTCGGTGTCGCCGCCGATGCTCGCCGCGATGCCGACGGTCTCCCACGGGTCGAGGTCGAGCGAGACGAGTGCCAGGGCGGCGACGACGGACTCCTGCGAGGCGACCGAGGTGCCGATCACCTGCGCGACGACGTCGATCCGGTTGTCGGCGGGCACCGTCGGCAGGTACGCCCGCGCCCAGCGGGTCTTCTCGGCGATGTCGGCACCGGCGACCCAGTGGCCGCGGGTCGCACCGATGGCGGCGGCCGCGACCGCGGCGTCCAGGGCCTCTGCGCGGGTCGCGCCGTCGAGGCCGACGCTGACCGCGGCGGCGACGGCGCTGGCCCCCGCGATGCCGAGCCCGGTGTCGTGGGTGACCCGGCAGGCGTCCTGCACGGCGTCGACGAGGGCGTCGAGGTCCGTCGCACGGGTCGCGATGCCGACGGGGGCGATCCGCATCGCGGCGCCGTTCGTCGTGCCGGTGGAACCGGCCTCGGCCGCGGGGACGCCCGCCAGGATCCGCTCGACGGCGGCCTTCGTGCTCGGTCCGAGCAGGTCGAGGGACCCCTTCGCCTCCATCGTGCGCTCCCAGGCGATGATCGCCTCGGCGAAACGCACCGGGTCGAGTCGGCCGCCGCCCTCGACGAGCAGCTCGCCGACCAGGACCGCCTGCTCGGTGTCGTCCGTGATGCTGCCGGCGGGCATGCCGGCGGCGATGCGCTGGTGCGGCCCGGCGTCGACGAAGTCGGTGATCACGCCGTGGTCCTGCCGGATCTGCGCGAGGGTCAGCGACTGAGTGGGCATCCCGAGGGCGTCGCCGATCGCCAGGCCGTGCAGGGCGGCGAGTGCGTGCGTGGTGGTGGTGGTGGTCATCGTGCCTGCTCCGTCGTTCCGAATCGCATGTGCAGCCGGAACCGGTCCGGTGCGAGGAGGCTGTCGACCTGCTCGACGAAGCCGTTGTGGACCGTGCGCGAGATCCGTCGGCTGTGCAGGAAGGTGGCGCCGACCGGCTGTCCGAGCACGGCGGCGTCCTCGGCGTCGAGTGGGGTCACGTCGACCCACTGCTCGGCGATCGCCGGCACGAGACCGGCCGCCGCCAGGGTGGCGCTCAGGGAGTCGTCGACGAGACCGTCGTCGACCGCGCGGTCGAGCGCGCCGGTGCGCGGCACCCGGCTGCGCTCGAGCGAGACCGGCGTGCCGCCGACGACGTGGCGGACCCGGTCGACGGCGATGAAGGCCGCCGAGTCGGCACCGACGCGCTCGGCGAGGTCGACGTCCTCGATGCGGGCGATGCGGAGCACGCGGGTGGCGACCTGCACGCCGGTGGCGGCGATCGATCGGGCCCAGCCGCCGCGGGGGTCGAGGGCCGCGCCGTCGAAGGTCACGATGGACCCGACGCCGCCGTGTGTCGCGATGTACTCCTCGTCGGCCAGGTCGGCGAGTGCGGCGCGGACGGTGCCGCGACTGACGGCGAACCGTTCGGCGAGCTCGTGCTCACCGGGCAGGCGCTGCCCGGGCAGCAGCCGCCCGGTCGCGATCGCGTCGCGCAGGGCGTCGGCGACGAGGCGTCGCTTCGATGAGACGGGCATGGCAGCGAGCATACATGTACAAGACCTGTCCAATCACGCGCGTCGGTCGCGGTGCAGCCCCGGACAGGAGGCCCGGCTCGGCCCCGACGGGTCGCCTCCGGTCCGCAGGGACGCACCGCGGATGCGCCCGCAGGTGTTCAGGGAGTCGGCATTCGCCCTGCTGCCGCGCCGCTCGGGTGGTCGACGATGCGACCGAGCCACTCGCCGAGCACCGCGCGTTCCCCCGGCGACAGGACGTCGAGGTCCGGTGCGGCCGCCGCCAGGGTCACCGCCGCGGCTCGCAGCGCCGACGAGTCGTCCCCGACGCCGTCCGACGGGCCCGGCGTGAGGATGCGGGCGAGCACGGTCTCCAGGACCACGTCGGCGAGGTGCGTGTCCCGTTCGTCCTCCGGCTCGTCGAGCAGGGCGAGGACGGCTCCGGTGCCGGCGGCGTGCACGAGCCGGATCGCCTCGTGCTCGGGGACCGCGAGCCTGCCGGCAGCCGCGACGCGGCGGAGTCGGGCTGCGAGGAGCTCGAGCCCGACGGCGACGGCCGGTGACCCTCGACCGCGTCGGGGGTCGCTCATGATGACGAAGAGGTCGGGGTTGGCGAGCCCGAACCCGATCGTCGCGTCCCACCCGCTCCGCAGGTCGGTCACGGGGTCGTCGTCGGCCGAGGCCTGCACGGCAGCGGCCTTCGTGACGGTGAACGAGGCCATCGTGTGCTCGGCGACGGCGTCGAGCAGCCCGTCCTTGTCCCCGAAGAGCCGGTAGATCGTGGGTGCCTGCACCCCGGCGCGCTGCGCGACCGCCCGGGTCGTCACCGCGGCCGCGCCGTCGTCGTGCAGCAGGGCGGCGGCGGCCTCCACCACGCGGAGGCGGACGTCGGCGGCGAGGGGCGCGATCGGTTCGGTCACGGAACAACGATAACAACCCGTTGCTACCACCGATTTTCCGGTGATACTGTCCAGGTGTTACCACTGATAACAGAGAGGTCAGACCCATGATCACGATCACCGGCGCGACAGGCGCCCTCAACGGCGCGACCGCCGACCACCTGCTCCGACGACTGCCGGCCTCGGAGCTGACCGTCGTCACTCGCGACCCGGCGCGGGCGTCCCGGTTCGCCGACCGCGGCGTCACCGTCCGCACCGGCAGCTACGACGACCCCGACGGGCTCCGGGCGGCGTTCGAGGGCGCCGACCAGCTGCTGCTCGTGTCCTCGAACGACCCGCACGGCGACACGGTCACGCAGCACCGGAACGCCGTGCATGCAGCGGCGGCCGTCGGGGTGGGGCGTGTGCTCTACACGAGCCACCAGGGTGCCGGAGCAGCGTCGCCCTTCGTGCCGGCGCAGCACCACGCGGCCACCGAGGCGATGCTCGCGGCGTCGGGCCTGCCCTGGACCTCGCTGCGGAACGGCTTCTACGCCCACAGCCTGCAGTGGCTGATGGGACCATGGCAGCAGACCGGGGTCGTCGCCGTGCCGGCGGACGGCCCGGTGTCGTGGACCGCCCGCGAGGACGCCGCTGCCGGTGCCGCGGCGATCCTGCTGCGTGACGAGCCGATCGACGGTCCCGTCACGATCACCGCCGAGCAGGCGCCGACCTTCGCGGAGCTCGCACGGTCGGCGTCCGCGATCACCGGCACCACCGTCGGTCTCGAGGTGGTCGACGAGGACGAGTGGGTGGACCGCGCCGTCGCCGCCGGGCAGCGGGAACCGATGGTGCGCTTCCTGCTCGGCATGTACCAGGCCGCCGGTCAGGGCTGGTTCGCGGGCACCGACCCGGTCCTCACGGAGCTGCTCGGGCACGCGCCACGGACGGCCGAGCAGGTGCTCGCCGACCTCGTTGCCTGAGCGGAGGCGTCAGCGGGAGCCGCCTCCGTCCGGACCGTCACCGTTCCGGTCGTCCCGCGTGATCCGGCCGCGCAGCGCGACGAAGGTCACCACGATGGCCAGGCCCACGGCGAGGATCGGCACGCCGACGAGCTGGTGCTCCACCCGACCGATGTACGAGCCGGTGCTGAACACCGCCATGCCCACCCCGAACAGCACCCACAGCCAGACCGGTGTGCGGCGCTGTCCTCGCTCTGGTCGCGTCATGCTCCGGCGCGCTCCGTCTCGTGCTCGTCCGGGCCGATCGCGTCGTCCACCCGGCCGCTGACGGACCGCAGCGTGGCCGCGTCGGTCCCCACGGGCCTCCAGAACAGGTCCTCCAGTGCCGCCGTGTGCGCGCGGATGCCGGCGAGCACCGCGCGGCGACCGTCGGTCGTCATCACGACCCAGCTGCCGCGGCCGTCGGTCGGGCAGTCGGCGCGCTCCACCAGGCCGCGGGAGACCATGCGCGTGACCTGGTGGCTGACGCGCGACTTCTCCCACCCGATGCCGCTCGCGATGTCCCGGACGCGGAGCCGGTGCTCCGGGTCGCGGTGCAGGCCGATCAGGATCTCGAACTCCGGGACGGAGATGCCGGCACCCGACTGCACCGCGCGGTCGAGGGCCCGGTCGAGCCGGCGCCAGGCGTCGTGGAAGGCGTCCCACGTGGCCCAGTCGTGGCCGTCGTTGCCCTGCGTCGACATGCGGCCCAGCGTACCGACCGGCCGGGTTCCGGGGCCGTCGGTGCACGGGTTTCATCCGTCCGGATGACTCCTGGCTGACGCTCGGCGCGCTCCGAGGTGGCGTCGGGGGTGCGGCATACGATCGGACCATGCCGAGCGCCCGCCTCCAGGACTGCACCGACGACGCCGCCGCGCTGGTCCGTCGGTGGCTGGCGGCGTCCGCCGGCGTGAAGCCGGACCCCGGAGCCGCGCGTCTGGCCCGGACCCTGCGTGACGAACGGGGGCTCGACTTCGCCCGCGGCTTCGTCGACAAGGTCGTCCGCCCCGAGGACCCCCGGGTGGCCGCACGCAACCTCGAGCGGGCCAGCCGCGACGTCCCCGACTTCCTCGCCTGGTACCTCCGCGGCGCGGTGACGCTCGGCGGCGGCTTCGCGACCATGGCCCCGTGGGCCGTGGTCCCCACCGCGCGCCGGATCCTGCGTCGGATGACCGGGCACCTGGTCGTCGACGCCGCCCCGGCGAAGACCGGTCAGGCGCTCGCCAAGCTCGGCGGCCCGGGCACGCGGCTCGACCTCAGCCTGCTGGGCGAAGCCGTCCAGGGCACTGCCGAGGCCGACCGACGCCTGCAGCGGATCACGGACCTGCTCGCGCGCGACGACGTCGAGCGCGTCTCCGTGAAGCTCAGTTCAGTCGTCCCGACGGCGTCCCCGTGGGGTCTCGACCATGCGGTCGAACGCGCCGTCGAGCGGCTCCTCCCGCTCTACCGGCTGGCGGCGGCCCCGACGGCTGCCGGCCGTCCGGCGAAGACGATCACCCTCGACGCCGAGGCGTCCGGCGACCTCGACCGCACGCTCGCCGTGTTCCGGGCGCTGCTCGACCGCGACGAGTTCGTCTCGCTGCCGGCGGGCGTGACGCTGCAGACCGCCCTGCCCGACGCCGCCGGTGCGCTCGACGCGCTGACCGGGTGGGCGCAGCAGCGTCGTGCGGCGGGCGGAGCACCGATCACCGTGCGGCTCGTCAAGGGCGCGTACCTCGCCACCGAGCACGTCGACGCCGTCCTGCACGGGTGGCCGCTCGCCACGTGGGGCAGCAAGCGCGAGACCGACACCGCCCACCTGCGACTGCTCGACGCCGCGCTCACCCCGGAGCGCACCGACGCCGTCCGGATCGGCGTCGCCGGTCAGAACCTGTTCGACCTCGCGACGGCGTGGACCCTCGCGCAGCGCCGCGGTGTCACCGACGCGGTCGACGTCGAGATGCTCCTCGGCACGGCGGCCGGGCACGTCGACGCCGTCCGCGCCGACGTCGGCTCCGTCGTGCTGTACACCCCGGTCGTGCACCCCGACGATCCCGACTCCGCGACCGCGTACCTGGCCCGTCGGCTGCAGGAGAGCGCGAACCCGGAAGGGTTCGCCGCCGCCGCGTCCGAGATCGACCGCGACGCGAGCGTCTTCGACCGCGAGCACGGTCGGTACCTGGCGTCCGTCGCCGCACTCGACGAGCCCGTCGTGCCGACGCACCGAACCCAGGACCGCCACCGCGCCCTCGGCGAGCCCGTCCTGCGCGACGCCTTCCGGAACGCGCCCGACACCGACCCGTCCGTGGCCGCGAACCGCTCCTGGGCCCTCGACGTGCTCCGCCGGGTCCCGCGTTCGCAACTCGGCGCGCAGACCATCCGCGGTGCACGGGTCACCGACCGCTCGCAGCTCGAACGCATCACGGCGCGGACCGCCCAGGCCGGCGTGAACTGGGGTCGGCAGGACCCGGGCGACCGGGCCGAGCTGCTCGACCTCATCGGCCACGAGCTCGAGACCCGGCGTGCCGACCTGATCGAGGTCACCGCATCGGAGACCGGCGCCACCTTCGCCGAGGCCGACGCCGAGGTCACCGCGGCCGTCGACGCCGCGCACCGGTACGCCGAGAGCGCCCGACGGCTCGGCGACGTCCAGGGCGCGCGGTTCGTCCCGCCGCGCCTGACGGTCGTCGTCCCCCCGCAGAGCTCGCCCGTCGCGGTCCCCGCCGGCGGTGTCCTGGCAGCGCTCGCCGCGGGCAGCGGTGTGGTGCTGAAGCCCGCTCCGCAGGCGCGTCGGAGCGGTGCGCTGCTCGCCGACGTCCTCTGGGACGCGGGCGTCCCGCACTCGTTGCTGCAGCTCGTCGACCTCGACGAGGACGAACTCGGCCGCGACCTCATCGGCCACCCCGCGGTCGACCGCATCATCCTGACGGGCTCCGCCGAGACCGCGCGCTCGTTCCGCTGGTGGCGTGCGGGCCTCCCGCTCACCGCCGAGACGGGCGGCAAGAACGCGATCGTCGTCACGCCGAGCGCCGACCTCGACCTGGCGGTGCAGGACGTCGTGCGGTCCGCCTTCGGGCAGGCCGGGCAGCCGTGCTCGACGGCGTCGCTCGTGGTGCTCGTGGGCTCCGTCGGCGAGAGCGAGCGTTTCCGTCGGCAGCTCGTCGACGCCACCCGGACGCTCCGGGTCGCGTGGCCCGACGACCCCAGCGCACAGGTCGGCCCGGTCACGTCGGAACCCGCGGGGGCGTCGCGCCGGGGCCTGACCGAGCTCGGCCCGGGGGAGTCCTGGCTGGTGCAGCCGACGCCGCTCGACGACTCCGGTCGGCTCTGGTCGCCCGGCATCCGCGACGGGGTCCGGCCCGGCAGCGACTTCCACCAGACCGAGTACCCGGGCCCGGTGCTCGGGATCATGCGCGCCGAGACGCTCGAGCAGGCCGTCGCGATCCAGGACGGCACCGACCACGGGCTGTCCGCGGGCATCCACTCGCTCGACGCCGACGAGGTCGCCGACTGGCTCGCCCAGGTCCGCGCCGGCAACCTGTTCGTGAACAGCGCGACCACGGGCGCCGTCCTCGGTCGCCAGCCGTTCGGCGGCTGGAAGCGCTCGTCGGTGGGCACCGGCACGAAGGCCGGCGGACCGCTGTACGTCGCGACGCTCGGCCGCTGGGAGCCGGTGCCCCGCACCGTGCACAAGAGCATCCAGCTGCACGGGCTGCCGCCGCGCGTGACCGCCCTGATCGAAGCGGCTCGGAGCGGCCTGTCGTTCGAGGAGTTCGACCAGGTGCGCGCCGGCGCCCTGAGCGACGTCCGCGCCCGCGAGGACCAGTACGGCCGGTCGCACGACCCGTCCGGACTCGTCGTGCAGCGGAACGTCCTGCGCTACCGGCCGCAGTCCGTCGTCGTCCGCCAGGCCGAGGACGCCTCGATGGGCGACCTCGTGCGCAGCCTCGCCGCCGCCACGGCCGCCCGCGCCCACGTGCTGCTGAGCACCGCGCGCCCGCTGCCGGGGCCGTTGACGCAGCTGCTCGCGTCGAGCCGGTCACCGCTGCACGTCGTCGACCACCTGGTGGAGTCCGACCAGGACTTCCACGCCCGGGCGTCGTCCGGGGCGGTGTTCCGGCCGGACTGGTCGAACGGCGAGGACGCCCCGGTCGACGCGCTCGAGGCCGTGCTGTCCCAGGGACAGGACCGTCCGGCGCCGACGGCGTTCGGGGGACCCGGAGCGCGCATCCGGCTCATCGGCGGCGACGCGTCCGCCCTCGAGGAAGCCCTCGGGGCGAGCATCGACGTCGCCGTCCACGACGCCCCGGTGGTCGAGGCCGGTCTGATCGAGATGCTCCCCTACCTGCGGGAGCAGACGGTGACGATCACCGCGCACCGCTTCGGCGACCTCGACAGCGACTTCGCCGAGCTGCGGGTCTAGCGCGCCCGGCCGGGTCCGGGCCTGGCGGGGCCGGCGGGGCGGCGGGGCCGCACTTCGTGAGCAGAAAGGGTCGAGTGCCCGACGGCGACCCGACCTCTTCTGCTCACGATCGGCCGCGCGCAGCGCAGCGCGTCGTCGGAAGGCCGCGCGCGCAGCGCCCCGCCCCCGGAGGACTCAGTCCTCGACGTCGCCGCCGTCCTCGGATTCGACACCGGTCTCGTCCATGCGGTCGCGCAGGTGGTCGGCCATCGCGCCGGCGCCCTCGCCGCGGTGGTCGTTGTCGACCTGCTCGATGAGGCCGTGCAGCTTCTCGTGGTTGGTGGCCTCGGTGGCGCCGTCCATGACGGGCTCGGTCTGTTCGTTGTCGCTCATGTCCAGGAAGCTACGCCGCGGACGCTGCGCACCGCCCGGCGGGCAGCGGGCGGGCGGCGGCGCGGTGCTGAGATCGCACTCCGGCCCGCGACGGCATCGGCGACACGGGCGGAAGTGCGACCTCAGCGGGCGGACGGGGGCCGGGACTCAGTGTCGTCCGCGCCCGACGAGCCCGACCTCGGCGATCGTCAGCACCGCCGCGATCCACAGCTGCTCGACGGCGAACCGGCGGCGGCGGGGGTCGAGCAGGGCGAGCGGCACCATCGTCGTGCCGTGCAGGGCGTCGACGACGGCACTGGCGGTGTGCGCGTCCGGCCCGCCGGCGCGCTTGACGACGCCGGCCTGCGCGAGCTGCCGCACGCCGAGCACCGCGTGCAGCACCCGCTGGTCACGCCCGCGCAGCGCACGACCGAGGTGCCAGACCCCGAGCACCGCGCGACCGACCTCGACGACCGTCGACGCGGTCGTGTCCCCGCGACGCCGGGTCATCGTCGTCGTCCCGCCACGAGCGCTACGGCACCGGCGGCGCCGAGGACCGTGCCGACGATCGACCGGCCGAGCCGGCGGTGCTCGATCCACCACGTCTGCGGCGACCAGGCGTGCGCGCTCTCGTCGAACACCCCGTGCGCACCGTGGTCGCCGGGGACGGGCTCGTACAGGTTGACGCCGATCTCCTCGCCGTCCTTCGCCTCGGCCTGCTGCCCGGACACCAGGGTCTTCGCCGCGTACCAATCGGCGAAGCGGCCGCCGATCCGGTTGCCGATGATCGTGTACACCGTCGACTCGCCGACCCAGGTGCGGGGGCGCGGGTGCTCCGCGACGGCGGCGATCGCCCGCGCGCCGACCTCGGGCTGGTAGATCGGCGCGACCGGCTGCGGGTGGTGCGGGAGCTTCGACTTCACCCAGCTGAACTGGATGGTGTTGAGCGCCGGCATGTCGACCCGCGACACCTTCACCTTGCTGCCCTGCTGCAGGAGTTCCGAGACGACCGACTCGGTGAACCCGACGATGGCGTGCTTCGCGCCGCAGTAGGCCGACTGCAGGGGGATGCCCCGGAAGCCCAGTGCCGAGCCGACCTGGATGACCTGACCGCGGTCGCGCGGCACCATCCGCGAGAGCGCGGCCCTGGTGCCGTTCACGAAGCCGAGGTACGTGACGTGCAGTGCGCGCTCGAAGTCCTCCGGCGCCGTGTCCATGAACCGGCCGAAGACCCCGACCATCACGCCGTTCACCCACAGGTCGATCGGACCGAGCTCCTGCTCGACCCGGTCGGCCGCCGCCTCGACGGCGTCCCGGTCGGACACGTCCGCCACCAGGGCGAGCCCGCGGCGGCCGGCCGCCTCGACCTCGGCGACGGCGGCGTCGACGCCGTCCTCCCCCCGGGCCAGGACTGCGACGTCCCACCCCCGGGCGGCCAGCTCGCGGACGGTCGCCCGTCCCAGTCCTGCGGATCCACCGGTCACCACTGCCACTCGAGTCATGGCTCCCTTGTACCCACCGCGCCGTGCCGGCCACTCAGCGGGTGTCCCCCGAGCGGTGCGCCGTCAGCGCCCCCGACCGAACCGCGTCGTGACCCCCGGCGAGTAGAGCACCGAGTCCGGCTCGAGCTCGGTGAGCCCGAACGGCAGTCCGGCCGCCCCGACCAGGTCGTCGCGCAGCGACACCACCGAGGCGCGGTGCAACGGCCACGGCTCGTGCTCGTTCGGCCAGAACCGGGTGCGCCCACCCCGCCGGACGTGCATGCCCCACCGCGCCGTCAGGAACGTCTCGAGCGCCGTCGGTTCGGCGACGGCGTCGCCGACACGGACGTCGACCATCGACCGCAGGTGGGTGCCGTGCCGCCGCATCGCGTACCCGACGCGACCGTCACCGCTCCGCGCCTCGGCCACCGCCCACCGGTACGGCAGGCCGGTCGCGACGCGTGCGCCGAGGGTCGGCAGGAGCTTGCCGGCGTCGAGCGACAGGAACACGACCCCGTGCTGCCCCTGCTCGTCGACCGTGTAGACGCGGACGTTCAGCTCGACGAAGTCGCCGATGCTGCCGGTCGAGAACGGCGGGAACCGGGTGTCCTCGAACCGGAACGCGATGAGGCCCACCCAGGTGGTCGCCCCGTCGTCGGAGCCGTCGGGCGCCATCGTGTCGGGTCGCGTGCCGGTCGGCAGCAGCGGGGCCACCGCCGACACGTCGACGCGCCAGTGCACGAAGACGACGTCGAGCCAGTCCTGCGAGATCCAGGGGCGGCCGGTCAGGCCGGGGGCGACGGGTTGGAGGCCCGGGGTGCTCTGAGCGGGTCGGGTGTCGGTCACGGGGTGGTCGCCTCCGGTTCGGTGCTCACGGCGGGCAGGTCGTCCCACCCGGTCTGCGGGGTCGCGCACGTGCCGCGGAACACGTACTGCGACGGTCGCTTCCGCTCGTTCGACACCCAGTCGATCGCGGGGCGACGACGCTCGGGTGGCAGGTACCCGATCCGGTACACGGCCATCAGCTCGAGCTCCGGCGGCACCTCGAGCAGGGACTCGACCTCGGCCCACGCCTCCTCGATCTCCATCGGGAACGACACGAACTGGATCCCGAGGCCGAGCTCGGTGGTGGCGAGCCAGACGTTCTCCATCGCCGCGCCCATGCTGAACACCGAGTAGAACGCGTTCCGCGCCTCCTTGCGGTACTCGTCGCGGTCGAGCAGCACGCCGAGCAGCAGCGGCGACCCGGCGACGAGCTTCCGGTTCTCCGCCCCGAGCGTCTGCGGCACCCGGAGGGCGTTCATGAGCACCTGCCCACGCTTGGTGAACACCTGCTTCGTGAAGGGCCGGAGCGGTGCGGGCAGCTTGTCGAACAGCATGCCGTCGCGCCGGGAGTCCATCTCGGCCTGCGAGAACCGGAAGTACGGCTTGTACCGCTCGAAGAACGTGCCCTCGGCCATGGTCCGGGTCATCGAGCGCCCGCTGATCTCGGCGACGCGGTCGATCGTGGCGCGTTCCTCGATCACCACGAACCGCCACGGCTGGCTGTTGAGCTGCGAGGGTGCCCGCCCGGCGAGCTCCAGGAGCAGCCGCTGGTGCTCTTCGGACACCGGATCGGGCAGGAACGCCCCGTTCGTCGTGCGTCGTCGTCGGATGGCCTCGAACAGCTCCACCGCTCACCTCTCTCGTCGTCGGCCGGCGAGCACCGCTGCCAGGTAGGACGGTGCGGCGGCGACCGCGACCCTCCAGTGTGCTCGGGAGCGCGGGTCCGTGCGCGGAGCGACCGCCAGGGGCACGAGTGCCGGCAGCAGGAACAGCGCCGTCCGGTCGCGCGTCCAGACGGGGGTGGTCGCGGCGACGCCGGTCAGGGTCGCGGTGACGACGAACAGCCCGTGGTGCACGACGCGGAGCTTCTTCGTGCGGATGAGCCGCACGGCGACCGCGGTGCCCCAGAGGCAGTTCGCGAGGTAGGCGACGCTCGCAGCGGCGACCAGCCGACGGGCGGGACGCGATCCCGTGGGCGGTGATCCGGGCCTCCTGGCCGTCGTCATCCGTCCCATGCGTGGGACGTTACGCGGATTCGCGACTGACGAGCTTGGAGAGCACGATCGCCGAGCGCGTGTGGTCGACCTGGGGCGCGAGGCGGACGCGGTCGAGCGCCTCTTCGAGCGCGGACAGGTCCTTCGAGCGCATGTGCACGACGGCGTCGGCGCTGCCGGTCACTGTGCCGGCGTCGACGACCTCGGGGACGGTGTCGAGCAGCGCCCGCAGCTCGTCGGGCGAGACGGTGCCGCGGCAGTAGAGCTCGACCCAGGCCTCGGTGCCGCGGTCCTCGACCGCCGGGTCGACCTTGATCGTGAAGCCCTGGATCACCCCGTCGCCCACGAGTCGGTCCACCCGGCGCTTGACGGCCGACGCGGAGAGTCCGACCACCGACCCGATGTCGCCGTAGCCGGCACGGGCGTTGTCCCGGAGCTGGTCCAGGATGCGGTGATCGAGTGTGTCCATCGACTCCCATCGTACGCGGGGTCGTTGCGAGCCCGACGGGTTCCACGCACGAATCGTGCGTCACCCGAACGGGTGCCACGCGGTTCGGCACGGAGCACTGCACGGCTCGGACGGTCTGTGCGAGGATCGGAGCGGCGTCGACCTGGTCCGCTACGGCGAGTGAGCCTGCATCTCGCCGGAGCATCTCTTCAGTGGTGGTTCCTGGCAGGCTCGGACCCCGGTCCTCGGAGGACTGATGTCGAACACCGCACCCGCCACTCCCACCGCTCCGGCCCGTGTCGCCACGAAGCGCACGATCCTGATGTGCAAGCCGGACTTCTACACGGTGAGCTACCGGATCAACCCCTGGATGCACCCGGAGGAGCCGACCGACACGTCGAAGGCCGTCGAGCAGTGGGAGTCGCTCGTCGCCGTCTATGAGCAGCTCGGCTTCGACATCTCGTACATCGACCCCATCGACGGCCTGCCGGACATGGTCTACGCAGCCAACGGCGGGTTCGTCCTCGACGGCATCGCCTACGGCGCGAAGTTCCAGTACCCGGAGCGCCAGCCTGAGGGCCCGGCGTACATGGACTGGTTCCGCCAGGCCGGCCTGACCGTCGCCGAGCCGGAGCAGACCAACGAGGGCGAGGGCGACTTCCTGCTCATCGGGGACACCATCTTCGCCGGCACCGGCTTCCGGTCGGACAGCACCTCGCACGACGAGCTCGCGACGATCTACGGCCGCGAGGTCGTCACGCTCAAGCTCATCAACCCGAGCTTCTACCACCTCGACACCGCCATCGCCGTGCTCGACCCGGAGCCCGACGCTTCGGGTCGGTCGAACATCGCCTACCTCGAGAGCGCCTTCGACGAGCCGTCGCTGGCGATCCTGCGCGAGCGCTTCCCCGACGCGATCATCGCGACCGAGGAGGACGCCGCGATCCTCGGCCTGAACTCGTACTCGGACGGGTACAACGTCGTGATCGCGTCGCGCGCGACCACGTTCGCGTCGCAGCTGCGTGAGAAGGGCTACAACCCGATCGGCGTCGACCTGTCCGAGCTGCTGCTCGGCGGTGGCGGTGTGAAGTGCTGCACGCTCGACCTGCACCCGGTCGGCACCGGCACCTCGGTCGCGCGTTCCCTCGGGGTCAGCTGATGTCGGCGGCAGCGTCGCTCGGGGTCAACACCGCGGCGGCGCTCGCCGTCGAGGACCGCGCCCTCGCGCACAACTACAGCCCGCTGCCCGTCGTCATCGCGTCGGGTGCCGGAGCGACCGTCACCGACGTCGACGGCAAGCAGTACCTGGACGGCCTCGCCGCGTACTCGGCGGTGAACTTCGGCCACGGCAACCCGCGGCTGCTCGCCGCCGCACGGGCACAGCTCGACCGCGTGACGCTCACGAGCCGCGCGTTCGTGAACGACCAGCTCGGCCCGTTCGCCACGGCACTGGCGGCGTTGACGGAGACCGAGATGGTCCTGCCGATGAACACCGGAGCCGAGGCCGTCGAGTCCGCGATCAAGGTGTCCCGCGCCTGGGGCTACCGCGTCAAGGGCGTCCCGGCCGAGCGGGCGACGATCATCGTCGCGTCCGGGAACTTCCACGGCCGCACCACGACGATCATCTCGTTCTCCGACGACCCCTCGGCCCGCGACGACTTCGGCCCGTACACCCCGGGCTTCCGCACGGTGCCGTACGGCGACGCTGCGGCCCTGCGCGCGGCGATGGACGAGACCGTCGTCGCCGTGCTGCTCGAGCCGATCCAGGGCGAGGGCGGCGTGGTCATCCCGCCGGAGTCGTACCTCCCGTCCGTCCGGCAGGTCTGCGACGAGTTCGGTGCGCTGTTCGTCGCCGACGAGATCCAGTCCGGCCTCGGTCGCACCGGGCACACGCTCGCGGTGCAGCGCGTCGGAGTGCGCCCCGACCTCATCACGCTCGGCAAGGCCCTCGGCGGCGGCATCGTGCCGGTGTCGGCGGTCGTGGGTTCGCGCGACGTCCTCGGCGTCCTGCGCCCCGGTGAGCACGGGTCCACCTTCGGCGGCAACCCGCTCGCCGCGGCCGTCGGCGCCGAGGTCGTGGCGATGCTCGGTGAGGGCACGTTCCAGCAGCGGGCCCTCGAGGGCGAACCGCTGCTGCGCGGCCTGCTCGACGAGCTCGTCGGGCACGGCGTCGTGTCGCACCGCGTGGCCGGACTCTGGGCCGGGATCGACATCGACCCCGCGCTCGGCACCGGCAAGGCGATCGCGAAGGACCTCGCCGACCGCGGGCTCCTGGTGAAGGACACCCACGGGTCGACGATCCGCTTCGCGCCGCCCCTGGTCGTCACCGACGACGAGGTGCGCACCGCGATCGGGACGCTGTCGGACGTCCTGGCCGCGCGCGCCTGACGGGTTCGCTCCACGCGTTCGCTTCGTGAGCAGAAATGGTCGGGTCGCCACACGGCACCCGACCATTTCTGCTCACCCAGTGCGGCTCACACCGCCCAGCGCGCCGCCAACTCGTCCATCAGCGCGTCGAGTCGCTCGTCCACGACCTGCTCCTCGGGGTGGGCCTCGTACCAGGCGATGACCTCGCGCACCCCCTGCCGGTAGGTCGTGCGCGGCCGGTACCACGGCACGAGCGACCGGACCTTGCTGTTGTCGAACACCGAGCTGTTCGCCTTGTCCCCGAGCAGCGCCGCACCCCACTCCGGGTCCACCGCGTTGATGGCGTCCGCCGGCACGTGCACGATCCGCAGGTCCTCGACCCCGGCCGCCGCCGCGATCTCGTGCGCGATGGCGTTCCACGTCGGCGCCTCGTCGCTCGTGATCGTGAACGCCTCCCCGATGGCTGCAGCCCGGTCGAGCAGCCCCGTGAACCCGACCGCAAAGTCTCGGCTGTGCGTCAGGGTCCACAGCGAGGTCCCGTCACCCGTGATGATGATCGGCTTGCCGGCCCGCATCCGCGCCACCGCGGTCCACCCGCCGGTCAGCGGCAGCTTCGTCTCGTCGTAGGTGTGCGACGGCCGCACGATCGTCACCGGGAAGTCCTGCTCCCGGTACGCCTGCACCAGCAGCTCCTCGCACGCGATCTTGTCGCGCGAGTACTGCCAGTACGGGTTCTTCAGCGGCGTCGACTCCGTGATCGGCAGGTGCGTCGCCGGCGTCTGGTACGCCGAGGCCGAGCTGATGAACACGTACTGCCGCGTCCGCCCCGCGAAGAAGTCGACGTCCGCCTGCACCTGGTCCGGCGTGAAGGCGATCCAGTTCACGACCACGTCGAAGCGCTGGTCGCCGAGTGCGTCCGCCAGTGCGCCGCGGTCGGACACGTCGGCCTGGAGGCGCGTCACACCCTCCGGGATCGGCCTGCCCCCGGTGGTCCCCCGGTTGAGCACGGTCACGTCGAACCCCTGCTCGACGGCTTCCCGCACGCAGGCGGCGCTGATGACGCCGCTCCCGCCGATGAACAACACGCTCGCTCCGGTCATGGGTGCTCCCTCGCTCCTGGCGGCACCGCTCCGTGCCGCGCTTCCTCGATCCTGCACCTCATCGACGGACCGGGCGCGACCGTGGCCCGAGCGGACAGTGCGGCGCAGGGGCATCCTGCCTCCGTGACCGGACCGCTCACGGAGCCTTCGACCACGGACGAAGTCTGCGGCGATCGATACGCCTGTGAAGACCACGGCTTGGATCAGCGCAGACGGCACCTCGTCGGACAGCAGCTGGACGAACGACTGAAGGAACAACTGGTTCATGTGAGTGCCTGTGCGCCGCGCTCGTCCGCAATCGCACGCGCCGACGGAGACATGCGAGGATGGACAGCGAAGACCCCGGAACGATCCCTGGCTCAGGCCACATCGCCGGGGTTTCGTCGTGTGGACGACTTCGGCCGCTGTGCTCTGGCACCGACCCGAGGACTACCGTCACGGGTCGAGCCGCACCGACGCGGCCACGACAGGAGTGACACGCACATGGAGTACCGCTACCTCGGCAACTCGGGCCTCAAGGTCTCCGAGATCACCTACGGCAACTGGCTCACCCACGCCTCACAGGTCGAGAACGACGCGGCGATCGCCTGCGTCAAGGCAGCGCTCGAGGTCGGCATCTCGACGTTCGACACCGCCGACGTCTACGCCAACACCGGCGCCGAGACCGTCCTGGGCGAGGCGCTCAAGGGGGAGCGGCGCCAGTCCCTCGAGATCGCGACGAAGGTGTTCGGGCCGACCGGGCCGAAGGGGCACAACGACACCGGCCTGTCCCGCAAGCACATCCTCGAGTCGATCGACGGTTCGCTCGAGCGGCTGCAGACGGACTACGTCGACCTGTACCAAGCGCACCGGTTCGACCACGAGACCCCCCTCGAAGAGACCATGCAGGCCTTCGCCGACATCGTGCGGCAGGGCAAGGTCCTGTACGTCGGCGTGAGCGAGTGGACCGCCGACCAGCTCCGTGCGGGTGCGGCGCTCGCGAAGGACCTCGGCTTCCAGCTCATCTCGAACCAGCCGCAGTACTCGGCGCTGTGGCGCGTCATCGAGGACGAGGTGGTGCCGACCTCGAAGGAGCTCGGCATCTCGCAGATCGTCTGGTCGCCGATCGCCCAGGGCGTGCTCACCGGCAAGTACCAGCCCGGTCAGCCCCTGCCCGAGGGTTCGCGGGCCACGGACGACAAGGGCGGCGCGAAGATGATCGAGCGCTTCATGAACGACGAGGTGCTCTCGGCCGTCCAGGAGCTCAAGCCGATCGCCGACGAGCTCGACCTGTCGATGGCGCAGCTCGCCGTCGCGTGGGTGCTGCAGAACGAGAACGTCGCGAGCGCGATCATCGGCGCCTCGCGTCCGGAGCAGGTGCACGACAACGCCGGCGCCGCCGGTGTGACGATCCCGGCCGAGTTGCTGACCCGGATCGACGACGTGCTCGGCTCCGTGGTCGAGCGCGACCCGGCGAAGACGAACGACAGCAGCCCGAAGACCCGCGAGGCCTGATCGCCCGATCGGTCCGCACAACCGGGGTCACCCCGAACCGCACACTCGCGTGGTTCGGGGTGACTGCCGTTGTGCGAGGCGGAAGCGAACCGGCGCGTGACCGAACCGGCCCGCCGCCGAAGGCCCCCGAAGGAACACCCCTCAGACAACCGAAAAGGCCCCCTGCCGAAGCAGGGGGCCTTCACCGGTGGCTGGACACGGCATCGATCCGTGGACCTTTCGATTTTCAGTCGAACGCTCTACCAACTGAGCTATCCAGCCGTGGCGACCCTGACGGGACTTGAACCCGCGACCTCCGCCGTGACAGGGCGGCACGCTAACCAGCTGCGCTACAGGGCCATGTTGAATTGCTGTGGTGTTGTTCAGTACTACTTGCTCGCTCACTCGGAGAGTGACCCCAACGGGATTCGAACCCGTGCTGCCGCCGTGAAAGGGCGGTGTCCTAGGCCACTAAACGATAGGGCCGCAAGCAGTGCATCGCGCTACCGATGGACAAGCATACGGATGCCCCGCGGGTTTCACAAATCGAGGCCTGTTCGCCCGTGATCCCCGGCGTGTCGCGCCGTCGCCGCAGGCTCGTCGGAGGCCGTGGTGCGAGCATCGTCGGCGGCCGGCATCCCTCGTCCGAGGGGCTGTCGAGCCTGCGTCTCCTGTTGTTACTGTTGCCTCTGTTAACAGTGTTACGTGCGTGAGCCTTGCCGCGCTGTTACGAAATCGAGATACATGTCGACCTCAGCCCAGTCCTCCCTCCGCTCCCGCAGCCGCCTCGTCGCCGCTGCGGTCGCCGTCGTGCTCACGGCCGGCACGCTCGCCGCGCTGGCGCCCACCACGTCGGCCAGTGCTGCGTCCTACCCGTCGTGGAGCGAGGTGCAGCAGGCGAAGAAGTCGACCAGCGCCCAGCAGGCGAAGGTCTCCGAGATCAAGTCGCTCATCTCGTCGCTGCAGACCGAGGCCGCCGCGAAGCAGAAGGCCGCGCAGGCCGCCGGCGAGGCGTACCAGGCCGCCCAGACCAAGTACGACGCCGCCGCGCTCGCGCAGCACAAGCTGCAGGCGCAGGCCGACGACGCGGCGAAGACCGCGACGCAGTCCGAGGAGCAGGCGGGCCAGCTCGCCGCGCAGCTCGGGCGGGCGAGCGCCAACGACGTGACGACGGACATCCTCACCCACCCGTCGAACTCCGGCGACCTGCTGTACGAGCTCGGCGCGATGTCGAAGCTCAGCGAGCAGGCCGACGGCATCTACTCGCAGGCCACGCAGGACCGCGGGACGGCCCAGGCCCAGGCGGACAAGGCCGACTCCGCGAAGGACGCCCTCGGCGACCTCGCCGACGCCGCGCAGTCGACGATGCAGGAAGCGCAGGGCGCGGCGGACGCGGCGCAGACGGCCGTCGACGCGCAGAACGACAACGAGACCCGGCTCGAGGCGCAGCTCACCGCGCTCACGACGAAGCAACGCGGCGTCGAGTCGGCGTACAAGCGGGGCGTGGCCGCCGAGAAGGCGCGGCAGGAGCGCATCGCGGCCGCGGCGGCCCGGGCGGCGGCGAAGGCCGCGGCGACGAGCCAGGGCGGCACCGGCGGTGGCACGGCGAACTCGGCCGGCTGGGTGCGGCCGTCCGGCGGCTTCCAGACGAGCGGCTACGGGTACCGCGTCGACCCGTACACGCACTACACGGCACTGCACGCCGGGGTGGACCTGGCCCCCGCCTGCTACGCGCCGATCTACGCGGCGCACGACGGCACCGTGACCTTCGCCGGCAACGGCGGCGGCTACGGCAACGAGGTCGTGCTCGACAACGGCGGCGGCATCTCGACGGCCTACGGGCACGTCGTCGACGGGGGCATCCTCGTCACGAGCGGGCAACACGTCACCGCTGGGCAGCAGATCGCGAAGATCGGCTCGACCGGCTGGTCGACCGGCTGCCACCTGCACTTCGAGACCCGGATCAACGGTGCCGCCGTCGACCCGGTCCCCTTCATGGCAGCGCGGGGGATCTCGGTTTGAGCATCAGCGCCGTCGGAAGGCCCCGGCCCACGTCATGAACCTGTCCGCCCGCTCCCTGTCCTGCGGGATCGCGACCGTCGCCGTGCTCGGCCTCGGGCTGTCGCTCGTCGTCGCCGGCCCGGCCCAGGCTGCCCCGTCGGGCCCCTCGTGGGACGACGTCAAGGCCGCCAAGTCGGACGCCGCCGACGCCCAGCAGACCGTCGACGAGCTCAGCTCGCGGCTCACGACGCTGCAGGAGGCCGCCGACCGCGCCGGTGTCGTCGAGCAGCAGGCGGGACAGGCGTACGCCATGGCGGTGTCGCAGCAGCAGCAGGCGCAGGACACCCTCGACGACCTCGCCGCGCAGTCGAAGCGGGCGAAGGCGAAGGCCGACGACTCCGCCGGGCAGGTCGCCGGCCTCGTGGTCGAGCTGTCGCGCACCGGCGGCGGCGACCTGTCCACCGCGATGCTCGTCGACGCGTCCGACTCCGAGGACCTGCTCTACCGCGTCGGCACGATGTCGCACCTGTCCGAGCGGTCGGCGACCGTCCTCGCCGAGGCGCGGGCGGACCAGAAGACCGTCGACTCCCTCGCCGACCAGCAGGACGCCGCGACCACGGCGCTCCGCGCGGCGACCCGGACGTCCGAGACGGCGCTCACGACGGCGAACGACGTGTCCGCCGACGCGCAGTCCCGGGTGCAGGAGCAGCAGGAGCAGCAGGACGAGGTCCTGCGCCAGCTCGCCTACCTCAAGGGCACGAGCGTCGCGACGGAGACCGCGTACTGGACGGCACAACAGGCGAAGGCCGCCGAGGTCGCCCTGGCGGCGCAGACCGCACGCGACGACGACGGTGACGGACGAGCGACGGGCACCCGCCCGGGCGCGTCCACCGGCACCTCCGACCCGTCGACGAGCACGCCGTCCACGAGCAGGCCGTCCACGAGCACCCCCTCGACGAGCACCCCGGCGAACCCGGCACCCGCGCAGCCGGCGCCGAGCAAGCCGAGCAAGCCGAAGCCCTCCCCAGCGAACCCGGCACCGGCCCCAGCACCGAGCAAGCCGAAGCCCGCACCGGCCCCCGCCCCCGCTCCGACGCCCACCGTCCCGAGCGGCCCGTCGAAGGCCGCCGGCGCCATCGCCTACGCGCGGGCCCAGCTCGGCAAGCCGTACGTGCTGAACGGCGCCGGGCCGAACACCTGGGACTGCTCCGGTCTCGTGATGATGGCCTACGGCTCGCAGGGCATCCCGACCGGCGGTCACAACGTGGTCTGGCAGTACAACCACTTCGCCTCGATCGGACGGCTCGTGCCGCTGTCGCAGCGCCAGCCCGGTGACATCCTGTTCTACTCGTCGAACGGAACCGCTTCAGGCGGTTACCACGACTCGATCTACACCGGCAACGGGATGATGGTCGAGGCGGCCCGTCCGGGCGTCGGCGTGGTCGAGCGGGCGGTCTGGACCCCGAGCCAGCTCCTGCCCTACGTCGCCCGTCCGAGCGGCGCCCTGTAGACGCAGCACGACGCAGAACGGCGCCCGCCCTCCGGATGGAGAGCGGGCGCCGTTCGTCGTCAGGGAAGCGTCACCGGCGCGTCAGTGACCGGCGGGCACGTACGCGGCCTGGCCGGCCTGCACGATCGCCTCGGCCTCGGCGGCGTCGCCCCAGCCCTCGGCCTTGACCCACTTGTTCGGCTCGAGGTCCTTGTAGCGCTCGAAGAAGTGCGCGATCTCGGCCTTCGTCTGCTCGTCGACGTCGGAGATGTCCTGGATGTGCGCCCAGCGCGGGTCCTTCGCGGGGACCACGAGGACCTTCTCGTCCTTGCCGGCCTCGTCGCTCATCTTGAAGACGCCGACCGGACGGACCTTGACGCCCACACCGGGGAACGTCGGGAACTCGAGCAGCAGCAGTGCGTCCACGGGGTCGCCGTCGTCGGCCAGGGTCTTCTCGAAGAAGCCGTAGTCGGTCGGGTAGACGAACGACGTGAACAGCACGCGGTCGAGGTAGACGCGACCGGTCTCGTGGTCCACCTCGTACTTGTTGCGGCTGCCCTTGGGGATCTCGACGACGACGTCGTACGCGGCCATGTCTGCACTCCTGGTTTGTCGAACGGGCTGTCGGTGGTTCCGAAAGCGCGGCTAACGTTACCGGGTGAACTCTCCGCGCCCCCGGCTGGACCCCGCGGTCGCCGACACCCGTCGAGCGGTGCGCACGCTGCTCGCCGACGCCCGCGACCAGGGTGTCGTCGCCGACGGCGACCTGGTGCTCGTCGCGCTGAGCGGCGGACCGGACTCGCTCGCGCTCGCCGCGGCCACCGCGTTCGAGGCGACGAAGCAGGGGCTCCGGTCCGGGGCGGTGGTCGTCGACCACGCGCTCCAGGCGGACTCCGAGGCGGTGGCGACCCGTGCCTCCCGACAGGCCGCGGAGCTGGGACTCGACCCGGTGACGGTCCGTCGGGTCGCCGTCGGCTCCGACGGCGGTCCGGAAGCCGCCGCCCGGGAGGCCCGTCACGCGTCGATCGCGCAGGTCGCGTCCGCCGTCGGCGCACCCCTCGTGCTGTTCGGGCACACGCTCGACGACCAGGCCGAGACGGTGCTGCTCGGCCTGGTGCGCGGCAGCGGGCCGGACAGCCTGTCCGGCATGCAGCCGCTCGTCCGGCGTGCTGAGGGCCCGGCCTACGGCCGGCCGCTGCTCGCGGTGCGGCGCCACACCACCCGGCAGGCGTGCGCCGCCGCGGGCCTCGCGCCCTGGCAGGACCCGCAGAACGACGACCCGGCGTTCGCCCGGGTGCGGGTGCGGCAGGTGCTCATGCCGGTGCTCGAACGGGAGCTCGGCGCCGGGGTGCCCGAGGCGCTCGCCCGGACGGCCGACCAACTGCGCGAGGACGCCGCGGCGCTCGACCACTTCGCGGAGGAGATCGCCGAGGACCTGGCCGAGCACTCCGAGGCGGGCATCTCGCTGTCCGTGCCGGGACTCGCCGCGAACCCGCCGGCGCTGCGGCAGCGGCTGGTCCGGCTCGCGGTGCGGAGCGAGTTCGGGGTGACGCTGTCCCGCGTGCAGACGCTCGAGGTCTGCCGGCTCGTGACGGACTGGAGCGGCCAGGGGCCGATCGACCTGCCGGGCGTCCGTGCGGCGCGGATCGGCGACCGCATCGCGTTCAGCGCCGGTTAGGCTGGGGCGGTGGAACTCTCCGACGTCCAGGCAGACCTGTCCGAAGTGCTCTTCACCCCCGAGCAGATCGACGAGAAGCTCGCCGAGCTCGCGGCGGTCGTCGACGCCGACTACGCGGGGCGCGACCCGCTGCTCGTCGGGGTCCTCAAGGGGGCCGTCATGGTGATGGCGGACTTCTCGCGACACCTGAAGATGCAGGCGCGGATGGACTGGATGGCGGTGTCGTCGTACGGCTCCGGCACGAAGTCGTCGGGTGTGGTGCGGATCCTCAAGGACCTCGACACCGACCTGCACGGGCGCGACGTCCTCATCGTCGAGGACATCATCGACTCGGGGCTGACCCTGTCGTGGCTCAAGCAGAACCTGCAGTCCCGCGGGGCCGCGAGCGTCGAGATCGTCGCGCTGCTGCGCAAGCCCGAGGCCGCCAAGGTCGAGGTCGACGTGAAGTACGTCGGCTTCGACATCCCGGACGCCTTCGTGGTGGGGTACGGCCTCGACTACGACGAGCGCTACCGGAACCTGCGCGGCGTCGGCGTCCTCGCCCCGCACGTCTACAGCTGAGCGGGTCCGGGCCGCGCGGTCTCGCGCCGCGGACACTCGCCGAACGGTGAGTTCGCCCGCAGAGGACACCCATTCTCGCCACAGAATCGCAGCCGTATGCTGATCAGCACGCAACTTCGGCAGAGAAAGGTGTCGGGCATCTCAGCCCGGATCACATGAACTTCAAGCGCATCTTCCGCGGCCCGTACCTCTACGTGCTGATCGCGCTGGCGGGCATCTTCATCGGCTGGAGTCTGCTCAGCCAGGCCGGCACGTCGCAGATCGAGACCCAGAAGGGGCTCGAGCAGCTCGCCGACGGCAAGGTCTCGTCCGCAGTCATCAACTCGACCGAGCAGCGCGTCGACCTCACCCTGAAGGACGGCGACAAGCAGGAGCAGTTCTACTACTCCACGCCGCGCGGCGACGAGGTCGTCACCGCCGTCAACGACGCCGACCTGCCCAAGGGCTACAACGACCACGTGTCCCAGGGCAACTGGTTCCTGTCGCTGATCAGCATCCTGCTGCCCTTCCTGATCATCGGTGCCCTGTTCTGGTTCCTGCTCTCGAGTGCCCAGGGCGGCGGCTCGAAGGTCATGCAGTTCGGCAAGTCCAAGGCGAAGATGAACAACAAGGAGAACCCGCAGGTCTCCTTCTCGGACGTCGCCGGCTCGGACGAGGCGATCGAGGAGCTCCAGGAGATCAAGGAGTTCCTCAAGGAGCCGGCCAAGTTCCAGGCCGTCGGCGCGAAGATCCCGAAGGGCGTGCTGCTGTACGGCCCTCCCGGCACCGGCAAGACCCTGCTCGCGCGCGCCGTCGCCGGCGAGGCGGGCGTGCCGTTCTACTCGATCTCCGGTTCGGACTTCGTCGAGATGTTCGTCGGTGTCGGTGCGAGCCGTGTCCGTGACCTCTTCGAGCAGGCCAAGGCGAACTCGCCGGCCATCGTCTTCATCGACGAGATCGACGCCGTCGGCCGCCACCGCGGTGCCGGCATCGGCGGTGGCAACGACGAGCGCGAGCAGACGCTCAACCAGCTGCTCGTCGAGATGGACGGCTTCGACGGCAAGACGAACGTCATCCTCATCGCCGCGACGAACCGTCCCGACGTGCTCGACCCCGCCCTGCTCCGCCCGGGCCGCTTCGACCGTCAGATCGGCGTCGACGCACCGAGCCTGGCCGGCCGCAAGCAGATCCTCGAGGTGCACGCGAAGGGCAAGCCGCTCGCCGCGAGCGTCGACCTCGAGCTGCTCGCCCGCAAGACGCCGGGCTTCACCGGTGCCGACCTGGCGAACGTCCTCAACGAGGGCGCGCTGCTGACCGCCCGCTCGAACGCGCAGCTCATCGACAACCGTGCCCTCGACGAGGCCGTCGACCGCGTGATGGCCGGCCCGCAGCGCCGCACCCGGATCATGTCCGACCAGGAACGCCTCATCACGGCGTACCACGAGGGCGGACACGCCCTGGCGGCCGCAGCCATGCGGCACACGGACCCGGTCACGAAGATCACGATCCTGCCGCGCGGCCGTGCCCTCGGCTACACGATGGTGCTGCCGCTCGAGGACAAGTACTCGGTCACCCGCAACGAGCTGCTCGACCAGCTCACCTACGCCATGGGTGGTCGCGTCGCAGAGGAGATCGTCTTCCACGACCCGACGACGGGGGCCTCGAACGACATCGAGAAGGCCACCGGCACCGCACGCAAGATGGTCACCGAGTACGGCATGAGCCGTGCGGTCGGGTCCGTCAAGCTCGGTTCCGGGTCGAGCGAGCCGTTCGTCGGCCGCGACATGAGCGGCGGGACCGGTCGCGACTACTCGGAGAACATCGCCGAGACGGTCGACGCCGAGACCCGTGCCCTGCTCGAGGCCGCGCACGACGAGGCCTACCAGGTGCTCAACGACAACCGCGACATCCTCGACCGCCTGGCGGGTGAGCTCCTCGAGAAGGAGACGCTCGACGCCCCCGAGCTCGTCGAGATCTTCAAGGACGTCCGCAAGCTGCCGGAGCGCCCGCAGTGGCTCTCCAGCGACAAGCGCCCGGTGAGCGACCTGCCCGCCATCGCCTCCGGCAAGGCGGCGAACACCGCCGTCGAGCCGGATGACCGCGAGCCGTCGAAGGCCCCGCGTCACCGTCCGTTCGGCAACCCGGGCATCGCACCCGCCTAGGCGGCCGGCATGTCCGACCTCCCGACGCGACGCGCACGTCGGCTCGCCGAGGTGAGCCGTCCGCGCTCGGCACCCGTGACCCGGGTGCCGAGCGCGGCCGGCACCCGGGTGATGGGCATCCTCAACGTCACCCCCGACTCGTTCAGCGACGGCGGGCTGCACCAGGCGTACGACGCCGCGGTGGCCCACGCCCGTGACCTCGTGGCCGCCGGTGCCGACATCGTCGACGTCGGTGGCGAGTCCACCCGTCCGGGCTCCGAACGGGTGCCGCTGGCGGTCGAGCAGGAACGCGTGCTGCCGGTGGTGCGGCAGCTCGTGGCCGAGGGCATCCCGGTGAGCATCGACACGATGAACGCCGCCACCGCCGAACGCGCGGTCGAGGCCGGCGCGGCGATCGTGAACGACGTCTCCGGCGGACTCGCCGACCCGGAGATGGTCCGCGTGGTGCGGGACACCGGCACCCGGTTCGTCGTGATGCACTGGCGCGGGCACAGCGACCGGATGTACCGGAACGCCGAGTACACGCACGCGGTGGACGAGGTCCGGCGTGAGGTCGAGATGCGCGTCGCCGAGCTCATCGTCCTCGGGGTCCGCCAGGAGCAGGTCGTCATCGACCCGGGCCTCGGCTTCGCGAAGCAGGGCGCGCAGAACTGGGAGATCCTGGCCGGCTACGAGCGGTTCGCCTCGATCGGCCTGCCGGTGCTCGTCGCCGCGTCGCGCAAGCGGTTCCTCGACGGAGTCGGGAGCCCCGAGGGAGCAGCTCCGCGCGAGCGCGACCTCGCCACCGCCGCCATCAGCCTGCTCGCCGCCGAACGGGGCGCGTGGGGGGTGCGCGTGCACGACCCGGCACCGACCCGTGCCGTGCTCGACGTCTGGGACGCCTGGAGGGCAGCTCGCTCGTGAACGACACCATCCGCCTCGTCGGGGTCCGCGCCCGCGGCAACCACGGCGTCTTCGACCACGAACGCACCGACGGCCAGGACTTCGTCGTCGACGTCGCCGTGGAGCTCGACGCCCGAGCCGCCTCCGGCAGCGACGACCTCGACGCCACCGTGCACTACGGGGTGCTCGCCGAGCAGGTCGTCGCCGAGGTCGAGCGCGACCCGGTCGACCTCATCGAGACGCTGGCCGAGCGCATCGCCGCCGTCGTGCTCAGCCACCGCGCGGCCCTGGCGACCGAGGTCACGGTGCACAAGCCGCAGGCGCCGATCACCGTCCCGTTCACCGACGTGTCGATCACCATCCGTCGCACCCGCGGCGCCGACGCCCCGGTCGAGGGGGCGGCGTGAGCCGCGTCGTGGTCGCCCTCGGCGCCAACCTCGGCGACCGGGGCAGCACCCTGCGCGCCGCTGCCGAGGCCGTCGCCGCACTGCCCGGCGTGCGCCCGGTGGCGTCGAGCCACGAGGTCGAGTCCGTCGCCGTCACGCTGGACGGCCCGGACGACGCGAAGCCCCGCTACCGCAACGCCGTGGTGATCGTCGACACCGACCTCGAGCCGCAGGTGTTCCTCGACGCCCTGCACGGCATCGAGGACGCCCACGGCCGCACCCGCGACGTCCGCTGGGGCGACCGCACGCTCGACCTCGACGTCGTGGCCGTCGACGACCTCCGGATCGACACGGCGACCCTCACGGTGCCGCACCCGCGGGCCGCCGAGCGGGCGTTCGTGCTCGCGCCGTGGCTCGACGCCGACCCCGCGGCCGTCCTGCCCGGTGCCGGGCCGGTGGCCGACCTGCTCGCCGCACTGGGCGACGACACCGAGCGCGTCGACGAGCCGCGCCTGCTCGCCGAGCCGACCCGGGCCTCCGCACCGGAACGGGACGTGACCAGCGCATGAAGCCGACCCGACTCTCCACCCTGCTCGCCCTCGCCGTGGTCACCGCCGTCGCCGGGTACGCGATCGACGCCGTGCTCGCCTCACGCCAGGCGCCGACGCTCCTGCTCGCCGTGCCGCTCGGCGTCACGCTCGCGTTCATCGGCGTCGCCGTCGTGGCCATGGCGCGCCCGATCCGGCAGCACGCACGGGACGGCGCCGGGCGCCGGCACCCGGTCGACCCGCTGTACGCGACCCGCGTCGTCGTGCTCGCGAAGGCCGCGAGCCTGTGCGGCGCGCTCTTCACCGGCTTCGGCACCGGGCTCGTCGTCTACCTGCTGACGCGCGCGGTGGTGCCTTCGCTAGGCTCGACCCTGCCGAACGTGGTCGCCGTCGGCGGCGGTGTCGTCCTGACGGTCTGCGCCCTGGTGGCCGAGCGGATGTGCGTCGCACCCCCGGAGGACGACGACGACCGTCACGGTCCCGGCGCCGGCACGACGACGCTCGACTGACCGAGCACCACCCCAGGAGGCCCCGCGATGCCGCGTGAACGACTCGACGAGGACGGCCTCGGCCTGCAGGGCATCGCGTGGACGCGGGTGTCCGCCAAGCTCGTCTGGACCGAACTCGTCATCGCCCTGGTGATCGGCGCGGTGTTCACCGCCGGCTTCGTGCTCATCGGCGTCGTCAACGACGGCTTCGGCTCGCCCGCCGGCACGGTCTTCACCCTCATCGGGATCGCCGCCGCCGTCGTCACCATCGTCACGGCGTCCCTCACCCCGCGCCGGGTCCGCGCGATCGGCTACGCCCTGCGGGACGACGACCTGGTGGTCCGGCGCGGGCTCATGTGGCAGCGCTTCACGGCGGTGCCGTACGGCCGCATGCAGCTCGTCGACGTCGCCCGCGGTCCGCTCGACCGCGCGCTCGGCATGAGCGAGCTGAAGTTCGTCACCGCCGCGGCCGCCACGAACGTCCGGATCCCCGGGGTCCCCGCCTCCGACGCCGACGCGCTGCGCGACCGGCTGGTCGAACTCGCCGAGTCCCGCCGCGCCGGGCTCTAGGAGGACCCGTGACCTTCCGACCCGGTCCGCCGCCGGCCCCGCCCCGCCGAGGTGACGCCGCGGCCGCCGCGCCCCTGACCGACGGCGACTGGCACCGCCTGCACCCGCTGACGCCGCTGCTCAAGGGCGGCATCGTGCTCATCGTCGTCCTCGGCTACGTGCTCAACAGCCTGCGTGACCGGCTCGTCGACGTGTTCATCCCGGGCGGCCCGCGCGAGGACGGCGACCCCGTGCAGTACGTCTACGAGCACGGTGCGGTCGGCTGGGTGCTGCTCGGCGTCGCCGGCCTGCTCGTCGTCCTCATCGGGCTCTTCTACCTGTCCTGGCGGATGCACGAGTTCCGGGTCACCGGCGAGATCGTCGAGGTGCGCTCCGGCGTGCTCTTCCGGAACCACCGGAAGGCGCGACTCGACCGCATCCAGGGCATCAACATCCAGCGGCCGCTCGTGCCCCGGCTGTTCGGCACCGCGAAGCTCGAGATCGCGCAGGCCGGCAACGACGCCAACGTCCAGCTCGCCTACCTCGGGGTGAAGGCCGCCGACGACCTGCGGCAGCGGATCCTCGTGCTCGCCTCCGGGGCGAAGGACGACGACCCCGCCGGCGGGCCGACCCGGGTGTCGCACGGCGTGCTGCAGGACCGCCTCGGCGAGGTCTTCTCACCGGAGCTCGACCCCGCCGCCGTGCACGCCACCCGCATCGTGAAGGTGCACCCGGGCCGGCTCATCGCCTCGATGCTGCTGTCCGGCACGACGTTCTTCATCCTGCTGGTCGTCGCGGCGATGGTCGTCAGCGTCGCGCTCACCGGCGAGTACGGGTTCCTGTTCGGGCTGTTCCCCGCCGTCATCGGCGCCGGCGGGTACTACGTCCGCAAGTTCTCGCGGTCGTTGCAGTACACGATCGCCGAGACCCGCGACGGCATCCGCATCGGCTTCGGCCTCGTCTCCACCTCGAACGAGACCCTGCCGCCGGGGCGGATCCACGCCGTCAGCGTCGCCCAGCCCCTGTTCTGGCGGCCGTTCGGCTGGTGGGACGTCCGGATCAACCGCGCGACGAACGCCGGCAACGGGGCGTCGAACAACCAGCAGGTCTCGTCGATCGTGCTGCCGGTCGGCACGGCCGCCGACGTCCGCGAGGTCCTCGACATCATCCTGCCCGGCCTCGTCGGCACCGTCGTCGCCGGTCCCGCCGCCTCGCAGGAGGCCCTGCGCGAGGGCTCGGCCGAGGCCGTCGACGTCGTCGACGACAGCCTGACCACCACCGGCGACCGTGGCGGCTTCGTGCACTCCCCGCGCCGCGGCGCCTGGCTGCGCCCGCTGTCCTCGCGCCGCAACGGCTACCGCTTCGTGCAAGGTGCCGTGCTGCTCCGCCTCGGCGCGGTGTGGCGGTCGCTCGTCGTCGTGCCCCTGCCCCGGGTGCAGAGCGTCAAGGTCGAGCAGGGCCCGCTCGAGCGCGCCCTGCGGCTCGCCTCCGTGCACGTGCACACCGTCGCCGGCCCGGTCTCGCCCCGCGTCGGTGCACTCGACGCCCGCGACGCGCAGCGGCTGTGGTCCGAGACCGCCCACCGCGCCGTCGAGGCGGCCGCCGTGGACACCACCCACCGGTGGCGCGCACGGGAGGCCCGGCCCGCGCCCGGCACGCACGCCGCGGACGGGTCGTGGGTCACCTCGGGCGCCCCTGCCGGGCCCGGCACGAGCGTGGCGGGCGGACCAGGAGCAGCGGCCGGTGCGTCTGCCGGGCCGGGCGCGGGCGTGCCGGGCGGACCGGGGGCCCTCGCCGGTGCGTCCGCCGGGCTGGACGCGGACCGCCGGACCGGAGCCGTGCCTCCCGGACCGGTGCCCGCGGGGTGGACGGACGTGCCGTCGACGGAGGCCGCACGATGAGGGCGGGACGGCTCGGCGTCGGCATCGTCGGTGCCGGACGCGTCGGCCCGGTGCTCGGAGCCGCCCTGGCGAACGCGGAGCACGCGGTCGTCGGCGTCACCGCGGTCTCGGACGAAGGACGCGACCGCGCCGAGGCGATGCTGCCCGGCGCCCCGGTGCTCACCACGCCGGAACTCGTCGAGCGCAGCGAGCTCGTGCTCCTCGCGGTGCCGGACGACCAGCTGCCCTCGCTCGTCCAGGGCCTGGCCGACGCCGGCGTCTGGCAGCCCGGGCAGCTCGTCGTGCACACGAGTCCCGACCACGGCGTCGGCATCCTCGCCCCGGCGATGGCGGCCGGGGCGATCCCGCTCGCGATCCACCCGGCGATGGCGTTCACCGGTACGAGCGTCGACCTGTCCCGGCTGCGCGACGCCTACTGCGCGGTGACCGCCCCGTCGCCGGTGCTGCCGATCGCGCAGGCGCTCGTCGTCGAGATGGGCGCGGAGCCGTTCGTGGTGGCCGAGGGCGACCGGCCCGCGTACGCCGACGCCGTGCGCGCTGCCGTGGCGTTCTCGACCGCCATCGTCGACCAGTCAGCGGGCACGCTGTCCGGCATCGGGGTGGAACACCCCGGCCGGGTGCTCGGGGCGCTCGTGCGGTCCGCCGTCGACAACGCGCTCACCGCGGCCGACGGGCAGTCGACGCTGTAGCGGGCGGCGACGTCGCGCGGGGTCCGGCTCGGCGCCGGTCGCGGGTAGCATTTCCCCCGACCCCCACGACCCCCGGAGCCGCACCCGCATGACCGACGAGACCGTCACCCCCGACACCGCGACCGCCGACGCCGCCGCACAGGCCGAGCAGGAGACGAGCGAGCAGCGACAGGTCCGGCTCGACAAGCGGGCGAAGCTGCTGGAGTCGGGCATCGAGGCGTACCCCGCCGAGCTCCCGATCACCACGACGATCCCGGCGGTCCGCGAGCAGTACGCGCACCTCGAGACCGGCGAGGAGACGCAGGACGTCGTCGGCGTCGCCGGCCGCATCGTGTTCTCGCGCAACACCGGCAAGCTCTGCTTCGCGTCGCTGCAGTCCGGTGACGGGTCCCGGATCCAGGCGATGGTGTCCCTGGCCGAGGTGGGCGACGAGTCGCTCGCCCGCTGGAAGGAGTTCGTCGACCTCGGCGACCACGTGTTCGTGCACGGCCGCGTCATCTCGTCGCGCCGCGGCGAGCTGTCGATCATGGTCGACGACTGGGCGATCGCGGCGAAGGCGATCCTGCCCCTGCCGAACCTGCACAACGAGCTGAACGAGGAGACCCGGGTCCGCCAGCGCTACCTGGACCTCATCGTCCGCGACGAGGCGCGCGCCACCGTCCGCGCCCGTGCCGCCGTGATGGCATCGCTGCGCCAGACCTTCACCGGCCACGAGTACCTCGAGGTCGAGACGCCGATGCTGCAGACCCAGCACGGCGGTGCCTCGGCGCGACCCTTCGTGACGCACTCGAACGCCTTCGACACCGAGCTGTTCCTGCGCATCGCGCCCGAGCTGTTCCTCAAGCGCGCCGTCGTCGGCGGCATCGACCGCGTGTTCGAGATCAACCGCAACTTCCGCAACGAGGGCGCCGACTCGTCGCACTCGCCCGAGTTCGCGATGGTCGAGGCGTACCAGGCGTACGGCAACTACGAGCAGATGGCCGACCTGACCCAGGAGCTCGTGCAGAACGCCGCCCGCGCGGTGACCGGCGGCTCGCTCGTCGTCACCCTGCCCGACGGCACCGACTACGACCTCGGCGGCGAGTGGGCCCGGATGGACATGTACGGGTCGCTGTCCGAGGCGGCCGGACGCGAGATCACGCCGGAGACGCCGCTGGCCGAGCTCCAGGCGCTCGCCGCGGCCGAGGGCGTCGAGGTCGCCCACGCCACCCACGGCAAGTACGTCGAGGAGCTCTGGGAGCACTTCAACGAGGACCGCCTGTACGCCCCGACGTTCGTGATGAACTTCCCGGTCGACACCTCGCCGCTCACCCGGCAGCACCGCACCCGCCCCGGCATCGTCGAGAAGTGGGACCTGTACGTCCGCGGGTTCGAGCTCGCCACGGCGTACTCGGAGCTCGTCGACCCGGTGGTGCAGCGCGAGCGCTTCGTCGAGCAGGCGAAGCTCGCGGCGGGCGGGGACCCCGAGGCGATGCGCGTCGACGAGGAGTTCCTCCGGGCGCTCGAGCACGCGATGCCGCCGTCGGGCGGCATGGGCATGGGGATCGACCGCCTGCTCATGGCCATCACGGGCCTCGGCATCCGCGAGACCATCCTGTTCCCGCTGGTCAAGTAGCCCCGGGGTTCGCGGGGTACCATGCTCGGGTGCCGCATGGAGTCGTGACCGGGATCATCTTCGCCCTGACGCCGACGATCATCGTCGGCCTCATCTTCTGGTTCGTCATGCGCGCCATCATGCGGGCGGACCGCACCGAGCGCGCTGCGTACGCCAAGGTCGAGGCCGAGGAGCGTGCCCGCTTCGAGCGTGAGCACGGCTACCCGGCGCCGAGCACCACCTCCGCCGAGTAGCGCGCCCGCTTCCGACGGCGCCCGTCCGCGGACCAGCGCGCCCGCTGCCGGGCTGCGCCCCTCCGCACGCTGCGCCCCTTCGCACGCAGCGCCCCTCCGCGCGCAGCGCTCGTCTGCGCGCAGCGGCCCCGCCAGGACGCCTGCGCGCCGGCGTCCCGTCACGACCCGTTCACCCGGTCGTCGCGCGCCGGGGTGACCATCGTCGGCATGGCAACCGCACACCCCTTCACCGGTCGCAGCCTCGTCGGTGACATCGAGAGCGAGTACGACGAGTTCGACCGCGACGCCGACCTCGAGGCCTCGAAGCGCCGGGACGGCTGGCTCGAACCCTCCTGGTGACCCCCATCGCACCACAATCGGGGTACGCCGACCAGATCGAGCCGATCAGGTCGGGCGTACCCCTTTCGTTCGTCCTGGGGGCGGTGTGCCCCGGGGGTCGGGGGCGGAAACGCGGCCGAAACACGGCGGCAACGGCGGAAACATCACGTCACAGCCGCTCTGCGCACCCGGGCAGGGGGACAGATCGGGGGGCACCCGTACCCCGTTCCGACCCGTTCCGGGGGCGAACCACGGAGAAGCCTGGGAATCGATCCAGCGGGTTTGTGGGGTACACCCCCCGACCGCTTTACTCATGACCACCCCCCGGTGAGCACCACCCCCCAGATGGCCACCACGTCGAACGCAGGGAGAAACACCATGACGATCGCAACGGCTGCACCCAGCACCACCCGCCGCTCCACCACCAAGAAGACAGCAGCGTCGAAGACCGCGACCGCCGAGTCCGCGACCACCTCCCTCGACACCGAGGTCGAGGCCGACGAGCAGCTCGCCGGCGTCCGTGGCGCCTCCGTCGACCAGGTCGGCGACTACCTCCGTCACATCGGCCGCCTCTCGCTCCTCACCGCCGAGGAAGAAGCACAGATCGCCCGCCGCATCGAGGTCGGCCTGTTCGCCGAGGAGAAGCTGACCACCGAGAAGGGGCTCGCCAAGTCCCTGCAGCGCGAACTGCGCTGGCTCGTCCGCGACGGTGAGCGCGCCAAGGAGCGCATGATCACCTCGAACCTCCGCCTCGTCGTGAGCATCGCGAAGCGCTACTCGCAGCGCGGCCTGCCGTTCATGGACGTCATCCAGGAGGGCAACCTCGGCCTGGTCCGTGCCGTCGAGAAGTTCGACTTCACGCAGGGCTACAAGTTCTCGACCTACGCCACCTGGTGGATCCGCCAGGCGATCTCGCGTGGTCTCGCCGACAAGGCCCGCACGATCCGCATCCCGGTGCACACCGTCGAGCTGATCAACAAGATCTCGCGCACCGAGCGCGACCTGACCGTCGACCTCGGCCGTGCGCCGATGCCGGAGGAAGTGGCCGCCGAGCTGAGCATGAGCGTCGAGGAACTCGTCGACCTCAAGGGCCGCTCGCACGAGCCGGTCTCGATCCACACCGTCGTCGGTGACTCCGACGACAGCGAGCTCGGTGACTTCATCGAGGACGAGGACGCCGCGAGCCCCAACGAGCTCACCGAGACGACGCTGCTGCACCGCGACATCCGCTCCATCGTCGCCGAGCTGCCGAGCGACGAGGCCAACGTCATCCGCATGCGCTACGGCCTGGACGACGACAAGCCGATGACCCTCGACGAGATCTCGAAGATCGTGCACACCACGCGTCAGGCCGTCAGCCGTGTCGAGTCGCGCGCCAAGCTGCGCCTCTTCGCGAAGGCCGTGTCGCAGGACATGCAGCTGTACCTGACCGACTAGGTCAGCAGGCTTCGGCCGGCACCGATCGTGTCGGCGCGGGGAACCCGGAGCGTCCTGTGGGAAGGCGATCCGGTGGGGTGATGGAACGGCCCGCTCGAGCACTGCTCGGGCGGGCCACTCTCGTTCCCGGGCCGGAACGGACCGTCACTCGTCGATCTCGCGGTCGAGCTTCTGCCGCAGGTCGTTCGGGATGAGCTCGATGAGCTGGTCCGGCCGGAGCGGCAGGTCGAGCAGGCTCAGCTTCACGCGGCCGGTGCGCCCGTGGCGCTCGGCGTCGAGCCGGACCACGCTGCCGGCGTCCTTCCGCAGGCGGATGTCGATCTGCGCCCCGGTCGCGACCTCGCCGACGACGAGGCCGTCGACCTCGAGCGCAGCGCTCCTCGTGCCCTCGGCGATGTCGAGGCGGTAGCGCTCCCGGGCGGCGAGCACCACGGACCGGTCGATGCCGGCCATCGGCGCGACCGGGGTCACGACGGAGCCGGACAGGGCGGGGGAGAGCACCGGGCCGCCGGCGGCGTAGTTGTAGGCGGTCGACCCGGCGGGCGTCGACGCGACGACGGCGTCCGCGCGGTAGTAGCCGTAGCCGAGCCCGCCGACGCTCAGGTCGGCGGAGACCTGACCCGCTCCCGGTCGTCGCACGACCGTCAGGTCGTTGAACGCCAGGTAGTCGGTGCGGGCGCCGCCCCAGGACAGCCGGGCCTCGAGCGCGTGGTGCGGCTCGAGCTGGTACTCGCCGGCGGACAGCCGTTCGAGCGCGGCCTCGAGCTCCGGCGGCTCGATCTCGACCAGGAACCCGACGTTGCCGTAGTTGACGCCGAGCACCGGCACCGGGCGCTTCGCGACGAGGCGCATCGCCCCGAGCATCGTGCCGTCCCCGCCGAGCGCGACGACGAGGTCGACCCGGTCGGTGAAGTCGTCGTCGTCGACGACGGCGACCCCGCGGCCGACGCGCTGGGCGTCCGCCCGACGGGCCACGAGTTCCCCGAGACCGGACGCGTTCCAGCGCTGCAGGGTCGCGACGGACTCCTGGACGTTCTTGGTCGGGTGGACGACGAGGCCGACGACGGGCTGATCCATGCTGCGGATGCTACCGACCGGACCTCGAACGGGGGCTGGTCGCTTGCAAGTGCATGCGATATTCTGCATACATGCAGATCGCTCACCTGTCCGTCGCCCTCCCCGCTGCACGGCACGGCCGCGAGATCGTCCTGCTCGCCGACCTCGAGGCCCACGAGACCGGCTTCGGCTTCGTCGACGCCGAACACCTCCTGCTCGCCGCCGTGGCCCTGTGCAGCGGCATGCCCCGGTTCCGTCCCGTCCTGGCGGCACACGGTGTCACGCCGGAGACCGTCCGCCGTGGCATCACGGCCTTCGTCGGTGCCAGGACGCCGTGCCCCGGCGAGCACGACCGGGTCGCCTGCACGCCCGCCGCCGCCCGGGTGCTCGCCCGCGCGGCCGTCCTCGCCGGCCCGTTCGACCGGGTCCGGCCCGCGCACGTCGTGCTCGCAGTGCTCGACGGTGTCGACGACCCGTTCATGGGCTCGGCCCACGACGTCCTCGAGACGCTCGGCGTCGACCCGCGGCGCTTCCGACGGGCCCTGCGGCGAGCGGTCCGGCGCGGCTGAACCGGCTCCCGGACGCCGAGGAGCCGGCCGGCGTTCGCTCATCGCGCACATCGCGCACATCGCGCACTCCAGGTCACGCCCACGGCGAACAGGGGGAGCCCGTCGGGGGAGCGCTGGTTAGTCTCGATGTACGTCACCGGACTCCCACGATTCCGGCAAGGGAGAGCACATGTTCGAGAGATTCACCGACCGAGCCCGTCGGGTTGTCGTCCTCGCTCAAGAAGAAGCGAAGATGCTCAACCACAACTACATCGGCACCGAGCACATCCTCCTCGGCCTCATCCACGAGGGCGAGGGCGTCGCCGCCAAGGCGCTGGAGTCGCTCGGCATCTCGCTCGATGCCGTCCGCGAGCAGGTCCAGGACATCATCGGGCAGGGCCAGCAGCAGCCGACCGGGCACATCCCGTTCACGCCGCGCGCCAAGAAGGTGCTCGAGCTGTCCCTGCGCGAGGCGCTGCAGCTCGGCCACAACTACATCGGCACCGAGCACATCCTGCTCGGCCTGATCCGCGAGGGCGAGGGCGTCGCAGCCCAGGTCCTCGTGAAGCTCGGCGCCGACCTCAACCGGGTCCGCCAGCAGGTCATCCAGCTCCTGTCCGGCTACCAGGGCAAGGAAGCCGTCGCCGTCGGTGGCGAGCAGCAGCAGAACGCGCAGCAGGGTTCGCAGGTCCTCGACCAGTTCGGTCGAAACCTCACCCAGGCCGCGCGCGACGGCAAGCTCGACCCCGTCATCGGGCGCGAGAAGGAAATGGAGCGGGTCATGCAGATCCTCTCCCGCCGCTCCAAGAACAACCCCGTCCTGATCGGTGAGCCCGGCGTCGGCAAGACCGCCGTCGTCGAGGGCCTCGCCCAGGCGATCGTCAAGGGCGACGTGCCCGAGACGCTGAAGGACAAGCAGCTCTACTCGCTCGACCTCGGGTCGCTCATCGCCGGGTCCCGCTACCGCGGTGACTTCGAGGAGCGCCTGAAGAAGGTCACGAAGGAGATCCGCACCCGCGGCGACATCATCGTCTTCATCGACGAGATCCACACGCTCGTCGGTGCCGGTGCTGCCGAGGGCGCGATCGACGCTGCCTCGATCCTCAAGCCGCTCCTGGCCCGCGGTGAGCTCCAGACCATCGGTGCCACCACGCTCGACGAGTACCGCAAGCACTTCGAGAAGGACGCCGCACTCGAGCGTCGCTTCCAGCCGGTGCAGGTCAACGAGCCGTCGCTGCCCCACGCGATCAACATCCTCAAGGGGCTGCGCGACAAGTACGAGGCGTTCCACAAGGTGTCCATCACCGACGGCGCGATCGTCGCCGCGGCGAACCTGGCGGACCGCTACGTGCAGGACCGCTTCCTGCCGGACAAGGCCATCGACCTGATCGACGAGGCCGGCGCCCGCCTGCGTCTGTCGATCCTGTCGGCGCCGCCGGAGCTCCGCGAGTTCGACGAGAAGATCTCGACGGTCCGCGGGTCGAAGGAAGCCGCCATCGAGGAGCAGGACTTCGAGAAGGCCGCGAGCCTGCGCGACGAGGAGAAGAAGCTCCTCGGCGAGCGTCTCCGCCTCGAGAAGCAGTGGCGTGCGGGTGACGTCGCCGCGTCCGGCACCGTCGACGAGGGCATCATCGCCGAGGTCCTGGCCCAGGCCACGGGCATCCCGGTGTTCAAGCTCACCGAAGAGGAGACCTCGCGTCTCGTCTTCATGGAGAAGGCACTGCACGAGCGCGTCATCGGTCAGGAAGAGGCCATCTCGGCCCTGTCCAAGACCATCCGCCGCACCCGTGCCGGCCTGAAGGACCCGAACCGTCCCTCCGGCTCGTTCATCTTCGCCGGCCCCACGGGCGTCGGGAAGACCGAGCTCGCCAAGGCACTCGCCGAGTTCCTGTTCGACGACGAGGGTGCGCTGATCTCCCTCGACATGTCGGAGTTCGGTGAGAAGCACACCGTGTCCCGCCTGTTCGGTGCCCCTCCCGGGTTCGTCGGGTTCGAGGAGGGCGGCCAGCTCACCGAGAAGGTGCGCCGCAAGCCGTTCTCCGTGGTCCTGTTCGACGAGATCGAGAAGGCCCACCCGGACATCTTCAACTCGCTGCTGCAGGTGCTCGAGGAAGGCCGTCTGACCGACGGTCAGGGCCGCGTGGTCGACTTCAAGAACACCGTCATCATCATGACCACGAACCTCGGTTCGCAGGGCATCGCCGGTGGCCCGGTGGGCTTCCAGGTCGAGGGTGACTCGGCCGTCGGCTACGACCGCATGCGCGGCAAGGTGAACGAGGAGCTGAAGAAGCACTTCAAGCCCGAGTTCCTGAACCGTGTCGACGACACGATCGTGTTCCCGCAGCTGTCGGAGCCCGAGCTGCTGCAGATCGTGGACCTGTTCGTGAAGCGTCTGGCCGACCGCCTGCTCGACCGCGACATGACGGTGGAGCTCACGCTCGCCGCCAAGGAGCAGCTCATCAAGGTCGGGTTCGACCCGTCCCTCGGTGCTCGCCCCCTGCGCCGCGCGATGCAGCACGAGGTCGAGGACCAGCTGTCCGAGCACATCCTGCAGGGTGAGCTCAATGCGGGCGACCACGTGAAGGTCGACTTCGCCGAGGGCAAGTTCCAGTTCGAGACCGGGCGTCAGCCGGGCCGCGAAGAGGTCCTCGCCGGTGCGCCGTCGCTCGACAAGGCGCCCGAGGCGCCGCAGGGCGAGATCGAGTCCTGACGCACGGATAACCGACACGTGTCGGGACGGGAGGCCCGTTGCCATCTGGCAACGGGCCTCCCGTCCGTTCTGCGCGCGTCGCGGCCACCGGCCCTCGTCCGGGGGTAGTGTTGCCAGTACGCGCGAGACGTTCCCCCCAACTCCTCGCGCGGAGCACTCGATCGGTTCCCCCCAACGGATCGAGGCGCTGCCGGCCCCGGTCTGTTCGCAGACCGGGGCCGTTGCACGTCAGGGGGTCGGCGCGACCTCGGCGGCGAACCGGCGGACGGCGTCGTCCCAGCGGACCGGGTCCTCGTTCCACTCGAGCGTGTGCGGTGCGGTGTGGAACGCGACCGCGGTTACACCCGCCCGGGCAGCCTGCGCGGCGACGTCGTCGGCGCTGACGAGGGCGTCGGCCGTCGAGTGCAGGAGCAGGGTCGGGGTGGTCCGGTCCGGCCAGGTGGTCACGGCCACGGGGTCGTTCGTGCCGGCGAGCCGGCAGACGAGCGGCGTCGACGCGGTGCGGGCGGCCAGTGAGCCGACGACCGACGGCAGGTGTGCCGCCCGGACGGCCCCGCGCAGCGCGGAGGCCATGGAGAGCAGCGGTGCGACGCCGACGATGCCGTCGACGTGCTCGCGGTCGGCCGCCACCGCGCACGCGAGGGCCCCGGCCGACCAGCCCTGCAGGACGACGCGCTCGGCCCCGTCCGCGCGGGCGGCCCGGACGGCGGCGACGATGCGGTCCGCGGCTGCGGGGTCGAGCGAGCGCAGCGGCAGGTCGGTGGTGTCGACGATCGTGTTCGACGCCCCGAGCGACCGCCAGACGGCGAGCCCGCGGAGCACCTGGCGCGGCCCGAGCGCCTGCCCGTGGACGTGCACGACGTGGGTGCGGGCGGTCGTGGCCGGCTCCTCGCCCGGTACGTCGTCCGGGGAGTCGGCCATCAGCGCGTCCCACTCCCAGACGCCGGGGTCGACGGGTTCGGAGACCGCGCGGCGGACGGCGTCGCCGTCGACCCCGAGCACGGTGCCGATCCGCTCGCGTCGGCCCGAGCGCTGCAGGCCGTACGTGCCCGGCAGCCGGGTGTCACGGGTGGCGTCGAGGAGCGCCTCGGTCCGCGTGGAGCTCCGGACGGTGGCCGTCGCCCGGTACGGGGCGGGGGCGAGCAACCGGCGGGCGACGAGCGCGGCGAGGGCGATGCTGCCGGCCGTC
Source organism: Curtobacterium sp. MMLR14_006 (assembly GCF_001864985.1). Taxonomy (NCBI): domain Bacteria; kingdom Bacillati; phylum Actinomycetota; class Actinomycetes; order Micrococcales; family Microbacteriaceae; genus Curtobacterium; species Curtobacterium sp. MMLR14_006. The sequence goes on along the minus strand of NZ_MJGU01000022.1, from coordinate 91,831 downwards.
CCCACCGCGGTGCCGATCGTCGTGCCGAGGACGGTGGTGCGTGTGCCGGTCATGTGGTCTCCCCTCGCGGAGCCTCCCGGCGTGCGTCGGCGCGGGTGCGGGGGTGGACCCGACCCCCGGACGGACGGGAGGCGCGGTGCCGTCCGGCACCGCGCCTCCAGTCTGGCCGTCCGTCACCACGGACGACCGCAGCCGGTCTCAGGCCTGGACGTCCCCGCGCCAGCCGGAGTCGGTCGGAGCGGACTCGACGCGCTCCTTGAAGTTCTGCAGGTCCTTCTTGATGGCGTGGCCACCGATGCCGACGGCCGAGCCGAGCTTCTCGAGGAAGCCGGAGGGCTGCCAGTCGATCTGGGCGGTCACACGCGTCTCGTTGTCGGAGAGCTTGTGGAAGGTGACGACACCGGCGTGGTCGGTCTCGCCGTCCTTGACGGTCCAGGCGACGCGCTCGTCGGGGTGCTGCTCGGTGATGATCGCCCGGAACTCGCGCTCCTGGCCGGCGACCTTCACGGTCCAGTCGGTGGTCTTGTCGTCCACCTGGACGATCTTCTCGACCTCGTCGAGGAAGGTGGGGAACTCCTCGAAGCGGGTCCACTGGTTGTAGGCAGCGGAGACGGGCACGTTCACGTCGACGGTTTCGATGATCTGGGGCATGGGTTGCACGGTAGGCCGGTCGTCCTGAGCGGGACCCAGACGGGTGTCCCCCTCGGCGTGGTGCACGTCGACGGTCGGCTCGCACTAGTGTGGGCCGGATGACAGAGCACGGCAGGCACGCGTTCGACGAGCGCGACGAGCACGGGATCCTCGTGCGTCCGGCGCTGGCGTCGGACGTCCCGCACATCCAGCGGCTCATCGCCCCGTACGTCGACCGCCGCATCCTGCTCGGCAAGGAGAACGTCCAGCTCTACGGCTCGATCCAGCAGTTCCGGATCGCCGAGGGCCCCGACGGCGTGCCGATCGGCTGCGGTGCCCTCGCCGTGTTCTGGGACGACATCGCCGAGGTCCGCACGCTCGCTCTCGACGCCGACTGGATCCACAAGCGCGTCGGCCACCGCATGCTCGAGGCGCTCGAGCACGACGCCCGCGAGCTCGCCGTCGCGCGCATCTTCTGCCTGACGTTCGAGGTCGACTTCTTCGCGAAGCACGGCTACCTGGAGATCGGCGAGAGCGTCGTCTCGCCGGACGTCTACGCCGAACTCGTCCGTTCGTCGGACGAGGGGGTCGCGGAGTTCCTCGACCTCGCCCGGGTCAAACCGAACACCCTCGGCAACACCCGCATGCTGAAGATCCTCTGACGCGTCGCGCGGCATCCGCGCTCGTCCGACCTGCCGCCCTACCCTGTGCGCATGTCGTCGTTCCGCCACCCCGTCGGCCCCGAGCGCCCCAGCGTCTACTGGCGCCGGCGCGCCATCGCGCTCGGCGCGGTCCTCGTCGTCGTGATCGTGGTCGTGCTCATCGTGGTGGGCCGCGGCGGGGCAGCCGAGTCGGCTGCTCCCGGGGCCTCCGGTTCCGCAGAACCGGGATCGGGATCGGGATCGGGTGCGAGCTCCGGCTCGTCGTCGACGGCGACGTCGCGCACGCCCGCGCCCTCCCGCTCCGCAGCGCCGACCGCCGCCGACGGCGCCGAGTGCACGGCCGACCAGATCGAGCTCAAGCCCGTCCTCGACAAGGAGGCCTACGGCCCCACCGAGGACCCAAAGATCGCCATGTCGATCACCAACTCCGGCTCGAACAGCTGCCACTGGGACCTCGGCTCGGCGCAGCAGGTCCTGACGATCAGCTCCGGCGAGGAGCAGTACTGGTCATCGAAGGACTGCCAGACCGGCGGCACCCACCAGGACGTCACCATCAAGGTCGGTCAGACCCTCACCACGCCGGCGATCGAGTGGGACCGCACCCGGTCCTCGACGACGACCTGCGACTCGTCGCGGCCGGCCGTCACCGGCGGGGGAGCGAGCTACCACCTGCAGGTCGCGGTGGGGAAGGTCGAGTCGGAGCGGTCGGCGCAGTTCGTGCTGAACTGAGGCTGGTGCGGGGCCGGGCGGGGCGCCGGGCGGTGCTTGGCGTTTCGGGCGGGGCTTGGCGCTCGGGCTGGGCGTCGGCGCTCGGGGCTGTGGGTGTGTCGCGACAGCGACTGATCTCCGCGGATGGTTCGCGGCACACTGTCGCTTTCGCGGGTCCGTCGCTGCGGTGATGCGGCGCTCGACGTGCGCACGGACGAACGGGAGGCACGGTGCCAGCTGGTACCGCGCCTCCCGTCCGTCGGTGGTCGCCACCAGGGCAGGGTGGCGACGGGCGGGGTCCCGGTGCTCGGCCGGGCGGTCCGGGAGCGCTTTGTGCGACCGAACTGCGTCCGCGCCGGGTCGTGTGCCGGTTCCGACGCACTGTGGTTGTGCGGTGTTCCCTGCCCGGTGACAGCAAACGGCCCCGACGTCCGAAGACGACGGGGCCGTTCGAAGCTGATGTGATCAGCCGAGGACGGTGATGTTCTCCGCCTGCGGGCCCTTGCGGCCCTCGGTGATGTCGAACTCCACCTTCTGGTTCTCCTCCAGCGACTTGTAGCCGTTGCCGGCGATCGCGGAGAAGTGCGCGAAGACGTCAGCGCTGCCGTCGTCCGGGGCGATGAAGCCGAAGCCCTTTTCGTTGTTGAACCACTTGACGGTACCGGTAGATGCCATGATGGCGTTTCCTTAGCTTTCTTGCGTTCCGCCATGGTGCGATCGCACCTGCGGAGCCCCGACGTACGTCGACGGGGGTGATGCGCCACGCGGGCAGGTGCCGGCGGGACGGGTTCGGGATCAGGTCTGACGACCGGTGATCCTGGTAGTCCGAGTCAGGGGCAAACCACCTGACCAAGACGTTGAGCGCCGCCGAAGCGGTTTCACCAGGCTAGCGTGCTCAGGCTCCGCTGGCTACCCGTTCTCGCGACGCGTTCTCCACGGCACAGCGAAATCTGGTGGAATCGTTCCGATGGCAGACAAGGAACAGCGCTTCCGGAGTGAACAACTCGAGGAAGCCCTCGCGAAGCAGGACGTCGCTGCGGTGGCGTTTGCGCTGCGCAACGACATCGTGATCGTCCCCCGACTCGTCACCGGCAAGAAGGACATGCAGGTGCGGGTGTTCGGCCGTGAGGGCTCGGACAAGCGCATCCTGCTGCTGTTCTCGTCGGCCGACGCCTACACGGCGATGGTGCCCGACGAGAAGATCCGGCAGGTCATGGTCTACGACGGACCGCGGCTCGAGGAGTTCCTCGCGGCGCACCTCGACCTGCTCGAGGGCGTGTTCTTCGACATCGCCGGACCGCACACCATGCAGGCGACGCCCGAGGACTTGCTGGCCGCATTGCGCGCCTGAGGGGCGTCTGGCGACTCGTGCAGGTGCCTGCGTCGGTGTGCCCGGCCGTGCCGGTGCTCGTGCGTGCCGGTGCTCGTACGTGCCGGTCAGAACGCGCGGTCGAGTTCGCGCTCGCGGGCCGACTGGGTCATCGAGAACGCGACCCGGAGTGCCTCGCGCAGGTGCCCGGAGTCCGCGCCGAGCACCGTCGTGAAGCCGAGCCGCTTCGCCTCGGCCACTCGCTGCTTCGTCCCCGTGGCCGGACGGATCTCGCCGGCGAGGCTGATCTCGCCCACCGCCGCCAACGTGTGCGGGTACGGACGGTCACGGGCGGCGCTCGCGAGCGCCAGTGCGATGGCGAGGTCGGCGCCCGGTTCGGTGAGCTTCATGCCGCCGACCGTCGAGACGTAGACGTCGGCATCGGAGAGCTTCAGCCCCGCGCGCCGTTCGAGGACGGCGAGCAGCATCGCCACACGCGACGAGTCGACACCGTTCACCACGCGGCGCGGCTGCGGGGCCGAACTCGGCACGATGAGTGCCTGGACCTCGACCGGGAGTGCCCGACGCCCCTCGAGCGCGACGGTCACGCACGTGCCCGACACCGGGGTGGCGTTCTTCGACATGAACAGGCCGCTCGGGTCGGGGACCTCGTGGATGCCGTCGCCGGCCATGTCGAAGCAGCCGACCTCATCGGTGGGGCCGAAGCGGTTCTTCAGCGCCCGGACGAACCGGAGCGCGGTCTGCCGATCACCCTCGAAGTGGCAGACGACGTCGACCAGGTGCTCGAGCAGCCGGGGGCCGGCGATCGTGCCGTCCTTCGTCACGTGCCCGACGATGAGGACCGGCAGTGCACGGTCCTTCGCGATGCGGATCAGGGTCGAGGCGACCTCGCGCACCTGTGACGTCCCACCGGCGATGCCGTCGATCGCGCCCGACGAGATCGTCTGCACCGAGTCGGCGATGAGCAGGTCGGGCTGCACCTGGTCGATCTGGCCGATGATGACGCCGAGGTCGACCTCGCTCGCCAGGAAGAGTTGATCGTGCATGGCGCCGGTGCGCTCGGCGCGCAGGCGGACCTGGTCGACGGACTCCTCGGCGCTGACGTAGAGGACGCGCTTGCCGGCGGCCGCCGCGCGTGAAGCGACCTCGAGCAGGAGCGTCGACTTGCCGACACCGGGCTCACCGGACAGCAGCACCGCCGCCCCGGGAACGACGCCGCCGCCGAGCACCCGGTCGAACTCGCCGATGCCGGTCTGCCACCGCTGCACCGACGTGCCACGGGCCTCGGTGATCGGTCGGGCGACGCGCGTGCCCGTGACGGCGACAGCGACGGTGCCGCGAGAGCTCGCCGAGGCGGCGGAAGAGTCCTCGACGGTTCCCCAGGTCTGGCACTCGCCGCAGCGGCCGACCCACTTCACGCTGGTCCAGCCGCACTCGGTGCATCGGTAGAGGGACTGCGGGCGCGCCATGACGTCGAGGTTAGGCGGTGCCGCCGACATCACCCGACGGGCGGGACGGCTGCTGACGGGAGGGCTGCGCTCGGTCGTCGTGCTGGTCGGGCTCGGCTTGGCCGTCGTGGTGGGCGGGGGCGTCTTGCTCGTCTGAGTGTCGGTCCGGGTGTTGGTCAGGGTTCGCGTCGGTGGCGTGCTCGCGCTCGTCCTGCGTCGCGGATGCCGTCATCCGCTGGCGGAGGCGCTCGACCGGGCCGGGGCTCTGCCGCCCTGCGTGATCGAGGGCCTCGGCGCCCTCCGTGTCCTGCTCGGCGCGGGCGTTGGCGACGGCGCCTGCCTCACGCCCGAGGTTCTCGGCCTCGCGAGCAGAGAGGTAGTGCCGGATCGCGGCGACGGTGTCCACCCGGGCATCCACCGCTGGCTCGAACGCACTCGCCCAGATCTCGTACCCGCGGTCGTTGGGGTGGAACAGGTCGCCGTAGCTGTTGAAGAACGTCCGGCGCAGACCGACCCGCTTCGTGATGGTGTGCAGCGGCGCCACCGTCAACCCGAACTCGGCGGCCACCCGGTGCACGATCTCGTTCGCCACCGCCACCTTGCGCTCCCGGTCCGGCACGAACATGCACGGTAGCTCGGCGACCACCGTGTGCGACGGCACGGCCCCGTAGATCGCCCGGATGTTCCGCTCGAACTTGCCCGGGTCGAAGTCGGCGATGTCGTTCGCACCGATCGACACCGTGCAGACGTCGGGCGAGTAGTGCTGCAGCTTCGGGAGCTGGTCCCGCTTCGCGCCCCAGGTCGTCGAGCCCGAGACGCTGAGGTTCACCACCCGCACCGACATGCGGGAGCGGTGTCGGATGCGTCGGGCGAGCAGGCCCACGTACCCGCGCGACGGGGCGGTCGCGCCCACGCCCTGCGCGGCGGAGTCGCCGATGGCCACGTAGAGGAGCTGCCCCTCGTGCTGCTGGCGTTCGCGCCACCAGTCGGCGTGCACGGGGAGCATGTCGACCACCCGCTGGGCGGCGGCGCGCTGGCCCTTCACGCCGGCGCGGGTACCGAGGGCGGCACTGCCGGCGACGAGCAGACCCCCGCCGATCGAGGACACCAGGGCGATGAGCGTGCGGGACTTCATGCCGAGGACGGTACGCCGCAACGCTTCGTCCTCGACGAAGGTGCCGTGCGGATGTGGAGAGGGCCCTGGTGGCGACCGCCTGTGGAGGGAGAGCCGACCCTGGGTGGCGGGAGGGGCCTCCTGATCGTGTATGATCTTTCCCGGTACCGTGTCCGAGCGGCCGAAGGATCATGTCTCGAAAACATGTGTGGGGGCAACTCCACCGTGGGTTCAAATCCCACCGGTACCGCCACAGGGTCGTTTGCAAGTCTGGAGTTCCAGCGTTTGCAAGTCTGACCGCCAACGTGAGCCCCCCGGTCTCGGCCGGGGGGCTTTGTTGCTCTCTGTCGCTGGCATCGCAGTGGCGCGGCCGTGGTGTTGTCGAGGTCGTGACGCGACTCCCGAGAAGCTGACGTCCAGGTTGGCGCCGATCAGGTGGCGATCCTGCGGGCCGTGTTGCCGCATCCTGTAACGAGTTGCTGCGCCGGAGGGCCGATCTCTCGGCTCCTTCCGTGCATCTTGTAATCTGGATCGGCTCAGGCATGCCGATCGCAACTTGTTTTGTTACTCAGCCCGACCCGTGACAAGATGAACATCGTTCTGTTTCCTTACCTAGGGCGACCCGTGACAACTTCTGATTCTGTACAGCCTTCGGCGCCGGGACGAGGGCGACCCGCTCGCGCAGCGGTGTACAAGCGCTTCGAGGCAGCGATTGACGAGCTAGCTAACTTCGGAGGTCTTCCCAAGCCTCACGAGGCGAAGGGGCTCTGGGACCAGCTCTGGCACCTGGAGGCCCATCACTCGACGGCCATCGAAGGCAACACACTCGTGCTTCGCGAGGTGGCGCAGCTGCTGGAGCAAGGCCGGGCGGTTGGAGCGAAGGAGCTCAAGGACTACCTTGAAGTGCTTGGGTACGGGGCTGCTGCTCAATGGGTCTATGAGCAGGCGCTGCAGCCGGCGGGCGGGGATCAACTGATCACTCTCCAGGAGATCCGCAACATCCACCAGGTGATGATGGAGCAGGTCTGGGCGGTCGCGCCACATCCCGAGGCCACCGGAAACGAACAGCCCGGAAGCTTCCGCGAGCATGAAATTGCTTCCTTCTCTGGCGGAATGACTCCGCCCAGCTTCCCCCTGATTCACTCTGAACTCACATCGTGGGTGGACAAGGTCAATGACTTTGGGGTGGGGGTTGACGACAAGTCGATCCTGCTTGCAGAGGTGCCCGAGTGGCTCGCCCTGATGCATCGGGACTTTGAACACATCCACCCGTTCATCGATGGCAATGGCCGAACCGGACGACTGTGCCTCAACCTGATCCTTGTTCGACTGGGATGGCCGCCTGCGATCGTCTTCAAGGAACAACGCAAGAAGTACCTTCGAGCCCTGGACCGGGCGGATAACGGGGACTACGGGCCGCTCGCGGAGCTCTTGAGTAGATCGGTCGTTGACAACCTTCACACTCTCATCCCGAACATCGCCGGACCGGCCAAGTACGTACCGCTTCAGAGTCTCGTCGATGCTGACTTCAGTCTCGTTGCTTTGAAGGCTGCTGCAACCCGCGGGCGGCTCGAAGCTATCCGCGGTGCTGATGGTCAGTGGCGCTCGAGCCGGATGGCGCTTGCCGCGTACAAGGGCTCCCGATTCAAGCGCAGCTCCTCATAGGGTCGCCCGTACTCGTGACGGGAGACGAGCGACATAGGGCGGCGGTTGCAGCGTCGAGCTGTACGTGTTGAAGGACCAGGGTGCCCGGGAGCGCGAGCATCATCTCGCACTCCCGGGCATTGAGGGCCTTCGTCACACTGGTGGGTCCGGCAAGGCTGGCTCCTCGTAGGGGACGAGTTCCCGGGGCGGCGGGTTCCGCAGGTAGCGGGTTTCCCCGCGCCGGTCGCGGGAGCGCTGCAGGTATTCGCCGTCCTGCTTCCGTCGTTTCGGTGCTCGACCGGCTGCCGCGCGGAGCTGTTCTTCTCGGAGAGCGTTCTCAAAGTTGATGATGCGGGTCATGTTCGACTTGACGGCGAGGAGCGCGAGTGCGAGCTTCTGTGCGGCGAGGCCGCGCAGGGGACGGTTCGTTGTGACGTGGAGCTTGTGGTCGCGCTGCAGAAGGTCGTTGGTGGATTCGCTGCTGCTGCGGTCCGAGCGGTAGGTCTTGAACCATTGACGGCTGTTGTGGCGGAGCAGCTGCCGCTGTTGCACGTGTTGGTCGGGTTTCACGGTGACGCTTGTCTGGCAGCACACCTTGTAATCTTTCTGCCGGTCGGTGATGTTCGCCCGTTGGATGCGCACGCGGTCCGCTTCCTCGTCCGGGACGGCTCTCGGGTGGAGTTTCCGCAGCGGGCAGGATGCCGTGGGTGAGATGCCGGACGCGGGGCGGCTGAGTCGGAGGGTACCGTCGCCTTTCTTCTCATGGACACTGAGTTCGTAGTCCTCCATCTGGTCGAGTTCCTTCCCGTACTCGACGTCAGTGAGCTCGCCTCGCTCCCACCGTCCCGTCGCTTCCAGGAGGTCGGCTGGTGTGGAGGGGCAGACGTAGCGTCCTTCGACCATGATGGCGCCGCCGAGTGCGCCGTTGGTGATGCCCTTCTGTCGCTCGACGTAGTCCTTGACGACGGGGATGCGCCGTCGGACGAACTCTTCGTGGAACGCGTCGGTGAGTTGTGAGTACCCGCGGTCGAACGAGAGTCGGGATAGCTCGTACCCGCGTGCTTCGAGGGAGTCGAGCAGTGCGATGGCGTGGTCGCCGATGCGCTTGTTCGGGGTGCCGAGGCTGATGGCGCGGATGAGCTGCGGTGCCTGCAGCTTCTTGTCGAGGTCGGGGTCCTCGATGACGTCGATGATGATGTTCGCCATGTACGACAGTTCCCACTTGATGCGGGAGACCCGTCTCTCCTCGTCGGCGTTGCGCTTCTTGGCCCCCTTCTTCTTCGGCGCCCAGTCCGCTTCGAGCGCTAGGACCCGCCGGGGTTCCGCCTGGTTGGTGGTGGTGTCGAGCTTGTTCCGCATCGGGACCTCATTGCCGTGCTTGTCGCGCTTCCACCGTGCTTGATGCACGCCTGCAGTGACGGCACTCTGGTCGATGGTGAAGGCGGTCTTGACGCGACGGAACTGCGGCGCCTGCTGACGGATGGACATCTCGAGGAGCGCGTTCATGAACCACTCTCCCCGGAGGCGCATCCGGTCGAGGAACGCCTCGTCGAGATTCGCTTCCCAGAGGTTCCGCTGTTCGAGGGTCATCGCCTTCCAGTTGTTGCGCTGGAAGCCGGCGTTGGCGACGTACGGGTCGAACGTGGCGATGATGCGGTGGATGGCGCGGTGCGCGAGGAAGTACCAGTCCTTGAACGGGTTGTCGTAGAGGTGGGCGATTCCAAGCACCTCCCGCGCCTCTGGCGTCAGCCGATGAGCGAGGGCTCGTTCCATGTCTCGGACGCGGACGGTCGATTCCTCCATCACGAGGACGAGTGCGATGGTGAGGATGACGGCGTCGGAGATGTCCGGAAGGGGTCCGCCTGCGCGTCGTCCCGCTGCGGCCCTGTCGAATCGTCGCCACCCGACGAGGGCGGGCAGGACCCTCGACTGGATGACGCGGTTCAGCCACGTCTCCACGAGGTGCGCGTCGGTGGGGGTCATCGACCCGGCACCCGCGGCGACCTCCCTGTCGCTCAGGCCACCGTCGGTTGCGGAGCCGAGCACCTCGAGGGTGAGGGCGACCGTGTCGTCCCAGGAAAGGGCTTCGACGCTCATCGGAGGTCACCGCCGTTCCGCTCGTCGCGGCGCTTCTGTAGCTGCTCTTTGAGCTCCGTGAATGTCGCGGAACCTGAGGTCGAGGCTCCCCGCGTCCACACGGGGAGCGAGGTCGCAGTCGACTCGGCTCTCACTCCGGCGCGAGTGAGCCCCGACATCGAAACGGCCTCCGGCTCCAAGGAGCTGTTCCCTGAGCCGGCGTGCGGCACCGACCTAGGCACAGACGACTGCGGTGTTCCGGCTGGCACGGCGGTCTGGTCCAAGCGGAGCGTGGTCTCTCCGCGGCGTAGGGCTTCGGCGCCGCGGTCGTCCGGGGCGCGCAAGCGGTCCGCTTCTCCGACGTCCTGACGCGCTGTCCGGGGGCGGGCGACCCGCTCGCGGTCGGCAGCCGGAGGGCGGATGTGTTCGGATGGCCGTCGGAGGACGTCGTCCCAGTCCGTCAGGTCCGTGTCGGCGATGCGCTCCAGGTAGCGTCGAAGCGTCTGGATGTCGGGCATCCCGGCGGCGTGGAGGAGGACGCCGAGGGGAAGGACCGGAAGCTGGCTGAGCACCCACGTGTCCCGGAGCCGCTGCGCGAACGGTGCGGGGTGGCCGCCGACGCAGAACCACTTCAGAGTCCGAGGTCGGACCTCGTCGGTGTCGCTGGGAAAGAGGACGTGCTCGTCGTCCGTGAGAGACCCGATGGCCTCGTCGATGTAGCTCGTCCACTCGGACTGGATGGGCACTGTTCGCGGGTGTCGTCCGGTCACCCGGACGGCATAACCCGCGTCGGTGCGGATGATGTCGCGGCCTCGGACGTGCGTGCATTCGACGGACTGCAGGCCGGCGCCTCCCGCGAGGGCGAGGAACGTCTTCGCGTAGCGGCGGTGCGTCGCGTTCTTCCGCGCGATAGCCCAGCTCTCGAGTTCAGCCAGTTCCGCTGCGGTGTAGGGGATGACACCGTGGCTGATGCGGCCACGGTGTTTGCGGTTGTGGTCGACGTCGGCGACGGCGCTGGCGACTCGGAAGAGCAGCGAGTGCAGGGTCTTGTTGAGGCTCGACTGCTTCTTCGGCGCTCGCATCCGGATGTAGCGGCCGAGGAGGGTGGGGTGGAAGAGCTCCGTCCGGGCCCCCGCCGCCCGCGTGCACGATGACGTGCGGACCGGTGACGGCGATGTGCTCCAGTCGTTGGCGGATGATCTCCCCTCCGGTGAGTCCGGCGCCGAACCCGAGGGAGAGCAGCGCGGCGGCCGACGTGCGCCGTTCCGCTGATGTCTGCGCCCGGGACCATGCTTCGAGCGCAGCTTGCTCGCCGACTGTGTAGGGCTGGACCGCGTCGGCCTTCCCGAGCGCCTTGAACTTCCCGACCGCGTCATCGCCAAGGAGCGCCTCGGAGACGCGTCTGAGCCGGGCACGGATCGTGTTCCTGCTGGCCCGGTTGTAGCCGGCGAGGTGGTGTACGACGAACCGGTTCACCATGTACGGCTCGAACACGCTTTCGTCTGTCAGCGGCGCGTATTCCCCTCGGGCGAAGTGGACGAGTCGAGTGACCGCGGGGTAAAGCTCCTTCGCGTCGTACGTGACGAGCGGCACTGCTCGTGTGACGACGTCATGCACGTAAGGGGCGATGGCGTCCCAGTCGGCCGATGGGAGGCGTGGACGATAGCTCGACATCTGCTTATAGTAATAAACAGGCGAGGTGGGGGCTCGGCGGATCGACAGGCTGTCGTTGAAAAAGGTCACGTGACAGGGCCGCCGGTGTGGTGGCTGGTGCAGAGGACGGGCCGTGATGCGCGAGGACTTTCGACCTGACCTGGCCCGGGCCGAAGTCATCAGACGGAGCAGAGGATGCATCGATCCGCTTTCTCTGACCGGTCTGCTGCTGCTCTGCGTCGGTCCTGTGATCGGTTGCCTGATGCTCGTTGCGGTGGTGATTCTCGGCTGGCCGGTCGAGCTTATGCCGTTCATGATCCGAACGGCATCGGTCCTCGCCGTTGCGATCGCTGCCGCCATGTCAGCGCAGCGGCAGTTCCTTGGCCTCCACGGGGGGGGGGGGGGGGGGGGCTCCCTGCCGTGGCGCTCAACGCTGCGGGGGTCGTCCTGCTCGGAGTCGGGTTCGATCCGCGCCGGCTCACGTCGGCGCCGGTGAGAAGGAGCTGGTCACACGGGAGCCCAGTGCTGCCCGCACATGTCGAGCGTGCATTGGCGCGTTCGAGCGACCGAACGCCTATACGTTCACCCAGGAGGCCCGCCGCAGATCGCGGAACCGAGCCAGTCGGAACGCCGGCACGGCCACGGTAAAGCCGCAGGTGCTGTCGCTTCGGAGAGCGGCGCACCTCTCATCGTTCGCCGCTGGCTGGAGCTGTGGGACGACCATCGCGAAGGTAGTCGGCGACCCAAAATGCCAGGTCGTCGTACGGTTTCAGTGTGTCAGACACTTTCCACGCCGACGCGTACTGCGAGTTCACAGCCGCTCCAATCGCACCCACATGCATGCAGAGCCGGACAGCCAGTCGTTCTGCGGCTGTGACGACTCGGCCGGCGGCGATGTCAGCGTGAAGATGACGCAGACCATCCGGCACTTCGTTGACGTACGGCCCTTTCGCGCCCGCGCCGAGGCCCGGATGCGCCAAGAACGGTGCGGCTGCCGACACGGTGCCGGTGAGGGCCGTTGCGTGCATGCGTTCCAACGCCAAACCGTGACCGTGCCAGCCGCGCCGGACCCGTTCCTCGTACTCCGTCCGTCCGCCGCGCCCGCTCTGGTCGACGCCCACGTAGAGGACGCCGCGGTGCAGGGAGGAGACTGCGCTCTGCTCGCCCGCATCGCCGCACACCCAGACGTACATGTCGCCCGGGCGTGAGTGTTCACCGACTCGGGGCTCCCACTCAATGCCGACGAGGCGGAGTCCGGCTTGCAGGTCTGCGGCAGTTGCTAAGGCAATCTGTTCGATGGCTGTCACATCGGGTTCTGTCGGCGGGCGCCGTCGGACGGGTAGAAGAACCAAGCGGTAGGCGGTGATAGGCGAGACAGTTCGAGTGCGCCCCCGATGGCCGTCACCGCCACCAAGCGACAATCGGGGGGCCGGGCCCTCTACGCTGGACGCATGGGTCGTCCGATGCGTGCGTTGCCGGTGGAACTCGCCGACGCGCCGTGGCCAGAGGTTCCCTCTTCGGATCGATTCGGCGAGATCGCTCGCCAGTTCGTGTTGAACGTCCGCGACGCGATGGCGGGACGGAGTCTGCGCGCGGTTGCCGCGGACGCCGGTATCGGTCATGTCACTCTTCAGCGGGTGCTGGCTGGCCAGGCGTGGCCGGACCTGCAGACCATCGCTCGCCTCGAAGTGGGTCTGAATGCTGCGTTGTGGCCACGGCATCCGAGTTCGGGAGCCGGTCGTTGAAGCGGTGCGCCGTCGCGTAGAACGATGCCCAGCCGGAGGGCTCCCGGTCCCGCGGCTCCGGCGGGTACCAGTCGTCGTCGACGACGTCCGCGAGTTCTTGCATCGACGTCCACGTACCCGGGTCGTGCTCGTCGAAGTCCGGGGGAGCGGGACGCGTCATCAGACCGCGGCGATGATCGAAGTCGTTGCGGTCCGCGACGAATTCGAGGGTATGGCAGCGCAGACGTCGACGGAGCTGCGCGTCGCCGCCGGAGGATGAGATGACGACCTCCCGACTTTCGAGGTCGAGACGTGCCGAGGCTTCGGCGCTGCCGTCGGTGACGACGACGGTGACAGCGGAGTCGTGCGCGATGGCCTCGATGCGGACACCTCGAAGCGGGACCACCGACGTCGGCCAGCCAAGGCGCGGCACTTCCCGGTCCGTGAGCGCAGCGACCACTCGACCGAGCACTTCGGCAGCCTCATTGGTCATAAGTATGAACGTAGTCCGGGTGAAGTGAGCTGTCCAGCCCATCCCGGCGCCCACTCGGGCCGGCTGCAATCTCGCCGCATGACTGAAGGAAGGGGCGCCCTGGAGGACGGTTGCTGCTGATGCCCTCGCAGCAGGGGAGTGCTTGATTCTGAGACAGCAGGCCTCGTGTGCGTCGCGGACCTGCTGGCTGATACGACCATGAGCGGCGACCTCATGGCCATTCGCGGCCGCCCACTCTCGAATCCTTCCCAGCACCGTTGGGGTGCTGCCGCCCTTCAACGCGGTGGAAGAGGAAGACGAACGGGCGCTGCGTCCGGTGACTTCCAAAGCAGCGGAGATCTAAGTCGAGAACGCCTCGCGGAGGCTGTCAGCGTTGTCGTCGACGAAGTCGATCTCGTAGTTGATGCCCTTGAGCGCGAACTGAACGGTACGTCCAGTACCTCCCTCCTCGATGACGACGACGACGACGGTCAGGTCGTCGACGAGGTGGGTGGTGACCTTCTGTGCCATGCGCTGCCCCGAACTGCGAGCATTGCCTTCAGCGTGGCAGACCGGCGCTGGACGGGATACTGGTCGTCGTCCGTGAGGTGCCCGAGGTGCAAGGTTTGTGGCCTGCCGGGGCACCGCTCGACCTTCTGCTCCAACGCCGCGCACCGGCTTACGCCGAGCGTCGCGGAAGGGGGATCGTCCCTCCAAGGGGGAGTGCCCCGGCGCTTACGGGAAGAGCGCGATGATGGCAGCGGCGACGACGCCGACACCTGCGATACCTCCACATGTCCATGCAGCCGCCATCGCCGAAGCGGCCCCGCGGTGCTGGAACGCACGTGCGTCTCGTGCAGCACGTAATCCGACGAGGATCCCGAACGGGAACACCGGAGCGGTCAACCACGCCCATACGACGAGTCGGCCGAGCGGGCGCCGGGCCTGGTGGTTCACCGTCGCACGCTCCAGGGCACGGATGCGACGCTGCAGCAGCGCCCGAGTGTCGCCGAGGATGAACCCCCGCGAGCTGGTGGCAGCACACATGACGGCAAGCGGCACAACGACGACGAATACCCACATCCCGAGCACACCGCGAGCCACGTCACCCCGGGTAGTCAGCTCTCCATGCATCTGAAGCATCGTCTGCAGGACCGTGAGCAGGAGGACGAAGCCCACGAGAGCGGAGAACCCGATGAAGGAGACGAGGGTGCCCGGCTGACGGTCGACCAGCGCCTGCGTTACAGCGAGAACGATTGCGTACGCAGTGACGGTCGCCAACGCGATGATGCCGAGGCGACCGGCGAGCACGAACTGGTCACGGGCGGGCAACACGGAGTGACTGGCTGCGGTGCACAGAAGCGGAACGCCGATGAAGGCCGCCACGCGAAGAATCCAGTCCCGCCGCCGGCTGAGCGGCGCCGGCAGATGAGTGGCGACAATGTGCTTGAGTTGCCGGCGGCGCCGCAGCTGCACGATCTCGCGAATCGTCTTATCCAGCGGGCTCTCGAGCAGTACATGCGTCTCCGCTGCGACGTAGGCGAGGAACGCGCTCGTCAGCAATGGGCCAGCGGTGCGAGCAGCGTCGATGTGCGGGAACCCGGAGTACCAGAACACGGAGAGGATGCCTAGGAGAACCGAGGAGAGCAACGCCGTCCAAGCCAATGTGCTGAGGAACGCGCGCTGCGCGAGAGCTCGCGCTGTACCACGAGCGTCGCCAGTGGATGCGTCTACAACCGACCTGGCACCGAACTGCAGCGCGATACTCACCCCGCCCAGACCGGCGTACACCGCGACCAGCGTCGCGCCACTCAACGGATGGACTTCGAACTTGGGTGCAGAGTCTGCGTCTGCACTCTGCGTCCCTGCGAGCGTGACAGCGAGCCACAAGTAACCCAGGACCGCGAGAACGACGACGGTGGCGACGATGACCCGGACGTGCACCGCACGCCCGTAGATACGGGACTCTCGGATCGCCATTGATGCCATGGTCGAAGGCGGGACCTCCCTGACAGCGACAGCGGCAGTGGGCGCGCGGCGGAACAAGGGGAAGAGGGGCATGTGTTTCCTCAGCGATGAAGCAAGAGCCGTTCGAGGTGGTCGCAACCTGGACTTTGGGCGTCGTCGACGACGCAAGAGGCGGCCGCAGTGTCACGGCAACGTGCCGAGCCTCGACGGCGAGCGGCTCGTTGTACTTACAGTGCGCTTGCGACCGTGAACAGGTGGTGGCTTATCTGCTGCTGCTTCGACTTTTCGAGGCTCGTTTCCTTCTTGTCCACGCGGTACTTGTGCAGCGTCTGGAAGCCGGGGGACTGCAGGAACCGACCTGGAGTGGCCGTCTGCTGCGCGTCCATGTGCCCGATCGCCTGCAGGAGCTTGATGGCAACGGGCGGGGCACCCTGCACACGGTCGTCGGACAAGAAGTGCTGCACATGCAGTTCGTTCGTCGTGGCGTCCTGGTAAGTCAGATGCAACGCGACTGCGCCGGCGCCACCGCCACCGCCGGCGCCGACCCGCGGGAGCTTCGGATCCAGCAGAGCGAAGTCGCCGAAGCCTGTTGTGCCGTAGCTCGTCGGGTTGAGCGAGAACGGCGACGTACCGGGGTAGTCCGCGTTCGTCATGACCGGGAACCGAGGAGTGAGTGCCACAACGGGTAGCGGCGACAACGCCGTCTGGTAGTCCGTCACCGCGACTCGTGGCCCGGTGAACACACGCACGGGCTTGCCGACGACGTGCTTCGCGACGATCGCAGGTGCCAAGCCCGGGTCGAGGACGATCAAAGCCACATCACGCTTCGGGAATGCAGCGAGGAACGCTATGAGGTCGGCTTCCGTAGATCCAGCGAGTACGTGCAGCGTTGGCGTGATCAGTGCCGGTTGCGCAATGGGACTGGCCATCGCCGCCGACCATGCTGCCCGGCTCGGGGCTGTCTGGAGGAGACCACGACTCGGATTGACGACCAGGTGCAGCCGCTGCTTCGCCGCACTGAACGCGTTGAGGAGTTTGGCGAGGTCCTCGGCCGGAGAGTACGGCTCGAGGATCGGATGCACCTTCTGCGGTGAGCCCAAGTGCGTCACTACGTCGATGAGCGCATTTCGTTCGGCACGCTTTGCGTAGAAGTATGGAAAGTACAACAGTCCCCCTGGCTATCCGGGAACAGTGTTGCGCATTCTGTGAGATGAACTCAACAGCCCCAAACTGGGGGTATCGGTTGTCGTAGTCGGTCGAGGAGCCGTCGACCGCTCGCGTTGGAGAGTGGAGCGGAGTATGCGAGCGCTCGTGCGGAGAGTGGTAGCGACGGGTCCGCTGCGACGGAGGCGGCTTTCATCCCGCGTTCGCGGAGGGCGACGACAGCTCGGCTGTGCACGAAGTGTGGATCGAGTGCAGCGAACGCCTCGCGCAATTCGTTCCACCGTTCTAGCGGATCCGCTGCGACGATTGTGTGTCCGCTGGCGCGAAGGATAGCTTCCGCTTCAGCTCGTCTTAGGCTGTCGAAGAGATGGTCCGAGCGCAGCTGGCCGAGGTTGGACTCCGCTGCGCGCACGGTCTGAATGGCGCCGTTGCGGCGCAACGCCATGATGCCGATGGACTCCGGTAGATGCCGTTGCACGGTGGCGGCCCGCCGATCGGATACGACGACGTTCACGAACTCTGCCCGAGAGCAGTAGTCGCGCAGCTGGCTCTCCAGCCGGCTGAACGAGTCCAGGTCCGTCTTGATCTCATACACGGTGGACGTTCCGTTGAAGATCGCGACGTCCGCAAAGGACGTGCCGAGTGGCAGTTCCAGGATGGCTGAAGCGGTTGTCGGTTTGTGCTTACCGAACACGATTCTCGATACCACCGTATTCTTGAAGACATACTCGTTGCGGTAGTCGCTGACGAGGGCCGCGTATGCGATGTCGAGAACGTCGCCGATTGTTTGTGCGCCCTGAGACGCCGCGAGCGGCGCGACTCTCGCGATACGGGACAGCGCGTCGAGCGGATGCGTCGTCGAGAGGTTGCGGTACGTGGCTGAGGAGAGCAGCGCCGCCGCGTCGGCGACCGACGGCTCGGGAATCAGCTCAGTGCGCACCGCAGCAGCATACGCAGCGAGCGTCGAGTCCGGATGCTGCGGGTTGGAGTCGGCAGAAGGTCGTGGGGGTGCGTCGGCTTCCGGCGAGAGTGCACGCTGGTCCTGGCCCAGGGATGTCATGTGCTGCCTATGCCGGGGGTTCAGCGGCTGGCGAGTATCTCGGCGGACCCCCTGTCCAGCTTGACCTCCCTGTGCGAGGGCCAGGGAGGGTCGGGTGAGTCGGCGGCGCCTCTCGGGTACGCCGACCCGCTTCTGCCCTGCCTGCTCCGGCCGCGGCGGCCGGGCGAGGCTCCGCGCATAGGGGCTGCATGAAGAGCCGCACCAGAGCGACACGGAGAGACGTTACGTCGCGCGACGACAGGTCTCACTCCGGTTATCGCCGCAGCTTTCTCGCCGCATGCCTACGAGCCGGCGTCGTAGCGCGCTGGTACCGTGGATCCCACGTTGGGGAAGGAGGCAGGATGCTCGTCAAAGACGCTGCTCGGGATGCCGCGGAACGGATCCGCGCCGAGCACTGGAACGGCACCTTCCCAGTCGACCCCGTCGCCATCGCACGGTCGATGGAGCTGGACGTTAAGTTCACGTCGATGCTGCCGGGGATCTCGGGAGCGATCGTGGTGCGCCCCGGATCCGCTCAAGTCCTGATCGAGGACACCGACGCTTACGGACGCAAGATGTTCACTTGCGCCCATGAGGTCGGTCACTTCGTCGAGCGAAGAGCTCAAGACGACCGTTCGTACTCATTCGTCGAGAAGCGCGGCGGGGAATACGACCTGCACGAGTTCTACGCGGACGAGTTCGCTGGCGCCCTGCTGATGCCCGCGTCCGAGTTCCGGAAGCAAGAACGGAAGCTGGGCTCCGACTACCTCCTGGCGTCGTACTTCGGCGTCTCGCCGACCGCTGTACAGAAGCGCCGCGAACGTCTCGCCCGATGACGTGGGGTAAGCGGCGATCGAAGAAAACCGAGAACGAAGAGGCCAAGGATAAGGCCAAGATCGAACAGCTGAAAGAGGATGTCCCTGACGGACCCGACGTCGCCGATCTGACAATAGGCACTCAGCCTCGGGCGGACCTGGCCGAGGCCGGCAAATTGGCACACGAGCGCGAACATCACGCGCGTGAGATGGAACTCCAGGAAATCGCTCGACTGCGGCAGCAGAACGACTTGCGTCTCCGGTTCTTCACGTTCGCATCCCGGCTCGCTGTAAGTGTCCTCGTGTTCGGCTGCGCTTTGGTGGGCTACTACGCATGGTCCGTCAAAGGTCACGTCGAGCCCAGTGTTCTGCAATTCTGGATATCTTCGACCATCGTCGAAGTGCTGGGCATCATCTATATCATTGCCCGCTATCTCTTCCCGCCAGCGCCGAAGAACGACTGAAGCTCCGAAGACGACGGTGCGCGCCCAGGCGAAGGAAGTGGTGGGCAGCAGACATGCCATGTCGGAGCACGGGCGGTCGGCGGATGACCACCAACGCCTGCCTCCTTGCCCCTGCTGACGGGCGCCGAGGGGTGGACTTTCGGGTCCTGGTCTCCCGACGGATGCCGACAACGGCGAGCAGCGCTCTCGCTCCGCGGAGAAACCTGCGCCGGTTTACGCTCTGTCAGGCATCGCGTGGCGCCACGGGGAAGACCCGCAGAGGTTCGCCGGCCGCGAGGCAACGTTGGTGGTCGCGCCAGCGAACTTCATCGCCGTCGTCGGGCCACGTGGATCCCGGAAGTCACGATTCTCAAAGTCCTCGAACTGCTCAACGCGCGGTGGGAGAGGAAGTGCGGGATCGGAGTGAGCGAGGTTCAGAGGCTGACAGGGGAGCAGCCGATCAGCTCCGCGGGCGGACCCGGTGTGAATCGCGGCGGCGAACTCGCCTTCGACCCGATCGCAGCGGCTGCAGAACAAAGTGCGGTGCGAACAAGCGACCTCCACGCAGTGGCCGTCAGCGCAGCGAGTCCTCTCGGCGCTACTCGTGCGCCGCTTCCCGCCCCTGCTCTTGGCTCAGCTCCTCGGTCGCGGTCAGTTCGCCGCGGCGTACGCGTCGCGAACCTGCTGCCTGATGCGGCCTCGTGCTGCGACCTCGTAGCCGTTGGCAGCAGCCCACTCGCGGATCCTTGCAAGTTCGTCTGCGCTGTTGCGGTCCTTCGCAGCAGAAGACGTAGCGCCCCGGCCCGCACGAGCGCCGGATACCTTGCGGGCCGCTGCGACGTAGTCGGAGAACACCTCACGGAGCTTCTCCGCGTTGTCGTCCGTGAGGTCAATCTCGTAGAAGCTGCCATCGAACGCGAACTGGACCGTGCGGCCCTTCCCCTGTTCGATGACCTCGTCGGAGAGGTCGTCGACGAGCTGCGTCGTCACCTTCTGCGCCATGTGCGACTCCTGATCTGTCGTAGGTTTCAGAGACCACTGTGGCAGAAGATCCCAGCCCGCGAGCTTCTTTTACTGCCGCCGGCGGTCGCAATTCGGGGAGGGGGGCTACTTCCCGCGCCGCTCATCAATCTGGTGCTGCACGTAGTCGTCGGCCATCGATGCCATCTCGGCCACTGCTGCCTCGTAGTCCTCGAACTCGTCCTCGAAGCTCGCGAACAGCGTGAAGGCGGCACGAACATCGGTCGCCTCGGAGATCGCCCCTGCGTCCTGCCGCCAACGAGCGACTGTCGCCTTCATCACTGGGAAGCGCTTGCCGCGAAGCGATTCCATCGATTCCAGTGGATTACCGGTCCATTGCGCCAGGCGCGAGACGTCATCGGCGGTCACGCCCTCCTGGGGCATCACAGAAGCCGAGAAGCTCAGAGCCTCCGCGACGTCGTCGAGTCGCCGGTGCACGTCCTCGGCGAGAAGGCGTGGCAGGGCGTCGGACTTGCCCGCTGCGGCACGGAGTTTCGCTGCGAGAGCCTTCTGCGCGGTGACTGCTCCGCGGGCCTCATCCGTGTCGATCTCGAGTACCGCTGCGAAAGCGGCCGCCCGTTGGCGCGAGAACAGCTCGTACATGTTCGGGGTGGCGAGTTCGAGGAGCTCGGCGACGAGGTTCAGGTACAGCTGTACGGCCGTGCGAAGTGTCTCGGATCGCACACGGTTGTGATGGTAAGTCTCGTTGCGGTACTCGTGGAGCCGCATCAGTGGCGCTTTCAGGTCCGGCGGGATCACCTCGAGGAACACCAGGTAGTCGGTGAGTCCCTCGAAGGTCTTCTCCATCGCTCGACGCGAACGATCATCGAGCTCCCAGGCCTTCGTCGTCAATTTGCTCACGGGAAGCGTGTTGCGGAGGTCGATCTCGGAAACGGGCTCGCCGATTCCGCGATAGAAGTCGGCGAACTTCGGAGACCATTCCTCTTGTTGTGCGCGGCGGCGCATCGTTGCTTCCGCTGCGGCCTCCAGCAATACGAGGGCGATGCTCATTTGGCCAGGTGAGCCGGCCTCGAGCAGCCGGACCGCGGTCAGCGCGGCGACCCCGACTCGTTCGACGACTTCCATGACAGCTCCGATCGGGTTCGTCTCGATCCGACGCAGACAGTAGTGCCACCGATCGCGTCAATTCCCACCGACACGGCCGGAAATGACTCCCGCAGCCAGTGACGTCCTCCTGCTGGCAGAACCGTAGCGCCGTTCAGGGGTCAGGATCTGCGGGGCGGGTCGCTGGCGCCAGCGTTGCCACACATCGCCGGAGATTCGCCCTCCAGGGGTCATCCGCGCCGTCTGGTCGCTCCTCGCCGGAGCGCTCGCCCTGGCCATGGGCATGCTCGATGCAGGTTGAGGTGCTTACCCCAGCTCAATGTTCACCCCCGCTTCTTGATGCGATCGACCGCTCGCGGGCAGGCCGAAGGAAGACCACCGCAGCGCGACCCGGAGGAGGACCCGTCGCCGACTTGACGCAGCGACACGCCCGAGTGGACCCGCCGCTAACGTTTCTGACACCGACGACGACTTCATCATGTGAAGGTAGCTACCAGGCGGCGTGTCAGCCGTTGACACATTGGGGGACCGATGGACCTTTCCACTCCGGAAGGCATCGCGGCGTTCTACAACGCCCACCGAGACACTCTCTACCGCGTCGCCTCATCAGTGCTGGCGCAAGTCGGTGCTGAACGTGAGGCTGAGGACGTGGTGCTCACCGTCGTAGAGGAGCTGCTCCGCAAACGTCCCACCGGTGTGACAAACGCGGAAGCGTTCGTCATCCAGATGATCAAGCGGCGCGCGATCGACGCGATCCGGAGCCTGCACCCGAAGCAGTACGCCGGGACGGCGGATGCGCTCGAAGACGTACCGCACCCGATCGACGCCTACGCGGCGGTCGACGACACGGTCGACGAGGCCCTCGCCATCGCTGAGCTCTGGGAAGCATGGGATGTGTTGACGGACCGGGAACGGGACGTCATCGCGCGAGTGATCATGAACAACGAACCTCAGAAGACCGTTGCACAGGCACTGGGGGTCACCCCGGCCCGAATCTCGCAAATCCTCTCCAAAGCTCTACAGAAACTACGGCAACGAATGGAAGGAGCGAAGCAATGACCACGGACAACGACGACCTCATCAGCCGACTAATGGCAACGGGCAGACTGGGCCCTCGCCACGCGCACGCGCCCGTCCCGCTGCCCAACCTCCCCGCAGACATTCGACCGTTCGCCGCAATCGTGGATGAATTGCAAAACGTTGGACAGTATTCTGGTGCTCCAGCGCTCGAGGATGACTCAGCAGCGAAGCTGCTCGGCCTGGTTCCTTCACCAACGAAGCGCCTCGACGGTCGGCTCCTCCGTCGCCAGCGTCAACGTCGACAGCGCACCGTCAGCGACATTGCGGCAGAACTCAGCCGACGTGGTTGGAGTATCACGCCAGCAGATGTAATGAGGTGGGAAACCACAGAAGCCGCCGACGTACCGCCCGTCGTCATCGACTCGCTTGCCTCAATCCTCAACACCGCTGCGGAACAACTCATCGACGTTTCCGCACCTGCGGAAGATGCGAACCTCGTGCAGCAGCTTCGCCGTCACCCGCGGTTCAGAGCGCTCGTCGAACGGTGGGCGCAGCTGCGTCACATCACCGTGCAGGAGGCGCGAACCGCCCTAGAACGACGCGCGCTTGGCACCGTGCACCGAGGATCGCGAACAGATGTTGACGACACCCTGTCGTCGATTGAGGCGCTCGTTCGCGCGCTCGAAAACCGAAGCGGCCTATGAACCTCGACCAGGCGGTGGCAAAGGCGCTGCGGCGAGTGTCCGAAGAGCAGCGGCGGCGCTTCGCAGCAGACCCCGCGGCGACGATGCGGGACGAGTTCGACCTGATCGTCGAACAGGTAGAACACCTCGGCGACCAACGTGCCGCCGACGGAACGTGCGACGGGCTGTCATTTCTGGAAGACGGAGTGGTGCTCTACGCTGCGTCGTCAAACAGTGACCGCGACCAGTTCACTCTCGCTCACGAGTTCGCGCACATCCTCGTCACCAACTCAGGGCTCTACGACTGGATCGCGGACCAAACACAGCCCGAGCATCTGCTCGAGATGCTGTGCGACCGCATCGCACAAGCGCTGCTGCTCCCCGCCGCAGCACTCCAGCCGCTGCAACGACCCCTCCAAGCCTCAGACGTCATCAACCTCTACCGCACGACTCGGGCGAGCCGACCGGTCTGCGTCATCGCCCTCACCGAGCAGATGCGAGGGCTCGGCGCCATCGCCATGATCGACCCCGAGTACGGAGTTGTCGCACACGCCTCCATTCATCCCGACGCGGAACACGGCTGGCCCACGGTCTACCCCTGGCGGAACCAGATCCCAGACCCGGGCAACCCCCTTCTGGAACTTCCCGAAGGCGGATCCCTCCGCCGGCGGATCGGCTGGCGAGCACCATGGGGAGCGCAAGCAGATTTCTGGGTCGACGCCGTCCGTGACGGACGATACGTCATCGCCGTATTCGCCGACGCGAACGTATGGAGCGGCGGAAGCGGCATCGCCCAACCCGTCATCGAACGCGACTACGACCGACGGCCCACGTTCCACATCAGCTGCTGCCAGGGACAGGTGGCGGTGCGCGGATGGCCGTGCCCCACCTGTCATGAACCGCACTGCCCGGTCTGCGGCAAGTGCCGCTGCGACCGGAACGCCGCCCGCGCCCGAGCATGCGCCCAATGCGGAGATCTGAAGAGCATCTACCTCATCAACGACGCCGGCATCTGCGTCGACTGCCAGTGAACGGACCCTGCCGTCACCGCGGAGCGCTCGTGCCCGGCAGACCCGAGTACACGACGGGACGCCCGTTGCACCTCAGCCGCCACAGAGGTGGCGCGGAAAAGTTCGACCGAGCGGCTTAAGTCGGGAACGCACCTTCCGACTACTGAGTGAGCGTGGCGGAACCGCCGATTCTCGCTCGGAGCGGAGGTGACGAAAACAGTGGCAAAGAACACCGGTAACGGGCACCGCAATGGTGCCGTCAAGGGACGTAGCGAGTTCCAGCACAACGGCCAGTGGTTCAAGCGTGACACCAGCACGGGTCGGATCCTCAACGGGAGCTCGAACCAGCACAAGGGTGTCCGGAACGAGAAGTAGCGAACGGCGGGTGGGCTGCAGCGTCGTCGCAGTCCACCCGCTCAGCGCCCCAAACGCATCGACAGGAGAACACCATGGCCGTTCACTGGGTGAACTACGACCTGAACATGACCGGGCAGAAGTACGAAGCCCTCATCGCATACTTGAAGTCGCATCGGAGCTGGGCTCGCCCCGCGGAAAGCAGCTACTTCGTCGACACCGACCTCACCGCGGTGCAACTCCGGGACGGCATCGGCAAGATCGTCGACAGCAACGACGCCGTCACCGTCGTTACCGTCACCGACCAGGTCTGGGCGACATACGGCGTGCCCAACGACGTGACCGACTGGATGCAGAACCACTTCTAGCCAGCAGCAGGAGCGAACGTGCAAGCCCATGGTGCCGACCGAACGCGCCTGTACGATCGTCGGCGACAACTGGGCAACGACATGCAGCACGTCATCCCGGGGCGGACGTAATGTGGCGAAGTCAACCCGTCGGACGGTTGAGCGCGATCGTCGGTTCCGGGTGTTCCACCTCCCAGGGCTCTTGAACGCCCGGGAGGATCCGGATGATGCTGTGTCGACTGCCTGCTTCGCCGACGAGTTCGTCGGAAAGCGTTGCGAGCGCGTTCCGGTACTGCACGTCCACTGTGCCGATCGCTGCGCTGCGAGTCTTCACCGTCAGTGCGCGCTGCTCGGCGAGCTCGGCGACCCCGAGGTGCTCGAACAGGAAACCGCGAACGCTGACGTTGACGAAGTCGCCGCGGATCAGGTCCGCGATCGTCTCCCAGAACGCGTTCCGGTCCACCACGCCCAGATCTCCCGTCTTTGCATCATCGACGACGGTGTCGGCGTGGCCGGCGAAGAACGGCATCGGTGTCGCCAACGCCATCCACACCGACGGGAAGTACGGTGCGACAGCTCGAAGCGTCGCGTCGTCGTCGGCGGAGAGTGTGAACCCGAACTGCAGCTCCGGGAGCACGTCGATGAGGCGGAGCACGTACGCGGTGTGGTGACGATCCGCGGCGAAGCCGAGTTGCGCGACCGGAACAGCGTGGGTGAAGATGCTGGCGAACAGCCGCGACACGGCGTAGGCGTTGAGCTCTCCTGCTGGCCGCAACGTCACCTGCCCGTCGATTTCGGCACAGAACGGTTCCACCCTGAGTTCGTCGGCGGCTTCGCCAGGTTCAACTGACTGGCCGGCGAACAACCGGTTCATTAGCCGCAGGCGTTCCAGGTGGGTTTCGGCGTCGCGTTCGGCGACGTCTGCGTCGGTGAGGAGCGTGCCGGAAACCGCGGCGGTCAACGCTGGGCCGAGGTCTTCGACGACTTCCTGGGACAGGGCGCCGCCATGCCCGTCGGTGATGGAGTACTCCCCGACGGTGGACTGCCAGGTGATCAGCCAGTAATAGGCGCCGCCGTAGTAGGCCAGTTCCGTGTTCGTCGCTACTCGGCTGTAGCGCTCCTCCGCCGTAGTCTGCACGGTTGCCGCGTCGCCGACTTCGCCGGTGTTTCGAGCGTTCTCCTCGAGATGCCTACCGGTGATGATGAACACTGCGGTGTCGGCTTTTCGTAGGTCGCGAAAGCTGCCCTCGACGTTGCCATTCACGCCATTGAGTGCGATGAGCACGCCGACGGTGCTGGCGTCTGACGCTCGGGCGATGAAGAGCTTGCCGAGGAACCGCTGCCACGCGGGCGTGCCGACCGGGTCACGGTACGCCTTCGCTTCGCAGATCACCGGAGTGCGCTGCACATCGCCGATGACCGGTGAGGCGCGGACCGCGACGACGTCGATCTCGTTGCCGCCCGCCTCGATGAGGTTGCCGGTGACGTCCTCATAGCCTTGCGCGGTGAGGGCAGCGGCGACGACCGCCTCAAGCTGTGCGCCTTTGTCGTCAGCGGTCTTGCCGAGCACGATCATTCCGACCACCTTCCCGTGCAGTCCGCGATCAGTTGATCACATCCGAAGCGGCCTAGGTGAAGATTGGTGAGTTCAGGGGCCCGGTCGTGAAGACACGACGACAGGTTCCGCTTGACGCGTTTGGGCCAGGAGATCAGATGGAAGAGCGGATACGTGTTCTTCCTCGTCGTCGGGATGCTGTTACACCGATCCTCCGCCGGGCAGCTGTTGCTGGGGACCTTTCGTACGGAGCGTGACCCAGTCCATACGACGAGTGGGGGCAGCGCCAGCCAGATGCCGGTGCAGCTGGAGGGGACTTCGACCGGCTGCACGCCGTCGTTGAGACGACCTCCGCGGTGGTCATCCTCAACCTGCTGCACGAGCTTGGAGTCCCAGAGGCGCAGCTCCTCGCAGTCGTCCGCGAACACCCGAGGCTCTCCTTCGCCGCCGAACTCGCCAGGCAAGCTTCCGTGAACAGCTGAGATGCGTGACACCCACCCTGTTCGAGTGGAGTCTCCGGAGTCGGGTTGCGTGCACTCTTCGGCGGCCGGGGCCACCTCGAGCGAGGCGGGCACTGCGATCTCGTCACCATCTGACCGTTCGCCGAAGAGTGCGTCTGGGTCAAGTGCACCCAACGCCTGACCAGGGCTTCCTTCCGAAAGGGGAAACGTCGACCCGGCCCAGGGGAAACCCAGCTACGGCGGCCAGCCCGGCTGTCCCGGATCGGCGCTATTACGGTGGACGCCGAGACCTGCAAATGACCCGCCACAGGGCCGTTTGTGTCTCTGACCTCAACGGTTTGCGAAACTCGGCTCACGAGAAGAACCCCCGACTTCAGCCGGGGGTTCTTCTCGTTTCTGCGGGGTCTGTAGCCGGATAGGGGCTCGTCGGACGCCTTGCTACGGCGTGGAAGTGACTGTGGCGGCGTTCGCCGCTGTTTTCGGGCGCGCTGAAGCACCCCGGACGCTCTGATGGCGTTTCCGGGCGCGGCGAAGCTTTCGGGTTGAAGGCGTGCGTGTTGCGTTCGGGAGCGGATGTGTCGGCCTACGTGCGCGGTATCGACACGTAGGATCCATCACCTCGACACGGCGATCTGCAGGACGCGCGCGCCTCGACGTGAGCCCTGACGGGCACGTCCCTGCCGGTCAGGGCAATGGAGCCACCGCGGTCTGCGAAGGCGAAGCGCCCCGTCCCGCACCGCCCACAGTCACAACTGAGCAGATGAGAACGACCATGCGAACCGCGGCCCCGCCGGCTGGCGTCGGTTATGGCTCAGGCGCCTCCAGTGCACGGCGGGGATGGGGAATCGAGGTGCCGCCAGCAGTGCTGTAGCTCCTCCTCTCGGTCACGCTCGACGTGGTAGGAAATGGATTTTGCCAAGGGGTTGCGCCTGTTGGTTGCGAACCCCCGAACGGGGGGCGGCGACGATGCTGTGTGCCCTGTCAGGGTGGCGACGTGAGAAAACTGAGGGGAACTCTCCGAACCACTGTCGCAGCTTCGGCTGCCACCGCTCTCGCAGCGGCACTCTTGACCATCGGGACATCACCCGCACAAGCCGCTGGCCCGTACGACGCCGTCACATCGTCCTCGCTGCGGAACTTTGCGACAGCGGTTGAGTACAGCGCGATCTTCGGTTCCGGCAACTACGACGACACGAACGCCTCCGACCTCTCCGACTGGGGATGGTCCGAGAGCGGCAACAGCACCACAGCCATCGAGATGTGGGTCGAAGGCAATGGTGACTCCTGGAAGGCGACCGCCCGTGACACCCGCGGGGGAGACGAGTACTCGTACTCATCGAACAGCGCCTTCAACGGTGGTAGCGCTGCGTCCGTGCGCGCCTCCGCGCAGCAGCCGACCAGCGCCGTCGGCGCCGCGGGCTTGACCGTTCATCGGCTCTCCGACGGGCTCGACGCCGAAGCGCTCGCGGCGTCGCTGCTCGCGATTGCACCGTCGCAGCTCTGCGACGGCCTGGCATTCGTGCCTGGTACCCACAACCTCGGCAGCTCCCTCACCGACCAGTACATCGCTTGCACACGTGCGGCGCAGGCCAGTGGTGCCACGAGCCGTTCGGTGCTCCTCGCCGTCCGTTCATCCGGCGGTGCGGCAGCGCTGTCCGCGCTGGCGATCTACTACGTGGGCGATGGCACGCAGACGGCGACTGCACCCGCGTGGACGCAGCAGGCAAACCCCGCCCCGCCATCGGCGCCAGAGCCGCCGGCGCAGTTGCCAGGCTTCTGGCGAGTCGGCGCCGTCGCGTCAGCACTCACCGGGACGAACCCGGACCTCACGCCCAGCGACGCCCAGGTCGCAGCAAAACAGTGCATCGCCTACGTCGCCGCGGCAGGGCAGAACCCTTACGACGAATGCAAGCACCGTCCGATCTTCGTCTCCGGGCAGGAAGACGCCGTCGATGAAGCTACAAATCACGACATCGACGCCATGCTGACCCATCCCGCGTGGGTGCTCCAGGACTACCGTCCAGCGGCAGAGAACCCGAGTCCTCGAAGCTGGTACTCATCGTCGCCGGCCTGTCAGAACCAACCCGCCGGAAACTCCTGTGACGAGTTCCCGCTCTACAGCACCCTGCAGGGCGGCAACACTGCATCCCCGCTCCCGAGCTTGCGCTCGATCACCAGCACGGACAACAGTGCACAAGGCGGCCAGTACGGCAGCTTCGTGACGAAGTGCCACCTCAACACGGCACCCCGAAGCGAACGTGGCATCGTGTGGGCTCCAGCGCCACGGGGATCTGCCGTGGCCACGCTCAAGATCTGCAACGGACACTGAACAGCATGAACAACGATGAGGAGCTCGACGCGTACGCCCGACGAGTGTCGTCGAGCTCCTCGTCCCCCTTGCGCTTGCGACCAGGTCTCGAACCCACCGACCACAGCCTGGCTCGGCTGCCTCCCGAGGTCGCCTCGATCTGGCGATGGCGGGACGGACAGAACCCCGGCGATGAGTTCGTCCCAGGCGCGCGTTTCCTTCCGCTCAGCACGGCGGTCGCAGAAGGAGAGGCGATGCTACGGTCCCGACGTGCGCTCCCCGACCATCCAGATCACCGGCCAGGAACGTTCTGGCTGGCGTTCGTCACCGACGGCACAGTCGCGCAGATCATCGAACACGGCCCTGACGTCGCCACGAGCGCGCTGGTCTTCGATCCGAGCGGATTCGTTGACGACTATCCGGTCGTCCCGGTCGGGGACCTGTTACGCCTCTGGCGCACCACGGCGGTCACCAGGGCTTGGACTTGGAACGGCTCCGCCTGGCGCATCGATCACACGCTGTACCCGGACGTGCCTCTTCGCCGGCTGCTCCTCGTGTGAAGCGTTCGTCCACCCGACACCGGGTGAGAGGCGACAGCAGATGACGCGGCGTCACATCATCGAGGAGCTCGGCGCGGACGCAGCAGCGGTGGCGCCGAGCTCCTTCGCGGTCGTTGCCCGGATACGCCCGGGGATCACGGCCGCTGAACTGGAGTGACCGGAACACGAGTTGGAGATCGCCCTTCCCCACGATGCCCGAGCTGATCGGGAGTGGCGAGACCGCGAAGAAGCCGATCATCCGGCCACGGAGTCGGGCCTGGCGCGGGGTGGATGCGAGATTGCGCCCGCGGCGGTTGCGGCCTCCGCCACGGGTCCGCTGATCGACTGCGCACAGCGTCGGCACCCCGGCCATACGCCGCCCGACCCGCCCGGGCACAGCCTCAGCCCACTGACCGGACGCTCCCCGGTCCCCAGGAGCATCGTGGCCGTCAGGAACCGACCAGGAGGAAGCATGCTGCTCGAAGGCAAGACCATCGTCGTCACCGGCGGGAACAGCGGGATCGGTGAGCAGATCTGCCTCGCCGCGGCCGCGGAGGGCGCGAACATCGTCATCGACTACGTCGCCCACCCCGAGGAGACGGAGTCGCTGGTCCAGCGGATCGAGCAGGCCGGCGGTCATGCGGTCGGCGTCGATGCCGACATCACGAAGGCGGACGACCTGCACCGGATGGTGCAGAAGGCGGTCGACTCGTTCGGCTCGCTCGACGTCCTGGTGAACAACGCCGGCATGGAGGACCGGAAGTCCCTGCTCGAGGAGACCGAGGAGGGCTACGACAAGCTCATGGCGGTCAACATGAAGAGCGCGTTCTTCGGCACCCAGGCCGCTGCGAAGCAGTTCATCGCACAGGGCGACGGTGGTCTCGTCCTGAACATCTCGAGCGTGCACGAGGACTGGCCGATGCCCGGCAACCTGGCGTACTGCGTGTCGAAGGGCGGCATGCGGATGCTGGCGCGGAGCGGCGGCGTCGAGCTCGGTCCGCACGGCGTCCGGATCGTGAACATCGCGCCGGGGGCGGTCGACACCCCGATCAACACCGCCACGACCTCGGACCCGGACAAGCTCAAGCAGCTCGACGACGCCATCCCGCTCGGTCGCCCGGCGAAGCCGCACGAGATCGCCGAGGTCGTCGTCTTCCTGGCGTCCGGCAAGGCCGCCTACATGACGAGCACCACGGTCACGATCGACGGTGGGATCTCCCAGGGCAGCGTCGGACTGTAGGCACCGCAGAAGCGGCGCGCCGACAGGCGCCTCCGGACACCGCAGCAGTGCCGCGGTTCAGCGCCCCGCCGGCCGGAACCACCGGATGAGCTCGCGCAGCGCCGGCAGCGAGCTCACCTGGGTGCCGCCGGCAGCGTCGAGGTCGTCGAAGGTGGTCCGGTAACCCGGAGCCTGCTCGACGTCGGAGTCCTCGGCGGGGAAGCCCATCGTCCACTCCGGGAACTGTCGTTCCTCGACGAGTTCCTCGACCAGGACGGAGACCTTGGTGTGCCGGTCGTCGTGCTTGATGGTCGCCATCTTGTCGCGGACGGCCTGGTCCGGCCCCTCGAGCAGCTGCAGGAAGTAGCCGTTGCGGAACAGCAGGACGCCGGTGATGTCGTTCTCGGCGTTCGCGCGTCGGCTCTGCGCGAGCAAGGCGGCGAGGTCGTCGTCCTCGAGGTGTCGGGTGGCGAGGCTCGAGTAGATGAGGGACAGCATCGGAGGCTCCTTGTCGGGGGTCGTGCCGGGACGGTCAGTCAACTCCGTGGGTGCCGTGTGCCCGATCGGACTGTTGCCCCGACCACGTCTGCGTTATCCTGGATGCGGTTAATCGATTAAGCATCCTCGCGATCGACCGCATCCGCAAGCAACGACGCTCGGAAGGAACCGCTCACCATGCACACCAGACCACTCACGCGAAGGCGGCGTCCCATCGCCGCCGCGCTCGGCGCCCTCGCCCTCGTCACCGGCGGCCTGTTCGCCACGACGTTCGGCGCCGGCGCTGCCTCGGCAGCCACGAACGGCCCGTGCGACACGTACGGCAGCGCCGGCACGTCGTGCGTCGCCGCCTACAGCTCGACCCGCGCCCTCTTCGCCGCGTACAACGGCCCGCTCTACCAGGTGCAGCGCGCCTCGGACGGCGCGACCACGAACGTCGGGCTGCTCGCCGCGGGCGGGTACGCGAACGCCGCGACGCAGGACGCGTTCTGCTCCGGCACCACGTGCACCATCCCGAAGATCTACGACCAGACGAGCAACCACAACGACCTGACGGTCGCCGGGGCGGGGGACGCGGGACCCGCGAACCACGCCGCCGACGCTGCGGCGCTGCCGATCACGGTCGCCGGGCACAAGGCCTACGGCGTCTTCATGCCGCAGCAGGTCGCCTACCGGATCTCGAGCACGGTCGCGAAGGGCACCGCCCGCGGCGCCAGCCCGGAGTCGATGTACGAGGTCGCCAGCGGCACCAACGTCAACCACGGCTGCTGCTCGGACTTCGGCAACGTCGAGACACTGCCGCAGGACACCGGCAAGGGGCACATGGACGCCCTGAACCTGTCGATGCTGAACGGCAAGGGCAGTGCGGGCCGCGGTCCGTGGGTGCAGGCCGACCTGGAGAACGGCGTCTACGAGGGGAAGACGGCGATCACCACGGCGAACACCGGCAACTCGAGCAAGTTCGTCACCGCGCTGCTCAAGAACGACGGCGTCGCGAACTTCGCGCTGAAGGGCGGGGACGCGCAGGGCGGCTCGTTGTCGAAGTGGTACGAGGGCGCGCTGCCCACAGACCGGGACGGCGACGGCCAGGGCTACACGCCGATGAAGCTCGAGGGCTCGATCGTGCTCGGTGCCGGCGGCGACAACTCGAACCGCGGCACGCAGTCGTTCTTCGAGGGCGTCATGACCACGGGGTACTCGACCGACGCCGCGGACAGCGCGGTGCAGGCGAACATCGTCGCGCAGAACTACCAGGGCGTGTCGACCGGCGGGGGACCCGGCGCGTCCATCACCGGCCCCGGCGGCAAGTGCGTCGACGTCGCCGGTGACGACACCGGTGGCAACACCGCGGTCGTGCAGCTGTACGACTGCCGGACCCTGGCGGCGGACCAGCACTGGCTCGGCAACGTCTACGGCACCCACACGTTGAGCACGTTGGGGCGCTGCCTCGACGCGAACGGCAACGGGACCGCGAACGGCACCCACGTCGAGCTCTACGACTGCAACGGCGTCGGTGGGCAGCAGTGGATCGTGCAGCCGGACGGGTCGATCAAGAACCCGCAGTCCGGCCGGTGCCTCGACGTCCCGTCCGGCAACACCGCGAACGGCACGGCGCTGCAGCTCTACGACTGCAACGGCAACGCCGCGCAGAAGTTCGTCGCCGCGGTCCCCATCGGCACCATCGGCGGCAAGTGCGTCGACGTGGCGGGCAACGACCTGCAGCAGAACGGCCAGCAGGTGCAGGTGTACGACTGCCAGACCCTGTTGACCGACGAGCAGACGACCGACCAGCAGTGGGCGTACGACGCCGGTGACCACACCATCCGCACGCTCGGCCGGTGCCTGGACCTCGACGGCAACGCGACGGCGAACGGCACGCACCTGGAGCTGTACACGTGCAACGGCGTCGGCGGACAGCAGTGGGTGCCGCAGGCGAACGGGTCCGTGCTGAACCCGCAGTCCGGCCGGTGCCTCGACGTGCCGTCGGGCAACACCGCGAACGGCACCGCCCTGCAGCTCTACGACTGCAACGGGCAGGCACCGCAGGTGTTCCGCTTCAACTGATCCACCGGACAGGAGGCACGGGGCGGCCCCGCCACGCGCCTCCTGTCCGATCCACACGCACCGCTTGCTCAATCGATTCAGCAGGTGCATGCTGTGCAGACCGGTTAATCGATAAAACAACCCGAGGAGGCGCTCGTGCCGAAGTCCGTGACCCTGAAGGACGTGGCCGCCGCGGTCGGCGTCACCTCGGCCGCCGCGAGCATGGCGCTGTCCGGCCACGAGCGGATCAGCGAGCGGACCCGGGCCGCCGTCAAGCAGGCGGCCGACGAGCTCGGGTACGTGCCGAGCTCCGCCGGTCGGGCGCTCCGCAGCCAGCGGGCCGACGCCGTGGCGCTCATCGTGCCGAACTCGTCGACCCACGTGTTCGGCCACCTGTACTTCATGCACGTCCTGACCGGCATGTCGACCGCGGCGAACGCGCACGACGCCCAGGTGATCGTCTCGACGAACGCCGACACGTCCTCGGGCAGCGTCGCGTACGAGCGGGTGATGCGGTCGCGGACGGCCGACGGCGCGATCGTCACGAGTGCCGCGATCGACGACGACCACGTGCAGACGCTCGTCGCGAGTGGGCTGCCCGTGGTGCTCATCGGCAACTACCCGCACCTCGACCGGGCGGTCTCGGTCGGCATCGACGACGTCGCGGCGACCGAGCGACTCGTCGAGCACCTGGTCGCCGTGCACGGCCGCCGCCGGCTGCTGCACGTCACCGGCACGCTCGACCACCAGACCGGCATCGACCGTCGCGACGGGTTCCTCCGCGCGGCGGACGAGCACGGTCTGACCGACGTCACGGTGGTCGAGGGCGACCTGTCCGAGGCCTCCGGTGCCGCGGCGGTCGAGCAGGCCCTCGCGAGCGGGGCCGACCACGACGGCATCGTCTTCGCCAACGACGACATGGCCGTCGGGGGTCTCCGGGTGCTGCGTCGCGCGGGTGTCCGCGTCCCCGAGGACGTCTCGGTCGTCGGCTTCGACGACTTCGGCCTCGCCCGGGTGACGACCCCCGGCATCACCACCGTCCGCGTGCCCGCCGAGGAGATGGGACGCATCGCCACCGAGCGCCTCTTCGACCTCGTCGACCGCCGGACCCCCAGCACGACCGGGCAGCACACCGAGCTGCCCGTCGAGGTCGTCCTCCGCGGATCCTGCGGGTGCGACGACGACCGCGAGCAGCCGACCGGCTGAGCCGCTCCCGACAGCACCACCCGAACCAGCACGACCCGAACCCGCACCACCCGAACCCGCACCACCACAGCGCCGATCGACACCGAACACCGACCCGCGCACCCACCTGCAACGCAAAGGAGCGTTCGACCATGAAGCACGCACGCACGACCCTCGCGGTCGTCTCCGGTGCCGCCGCCCTCGCCCTCGTCCTGACCGGCTGCTCGGCCGGCGGGTCCGCGGACACCGACGGTCCCGTCACCCTCAAGGTCTGGACCGGGTTCACCGGTGGCGACCGCCCCGGCTACGCCACGATCGTCAAGGACTTCGAGAAGTCCCACCCGAAGATCACGGTCGACATGACCGTCCAGCCGTGGGACACCATCCAGCAGAAGCTGCCGTCGGCCTGGCTCACCGGGCAGGGCCCCGACGTCGCGGCGGTGTCGAGCGACCCGAACGCCGTCGCGCAGTACGTCAAGACGAACTCGGTGCTCCCGATCACGATGACGGGCAGCGGCGACGGCAAGATCAACACGTCCGAGTTCGCACCGGGGACCGTCGAGGAGTTCACCTACGACGGCAAGCTCTACGGCGTCCCGGCCAACTTCGCGACGCTCAGCCTGTACTACAACAAGAAGCTCTTCGAGGACGCCGGCATCGCGAAGCCGCCGACGACCGTGCAGGAGCTGGCGGCCGACGCGAAGCAGCTCACCACCGGTGGCAAGTACGGCATCGCGCTCGCGGACAACCAGACGATCCAGATGTGGCCGGTCCTGCAGTGGCTCGAGGGCGGCGACATCGTCACGAGCAAGGGCTGCAGCGCGGTGCAGACGAGCGCATCGCGCCAGGGCCTCGAGACCTGGGGCGACCTGGTCGCGAAGGACAAGGTGAGCCCCGTCGGCCTCACCGGCGCCGAGGCCGACTCGCTGTTCTCGGCCGGCAAGGCCGCGATGGAGATCAACGGGCCGTGGGCGGCCTCCGGGTACAAGTCGGCCGGCATCGACCTCGGCATCGTGAAGGTGCCGGTCGGCGTCGACGGCAAGTCGTCGACGCTCGGCTCGATCGCACCGCTGTCGATCTCGGCGAAGACGAAGTACCCGGAGCAGGCGCAGGAGTTCCTGGCGTACTGGACGTCGAAGACCGCGCAGCAGAAGTTCTCGCTGCAGACCGGCTTCCCGCCGCTCCGTACCGACCTGTCGGACGACGCGAAGCTGCAGGCCGACCCGACGGTGTCGGTCTTCGCCAGCCAGGTCGGGGACGCCCGCCTCTACCTGCCGCACGTGCCGGACGCCACCAAGGTCGACTCCGACGCCTACGTCCCGATGATCGGCAAGATCACCCGCGGCACCTCCGTCGCGGACGCGACGAAGGAAGCCGCGCAGACCATCGACGGCCTGACCGGTTGCAGCAAGTGACCGACCAGACCACCGGTTCGGCCCCGGCACGCACGGCGCGTGCCGGGGCCCCCGCCTCCGACCGGGGCCGGGAGGCGCGCCCCACCCGCCGCCGAGCGCGTCGCTTCCAGCCGGCCTGGCTCTTCATGGCCCCGTCGCTGCTCATCCTCGGCGTGTTCGTCGTCTTCCCGATCCTGCGCTCGCTGTACTACTCGTTCTTCGACTGGACGGTCGGTGCGGTCTCGCAGCAGTTCGTCGGCTTCGGCAACTACGTGCAGCTCGCCCACGACCCGCAGTTCTGGAACGCCCTGCGCGTCACGCTCGAGTACACGGTCGTCTCCGTCGTCCTGCTCGTGGTGCTCGGCTTCGTCGCCGCGCTCCTGCTGCAGCGGGACACGCTGCTCAACCGGATCATCCGCTCGGTGTTCTTCTTCCCGACGATCGTGTCGCTCGTCACCATCGGCCTGGTCTGGAAGTTCCTGCTCGACCCCGACATCGGGCTCGTCGGCGGCATCACCGCCCTGCTCGGGCTGCCGAGCGTCGCCTGGCTGCAGTCGACCTCGCTCGCCCTGCCGACCGTGATCCTGGTCTCGGTGTGGAAGAGCATCGGCTTCGCGATGATCCTGTTCATCGCCGGGCTCAAGGGCGTGCCGGCGGAACGCTACGAGGCCGCCGAACTCGACGGCGCGAACCGCTGGCAGACCACCTGGCGGATCACGCTGCCGAGCATCCGGCCGACGCTGCTCTTCACGTCGATGATCCTGACGATCCAGTCGTTCCAGGTGTTCGACCTCGTCTACGTCATGACCGGTGGCGGCCCAGTGTTCGCCACCGACTCCCTCGTGAACCTGCTCTACCGCGACGGGTTCGTCAACTACCAGACCGGCTACGCGTCGGCGATCTCCTGGGTCCTCTTCGTGATCATCATGCTCATCTCCGTCCTGCAGCTCCGACTCTTCCGGTACGACGATGTCGACTGACGCGCTCACCCGGCGACCGTCCGAGATGGAGCCGACCCGTGCCTCCCGACCGACCACCGACCACCGACGGCGGCGACACGGTCGCCGGAGCGGCCTCGTCGTCACCGGCTCCGTCCTGAAGTGGGTGTACCTCGGCATCGGACTCGTGTTCGCGCTCGTGCCGTTCGTCTGGATGGTGAGCGGATCGTTCCGCTCCGAGGCGGACCTGTTCGGCCACCCCGCCTCGCTGTTCCCGACCAGCGTCACGCTGCACGGGTACCAGGGCGTGTGGTCGCAGCTGCCGTTCCTGCGGCTCCTGCTCAACTCGTTCGTGTTCACGGTCGTGACGACCGTGCTGACGCTGCTCTTCGACTCGATGTGCGCCTACGCGCTCGCGCGCATGCGGTTCGTCGGCCGGAACGTCGCGTTCGTGCTCGTCATCGCGACGCTCATGGTGCCGTTCCAGGTGACACTCATCCCGGTCTTCGTGGAGCTGTTCCACCTCGGCTGGCTGAACACCTACCAGGGGCTCATCATCCCGCGGGCCACCTCGGCCTTCGGCATCTTCCTGTTCCGGCAGTTCTTCATCGACATCCCCCCGGAGCTCGACGAGGCCGCGCGCATCGACGGTGCCGGGCACTGGCGGATCTACTGGCAGGTCATCCTGCCGCTGGCGAAGCCCGCGATCGCGACCGTGGCGGTCCTCAACGGCATGGCCCTCTGGAACGACCTGCTCTGGCCGCTCGTCATCAGCACCTCGAACGACATGCTCACCCTACCCGCCGGGCTGACGCTCTTCGGCGGTGCCCACGTGACCGACCACGCCGTCCTGCTCGCCGGTGCCGTCATCTCGCTGCTGCCGATCGCCGTCGGGTTCTTCTTCGCGCAGAAGTACTTCGTCGCCGGCGTCGCGACGTCCGGGCTGAAGTGACCGGCCCGTCCGCCTTCGCCCCCGGCACGTTCACGTGGGCGCTCGGCATCGAGGACACCTGCGTCTACCCACCCGCCCGGTTCGCGATGGCGCCGCTCGACGAGCACGCGCTCACCGACCACGACGCGTCCTGGCGGGCGGACCTGGACACCGTGCGCGAACTCGGCGCGCGAGCGCTGCGCTACGGGGTCGACTGGCCCCGGGTGCACACGGCGCCGGGGGAGTTCGACTGGTCGGTGCTCGACGAACGGCTCCCGCACGCCACGGCCGACGGCGTCACCGTGATCGCCGACCTGGTGCACTACGGCACACCCACCTGGCTCGACGACTCCTTCGCCGACCCGCGGTACCCCGATGCGATCGCCGAGTTCGCCGGCGCCTTCGCCGCGCGGTACGCCGGCGTCGTCGACCACGTCACGCCGCTCAACGAACCCATCACCACGGCCTCGTTCGCCGGGCTGCGCGGGGTGTGGCCCCCGGGCCTGACCGGCTGGGACGGGTGGACGTGCGTCGTGCTCGGCATCGCCGCGGGCATCCAACGCACCGTCCGGGCCGTCCGTGCCGCGAACCCCGCGGCGGTCGTCGTCCACGTCGAGGCCAGCACCCTCGTCGAAGCCGCCGACGACACGGCCGAGACCCGGGCGGAGGCCGAGCTGCTCGAGACGCTCGGCACCGTGCCGACCGACCTCGTCCTCGGTCGCGTCACGGCCGACCACCCCGCCCATGACTGGCTGCGGTCCCACGGCGCCACGACACCGGTGCTGCGCGCACTGGTCGACGGCGCGGTGTCGATCGACCTGCTCGGCGTCAACTACTACCCAGACCTGTCACCCCGGCGGCTCGTGCACGAAGCGGGCCGGGTCGTACAGCACGCACACGACCGGTGGACGGACGGGCTCGAGGAGACCGTCCGGCGCTTCGACCAGCGGTACGGGCTGCCGATGCTCGTCACCGAGACCTCCATCGAGGGCGACGACGCGGTGCGGTCCGCCTGGGTGCGGGACGCAGCCGGTGCGGTGCAGGGACTCGTGGCGCAGGGCGTCGACGTCCGGGGCTTCACGTGGTGGCCGATGTTCGACTTCGTGGACTGGTCCTACGCGGCCGGCGGCAGGAACGTCGAGGAGTTCGAGCTCCCCGCCGAACTCGTCGCGGAACGCGCCGAGAGCGTGCGGAAGACCCCGTACCTGCGGCGGATGGGCCTGCTCAGGCTCGAGGAGCAGCCCGACGGCACGCTCGCACGGGTCCGCACCGGTGCCGCGGCGGCGTTCTCGCGGTGCGCGGCCGGCGACGAGGAGGTGCAGCGGGCCGCGGGGTCGTGACGACCACGTCGAGGCGTCGTCACCCCCGCCGCGACCCTCGGTACGCCGTGGGCGTCTCGTCGTGCACCGCACGGAACACCCTGCTGAAGTAGAAGGGGTCGTCGTACCCGACCTCGGCGGCGATGGACTCGACGCTCCGCGTCGTCGTGTCCAGGAGCTCCCGTGCGCGGCCCATCCGGACCTGGGTCTGGAACCTGATCGGGCTCGTGCCGACGCGCTGCCGGAACTGCGCGGCGAAGTGCGACGGGCTCATCCGCGCCATCGCGGCGAGGCCGCCGACGGTGACGGACTCGGCGAGGTTGGCGACGATGTAGTCGCGGGCGGCGTCGACGACGGGCAGGGCGGTGGCGCCGGCGACCTGCTCGGCGCAGAGCTGGGCCATCAGGTGCCAGGCGGCGCCGGAGGCGGCGAGCAGGCTGGCGTCGGTGTCGCCGCGTTCCATCGCGCCGACGATCTCCTCGATGAGGGACACCGGGCGGTAGACGTCGCGCAGCTGGCGCACGGGCTGGGTGGCGGTCATGCCGCTGCTCCGCAGGAACTCCGCCAGGTCGCGGCCGAGCACGTGCACCCACCAGAGGGTCCAGGGGTCACGGTCGTCGGCTTCGTAGGCGTGGGGCACGCCGGGTGGCAGCACGACGACCTGACCGCGGCGGACCTCGTGCACGGCGCCGCCGACGTGCACGCGCCCGGCGCCGAGGACGCAGACCAGGACGACGCACTGCTCGGTGCCGGCGGGCCGGGCCTTGCCGTGCGCCTGGGCGGTCGGGAAGTAGCCGGCGTCGGTCACGACCAGGTGGGCGATCCCGGGCTGGGTGAGCGCCTGTGCCACGCGCCGCGCGGGGAGGACGCGGAGGCGTTGGCCGGGGAAACCGTCTTCGATGAGCACGCGCCATCATCACCCGCCCGTCGTCGGATCGTCCAGGTATTCCGTCGGATCCTGCGTTCCGCGGCGATGGGGGTGCTCCGTACGCTCGGTGCATGCTCAACGAAGAGTCGAGGCTCGACCTCCCTCCGATCCCCGCCGACCAGCAGGGCCAGGCCGTCGCCGCCTGGTCCGAACCGCTCGTCATCGACACGTACGAGCCGCAGGAGCCGGACCGGTTCCCGCAGTTCCTCGACCGGCGCGTCTACCAAGGATCGTCCGGGCGGGTCTTCCCACTGCCCTTCCACGAGCGCATCGCGTCGGAGAAGCGTCCGCACCGCTGGGAGGCCGTCCACCTCGAGAACCGCTGGGTCCGGGTCGTGGTGCTGCCGGAGCTCGGTGGGCGCATCCACATCGGGTACGACAAGACCGCCGACCACGACTTCTTCTACCGCAACAACGTCATCAAGCCGGCGCTCGTCGGTCTGACCGGGCCGTGGATCTCGGGCGGCGTTGAGTTCAACTGGCCGCAGCACCACCGCCCGGCGACGTTCCTGCCGACGGACGTGTCGATCGAGCGCGAGGCCGACGGCTCCGTCACGGTGTGGTGCTCGGACCACGACCCGTTCGCCCGGATGAAGGGCATGCACGGCATCCGGCTGCGCCCGGACTCCTCGGCGATCGAGGCCCGCGTCCGGCTCTACAACCGCAGTGAGCGCACCGAGACGTTCCTGTGGTGGGCGAACGTCGCCGCCGCGGTGAACGACGACTACCAGAGCTTCTTCCCGACGGACGTGCACCACGTCGCCGACCACGCCAAGCGCGCGATCGCGACGTTCCCCGCGGTCGACGGTACGTACTACGGGGTCGACTACCCGGCCCGGGTCGACGGGGAGCACCCCGACGCGGACCGGCTCGACTGGTACCGGAACATCCCGGTGCCGACGTCCTACATGGTGACCGACACCGAGGACGCCTTCTTCGGCGGGTACGACCACGGCCGCCAGGCCGGCTTCGTGCACTGGGCCGACCGCACGATCTCGCCGGGCAAGAAGCAGTGGACGTGGGGCGACGCGCCCTTCGGGCACGCCTGGGACGCGAACCTGACCGACACCGACGGCCCGTACGTCGAGCTCATGGCCGGCGTCTACACCGACAACCAGCCGGACTTCTCGTTCCTGGCACCCGGCGAGACGAAGACCTTCTCGCAGTTCTGGTACCCGATCAGCGCGATCGGCCCGGCGATGCAGGCCTCCCGCGACGCGGCGATCCGCGTCGACGTGCCGGAGCCGGGAGCGCTGCGCATCGGCGTCGCGACGAGCGTCGTCGCCGAGGACGCCGCCATCCGCATCGAGACCGCCGACGGTGCGGTGCTGGCCGTCCTGGAGGCACGGCTCACCCCCGACGCGCCGGTCGTCGTCGACTGGGCGGTGCCGTCCGGCACGGACGCCGCGACCCTGCGGGTCGCCGTCGTCGACGGTGACCACGAGCTCGTCCGGTTCGCGCGGCGACCGGTCGACGCGGCCGCCGCGGCGCCGGACCCCGCCGTCGCCCCGCCGGCTCCGGAGGACGTGACGACGACCGAGGAGCTCGACCTCATCGGCGACTACCTCGAGCAGTACCGGCACGCGACGCGCTCGCCGGAGCCGTACTGGCACGAGGCGCTGCGCCGGGACCCCGGGGACGTCCGGGCCCACGTCGCCCTCGGGACCCGCCGGTACGCGGCGGCCGAGTACGAGCGCGCGGTCGAGCACCTGCAGCACGCCGTCGACCGGCTCGTGTCCTGGGCGCCGAACCCCTCGAGCGGTCAGGCGCACCACCGACTCGGCCTCGCCCTGCTCCGCGCCGGTCGGGCCGACGACGGCCGCCGCGCGCTCGGCAAGGCCACGTGGAACGCCGCCGAGGCCGCTCCGGCGCACCTCGCGCTGGCCCGGAGCACCGCCGCCGAGGACCCCCGTGGTGCCCTCGAACACGTGCAGGCCGTGCTGCGGACGGACCGCGAGCACCTGCAGGCTCGGGACACGGCCGTCGTGCTCCTGCGCCGGCTCGGTCGTGCGGACGAGGCCGAGGCCCTGCTCGCCGAGACGCTCGCGATCGACCCGCTCGACCAGTGGGCGCGCCACCTCGGCGGGCGGCCGGTCAGCGACGACGCCACGGTGCTGCTCGACGTCGCGCTCGAGTACGCGTCCCTCGGCGCCACGGTACAGGCGCAGGACGTCCTCGCCCTCGCCGAGCAGCGGGCCGACCGGCAGGCGCTCGGCCAGGTGAACGTCCGGCCGCTCGTCGCGGTGCACCGTGCCGACCTCGCGCTTCGAGCCGGACGGACCGAGGACGCGCACCGCGCCGTCGCGTACGCAGCCGCCGTCGACCCGACGAACGCCCTGCCGTCGCGTCTCGACGACGTCGACGCGCTGCGTCGTGTCCTGGCGTTCGACCCGTCGGCAGCCGTCCTCTGGTCGATGCTCGGCTCGTGGCTGTACGACCGCGGGCAGGCCGAGGCCGCCGTCGACGCCTGGGAGCGCGGCGTCGCCGCGGGGCCAGGCGTACAGGACGCGGCGGTCCTGCACCGGAACCTCGGGGTGGCCGCGGTGAACGTCGCCGGCGACCTCGACCGCGCGGCCGAGCACTACGCCGCCGCCCGTGCCGCGCTGCCCGACGACGCCCGCCTGCTGTACGAGGCCGACGAGCTCGCCGCACGGTCCGGACGCCCGGCCGAGGAGCGCCTGCGGGCACTCGACGAACGACCCGACCTGGTGTCCGCACGCGACGACCTCACGCTCACCCGCGTCGGCCTGCTCCTCGACCTCGACCGGGTCGACGAAGCCCGGTCGGTGATGGCCGCCCGCCGGTTCCAGCCGTGGGAGGGCGGTGAGGGCGTCGCCCTCGCCGCCTGGGACCGCGCCGCCCTGGCCGTCGCCCGACGGGCGCTGGCCGCCGGCGACCCGGTCGCCGCCGCCGACGCCGTGGAGTCGGCACTGCACGCACCCGACTCCCTGGGCGAGGCACGGCACCCGCTCGCCACGACCGCCGACCTGCACCTCGTGCTCGGTGACGCGCTCGCGGAGCTGGGCCGGGCCTCCAGTGCGGAAGCCGCCTGGCGGACCGCAGCGGCCGCGACCGGCGACTTCACGGACATGGCGACGACCCCGTTCACCGAACGGAGCGTGTGGTCCGTCGCCGCGCTCGACCGCCTCGGCCGACACGACGAGGCGCGCGAGCGGCTCAACGAGCTCGCCCGGTACGTCGACGAGCTGGCCGTCGCCCCGACCGAGGTCGACTACTTCGCGACCTCGCTGCCGACCATGCTCCTGTTCCACGCGGACCAGGCCGCCGAACGCGACGCGACCGTCACCCGGTTGCGTGCCCTGCACGCGGAACTCTCCGCGTCCCTCACCACCTCGACGTCGCCGACACCGTCGCGCGACTGACGACCACGGGCGATCCCGCTCGACCCGGCAACGTCGCCGGCTCCAGGAAGGAAAGCATCACCATGACCCGAACCCACCTCCGACGGGGTGCGATCGTCGCGGCCGGCATCGCCGCCGTGGCACTCGCCCTCAGCGCGTGCTCCGTCCCCACGGCCGGCACCGGCAACGGCTCGTCCCTGCGGATCGGCGCGATGTACCTCGATTCGCAGGGCTTCTACGGCGGCGTGAAGAAGGGCGTCGAGGACGCCGCCGACGCGGGCGACGCGAAGGTCAAGTTCCTCGAGTCCACCTCGGCCGGCGACGTGTCGAAGGAGAGCTCCTTCATGAACACGCTGGTGTCGTCGAACGTCGACGCCATCATCATGTCGGCGGTCTCGACCGACGGCAGCCTGCCCGCGGTGAAGCAGGCCTCGAAGGCCGGGATCCCGGTCGTCTGCTACAACACCTGCGTCTCCGACGACGCCGTGCAGCAGTACGTGTCCGCCTACGTCCTCGGCGACCCGGCGGAGTTCGGCTCGATGCTCGGTGAGCAGGCCGCTGCGTACTTCAAGGAGGAGGGGATCGACGCACCCAAGATGGGCGTCATCAACTGCGAGCAGTACGAGGTGTGCAAGCAGCGCTTCACGGGGTTCGAGGCCGCGCTCACGAAGGCCCTGCCGGGCGCGACGTTCGTCGCGAACCAGGAGGGTGCCGAGGTCGACCAGGCGGTGCCGACCGCCGAGCAGATGCTCAGTGCCCATCCCGACCTCGACGGGCTCTACGGTGAGGCCGGCGGCGCGACCGTCGGCGCCTACAAGGCCGTGGAGAACCGCGGTCTCGTCGGCAAGGTCGCGGTCTTCGGGTCGGACATGACGAGCGACATCGCGAACGCCCTGAAGAAGGGGACGACGCTCAAGGCGGTCGTCGACATCTCCGGCATCGAGGCCGGCAAGCTCGCGTACGCGGCGGCCGAGAAGGCCATCGACGGCAAGGGCGAGAAGGGCGAGGTCATCCCCGCGAAGATCGACCTGTACCAGCCGGACGACGCGGCGAAGTGGCTCGAGACCCACCAGGACGGGCTGCCCTGATCGCAGGCCCCACCCCGCGGCGGGGCGACCCCACCCCGGTCACCCCGCCGCGGGCGCGGCGGCCCCCGGGTCGCCCCGCCGTCCGTCCCCATCCACCCCACGAGAGGTCCGTCGATGACGACACCACCGCCTCCTGCCACCCGGACGGCCATCGCCGAGGTGCGCGGAGCACGCAAGCAGTACCCGGGGGTGCTCGCGCTCGACGACGTCGACTTCGCGATCGCACCCGGCGAGGTCCGGG
The DNA here is from genome assembly GCF_001864985.1 of Curtobacterium sp. MMLR14_006. NCBI lineage: Bacteria > Bacillati > Actinomycetota > Actinomycetes > Micrococcales > Microbacteriaceae > Curtobacterium > Curtobacterium sp. MMLR14_006. Next base: position 47,433 of record NZ_MJGU01000022.1, on the reverse strand, counting down.
CGCTCCTCGGCCAGAACGGCGCCGGCAAGTCAACCCTCATCCGCCTGCTCTCCGGCGTCGAGCGGCCGGACGCCGGCAGCGTCGTCGTCGACGGTGAGCCGCTCACCGGCGGCGTCACCGAGGCGGGCCGCCGCGGCGTGGCGACCTGCTACCAGGAGCTCTCGCTCATCCGGGACGTCACCGTCGCCGAGAACCTCAGCCTCGGCAAGTGGCCGACCGGGCCGTTCGGCATCGACCGGCGCCGCATGGTCCGGTCGGCGCGGGCGACCCTCGAGCGGCTCGGCGCCGCGATCGACCCCGATGCGGTGGTCAGTTCGCTGACGCTCGCCGAGCAGCAGATCGTCGAGATCGCCCGCGCGGTGCAGGAGGAACCGAAGCTCCTCATCCTCGACGAGCCGACGTCTGCGCTCGCCACCGCCGAGGTCGACATCGTCCTCGCGACGGTGCAGCGACTGTCGGCCGAGGGCGTCGCGGTCCTCTACGTGAGCCACCGGATGGACGAGATCCGGCAGATCGCCGACACCGCCACGGTGATGCGCAACGGCCGGGTCATCGAGACCATCGACATCGCCGGCGCCGACACGGACCGGATCATCCACCTCATGCTCGGTGAGGCGCTCGAGTCGGCCACGACGGTCCGCCAGGCCCGTACGGACGGCGAGGTCCTGTTGCGCGTCGAGAACCTCGTCCTCGCGCCCAAGCTCGACGGCGTGACGTTCGAGGCCCGCGCCGGCGAGGTGCTCGGGATCGCCGGGCTCCTCGGCACCGGACGCACCGAGCTGCTCCGCGCGATCGCCGGGTACGACCGCATCCGCTCCGGCACGGTGCGCATCCGCGGCACGGTCGAGGAACGCCCGACGCCCCGCCGCATGCGGCAGCTCGGCGTCGGCATGACGCCGGAGGACCGGAAGGGCACCGGCATCATCCCCGGCCTGGGGATCGACGAGAACATCGTCATGTCGGACTGGGAGCGCGTCTCGGCCGGCGGCTTCCTCGCCACCGGCCGGATCCGGGCGGCCACGAAGGCGCTCGGCGAGCGGCTCGCGATCAAGGCGGACGACCTGTCGCGCCCGATCAACACGCTGTCCGGCGGCAACCAGCAGAAGGCCGTCATCGCCCGGTGGCTGCACGCCGACAGCGACGTGCTCCTGCTCGACGAACCCACCCGCGGCGTCGACGTCCAGGCGAAGGCCCAGATCTACGAGATCATGCGCCAGGTCGCGGACAGCGGGAAGGCGGTCGTCTTCGTCTCGAGTGAGGCCGAGGAACTGCCGCTCGCCTGTGACCGCGTCCTCGTGCTGCGCGGCGGCCGGATCCGCGAGGAGTTCACCGCCCCGGACGTCACCGTGCCGGACGTCCTCGCCGCGTCCATGGGCGCGTACGGCGCCGGTGACCCTGCGGGCACTACGGCCACCGCGGCCACCGCGGCCACCGCGGCCACCGCGGACCCCGTGGACTCCGTGGTGCCTGCGTCCTCCCGCCCCGAACCCGACCACACCACCGCGACGGACGTCGACGTCCACCGAGTGAAGGACCCATCATGACCACCACCGTCGAGACCCCCCGAGGCACGACGAAGAACGGACCCGGCGACGACCGTCCGAACGCGTTCACCCGCGTGCGCCGGTCGATCGGGGGCAACACCACCCTCGTCAACATCGTCGGCCTGCTCGTCGCGATCGTCCTGCTCTACGCCTACCTGACGTTCAACGCCGTCGGGTTCTTCTCCGCCGCCAACCAGAGCGGACTCCTGCGCGACGCGGCACTCATCGGCGTCGCCGCGACCGGCATGACGCTCGTCATCATCGCGGGCGAGATCGACGTGTCCACCGGACCGGCCGTGGCGCTGTCGAGCGTCGTCGTCGCGTCCGGCATCTCGCAGTGGGGCCTGCCGACGATCGTCGCGATCATCGTCACCCTCGCGATCGGGACCGCGTGGGGTGCCGTCGCCGGTGTCCTCCGCGCCCGCTTCGCGGTGCCGTCGTTCATCGCGACGCTCGGGCTGTGGAGCGTGCTCCGCGGACTCGCCCAGTTCGTGACCAACGCCCTGCCGGTGCAGATCCCCGACTCGGACCCGATCATGGACTTCCTGAACGGCGACCTGTTCGGCATCCCGACGCCGGCGATCGTGATGATCCTCGCGTTCCTGGTGTTCGGGTTCATCGCCCGGAAGACCTCGTTCGGCCGGTCGGTCTTCGCGGTCGGTGGCAACGCCCCCGCGGCACGGCTCGCCGGCATCGACGTCCGCCGCGTGCGGATCTCGCTCTTCGCGATCATGGGCTTCCTCGGCGCGCTGTCCGGCGTGCTGCTCACCGCCCGCCTCGGTTCCGGCAATTCGACCGCCGCGAACGGGCTCGAGTTCGACGTGATCGCCGCCGTCGTCGTCGGCGGCACCGCGATGACCGGCGGACGGGGGAGCCTCATCGGCACCTTCCTCGGCGTCGTCTTCATCACGCTCATCGGCAACGGCCTCGTGCTGCTCGGCGTGAACTCCTTCCTGCAGAACGTGGTCCGCGGCGTCATCATCGTGCTCGCGGTCCTGCTCAACGTGACCCTGTCCCGCCGCCGCGGGGCCCGAGAGGACGACTGACATGACCACCACCGACACGATCGACACGGACTCGATGGACACCGACACGACGACCATGCACGGCGCCTTCCTGCCCGGGGACGCGACCGCCGAGCTGCGCGAGGTCCCCGTCCCGGTCCCCGGCCACGGCCAGGTGCTCGTGCAGGTCGGCGCGTCCGGCATCTGCGGCAGCGACATCGGCTTCATCTACCGCGGCTACAAGACCCACAAGGGCCTCGACGGCGCGCCCGCCTACAAGGGCGTCGTCGCCGGCCACGAGCCCTCCGGCCGCATCGTCGCCGCCGGGCCCGGCGTCACCCGGTTCGGCGTCGGCGACGACGTCATCGTCTACCACATCCAGGGTTGCGGCCGGTGCCGCAACTGCCGCAGCGGCTACTTCATCAGTTGCACCGACCAGCCCCACAAGGCCTCGTACGGCTGGCAGCGCGACGGCGGGCACGCCGAGTACGTGCTCGCCGACGAGTCGACGCTCGTGCCGCTCCTCGGCGACCTGACGTACGTCGACGGTGCGCTCATCGCGTGCGGGTTCGGCACCGCGTACGAAGGGCTCGTCCGCACCCGGGTGCACGGCGGCGAGGACCTGCTCGTCGTCGGTCTCGGCCCCGTCGGCCTCGCCGCCGCGATGCTCGGCAAGATGCTCGGTGCCCGCCGGGTCATCGGCGTCGAACGGAGCCCGGAGCGCATCGCGTTCGTCGAGTCCACCGGGCTCGTCGACGACGTCGTCACGGCGGACGAGCACGCCGTCGACCGGATCCTCGAACTCACCGGCGGCGTCGGCTGCCAGGTGACCGTGGACTGCTCCGGCACCACGCCGGGCCGGTCCACCGCGGTCGAGGCAGCGGCGGAGTGGGGTCGCGTCGGGCTCATCGGCGAGGGCGGCCGACTCGAGACCGAGGTGTCGGACACCCTGCTGCACAAGCAGCTCACACTCACGGCGTCCTGGGTGACCTCGCTGCAGGGCATGGAGGACGTGACCCGGATGCTCGCCGACGGCGGCCTGCACCCCGAGGTCGTCGTCTCCCACCGGCTCGACCTGGCGGACGCCGACGAGGGCTACCGGATCGCAGCCGCCGGTGCCACCGGCAAGGTCGTGCTCGTCCCGAGCACGGCTCCCGAGCGGTGACGGACCCGCTCCCGCTCGTCACGATCGGCGACGGATCGCTCCGCGCGGTGTTCGCACCGACGCGGGGCGGCCGCCTGCTCTCACTGCGGGTCGGGGACGAGGAACTGCTCTGGCAGAACCCGACACTGGTGGACGCCGACCTGCGCCCCGTCGTGCCCGTCGCGACCTGGCCACGCGGCGACGGCGGGATGAGCACGTGGGCGAACGTCGGCGGCTCGAAGACCTGGCCCGCGCCGCAGGGGTGGAGCGGACCGGACGAGTGGGCGGGTCCGCCGGACCCCGTCCTCGACGCCGGCCCTTGGGACGTCCTCGGACACACGCCGACCACCGTCTCCCTGCGCAGCGGTTCCGACGTGCGCACCGGTCTGCGGATCGAGCGCGCGTTCGCGCTCGTCACGGGCGGCCTGGAGGAACGGATCACCTTCACGAACGAGGGTGACCGGACCACGCACTGGTCGCCGTGGGAGGTCTGCCAGGTCCGCACCGAGGACGGCGGCACGGTCGTCGTCGACGGCGCGGGTCCGGCGGACGAGCTCGACCTCGGCACGTGGGAGGGCGCGGTGCAGGGGCGCGGCGGCCCGGACGGCGTGGTGCTGCCCGTCGGCACCGGGGTGGCGAAGCGCGGCTACCGCGCCGGGCGCTCGGTCGGGTACCGCCGAACTTCGGGCACCGTGATCGCGCTCGCCGCGGCCGAGGAGCCGGACGACGGCGCTGAACATCCCGACGGCGCTGAGTACCCCGACGGCGGCGCGCGGTTCGAGGTGTGGCTGCAGCGCCCCGTCGCCGCACCGATCGCCGCACTCGAGGACCTGCAGCCCGACGCGCACCTGGCCGAGCTCGAGGTGCTCGGGCGCCGGAGCCCGCTGGCTCCGGGGACATCGAGGACCACCGTGATCCTGTGGTGGATACGACCGGCGACCTGACCGGGACCGTGCGCACGATCTCGGTCAGGTGCTGGCACGGTGTCCCGAGCAGGTTCCCGTGGAGACCGTCGCAACCGTCGAGCCTGGTCGCGCTGTTGCTCCGGCAGGGTGCAGCGAGCGCTCACTCCTCTGGGCGGGGGCCAGCCGGGAACCGTGTCTCGATCATCCAGGCGATCGGACTCACGCCGATGAGGACGAGGCCGAGACCGAACGCTGTGTACTTCACGATGAAGCCGACGCTGACGCCCCATCCCAAGCCCACGTCGATCGCCTGCGTTCCCAGGTAGAGCGGTTGGTCGATGACGAGGATAAGGACGACGCCGATGCCGAACAAGACCGCTCCGGTCACGGCGATCCGGCGAGCAGTGATGAGAGTGTTCATGGCAGGTCCTCGCTGGTGATCTGGGGTGGAGTGCGGCAGTAGTCCTTGATCGCGGGTGCGAACGATGCGAACCAAGCCTCGAACTCGGGGGTGTCAGTGGCACCGATCTGGTCGAACGCTGCTCGATCGATGTCCAGGCTGTCGATGACTGCCGTGAGGCCCGGGTACAGGACGTCAACGGTCGGTCGGTCGTTCCGCCACCGTTCTGGTTCCGCGATCCGAGAGGTCAGGAACGCGCTTGCGCTCTGTACGCAGTCTGTTCGAGCGGCAAGCGCATCCGATGGAGCTGATGATTCCGGGAGCTCCTGTGTCGGCAGGGTTGCGTCAGGGAAGCGCTGGCTGATCCTGTGGACCACCTTCCGGGGGCCGACGGCGAACCAGTTCGAGCCGACGACGGCCCAGCGATCCGACCCGGCCAGCTGCCAGGTGGCGAGGTTCTGGAGTGCAGCGGCGCGGGTCGTGAAGGTAGAGGCGCTGAGGATCGCACCGTCGCGCAGTACGCAGTCGACCTCGCGCATGCTCGGGTACTGGTACATGTCATCGGCGATGACGTGGCGCGCCGAGCACCCCACTTCTCCGAGGATTCCCTCCGCGGTGCGTGCCGCGGCTGTTGCGTGACCGGTGGGACGACCCCTGTCAGGGACGTTGTCGGCTGCCCAGACGCCGCCGACGGCGACCATCACAAGGGAGCAGACGGTCATGATCGCCCATCCGCGCCGCTTCATACGGAAGCTCACCACCACTTCATGAAGCCGCCGAGACCGGTCTGCGACCTCGCCTTCCCCTTCTGGTATGCGAGGACGTTCCCCCAGCTCACCGTGGTCCTGCCGGAAGAGCCGCAGCCGACGCTGTACCACTTGCCCTTTCCGCTGGAGTACCCGAGGCCCTGCACGCACGCGTGTGTGTTGGAACCGGGCGCGATGGCGAATGCGTACCCGGCCTTGTACCCGGGAAAGCCCGCGAGCCCGCACTTCCCTCGTGATTCCGGACCCCACGTGACTGCTCCGGGGGGCGCCCACGCGACCCCACCGCAGTCCACCGTGCCGAGCGGAGACCCTGCAGCATCTGAACTGCTCACCTGGCCTGTTCGCCCGTCCACGATCGGCGTTCCCGGCTTCATCTCGTCCATGACCACCGGACCACTGCGCTCAGGCTCGGCTGCGGCAGCGGCTGCCGCCGGCACGAGGATCCCCAGAGTGAAGACCCCCGCCATGGCGCTCCCGAGGAGCATCGTCGTTCCCTTGCGCTCGTACATGTCGTTGCCCTCCCAAAACCTCGTTGTTGGTGTCTGAAGTTCTAACATATGTGTTCCACGAGGGGAAGTGGTGAAGCTTTGTTGCTCCCACAGATGCTCCGGTGATCGTTCCGCTGACCGAGTCATGACCAGAACAGGCCGTCAGGCCGGAGTGGCACTGGTCCGTGCGGTCGTGAGCGCCGAGGTCGTCGTTCCGAGCGGCACCGTGCTCGCGACCGCGACCGCGACCGCGACCGCGACCGTCGCGGAGGCCCTCGTCGTCCACCGTCACTCCGGCACTGCTGACCACCGAGGGTCAGACTGGCACGGTGACCGACCCCTCGACCCCTGCCTCCTCCGCGCCCACACCCCACGACCGACGCATCGGCCGCCGTGACCTGACCGAGTGGCGCAGCCGCCCCGGGCAGCGCCTGGCGGAGCGGCACCGCTCCGTCGCCCGGCGCATCGGCGCCCGGCGAGCACTCGTCACGACCCTCGCGGTCGGCGGCGGCATCGCGGTCGCGGCGACGGCGGGCGCTGCGTACATCTACGACGGCGTCACCGGACGGGACGGGATCCAGAGCCTGGACCGTCCGGCGCTCGAGCGGGCGAAGCGCCTGCGTTCCCCGCTGGCCAACGGGGTGGCCGCGACCATCGCGCACGTGTTCGGCCCGGTCGCGATGCCGGCCCTGACGCTCGGGTCGGCGGCGGCCTTCGCGATCCGGGACCGTCGGGCGAGCCCGGTCACGGTGCTGCTCGCGGCCGGTGCCGGCTCGCTCGCGATGACCCTGCTCGGCAAGGACCTCATCAAGCGCAACCGCCCGCGGCGCCGCGACGCGATCCCGCCGTTCGAGACGTCGCCGTCGTTCCCGTCCGGGCACACGCTCAACACGACGACGATCATCGGGACGCTCGCGTACCTGCTGGCCCTGCGGCAGGAGCGCACCGCCCCGCAGGTCGCGATCATCGGCGGTGCGGCCGGGACGGCGGCGACGGTGGGGCTGTCGCGGGTGCTGCTCGGGGCGCACTGGTTCACCGACGTCGCCGTCGGGTGGGTGACCGGCGCGGGGTGGCTGTCGATGATTATCACCAGCCACCGCCTGTACCTCAGCACCCAGGACGACGACTCCGTCGACGAGTGACCGACCGCTGCCGGCCCGGGTCAGCGGCCGACCGGTGACCCCGGAGCCGGGAGCGCGTCCCAGACGTCGGCCCAGACGAGCTCGAAGTCGACCGGGCCGATCCGGTGCGCACGCAGTGCCCGCTCCAGGATCGACAACGCGTCGAGGGACCCGGCCAGCAGCCGTTCGTCGCCGTGCACCGCTGGTCGGTCGCCCCCGTGGAAGGTCGTCACGGTGAGCGTCCGCACCCGGGGGCGCAGCGTCCGGGTCGCCCGGTCGAGCACGACGAACCCGAGGGCGTAGAGCACGAGCCCGATGATGATCCCCGGACCCGGTCGGTCGACGGTCACGGCGAGCACCACCACGACGAACAGCGCGCCGAGGGCCGGCCAGGCGTGCCAGGCGCGCAACCGCCAGCACTCCGCCGGGGTCGTCCCCGGCGGGAACACCGTCAGCGTCCGTGAGCTCCACATCGCACGGCTGACCGGTCGCACCGAGTACCAGCCCCACAGGTGCGGGCCGGGCAGCGACCGGGAGCGCAGGGGGACCGCCGACGTCGACATCAGGCCTCCGCGACCTCGGCGCGGACCGGCTCGACGACGTCCCGGTGCCGCACCGTGGCGAGGCACGGGAAGCACACCAGGTCGCCGGCCCGGACGTCCGCGGGCAGCGGCGTCGGCAGGCGGTGGAAGGGGCCGTCGGTCTCGCCGTCGCACCGGGTGACGACGTACACGGTCGACAGCGGCGCGGTGCTCGTGCGGCCGATGAGCCGGACCTGCTCGAGGACGGCGCAGCGGGGCAGCACGGCGTCGAGCTCGAGCAGGACCACGCCGGGGCGGGGCCGCCGGACGCGGGTGACCGACGCCACCGCGACGCTGACGTCGCGCGGTGCCCAGTCGCGCGGGCGGTACCGGGGCGGGGACTGCTCGGCGGTGTGCACGCACGGGGTGCCGGCGAGGTCGGCGAGCCGGACCATCGAGATCGCGGCGACGAGGACGTCGTCGGTCGTGGGCACCGTGTGCGCGGGCCACAGGAAGGGGTCCACCGGATCGGGGACGGACGCGCGGAGCGTCGGCAGGATCGCTGTCAGGGTCACACGGACACGCTCGCGCGCGCCACGGCGCCGGGGAAGGGCGCTGACGGAACCCGAACGGCCGGCCCGCGACTCCTGACGGAACGCCTACTCCACGTCGACGTCCCGCTTGCCGCGGCGGACGATCAGCGGGTCCGGCTTGCCGATCACGTCGACGGCCTTGTCCGGGTAGTCGAACTGCGTCAGGAAGTACCGCATCGCGTTCAACCGCGCCCGCTTCTTGTCGTTCGACCGCACGATCGTCCACGGCGCGTACCGCTTGTCGGTGCGGGTGAACATCGCGTTCTTCGCCTCGGTGTAGTCGTCCCACCGGTCGAGCGAGAGCAGGTCGATGTCGGACAGCTTCCACTGGCGCACCGGGTCGAGCTGGCGGATCGCGAACCGGGTCCGCTGCTCGCGCCGGGTCACCGAGAACCAGAACTTCGTCAGGTGCACACCGGAGTCGACGAGCATCCGCTCGAACTGCGGCACCTGGGTCATGAACGACTCGTACTCGTCGTCGGAGCAGAACCCCATCACCCGCTCGACGCCGGCACGGTTGTACCAGGACCGGTCGAACAGGACCATCTCGCCCGACGACGGCAGGTGCTGCACGTACCGCTGGAAGTACCACTCGCCGCGTTCCCGCTCGCTCGGCTTGCTCAACGCCACGACCCGCGAGGTGCGGGGGTTGAGGTGCTCCGTGAACCGCTTGATGGTGCCGCCCTTGCCCGCGGCGTCGCGGCCCTCGAACAGCACGACGGCCTTCTGCCCGGTGTCCTCGAGCCAGTACTGGCACTTCAGCAGTTCGATCTGCAGCAGGTACTTCGCGTGCTCGTACTCGTCGCGCGGCAGGCGTTCGTCGTAGGGGTAGTCGTCACGCCAGGTGAGCACCGGGTTGCCGTGCGGGTCGATCAGGTCCGGATCGGCGGTGTGGCCGTCGGCGACGCGGTAGCCCTCGGTCCGGAGCTGCTCGATGTACTCCCGGATCGGCTGCGAGTACGGCGCTGTGTCCACGGTGTCTCCCTCGGTGCGGTGACCCCATCCTGGCCTCGCCGACCCGACAGCTGCCGAACCGGACGTGTCAGCGCGGTGGAGGAGCGGTCGGAGGGACGACGGACAGGAGGCGCGGNNCCGCGCCTCCCGTCCGTCAGTGGGTTGTCCCTAGACCGCCGCGGTCGCCTCGTCGCGGTGCGGCAGCTTCCAGCCGGGGCGCACGAAGTGGCACGTGTACCCGGCGGGGTACTTCTCGAGGTAGTCCTGGTGCTCCTCCTCGGCCTCCCAGAAGTCGCCCGCGGGCTCGACCTCGGTGACGACCTTGCCGGGCCAGATGCCCGACGCGTCGACGTCCGCGATCGTGTCGCGCGCGACCTGCTCCTGCTCGGGCGAGGTGAAGAAGATCGCCGACCGGTAGCTGCGGCCGACGTCGTTGCCCTGGCGGTCCTTCGTCGACGGGTCGTGGATCTGGAAGAAGAACTCGAGCAGGTCGCGGTACGAGATCACCGACGGGTCGAAGACGATCTCGACCGACTCGGCGTGGTCGCCGTGGTTGCGGTACGTCGCGTTCGGGGTGTCGCCGCCCGAGTAGCCGACGCGGGTGCTGATGACGCCGGGACGGCGACGGAGGAGCTGCTGCGCTCCCCAGAAGCACCCGCCGGCGAGGATGGCGGTTTCGGTGGTGGTCATGGTGGCCTCCTGAGGTCGTCGTGCCACTGGCTGCGGCACCGTGTGGTGCAACCGGCAACAGGGACGATCTGTTCCCGTCGTCGGGTCCTCGGTGGGGCGCGGACCCACCCGGGTGTGCGGTCGGTACGACTCGACCCTACGAGTTCGTGCTCCATGTGACCCCTGCGGTACGGTCAGGCCACATGAAGCGGTCATCCGTGCACGACGAGGCCCAGCGCCCGTGTGTTCGTGACGCCTTGCCGAAGCAGGTCGGATGACTGCACCCGATCCAGCTCGATGGGCGTTGCACCCCGATCCGGTGTGGGCGGGCCGAGTCGACTTCGTTGCTGACGCGCTGATCTCTGAAGATCCGACGAGTCCTCTGCGATTCGAGCAGCTCCTCTTCCGGGACCTCGGTGACGGCACCCACCAGCTCTGCTGCATCCCGTTCTTCACGTACGGCTGGTCGCTCGGTGATGGAGTGCGTCTCGAGGAGCGTGACGGAGTCGGTCTCACGCCGACTGCAGTTGTCGAACGAAGCGCATTCTGGGTGCTCCGAGCATTCGTCGAGAGTGATGACGCAACCGCCGCACTCCTGGGGCTGTTGCAGCGGAATGACGCGCTCGTGGAAACGCGCGGACGTCTGGTCGCGTTCGCGGTCGAGGGCGCCCAGGGCCTTGCAGCTGTCCGAGAGGAACTGGACGCTCTGCAACGTCCGGGGTTCCTGTCCTACGAGACCGGCTGGCTCTGACCCCGCTCGTTGCAGGAGACTGCTCTTCGTGTCGATCTTCATGGAGGAGCGCTTCCGGCAAGCTGGAGCAGCGTCGATCGATCTGCGGGGTACGACGGTCTGGGCGATCCTCGACCTTCCGCCCGGGATCGCACGGGGACGGGTCGTGTTCGAGACGGCCCGTGGTGATCGAGACCAAGGAATGGCGCTCGACGTCGAGGGGTCGACGGTGACGATCAACCATCTGAGCGGGAGCGGCTTCCGGCTCTGGACGGATACGGCACCGCCGGTCATCGAGTTCGCGGTCGACGACCCGTCAAACCTCGAGCGGATGCGGGTGTGGAACGTCTGGCGCTCCCCGTACGGCTCGGAGGACGCATGGACGGGGAACTTCGGCATGATCGTCGAGCAGGAGGTCGACTCGATGGTCGTTCGGTGCAGCAACGGACTGGGCGACGTCGACTTCGAGGACTTCCGCTTCCGCATCGAGTTCTCGCATGCCTGAGGCGGCACAGCAGTTCGTGAAGCGAACTCGCCGCCCCACGCTCCCGAGGACCTGATGCCGCTCACTCCAGACGAAGCCGCCGAGCTTTCGGCGATCCTCGCCGACCTGCGCGAGCTCGGCTACGACTTCCCGAGCCTGTCTGCGTTCGCTCAGGCCCCTGTCCGGTACAAGGACGCGGTACCGCTGCTGATCGAGTGGTTACGGAGGGTCCGGACACCGGCGAGGCAGCGGGCAGTCGTGCGAACGCTGACGAATCCCTCCGCGAAGGGCACGGCGATGCCCGCGCTGATCGAGGCGTTCCGGAGCTTCCCCGACGAGGCGGGCACGCGCTGGGCGGTGGGGGACTCCATCGAGACCGCGTACGTGGACGACTACTTCGACGACGTGGCAGCGCTCGTGCTCGATCCCGAGTTCGGACGTGCACGGCAGATGGTGGCCCTCGCGCTCGGGAAGTCGAAGCGGCCGGAAGCGGTCGACGTCCTCCTGCAGCTCATGGACGACCACGACGTCAGCGGTCACGCGGTGTTCGCGTTGAGCAAGCGGCCGAATCCTCGGGCGCGGGCGGCGTTCGAGGAGAAGCTGGCCGACGACCGTCCGTGGGTGCGGAAGAAGGCAGCGCTCGGACTGCGGAAGCTCGAGGTGAAGCCAGCCGCGTGACGGTCGGGAGGCGCGGTACCAGCTGGCACCGCGCCTCCGATCCGTCGGTGGGGTCGCGTCAGTTCGCGGTGTCCTCGAGCGCGTCGAGGGCGGCGACGTCCTCGGCGGCGAGCACGAAGTCGACGTCGGCGTTCGCGGCGATGCGCGACGGGGTCGTGGACTTCGGCAGCGGCAGGACGTCCTTCTCGAGCAGGTAGCGGATCGCGACCTGCGCGACGGTCTTGTCGTACTTCGCCGCGATCTCGGCGATCTGGCCGTTCTCGAGCAGGCCGCCGGTGGCGAGCGGGGAGTAGCCCTCGGTCAGGATGTCGTGCTCGCGGTCGAACGCGGTCGTCTCGTCCTGGGTGTTGCCGATGAACCAGCGGATCTGGTTGGCGTGCGGGACGACGTCGGTGCGGCCGAGCAGGTCCTCGAGGTCCGCGACGGCGAAGTTCGAGACACCGATGCTCTTGGTGCGGCCGGCGTCGTAGACCTCCTCCAGGACCTTCCACACCTCGACGTTGCCCTCGCGGTGGTCGCTGCCCATGTCGCTCCACGGCCACGGCGCGTGCACGAGGTACAGGTCGATTCCGCCGAGGTCGAGGTTGCGGCTCGAGGTCTCGAAGGCCTCGCGGGCGCCGTCGGCGGTCTTGATCTCGGCCGGCAGCTTCGTGGTGATGAAGACCTCGTCGCGGGGGATGCCGCTGTCGCGGACGGCCTCGCCGACGCTGGCTTCGTTGCCGTACGCCAGGGCGGTGTCGATGTGGCGGTAGCCGAGGTCGAGCGCGGTCTTCGTCGCGTCGTACGCCTCGGAGCCGGACGGGATCTGCCAGGTGCCGAAGCCGATCTTCGGGATGTGCAGACCGTTGGACATGGTGAACGTGTCGGTGAGTGCGGGCATGCAGCGGACAGTACGCCGTGGCTGCGACGGGGCGTGGAGCGGCGCCGCTGGCGTACCGCGCCCCCGTGCGGGCATCGCGCCCCGGCTCACGCGGGCGCGATGCCCGTGCCGGGGCGCGGACGCACGCAGACGACGAACGGGAGGCCCGTGGCGGTGTCGCCACGGGCCTCCCGTCGGTCTGTCGGTCGCGCTGGTGGGTCAGCGCGCGGTGCGCGCACCGATCCGCGGCAGGACCAGGCCGAGCACGATCATCGCGACGGCGAGGAAGGCGTGCAGCACGTTGTCCGCGCTGTTCAGCGGCACGAAGTTCGCGCCGCTGGTCATGCCGGCCGTGAAGAGGCCGTAGACGAAGAGCACCAGGTAGATGATGCCGCCGACGAGCAGGTACAGGCGGGCCGACGCTGCGCGGCGGGCCGCGACGAGCCCGACGATGCCGAAGAGCAGGTGCACGATGTTGTGCAGGACGGACACCTGGAACGTGCCCAGGAGCAGTGCCATCGAGCCGTCGCCGGCCATCGACATCGTGCCCATGTCCATGGTCAGGCCGGGGATGAAGCCGGCGATGCCGACGATCAGGAAGACGACACCGAAGACGAACGCGCCCCGCTGGGTCCACGTCGCGCCGGAGCCGGTGCGGGTGCTTGCTGCGCTGCTGGTCATGATCAGCCCTCTTTTCTCGTGCGCGCCGCGGAGTGCGGCACACATGACATTCGGAGCGCTTCCCCGGTCGGTTTGCAGTGTCTTCGACGCCGCGTTCGGGGGACACCGAGCCTGTGCCGGCGTGCACGGGAACTGCCTACCGTCCACGGCACACCACGACGAGAGGAAACACCATGGCAAGTGGAGTGGCAGCAGTCTGGGTCCCGGTCAGCGACATGGAGCGTGCGGTCGCGTTCTACCGCGACACCCTCGGTCTCACGGTGAAGGACCAGTCGGACGACTGGAGCGAGATCGACGCGAACGGCCTGATGATCGGGCTGAACAGCCGCGAGTCGGCCACCTCGTCGAGCGGCGGGGGAGCGGTCGTGACGTTCCAGCCGGACGGCAGCATCGAGGACGAGGTCGCCTCGCTCAAGGAGCGCGGCGCGGACATCCAGGGCGAGATCAGCGAGCACCCGTGGGGCAAGATCATCCCCTTCAAGGACAGCGAGGGCAATGACCTGCAGCTCTACTCGCCGCCGCAGGGCTGACCCGGACGGGTGCAGGACGCACCCACGGACGGACGGGAGGCCCGTGGCGACGCCGCCACGGGCCTCCCGTCCGGTTCGGGCTCGTTCCGGTGCTACGCCACCGCGATCTCGTTGGGCACGCCCGGCAGCTCGTCGCTCGAGGCGATGACCTTTCCGGTGGTCAGGTCGACCGCGTGCACCTTCTGCTCGGCAGGGTCGGTGACGTAGGCGACGTCACCGGCGACCTTCAGTGCGGGGTGGGCGTCCTGCCACTCGGCCGGGCCCTCCCACGCGGCGATCACGGGGAACGACTCGAGCTGCTCGCCGGTCGTCTCGTCGAAGGTGTGCAGGGCGCCGTCCGAGCCGAGCACGACGGCCTCGTCGCCGGGGCCGCGTGCGAGGTCGCGGAAGGTGAAGCCGACGCCGTCGGGCATGTCCGCGACGGTGTACTCCCCCGAGGCGGCGTCGATGAGGGCGACCTGGTCGAGCAGGTACCCCTCGCTGTCGGGGTCGTCGTTGTAGTCGCCGACCGCGACGGACGAACCCTCGGTGGTGAACAGGTTGCCGGTGCGGCCGTACTCGGTCGGGGCGTCGATCTTCTCGAACGCTCCGTCCGCGTAGACGAGGGCACCGTCGGTGCAGCCGAACACCGCGACTTCGCCCGAGACCGCGCCCTCGCCGTGCACGTCGGGGCACGCCTCGGAGCGGGCGATCTCCTCGCCGTCGGCGTCCAGGGCGCGCACGCCGGAGCGGCTCTCCTCGGTGCCGATGGTCGTCAGGAGCGTGCCGTCCTCGAGTTCGATGGCGACGCCGTGGTGGGCGGCCTCGGACTTCGTCGTCTCGACGTCGGGCAGGTCGGCCCCGTCGAGCTCGGTGTGGTCGAAGGTCGTGACGTCGCCGGTGCCGTCGGCGAAGAGCGCCGTCCGGTCGCCGTGCACGACCGCGTGGCCGCCGGTGTCGGCGGGGAACACCGCGTCGGTCAGGGCCGGCTCGGCCTGCGTGTCGAGGACCCGGAAGCCCTCGGGCACGGTGACGAGCACGTGGCGGCCGTCACCGGCGGGGTTGACGCGCGTGAAGCCGTCGATCGCGTCGTCGGCGACCACGCGCAGGTCGTCGTCGAGGGTGAGCAGGCCGCCGTCGTAGGTCAGCGTGATGCGCGTGCCGTCGGCCGCGGGGGTCGGGGAGCGGTCGCCGGCGGCCGGGCTCGAGGAGCAGCCGGTCAGGGCCAGGGCGGCGGCGCCGAGCAGGGCGGCCGGGGCCAGCAGGTTCTTCGGTGAGGTCATGGATGACACTGTATTGATTCTCATTCTCATTTACGAATCGACAGGCCGTCGACGATCGCCGCGGTGTTCGACCGCATCATGCCGAGGTACGTCGAGGCGGCGCCGTCCTCGGTCAGCGACTCCGTCGCGAGCGATCGGACAGTCACGTGCACGTCGACCTCCTCGGCGAGCACCTCGGCCAGTCGTGCCGGCTGCGAGGCGTCGGCGAAGATCGTCGGGACCCCCGCCGTCTCGATCGCGTCGGCGAGGTCGCGCAGGTCCGCGGCGCTCGGCGAGGCGAGCGTCGTGCCGCTCGGGATCACCGCGCCGACGACCCGGAAGCCGAACCGGTCGGCCAGGTACCCGAACACGTGGTGGTTCGTCACGAGGGCCCGACGGTCCTCGGGCACCGTGGCCAGCGCGGTCGTCATCTCGTCGTCCAGGTCCCGCAGCTCGGCCAGGTAGGCGTCGGTGCCCGCCGGCTCGATGCCGACCGCGCGCAGGTCCGCGTCGAGCGCCTCGACGACGTCGACCATCCGTGCCGGGTCGGTCCAGAAGTGCGGGTCCGTGCCGCTGTCGTCCTCGGTGGTCCAGTCGAGCGCCTCGACGGCGTCGCCGGCGGTGGTCACGGGCACGCCGTCCTCCGCCGCGGCCTGCACGTGCCGGGCGACGCCCTCCTCGAGCCCGAGGCCGTTCTCGACCACCAGGTCGGCGCTCCGCAGGCGTGCTGCCTGCTGCGCCGAGACCTCGAACGAGTGCGGGTCGGCACCCGGCGGCATGAGCACCATGACGTCGGCCCGGTCCCCGACCACCTCGGACACGACGTCGCCCAGGATGTTCGTGGTCACGGCGACGAGGGGGCGGTCCGAGCCGGCGGCGGTGCACCCGGCGGTCGTGACGGCGAGCGTCGCGGTGACGACCACGGCGGTCAGCAGTCGCGTCGTCGCCCTCACAGCCCGACCTCCGCGAAGGCGGCAGGTGCGACCGGCAGCTCGAGGGTGCGGGCGACGCGGGCGTCGTCGGCGAAGTCGATCTCGTGCACCGTGCCGTCGGCGGGGTCGGCCAGGTACGCGCGCTGGGCGTCGAGCTGCAGCAACGGAGTGGCACCGGCGTCGATGAGGGGTTCGGTCGAGGCGGCTGTGCCGTCGTCCGGCGTCACGACGACCACCCGGCCGTCGGCGTCGACCCCGACCACGTGCTCGTCCTCGTCGTCCACGGCGACCACGGCGCGCAGCGGGCGCTCGGTCGGCACGTGGCGCCACGAGCCCTCGCGCACGTCGAGCAGCCAGAAGCCGGTGTCCCCGGCCAGCCCGGCGACCGTCGGACGGCCGGCGCGTGCGGCGAACGCCGTCGGACGCTCGGCGTCGCCGGGCCGGTCCACGAAGGACGTCTGCCCGGCGTCGTCGACGACGACCGCGCCGTCGGCGCAGCCCACCACGGCTCCTGCACGGGTCAGGATCCCGCCGGCCGGGTCGGTGCAGGCCTGCTCGCCGCCCGCTGCGGTGTCGACCGGGTGGCCGTCCGCGTCGAGCACCCGGACGGTGTCGCCCTGGGCGGCGACGAGCTGCTCGCCCACCGGCAGCAGGACCGTGGCGTCGACCCGTGCAGTCTCGTCGACCTCGCCCTGGCCGAGGGCCGCGCGGTCGAGCACCACGGCCTCGCCGCGGTCCGGCCACGTCAGCGTCGTCGTGGTCTCGGACGAGTGCACCTCGACCGGACCGCCGCCGTCGACGGTGCCGACGACGCGGGGCTCGGCAGCGTAGTAGTGCGTGTGGTCGCCGTGGTCGACCGTCCACGCGCCGCCGTCGACGATCGTCGTGCGGTCGCCGTCGCTCGTCACGAGGAACCGGCCGTCGGTGGCGGAGTGCTCGGGGGCGTCCACCCCGTCGAGCTCGGTGGACTCCTCGGTCAGCAGGTCGTGCAGCGCCGTCTCGCCGGTCGCCGACACGGCCAGGAGGCGCACCTGCGGCTCCTGGGCTTCGCTCGCCCCTTCGACGTAGCCGTGGGGACGTGCGCTCGCGGTCGCGTCGTCGGCCGACGGGGTGCCCGTGGAACAGGCGGTCACGGTGAGGGCCAGGCCGGTGGCCAGGCCGATGGTGGACAGGGGGCGCGCGGGTGCGCGTCGGGTGGTCGAGTGCGTCATGCTCCCTCTCGGTACGGTGCGGCGGATCGTGGTGCTGTCGGCGCGGCCGCGCGCGCCGGTGCCGGGGTCCGGGTGTGTCGCAGCGCGACGACGGCTGATGCGGCCGCTCGCGACGCGACGACGCTCGCGACGGCCACCGCGGCGATGCTCGCGCCCGCGGCGGTGCCGGCGTGCCACGAGACGAGCAGGCCGACGAGGACGGCGGCGGTGCCGATGCCGGCGCCGAGCAGCATCGTCGAGGCCACGTGCCGGGTCCACGCGCGTGCGGCTGCGGCGGGCGCGAGCAGCAGGCCGACGACGAGCAGGGTGCCGACGGCCCGGTACGAGGCGACGACCGCCAGGGTCACGAGGCCGATGAGCACGACCTCGGCCACCCGCGGGTGCAGTCCGAGCGTGGCGGCCTTGCGGGGGTCGAAGGCCAGGGCGGTGAACGGCCGGTGGAACCCGACCGCCACGGCGAGTGCCACGGCCACGGCGAGCGCGAGTCCGCCCAGGTCGGCGCGGGTGACCGCCAGGACGTCGCCGAACAGGATCGCGGTGACGTCAGTGGCGAACGAGCGCGAGGACGACACGATGATGACCCCGAGGGCGAGCATGCCGACGAAGAGCAGCCCGATCGAGGTGTCGTACGACAACCGGGCACGGCGGCGCAGTGCCCCGACCCCGAGGACCATGACGCCGGCGCTGACCGCGGCGCCGAGCACGGCCGGGATCCCGGTGAGGGTGGCGACCGCGACGCCGGGCAGCAAGCCGTGCGACAGCGCCTCGCCCAGGAACGCCATGCCCCGGACGAGCACCCAGGTGCCGACCACGGCGCAGAGGACCGCGGCCAGGGCGCCGCCGACGAGGGCGCGCACCATGAAGTCGACGGAGAACGGATCGGTCAGCCAGGTCACGGTCCGAGACGCTACATGAAAACGACTATCGATACTGATAGCGTGTTCAGGTGCCCTCGACCGCTCCGAACGACCTCCGGACCTCCGGCGTCCACCTCGACCGGGTGACCGCCGTCCGCGGTGACCGGACCGTCCTCGACGGCGTCGACGTGACCTTCGCGGCCGGGGTCGTGACCGCGCTCACGGGTCCGAACGGCTCCGGCAAGTCGACGCTGCTCGACGTGGTGGCGCAGGTCGTGACGCCGTCCGGCGGACGGGTGACGGGCCTCCCGGCCGACGGCGTCGCCTACGTGACCCAGTCCGTGCCGCCAACCACCCTGCCGCTCACCGTCCGCGCGGCCGTGACGATGGGGCGGTGGCGGCACCGCACGTGGTGGCGGCCCCTCGGGCGCGGCGACCGGGCCGTCGTCGACGCGCAACTCGAGCGGATGGCGATCACGGACCTGGCCGGCCGCCCGGTCGAGGAGCTCTCCGGCGGACAGCGGCAGCGCACGCTCGTGGCGCTCGGCCTGGCGCAGCGCGCGCGGGTGCTGCTCGTCGACGAGCCGACCGCGGGGGCGGACGCCGACTCCGCGGCGCTCGTGGTGGCGGCGCTCGCCGACGAGGCAGCCAGCGGCGTCGTGGTCGTGCACGCGGCGCACGACCCGGTCGCGATCGCCGCGGCCGACCGCGTCGTCACGCTCGGCTGACCCGCGTGCCGCCCGTCCGGGGCGGAGGGGCGGGGCTACTCGCTCCGGACCGCCACCGTCCTGCCGGTGGCCACCGATTCCTGGGCGGCGAGCACGACCGCCAGCGTCCGGAGTCCGACGTGCACGTCCGGCTGCGGCTGCTCGCCGGAGCGGACCGCGTCGACGAACGTGCGGAGCATCGCCGTGTCGGGGTCCGCTCCGTACCGCGACTCGATGGGCAGCCCGGTCGCGGCGGCGGTGCCCCTGGCAGCCGCGCCGAAGAAGTCGGTCGCGATCGTGCCGCCGGTGCCCGCGACGTCCAGGGTCAGCCCGCCCCACACCGCCGAGGTGTCCGGCGTGCTCCACGAGCAGTCGATGCCGGCGACGACGCCGTCCTCGTAGGTGACCGTCACGAGCCCCGCGGTCTCGGCCCGGGCGCGCGCGGCGTGCAGGGTGCGGTTGGCGACGGCCGTCACCGAGACGGGTGCCGAGCCGGTCAGGCCCTCGACCAGGTCCGCGATGTGCACGACGTGGTCGACGATCGCGCCCCCGCCGGACAGCTCCGGTTCGGTGAACCAGGACCGGGTGAGCGGGAGCATGCCGTTGTTCGCACCGCGGATCGAGAACAGCTGCCCGAGGGCGCCGGACTCGTGGGCCGCCCGGAGCCTGCCGAACGCCGAGGTGAACCGCACCGGGTACGCGACCATGAGCAGCACGCCGGCCGCCTGGACGGCGTCGCGCATCGCGATGCCGTCCTCCCACGTCGTGGCGAGGGGCTTCTCGCACAGCACGTGCGCACCCGCGGCCGCGGCGGCCTCGACGAGCTCCCGGTGCCGGGCGTTCTCGCTCGTCACGACGACGGCGTCCGGCCGCCAGGCCAGGAGCTCCTGGTACGTGTCGACGTAGGCGACGCCGAGCTCGTCGGCCAGGTCGCGGCCGCGCAGCTCGACGAGCGACCCACCGGTGCTGACGCCGTCCGGGTCGGAACCGCGCACCTCGACCCCGGGCATCGCGGCGAGGGCGGTGAGGTACCCGATCGCGTGGGTGTGCGCGAAGGACAGCACGGCGATCCTGAGGTCGGTCACGCGGGCACCTCGAGCGACACCGGCTGCCCGGTCCCGAGCGACTCGAGCGCCGCGTTCGCCAGCCGGACCGCCGCGACGCCGTCGTCCGCGCTCACCCGCGGGGGCGGACCCCCGGCGAACGCGGCGAGGAACTCGCGTAGCTCGGCGCCGTAGGGGTCGTCGGCAGGGTCGACCTGCGGCAGGAAGCCGTCGAGTGCCTCGGGCGTCGCCAGGTCGGCGACCGAGTCCTGCTCGGCGCGGGACGAGTGCGACAGGCTGCCGGCCGTGCCGGTCACCGAGTACTCCGTCGTGAAGCCGAGGTGCTGCGGCCCCCAGATCCCGGCGACGTGGGTGATCGCCCCGGACGCGTGCGTGAGGAGCACGTGCGCCGCCTCGACCGGTTCGGCGACGGTGCCGCTCCGCGTGCCGACCGCGGAGACCCGGACGACCTCGCCGGCGACCCAGCGGGCGACGTCGAGGTCGTGGATCATCTGGTCCATCACGATGCCCCCGGACAGTGTCCGGTCCGCGAACCACGGCGCGTGCAGCGGGAAGGCCCCGGAGCGGACGAACCGCAGCACCGCCAGGTCGCCGAGGAGGCCCGTGGTCACGGCTTCCTTGAGGCGCACGTACGCGGGGAAGAACCGCACCACGTGGGCCGGGTAGAGCTGTCGGCCGGCGTCGCGCGCACGCTCCGCCAGGTCCGCCGCGTCGGCGTCGGTGCGGGCGAGCGGCTTCTCGGACACGACGTCCTTGCCGGCGGCCAGCGCCGCGCGGACCACCTCGGCGTGCGTCGCGGTCGGGGTCACGACGTCGACGACGTCCACCGCGTCGAACAGCGCATCGAGCGAGTCCACGACGGTGATCGAGGACCCGGCGGCCGCGGCGTCGGGACCGAAGGCCGCGGCGAGCTCGTCGGCACCGCCCTGGGCTTGGACGACGACCGGGCCGAGGCGCAGCAGGCCGGGCAGGTGCGCACGGGCGATGCCGCCAGCGCCGACGAGGCCGATCCGGGGCGGGGTCGGGGGCATCGGAGCTCCTTCGCGGGGTGGGCCGGTCGACGGTGACCGGACGCGGCCATGCTAGCGAGCGGCGCGCACGGGTGGCCCTCGAGCAGCGCTGGGTCGACAGCAGAAGCGTGGAAAGGATTTTTCTGAGATAGTGGCACAAGTCAGAAGATCTGGCGTCGTTGTTCTGCGATCGGAAGGAGCGTCGTGACCATGAGCACCTGGCCGGCGCTGGAGTACGAGCAACTCGACTGGGAGCGGCGTGACGCCGACCATGGTCCACGAGCAGCTCGACGCAGCAGGGTGCGCGAACAGTACCTCGCCGCGGTGCCGCCGCACATCGCCGCGGCCGCACTCGAGCTGAGTGACGCCGTGGCGACGCTGGTCGACGAGGCCTCCACGGCGTTGGTGCGGTTCGATGGCGAGCTCGGTGGCGAGGTGGCGCCGTTCTCGTCGCTCCTCCTCCGGTCAGAGGCAGCGGCGTCCTCACAGATCGAACACCTCACGGCGAGTGCCCGACAGGTCTTCACCGCCGAGATCGGCGCCCCGGGCAAGCGCAACGCCACCGCGATCATCTCCAACACGCGCGCCATGCGGACCGCGATCGAGTTGTCCGACGAGTTGACCGCGGACACCGTGCTCGCCATGCACGAGGTGCTGATGGACGGAGACCCGCACCACGAAGCCGGAGCCTTCCGGCAGGAGCCCGTCTGGATCGGGACGGACGGACGATCCCCGGTCGGTGCCGACTACGTCGCCCCGGCCTGGCCACGGGTGCCGGCGTTGATCGACGACGTGATGACGTTCGCACGACGCCTCGACCTGCCGCGGTTGGCGCAGGTCGCGGTGGCACACGCGCAGTTCGAGACGGTCCACCCGTTCACCGACGGCAACGGGCGCACAGGGCGTGCTCTGCTGCAGGCGATGCTGCGCTCGAACGAACTGACCCGGAACGTCACGGTCCCCGTGTCAGCTGGGCTCCTCGCCGACACCGACGGGTACGTCGAGGCGCTGATGGCGTACCGCCGCGGAGACGTCGAGCCGATCATCCGACGGGTGGCGGAAGCGTCGTTCACCGCCATCGGGAACGCCGAAGAACTGGTGCAGGACATCCAGCGGATCCGCCAGGGCTGGCGTGATCGCGTCGACGCTCGGCGCGACTCCGGTGTCTGGGCCGCACTCGACGTCGTCGCCCGCCAGCCGGTGCTGAACGCGACGACGCTCGCTTCCCAGATGGGGATCGCCCCACGGAACGCCTACCCGCACCTCCAGAAGCTCGTCGCAGCGGGGGTCCTCCTGTCGAAGAACGAATACCAGCACGGGGTCCTGTACCGCAACGACGAGGTCCTGGCGGCGCTCGACGCGTTCGCCCGGCGGGCCGGTCGTCGCGGCTGAAGCGCGCCCGGGCTCAGGCGTCGAGCGCGCGCCGTGCGGCCGCCACGACCTCGGCGTCGGTGACGAAGTGCGCGGACCCGTCGTCGGCGCCGCCCATCGGCACCCCGTCGTGCGCGCTGTCCGCCGCGGGGCGCTTCGCGGAGAGGTGCACCGCGGCGACACCGGCGCGTACCAGTGCCGGGACGTCGTGCGGGGTGACGCCGGCGCCGGCCATCACCTGCACCGGTCCGGCCGCCTCGACCATGCGGGCGATGGTGACCGCACCCGCCGCGGCTGTGGGCGCGCCGCCCGAGGTCAGCACCCGCGTGAAGCCGAGGTCGGCGACCGTCGCCGCGGCCGTGACCGGGTCGATCGCGTGGTCGACCGCGCGGTGCAGCGTCACCTCGGCCGTCGCGCTGACCGAGCGTGCGGCGTCCACGAAGCGGCGCAGGGCGTCACGGTCGAGCGTCCGGTCCGCGCGGAGCGCCCCGACCACGACCCCCGCGGCGCCGGAGCGCAGGACGGCGCGGACCTCGCGCTCCATCAGCGCGATCTCGTCCGGCGTGTGCACGAAGCCGCCGGGGCGGCAGCGCACGAGCGCGTGGGCGGGGATGCCGGTCTCGTGCGTGGCCTCGACGAGGGCCTGGGACGGTGTGAGCCCGCCGAGCTCGAGGCCGACGCAGAGTTCGACCCGGTCGGCACCGCCGTCGCGGGCGACGACCGCGCCCGCGGGTGAGGTGACGGCGATCTCGAGGGCGACGGGGGCGGTGGTCACGCGATGGCTCCGAGCGGTTCGTTCGACGGCGGGATGATCCGGGCGCCGAGGTCGGGCGCCGACGGGAACACTCGATCGTAGGGGAACAGGGGCCGCTCGATCCTGTGGTGCCCGAGCCGGAGCAGGTCCTGGTCGACGCCGCCGGGGGTGAGCGCGAGCATCCAGTCGGCGGCCATGTCGAACAGTTCGGGTTCGAGGTACCCGATCTTCACGACGACCACGTCGGCGCTGCGCGGGTCGAGGTCGAGGTCGGTGAAGTCGTGCTCGTGGTGGTACGGCTTCCGCAGCGTCGTCAGGATCGCGAAGACGCTGCCGACCTGCAGCACGACCTCGGTCTCGGCGTCGCGGTCGCCGTGCTTGATCGCGTGCACCCGGCCGGTCATCGTGACCGGACCGGCGTGGACGTCGTCGACCGCGGCACCGGCGGTCACGGTGACCGTGGCTCCCACGCCGGCTTCCACCGCCGTCGCCACCGCCTCCGGACCGGGGACGCTCGCGTACAGGACGGTCGGGCCGTCGGCCGCGGCGAAGGCGGGGTTCGCGAGCACCTGCGTCAGCCCCCACGACATGTCGCCCGAGCCGCCGGCGGTCGGGTTGTCGCCGGAGTCGGAGACGAAGAACGGCCGGGCGGCGCCGGGCGCGAGCGCGGCGGCGATGCACTCGTCGAACGTGCCGGTCGGGGCGACGAACGCGAAGTCCTCGCGGGCGTCCCAGAAGGCGCGCGCGAGCCGTTCCGCGCCCGCGGCGACGGCCTCCGCTGACCACCCGGTGACGACGGTGACAGCGCGGTCGCGGGGCTGGTCGGCCCAGGCGTAGCCGACCCAGATCGCGGCGTCGAGCACGCCGTCGGTCCGCTCGACCTCGGCCACCTGCGCGTACACCGAGGCCGCTGGCTCGATGCGGGTGGAGGTCTGCTCGCCGGGCAGCAGCACCGGGATCGGGACCCACGCCTTCACCGGGCGCTGCGCACCGACCGGCCGTTCGGTGAGCACGTCGACCAGGTTCCGGACGGCGCGCTCCTTCGTCTCGAGGGCGTCCTCGTGCGGGGCCATCCGGTAGCAGGTGACGAGGTCGACCTGGTGGGCGAGCTCCGCGGTGACGTTGCCGTGCAGGTCCATCGACGCCGACACGACCACCTCGGGGCCGACGACCGCGCGGATCCGGCCGAGCAGGTCGGCCTCGGCGTCGTCGAGGCCCTCGACCACCATCGCGCCGTGGATGTCGTACCAGAGACCGTCCACCGGGCCGATCGCCTCCAGCCGCGTGACGATCTCCGCGGCGAGCGACTCGTACGCGGCACGGTCCACGATCCCGCCCGGCAGCGCGTGCCCGATGAGCGCCCCGCGGAAGTCGGCGCGTGCCGACAGCGGACCGAGGAAGTCGTACCGCGCCACGACCTCGTCCCCGCGGTCCGGGTGGAACGCCGGGGCGAGGGTGCGGGTCGGCGTGAAGGTCGAGGTCTCGATGGCGAGCCCGGCGATCGCGATGACCGGGCGGCGGGTGGCGGTGGTCTCAGACACGGACGCTCCTGTTCCTGGTGGTGGACTGCGGGATGGGGGCGGACCGCTCCTCGAGCGAGGCGGCCAGGCCGCGCTGCAACGCGAACTGCCCCGCGCCGACGAGTCCGGCGTCGGCGCCGAGGGACACCGGCTCGATGGCCAGGTGCTGCGTCATCAGCGGGTGGCAGCTCTCGTAGAGCTGGCTGCGCACCGCGGCGATGAACGGGTCCAGGGTGGACAGGATGCCGCCGAGGTAGACGGCGTCCGGGTTGAAGAAGTTGACGTTGGCGGCGAGGACCTCGCCCAGGTAGCGCCCGGCGAGCCGGACGGCGCGGGTGGCCTCGGGGTGTGCGTCCGACGCGAGGCGGACGACGTCGGCGGTGGAGGACACGTCTACCCCGGCCCCGGACAGGATCCGGACGAGCGCCGCACCGGAGGCGACGGTCTCCAGGCACCCGGTGTTGCCGCAGGAGCACGGGGTGTCCCCGGCGGCGTCGATGCGCACGTGCGTGATGTCCCCGGCCGACCCGGTCGACCCGCGGTACAACCGCCCGTCGATGACGATGCCCGCGCCGATCGCCGACCCGGCCTTGATCGTGATCGTCTGCCGACGGCCCGGGTCCTGCACGGTCTGCTCGCCGGCGGCCATGCAGTTCGCGTCGTTGTCGACGACAGCCGGCAGGCCGAACCGGTCGGACAGCCAGGCGGCGACGGGGAAGCCGTTCCAGCCGGGCATCCGGCTCGGCAGGTCGACGACCCCCGCCTCGACGTCGACGGGGCCGGGCAGGCTCAGGCCCACGCCGCGCAGTCCGGCGCGGCCGCGCTCGTCGGCGAGGCGCTCGAGCAGCGCGGCGAGGCGCTGCAGGCCGGCGGTCGGCCCGTCGGAGAGCGCGAAGGGCACGTTCGCGACGGACTCGAGCGCGCCGCCGGGCAGGACGATGCCGATCCGGACGTGGCCGCCGCCGACGTCCGCGGCCACGGCGTACTCGTCGGCCCCGCCGATGCGGAGCACCTTGCGCGGTCGGCCGCCCGTCGAGACGTCGGTGCCCTCCTCTGCGAGGACGCCGTGCGACAGCAGGTGGGCGACCACGTGCGACACCGTCGACGGCGCGGCACCGAGGAGCTTCGCGATCTCCGTCCGGCTCGCCGCCTGACCCGAGGCGACGAGTTCGAGGACGCGGGCGCTGAGGTCCGGCACGACTTTCTCCAATCCGGGCGGAATGCCGGTCGACCCGACCGAACACCCGGAGCCTAACCGGCGGAACGCCCCGTTCACCCTTTCCGCCGTTCCGCAGAAACGCAGTTTTTACACGAACATGTTTGTTTTTCCAACGCCTTTGGCCATTGACTGTGTCCGTGCCGCTCGGCACGCGTGCTCCACCTCCGAACGAACGTCCACACAAGGAGACACCGCATGACCAAGCCCCGCCGCTGGGCGCTCCTCACCGGAGCCGCGATCGCCGTGAGCGCGCTGCTCGCCGGCTGCTCCGGGGGCGGCACCGCGTCCCCCGGGTCGACCGACGAGATCGACTACGCCCTCCCCGCGAACTTCACGCCGAACTGGATCCTGCCGATCGGCACGGCGGCGCACCTCAACACGAACAACGGCTCGATCGCGCAGTCGCTGTACGAGCCGCTCGTCGCGTACGACGGCTCCACCGGCAAGATCGCGTGGAACAAGGCCGGCTCCGTCGCGACCGACGCCGCGTTCGCGAAGGACGGCAAGAGCGTCACGATGACGCTCGGCGACCGACACTGGTCCGACGGCGAGGCGATCACGAGCCGCGACGTCGAGTTCTGGTTCAACCTGATCAAGGCCAACAAGGACCAGTGGGGTTCGTACTCGAAGGGCAAGGCGCCGGACAACTGGAGGTCGTTCAAGGTCGTCGACGACACGCACTTCACCATCACGTTCGACAAGGCCTACAACTCGGACTGGATGCTCGCGAACCAGCTGAGCCACATCATCCCGCTGCCGCAGCACGCCTGGGACAAGACGAGCGCGAGCGCGAAGGTCACCGACGCCGACGAGACCACCGCCGGCGCGGAGCAGGTGTGGAAGTACCTCAACACCGCCGCCGGCAAGATCTCCGACTACGCCACCGACGACCTGTGGAAGACCATCTCCGGCCCGTACGGCGTCAAGACCTTCACCACGGCCGGCAAGGTCACCCTGACGGCGAACAAGAAGTACGACGGTGGCGAGGAGCCGTCGATCACGACGGTCAACCTGCTGCCCTTCACGACGGCCGACGCCGAGGTGAACGCGGTCCGCTCGGGCGAGGTCGACTACGGGTACATCAACGCCACCGACATGGACCAGGAGTCGTCGTTCACGGCGAAGGGCTACGAGGTCGAGCCGTGGACCGGCTGGGCGATCACGTACATGCCGTACAACTTCAACAACCCCGACATGGGCGCCGTCTTCAAGCAGCTGTACGCCCGCCAGGCCGTGCAGATGTCGATCGACCAGGAGTCGCTGTCGAAGGTCGTCTTCAACGGCACCGCCACCTCGACCTACGGCCCGATCCCGCAGGCGCAGGAGTCCGACTACGTCTCCGACGTGCAGAAGGACAACCCCTACCCGTTCAGCACGTCGAAGGCCAAGGAACTGCTGACCAGCCACGGCTGGCAGGAACAGGGCGGCACGATGGTCTGCACCGACCCGGGCACCTCGGACAGCCAGTGCGGCGAGGGCGTGGCGGACGGCACGAAGTTCACCATGAGCGTCCTGTCGCAGTCCGGCTCGACCGTGACCGACAACATGATGAGCGCGATCCAGTCCTCGCTCGCGAAGACCGGCATCGGCTTCGAGATCAAGACCGCCCCGGTGTCGAGCGTGCTGTCGCAGACCCCGACCTGCACCTCGGACCAGGCGAGCTGCGACTGGGACCTGTCGTTCTTCGGCACCGCGGGCAGCTGGTACTTCCCGGCCTACCCGACCGGTGAGTCGCTGTTCCAGACCGGCGGTTCGGCGAACTTCGGCAGCTACTCGAACAAGCAGGTCGACGAGCTCATCGACGCGACCACCACCTCGACCGACGCCAGTGCCGTGCAGGACTACAGCGCCGCGCTCGCGGAGGACCTGCCGGTGATCTGGCTGCCGAGCCCCGACTACCAGATCTCGGTCGTCAAGAAGGGCCTGTCCGGGTTCGACCAGGACTCGCTCGCGAACTTCCACCCCGCCCAGTGGAAGTGGAACAAGTAGGAACGTGACCATCCCAGGAGGCGCGGTGCGGGTCCGCCCCGCACCGCGCCTCCCGGGATCACGCAAGAACCGACCATCGGAAGCCGCATGACCACAGCTCTCTCCCTCACCAGGCGCGTCCTGCAGGCGCTCGCGGTGATCCTCATCGTCACGATCGTCGTGTTCTGCCTGCTGCACGCACTGCCCGGCGGCCCCGCCCGCGGCGTGCTCGGCGTCTCCGCGACCCCCGCGCAGATCGCCCAGTTCAACCAGGCCCAGGGGCTCGACCAGGCGCTGCCCGTGCAGTACCTGCGGTTCCTCGGGCGGCTGGTCACCGGCGACCTCGGAACCTCGTACACGCTCAACGAGCCGGTCTCGCAGCTCATCGCCGAGCGCCTGCCGAAGACCCTCGTGCTCACCGGCATCTCCGCGGTGCTCGGCCTCGTCATCGCGATCCCGGTCGGCATGCTGCAGGCGGCCCGCCGCAACGGCCCGGTCGACTACGCCGCGACCGCCCTGGCGTTCGTCTTCTACTCGACGCCGGCGTTCTTCCTCGGCCTCGTGCTCATCATCGTCTTCAGCCAGCAGCTGCCGTGGCTGCCGTCGCAGGCCCCGAGCGGCACCACCCTGGCCGAGGTGTTCCAGGACCCGGCCGGGCTCGTCCTGCCCGTGGTGACCGGCGCGCTCGCGATGATCGCGGTGTTCAGTCGCTACATGCGGTCGGCGACGCTCGAGAACCTGCAGGAGGACTACGTGCGCACCGCGCGGGCCGGCGGCGCCTCGACCGCGACGATCCTGCGGCGGCACGTGTTCCGGAACTCGCTGACGCCGGTCGTCGCGATGCTCGGCTACTACCTGCCGGTGCTGTTCGGCGGCGCGCTCGTCACCGAGCAGCTCTTCAACTACCCCGGCATGGGGTTGCTGTTCTGGAACGCCGCGCAGTCGTCGGACTACCCGACCCTGCTCGGCTGCGTGCTCGTCATCTCCGTCGCGACCGTCATCGGCACCCTGCTCGCCGACGTCGTGCAGTCGTTGATCGATCCCCGAGTGAAGGCAGACCGCGCATGAGCGCCGCGACACGCATCGATACTGCGTCCACCAACGACGTGATGGGAGCCCGCGCATGAGCGCCGTGTCACGCATCGACACCGCGTCCACCAACGACGTGATGGGAGCCCGCGCATGAGCGCCATCCAGATGGCCCCCGACGCCCCGGGCGCCCCCGTCACCGTCGCGGCCACCGGGTTCCGGCTCGCCGCCCGTCGGTTCCGCGGCAACACCCTCGCCGTGATCGGGCTCGCCGTCATCGTCGTCATCGTGCTGTTCTGCTTCGTCGGCCCGTTCGTGTACCCGACCGACCAGACCCACACGCTGCTCGAGCAGGCCGACCAGGGCCCGAGCGCCGCGCACTTGCTCGGCACCGACGCCGTCGGCCACGACGTCCTCGGCCGCCTCATGTACGGCGGCAAGGTGTCGCTGATGGTCGGCATCGCCGCCGGGGTGTTGGCCACGGTGATCGGCACGCTCTGGGGCTCCGTCGCCGGGTACGTCGGCGGCTGGGTCGACGCCCTGATGATGCGCGTCGTCGACGCTGGCATCGCGATCCCGGCGCTGTTCATCCTGCTCGTCATCTCGGCGATCGCGAACCCGGGGGTCGGCGGCCTCATCGTCATCCTCGGCCTGGTGTCGTGGCTCGTGCCGTCCCGTCTCATCCGCGCCGAGACCCTGACGCTGAAGAACCGCGACTACGTGCTCACCCTCCGCGCGATCGGCGGTTCGCACGCCCGCGCCATCGGCAAGCACCTGCTGCCGAACTCGGTGTCGACCATCGTCGTCGCCGCCACGTTCCAGGTGGCCGACGCGATCCTGCTCGTCGCCTACGTCTCGTACCTCGGGCTCGGCGTGCAGCCGCCCGCGACGGACTGGGGCGGCATGCTCTCGGCGGGGCTCACCGCCGCCTACTCCGGACACTGGTGGCTCATCGTGCCGCCGGGTCTGGCCGTGATCCTGGTCGTCTGCGCGTTCAACGCCGTGGGCGACGGACTCCGGGACGCCTTCGACGTGAGGGGCCGCTGATGACCACCGAACCGATCCTGCGGACGACCGACCTCGGCGTCACCTTCCGCACCGAGTCCGGCACCGTCGACGCCGTGCGGGGCGTGTCCCTGCAGGTGGCCCCGGGCGAGACGCTCGCCCTGGTGGGCGAGTCCGGCTCCGGCAAGTCCACCGTCGCGCTCGCCGCGATGGGCCTGCTCTCCGGCAACGCGACCGCCACCGGCAGCGTCGAGGTCGCCGGCCGGCAGGTCGTCGGCACGGCCGAACCGGTACTGCGCGCGCTGCGCGGGTCGACGGTGTCGATGGTGTTCCAGGAACCCGCGACGGCCCTCGACCCGCTCACCCGCATCGGCGCGCAGATCGCCGAGGTCATCCGGAACCACCGCACGGTGACCGCCGCCCAGGCCGCGGCCGAGGCCGTCGACCTGCTCCGCCGGGTCGGCATCCCCGACCCGGCGCAGCGCGCGCGGGCGTTCCCCTTCCAGCTGTCCGGCGGACAGCGGCAGCGGGTCGTCATCGCGATGGCGATCGCGAACGGGCCGGAGCTGCTCATCGCGGACGAGCCGACGACCGCCCTCGACGTGACCGTGCAGGCCGAGATCCTCGAGCTGCTCCGGAAGCTCGCCGTCGACACCGGCACGGGCGTCCTGCTCGTCACCCACAACATGGGCGTGGTCGCGGACTTCGCGGACCGGGTCGCGGTCATGCTGCAGGGCGAGATCGTCGAGACGGGCGGCGTCGAGGACGTCCTGCTCCGTCCCGAGCACGACTACACCAAGCGTCTCCTCGCCGCGGTGCCGCGGCTCGACGTGGCCGGGGACCGTCCGCCGGCTCCCGTCACCGACGCGCCGACCGGGACGGACGGGAGGCCCGGCGCGGCCCCGGTGGTCGACCTGCGGGACGTCTCGGTGACGTTCGGGCGCGGGGCGCGCGCCGTCCACGCGCTCGCCGGCATCGACATCGCGGTTCACGCCGGTGAGACCGTCGGCCTGGTCGGCGAGTCCGGGTCCGGCAAGTCGACCGCTGCCCGGGTGGCGCTCGGGCTCGTCAAGCCGACGTCCGGCGCGGTGTCGCTCTTCGGGCAGGACCTGCGGACCGCGAAGGGCCGCGACCGCCGCGCACTGCGGTCCGGCATCGGTGTCGTGCTGCAGGACCCGGTGGCGTCCCTCGACGCCCGGATGTCCGTGGCCGAGTGCATCGCGGAGCCCCTCGCCGTGCACCGTCGCGGGACGTCGTCGGCCGACCGTCGGCGTCGTGTCGACGAGGTGCTCGACGCGGTGCGGCTGCCCCGCTCGCTGGCCGCACGCGCGCCCCGGGAGCTCTCCGGCGGACAACGCCAGCGGGTGTCGCTCGCTCGGGCCCTCGTGCTCGAGCCGCGGCTGCTCGTCGCCGACGAACCGACCTCGGCGCTCGACGTCAGCGTGCAGGAGACCGTGCTCGAGGTCCTGCGCGAACTGCAGGACGACCTCGGCTTCGCCTGCCTGTTCGTCTCGCACGACCTGGCCGTCGTGCAGCACCACGCCGAGCGCGTCGTCGTGATGCGCCAGGGCGTCGTCGAGGAGCAGGGCCCGACCAGCACGACGCTGCTGCACCCGACGACCGACTACACCCGGCGGCTGCTCGCCGCGGTGCCCGTGCCGGACCCGGTCCGGCAACGGCAGCGCCGCGCCGAGCGCCTGGCGACCCTCGCGGCGGTGGACGCGTGAGCGACCTGCTCGCCGGTGTCGACGTCGGCGGCACGAACACGAAGGTCGTCCTCACGACGACGGACCTGCGGGTGGTCGACCGCGTCGACCTGCCGACACCCGCCCACGCGGGTGGGGCGGCGATCGTGACGGCCGCGCTCGCGGCGGTGACGGACCTGCTCGACCGGCACCGGGCCTCCTTGGCGGGGGTCGGGGTGGGCGCGGCCGGCGTCGTCGACCAGGCCACCGGCACCGTGCTCGTGACGGGCGATTCGTTCACCGGCTGGGCGGGGTACGGCGTGACCGACGCGGTGACCGCGGCCCTCGGCGTCCCGGCGACCCTGGACAACGACGTCAACGCGTTCCTGCTCGGCGAGGTCGCGACCGGCGCCGGGACGGGGGCGCGCGACGTGCTCGGGATGACCCTCGGTACCGGCGTCGGCGGGGCCCTCGTGCTCGGCGGTCGACTGTTCGCGGGCCCGCACGGCGCCGCCGGCGAGATCGGACACGTGCCCGGGTTCGGCGACGCCCGCTGCACCTGCGGGCAGGTCGGCCACCTCGAGACCATCGCGGGTGCCCGGGGCATCGCGGACCGCTACGCCGAACGCTCCGGCCGACGGGTCTCGGCCCGCGAGGTCGCCGCAGCCGCCCGGCTCGGCGACCCGGACGCCGCGGCGATCTTCGTCACCGCCGGACGGGGACTCGCCCGCGCGGCGCTGCTCACCGCGGGGATCCTCGACGTCACCACCGTCGTGATCGGCGGGGGCATCGCCCGCTCGTGGGACCTGCTCGAACCCGCGATCACCGCCGCGATCGCCGCCGAACCGCCGGTTAGCGGCGCGACGATCCGGCTCGCGCAGTCGACGCTCGGGTCGGACGCCGTCGCGCTCGGTGCCGCGGCGCAGGTGCGGGCACTGGTGCTCGCGGCCGACCCCGTCGAGGGCGCCCGGTGGTGACCCGGCTCAGTCGACCCAGACGACGGTGCCGCTGAGGTCGTGCAGCGCGGCGGCGACGCCCGCCCGGAGCGCCCGACCGGCGCGGTCGTCGGTGAAGGTCGCCGGGTCGTAGTGGCTCGAGGGGCCGAGGCCCTCACCGCGGAAGCCCCCGCCGGTCCAGTCCGCGGCCGTCACGTTCGACGTGGGCTCGGCGATCTCCGCTCCGAGCACCAGGAACGGCTGGTGCAGCGCCGTCGGTGAGACGGCCGCGACGGGGTCGACCATGTCGTTCCCGACGCTGACGACGAGGTCGGCGCCCTCGTGCACCGCGCGGGACACGGCGGCGATGCGGTCGTCCGGCGTGGCCGCCTCGACCTCGGTCACGGTGACGTCCTCCGCGACCGCCCACGAGTCGACCGCGTCGACGAGCGTCCGCGCCGCCGCGCTGTCGCGGGTGTCGCCGCGGTCGGACAGCAGCACCACCCGGTAGTCGGCGGGCGGGTGCACGGCCGACCAGGACCCGGGTGCCGGGGTGATGGTCGCCTCGGGAGCCGGCGGGTGGTCCGGGTCGGAGAACCCCGTGCCGAGGGTGCCGGCGGTGGCCCGCGGCGCCGGGCCGGCGTCGGTGCCGTCGTGCGACGCGGTCGCGCAGCCGGCGAGCAGGGCGGCGACCGTGCCGGCGATCGCGACGGCGGTCAGGGTGCCCGTCGTCCGGGCTGCGGGGCGGGTCACGGGGATCTCCTGGTGCGGGTGGGACGCCGGCGGTGGGGCACGGGGCCGGGGCGGACGCGACCATGCTGACACGGCAGGGGTGCCCGACGGGCCGGGCGGGGCACCTGTCCGGGTGCCGTCCCGCTCCTGGTCACCGGCTGTTCACCTGCCGGTCGTGCGCGCGCCGCATCGTCTGCCCGGTGACCCGTACCCCCACCTCGCTCCTCCGTGCCCCGCTCCTCCCGGCCCTGCCCGCCCGGATCGTGGCCGCCGTCGTGCTCTTCGCGGCCGTCGTGTTCGGCGTGCTGGCGTCCGCCGGCCCGGCCGGTGCGCACGGCTTCAGCTCGGTCGTGTACGCCCACGTGACCTCGTCCGGGCCCGAGGTCGTGCACGCCGAGCTCGGCCTGGAGTACGACCTGATGCTCGTGTCCGTCGCGACGAGCGAGCACGACGACCCCTTCCACACGCAGGGGCAGCAGGCCTGGGACGACGGGGACTTCCCCGCGATGGTGTCCGCCGCCGAGGAGCACGCCGACGCCCTCGGGTCGTACGTGTTCGACCGCTTCTCGGTGACGTCCGGCGGTCGGCCCTGCACCGGCGAGCTCGACCCGACGATCACCGTCGACATGCAGGACGAGGTGCCGTACGCCGAGGTCGCCGCCGACTTCACCTGCCCCGCGGCGGGACACACCGAGTCCGGGCACGTCGTCACCTCGACGCTGTTCCCCGACGACGAGTCCTTCGTGCGGGACACGAAGACCATCGTCACCTACGACGTCGACGCGAAGCAGGGGTCGGCGACGCTCGACGCGTCGCAGCCGTCGTTCTCGACCGAGCAGTCGGCGGGGGAGCGCTTCTGGGAGTTCTTCCGCCTCGGCGCCGAGCACCTGCTGTCCGGGATCGACCACATCCTGTTCCTCGTCGCGCTCATCGCCGGCTCCCGGCGCCTGCGCGAGGTCGTGTTCACCGCGTCGGCGTTCACCATCGCGCACTCGATCACGTTCATCCTGGCCGCGCTCGGCGTGGTGAGCCCGCCGGCGATCGTCGTCGAGCCGCTCATCGCGCTGTCCATCGCGGCGGTCGCCGGCTGGTACCTGTGGCGGCTCTGGCGACGCCGGTCGCGCGCCGACGAACTCGTCGTCGGCGAGCACGGGCACTTCTCGCTCGACCGCGCCGGCTGGACGCGGCTGGCCGTGGTGTTCGGCTTCGGGCTCATCCACGGGCTCGGGTTCGCCGGTGCCCTCGGCATCCACGAGGCGTTCTCGTGGCAGCTGCTCGTGTCACTGCTCGTGTTCAACATCGGCATCGAGGCGGTGCAGCTCGCGATCATCGTCATCGTGTTCCCGCCGCTGTCGCTGCTGCGCCGGAAGGCCCACCGCGTCTCGCTCTGGGTGACCGGGGCCGTCACCGCCGGGGTGTTCGTGATGGGGATGATCTGGTTCGTCGAGCGGCTCGCTGCCGGCTGACCCCCGCGGTGCTGCGGTGACGCGAGCCGATCCGGGGCGAATCGACACTCAGCGTTCACCAAGGCGTTCAGCAGGCCATGCAGAGTCGCGTGTGCTGCACCATCCCCACGTTTCGAGAAACGGACCACCATGAGTCTCCTGTCCGGCGCCCCTTCGCGGCGCAGAACCACCACGCTCCGCATCGGCGGAGCGGTCATCGGGGCCGCGCTCATCGCGGGCGCCTCGGTGATCGGCACCGGGGCCGCCTCGGCGGCGCCGACCTCGCCCACCTCGAACATCTCGACGGGCGGCCCCATCCACATCCTGCTCGGCGTCGGCGCGACCGAGAGCCAGCGCATCGCGTCGTGGTACTTCCCCACGAACGTCGCGCAGTCGCTCGAGATCCAGAAGACCGCCGACATGACCGGCGGCGTCTTCACCGACGCGAAGCAGACCATCGCCGCGTCGAAGGCCGCGAACACCGCGGTCGACACGAGCACCACCGACTCGAACACGAAGAACCTGCCCGGCATCGCCGCCGAGTCCGGCTACATCAACGCGCACGCGACGATCTCGGACCTCGAGCCGAACACCTCGTACACGTACCACGTGGGTGCCGCCGACGGTTCGGCGTGGTCGGCGTCGTACACGTTCACCACGAAGAGCTTCTCCGGGGACTTCGACTTCCTGTTCTTCGGTGACCCGCAGATCGGTTCGTCGGGCTACGTCGACGACGACGGCGCGGGCTGGGCGAACACGCTCGACTACGCCACGAGCACCGAGCCGGACGCCGAGCTCCTGGTCTCCGGCGGCGACCAGATCGAGCACGCGAACAACGAGTACGAGTGGGGCGCCTTCGCGGACAGCAGCGACGTCCTGAAGCGCTACCCGTGGGCCTCGACCATCGGCAACCACGACGTCGGCGGCAAGGCCTACGAGCAGCACAACCAGGTGCCGAACTCGCTCAAGGTCCCCGACTTCTACCCCGGTGGCAACTCGACCGCGAACTCCGGCGGCGACTACTGGTACATGTACAAGGGCGTCCTGTTCATCGACATCAACTCGAACGCCTACCCCGGCGGCTCGGACGCAGCGCACGTGAACTACGTCCGCGACGTCATCGAGCGCCACGGCGAGGACGCCAAGTGGACCGCGCTGGTCTACCACCACTCGATCTACTCGCCGGCCGACCACGCGAACGACAAGGACAACCAGCAGCGCCGGTTCGACTTCACCCGCGCGTTCTCGGACATGGGTGTCGACATCGTCCTGCAGGGCCACGACCACTCGTACTCGCGCAGCTACGCGATCAAGAACGGCAAGAAGGCCAACAAGAACGAGCAGCCCGCCGCTCCTGACGTCTTCTCCGGCCCCGGTGGCGTGATCTACATCACGGCGAACTCGGCCTCCGGCTCGAAGTACTACGACCTCACCACCCCGGACGCCACCCAGGGCGGTTACGGCGCCGACCCGCTCGACCCGACCGGCAAGCGCCACTTCGCCAACTCGGTCGAGAACCAGGAGCACGTCCGCACGTTCGTCAAGGTGTCCGTCACCGACGAGAAGCTGAACGTCGAGAACATCCGCGCCGGTGACTGCAGCACGCTGAACTCCGCCGTCGTGCACGGCAACGTGCCGGACTGCGGCGTCACGCTCCAGCCGACCGCCTCGGCCGACCCGGCGCCCATCGGCTCCACGGTCGACGCGTTCAACCTGCACGCCGAGCTCCCGGCGACCGCCACCACCCTCGCCGTCTCGGCAGCCGAGCAGACCTTCCGCACGGCGAAGCCGGCCACGGTCACCGCGACGGTCTCCGGCGGCATCGGCACCCAGCAGGGCACGGTGACGTTCTCGGACGGCAGCAAGGTCCTCGGCACCGCCGAACTGCAGGGCGGGAAGGCCAGCCTGGTCCTGCCGAGCACGCTCGCGATCGGCGGGCACGCGATCACGGCATCGTTCGTCAACGCCGACTCGACCTTCTCGGGCACCGACTCGAAGACGGCGAAGGCCACCTCGGTCACCGTCACGAAGGCCCCGTCGCGCACCGCGATCAAGTACAGCGGCACGAAGGCGACCGTCCAGGTGAAGGCGACCGGCTTCACGGTCGACGGCACCGCCCGGATCTACCAGGGCACGAAGCGCCTGGCGACCGTCACCGTGGAGAACGGCAAGGTCACCACGACGATGCCGCTGCAGAAGGGCACGCACAAGCTGCACGCCGTCTTCGCCGGCACGAGCGAGCTCACCGAGAGCTCCAGCCCGGTCGTCGCGGTGGTCGTCAAGTAACCACCACGCACCAGCGAGGGCCCCGCGACTCCGGTCGCGGGGCCCTCGTGCGTGTCACGGTCGGGCCCAGGCTCCGATCGTGACGAGCCACCCCACCAGCGGAGCGGCCACGAGCACGATGCCGACCACGACGAGCAGGACGCGGAACGCCGGAGCGTACGCGCCGCAGACGGCGACCACGATGACAGCCACCGGTGTGCCGACGGCGGCGACGACGAGCAGGGTCAGGAACGTCGTCATGTCCGGGGCGAACCAGACGAACAGGTCGACCGCCGCGACGAGCAGGCCCACCACGGTCCCCACCATCGCCACGGCGAACTCGCGGTCCCCCCGCGGCCGTCCGGTCTCGGCGGCGTCGCCCGCTCCCGCCGTCGTGTCGATCGCTGCTGCACGTTCCCCGTCGTTCCCCATGCCGGCGAGTGTGCCACACCGACCACGCCCTACAGTGGTGCGCGTGGAGGGACGGGGGAGCGGCGCCGTCCCGCACGCCACCGGGGCCCTGCGCCGCGTGTTCGGCAGCGCGTGGTTCATCGGGCTCCTCGCGACGCTCGCGACCGCCGTCGGCAGCGGCGTCCCCTCGTACTGGAACGACGAGGCCGCGACGCTCCGGCTCGCCCGCCTGCCGGTCGCCGACATGCTGGCCTTCGTGCAGGAGAAGGACGCCGTGCACGTCGTGTACGCGTTGCTCGTGCACGGTTGGATCGCCGTCTTCGGCGAGTCCGAGGTGGCCGTCCGGGCGCCCTCGGCGATCGCGGTCGGGGTCGCCACCGCCGGGGTCGTCGTGCTCGTGCGGGAGCTCGGGCAGCCGCGGGCAGCGGTCGTCGCCGCGGTCGTCTTCGTCGTGCTGCCGCGGACGTCGTTCAACGGCACCGAGGCCCGCTCGTACGCCCTGACCACCGCGCTCGTCACCTGGGCGGCGGTGTGGGCGCTCCGTGCCGGACGCAACCGCGGCGCCGGGCGCTGGACCGTGTTCGCGGTGCTGACCGGGCTCGCGGCGGCCACCTTCGTGTACGCGCTGCTGCTCGTGCCGGCGTTCGTCGCGCTGGCGCTGCTGCACGGGCGCGTCGACCGTCGGCGGCTGGTGGCGCTCGCCGTCGCCGTCGCGGCCGCCGTCGTGATCGCGGCGCCGGTCCTCGTCACCGCGGCGTCGCAG
Source organism: Curtobacterium sp. MMLR14_006 (assembly GCF_001864985.1). Taxonomy (NCBI): domain Bacteria; kingdom Bacillati; phylum Actinomycetota; class Actinomycetes; order Micrococcales; family Microbacteriaceae; genus Curtobacterium; species Curtobacterium sp. MMLR14_006. The sequence continues at coordinate 9,237 of NZ_MJGU01000022.1, read as the reverse complement.
GGTTCGCAGGTCGGGTGGCTCGCGCACCAGCCCGTGAACGCCTGGACCGTCCTGGTCGAACCGTTCGCCGAGCAGGCCTGGTGGCTCGCGGCCCTGCTGACCACGATCGTCGTGGTCGTCGGGGCGCGGCGAGCACGACGGCCGTGGGTCGCACACCGCCGGACCGTCCTGGCGCTGGCGCTCTGGCTGCTGCTGCCCGGAGCGGTGCTCGTCCTCGGCAGCCTGCTCGTGACGCCGGTGTACACACCGCGGTACCTCAGCATGAGCACCCCCGCCGCGGCGGTCGTCGTCGGGCTGGCCGTCGCCGGGGTCCGGCGCACCGTCGCGTGGGTGCTGCTGGCCGCGGTGGTGCTCGCCGCGGCGCCGGCGCTCGTGACGATGCGCACCCCGCTCGGCAAGCCGGCGGGCACCGACCTGCGCGGCATCGCGCGGACGCTGCAGCACGAGGCGCGGCCGGGGGACGGGTTCCTGCTCGCCGACGGCGGCACGGTGTCGCTCCGGCCCCGCGTGGCGCTCGCCGCGTACCCGGACGCCTTCGCCGGGCTCGACGACGTCGCGTACCGCGGGTCCTACCGGACGACGGGCAGCTACTCCGACCGGCTCGTCGGCACCGCGGCGTTGCGCGACCGGCTGCGGTCCGAGCAGCGGGTGTGGCTCGTCGTGCCGGACGCGGGCGACCGGGAGCTGCGGGACGCGCTCCGGGCCACCGGCTTCGCTCCGGCGCACCGCGAACACGTCGCCGGGGCCGAGATCACGCTCTGGACCCGCTGACCGGCGAGCCGGCCGGGTTCACCGGTCGGCGTCGCGCACCAGGGTCTCGAGCACGCTCACGTTCACGGGCCCGAGGATCCGGGCGCTGACCCGCCCGCGTCGGTCGAGCACGATCGTCGACGGGGTGGCGTTCGGCGCGGCCGAGCCCGAGAAGGCCAGCTGCACGGGCGCACCGTCGACGTCGAGCACGGTGTCGTAGGCGACGTCGTGCCGGCGGACGAACGACTCGGCGGTGCCGGCCGAGTCGCGGACGTTCACCCCGAGGAACGCCGCGTGGTCGCGCTGCCGCGTGCTGACGTCGTTGAGGTCGGCCGCCTCGACCCGGCAGGGCACGCAGCCGGCGAACCAGAAGTTGAGCACGAGGGCCTTGCCGCGGAACTGCTCCGCGGTGACGGTGTGCCCCTGCAGGTCGCGGGTGGTGAACACGACCGGGTCGCCGCGGTGCGCCGCCGGGAACTCGCTCACCGCACCGTTGCCGGACACGTAGTTCTTCGTGTCGCCGGCCTTGTACTGGCTGACCAGGCCGTCCGAGTCGGTGCACCCGGCGAGCAGCGCGGCTGCCGCGACGACGGCGAGCACGGCGACCGGACGGATCCTCATGCCGCCATCCTAGGTCGCCCTGCACCCCGCATCGTCGGTCGAAGTGCGGACTGGTGTGCCCCTCGAACGGGGGGCGATGATGCTGTCCAGTTGCACACCGCAACGGGTCAGGTCCCGCTCCACCCCGACAGAGGAGTCGTCATGCAGAAGCCCATCGTCGCCGCGTTCGCGGCGCTCGCCGTCGTCACCGCCGGCGTGCTCACCGCCGCACCCGCATCGGCCCTGCCCGCCAGCACGAAGGTCGTCGGCGGCGAGAAGGCCCCGACCACCTCGTGGGCCGTGCAGCTCGAGGCCTCCGGCGGGTCCATCCCCTCCGGCTACGTCAGCAACTGCACCGGCGAGCAGATCAACGCCTCGTGGATCCTCACGGCCCGGCACTGCATCGACGGCATCGGCGCGATGAACGTCTACCACTCGAACTCCACCACCAACCGGGGCACGGCCGTCGCCGTGGACCGCGTGAGCGCCTCGCCCGCCGGTGACATCGCGCTCGTGCACCTGCGCACCGCGTACGCGCTCTCCACCTACGCACCGCTCGACCTCACCGCCACCGCCAAGTCGAGCGGGACCGGGACCATCCAGGGCTACGGCCTCCGCGCGAACGCGACGCAGTCCGACGGCCTGTACCAGGCGACCGTCTCGCTCACCGGGGCGAGCACCGACGCGTACAGCGGCCGTGCCCAGCACCTCACCGGCGTGACCGGGGCCTCGAACCACGGCGATTCCGGCGGCCCGCTGCTCGTCAACGGCAAGGTCGTCGCGGTCTGCTCGACGGGCGACAGCGCCGACCCCGGCGCGGACACCAAGGCCGGCTCCAACTACGCCCTGCTGTCGCAGGCCTCGTCCTGGATCCGCACCACGGCCGGCGTCTGAACCAGGTGACGGACAGGAGGCGCGGGGCGGGCCCGCACCGCGCCTCCCGTCCGTCACCACGTGCGTTCAGGGCCCTGACTGGTCCACCTGGGGCGGGTCGTCGACGACGCTGGCAGCCCCCGCCTTGTCCAGAGTGCCGGGGAAGTTGAAGCGGGCGAACGTGCCCTTCGGATCGTAGGGACTCGACGGCCGGGTGATGGACGAACCGGCGATGAGGGCGAGCAGCGCATCACGCCGCTCGCCGGTGATGGCGGGTTCCCGGCCCTCGCGGACGAGCAGGGAGACCTTGCGGCCGCGACGCCTGCCGAACCGCAGCGAGAGCATGTCCGGCTCGTTGTTCGTGAACGGGTCGAGCTCCGCCACGTCCACGTCGGAGAACGCGACGGTCCGCCCGCGCATCCGGACCCGCTGGCGCCCGACGTCGATCGCGAAGGGACGCGTCTGCAGCAGCACGACGCCCCACAGCGCCGCGAGGATCAGACCCGTCCCGGCGAAGCAGATCGGCACGGCGATCCACCCCCACGTCTGGAAGGGGGCCTCGCCGCCCCTCGAGAGGAACGCGCTCGCCGCTCCGAAGACCAAGAAGAACGGCATCGCGCGGCGGAAGCGGGCACGGAAGACCCGTCGCTTCGGCTCGTCGTCGAACTCGACCCAGTGCGCCTCCGTCACGCCCTGCACCGTACCCCGGTGCGCCAGGGGATGAGGAGTCCTCGTGGGTACGGTCCGGGTCATGATCGCCCTCGTCGTCGTCGGTGCCGTCCTGCTCGTCTCGATCGTCGTGATCGTCATCGAGGCCCGTGTGATGCGCAAGCCACAGGCCGAGCGGTCCGAGCGGGAGCAGCGGTTCCTGCGCGCCGACCGAGCCGTCGCTCGTGGGTACCAGACGTACGGGCGGACGGTGGCCCCGTGGGTCGCGGTCGGCGGTGCCGTGCTCGGCCTGCTCGTCACCATCCCGTTCTGGCTCGAGGGGCAGGTCGGTCCGGCACTGGGCCTGACGGTGCTCTTCGTCGTCCTCGGTGGCGGCATGCTCCTGTTCTGGGCGACCGTGCTCCGCCACCGAGGGCCCGGCAGCGCCTGGCGCCAGCGCGAGGACGAGCGCACCGCCGAAGCCGACGCCGCCGGCCGCCCGCGCTGGTTCGTCAGCGTGAAGGCCGGGTGGTGGCTGTCCGGTGCGATGACCGCGTTCGGCCTCGTGTTCCTCGTCACGCCGATGGCCACCGGCGGCGAGGTCCCCGTCGCCGGGATCATCGTCACCGCCGTCGGACTCCTGTTCCTCGTGCTCACCGTCGTCCAGCAGCGCGCCGAAGCGCGACGCTGAACACGCGTTCACGAACGACGACGACAGTGGGCGGCATGAGCCAGTACGACAAGCGCGATCCGAACACCCTCTACCCGGCCCCGCCGTACCCGGAGCAGGAGCAGTCGCTCCCCGGAGCCGCCTGGAAGATGGACCCGAAGCCCGACCACGGCGAGGAGAGCTACGTCGGCCTCGGCCGGCTGAAGGGCTACCGCGGCATCGTGACCGGCGCCGACTCCGGCATCGGCCGTGCCGCCGCGATCGCGCTGTCGCGCGAGGGCGCCGACCTGGTGCTGTCCTACCTGCCCGACGAGCAGGAGGACGCCGAGCAGGTCCGCGACCTGCTCGAGTCCGAGGGCCGTCGCGCCGTGCTGTTCCCCGGTGACATCGCCGACGAGCAGTACTGCAAGGACCTCGTGCAGAAGGGCGTCGACGAGCTCGGCGGTCTCGACACGCTCGTCATGGTCGCCGGCCGCATGGACAGCAACGACGACATCCTGACGCTCGACACCTCGATGTTCGACTCCACCTTCAAGACGAACATCTACTCGCTGTTCTGGCTGACCAAGGCCGCCGTGCCGCACCTGGAGCCCGGCTCGACCATCGTCACCACCGGCTCGATCCAGGCGTCGACCCCGTCCGCCGACAAGATCGACTACGCCGTCTCGAAGGGCGCGATCAAGCTCTTCACCGAGGCCGTCGCCCAGCAGCTCGCCCCCAAGGGCATCCGCGTGAACTCGGTCGCCCCCGGCCCCGTGTGGACCCCGCTGCAGCCCGGCTCGGACGACGCCGAGACCGTCGCGCACTTCGGCGAGGGCTCGCCGTTCGGCCGCCCCGGCCAGCCCGCCGAACTCGGCGCCGCCTACGTGCACCTGGTCAGCCCGGAGTCGAGCTACCAGTCCGGCTCCACCATCACGATCGCCGGCGGCACCCCCGCCTTCTGATCCGGTCGGTCGGCCGGGCGCTCGTCCGGCCGACCGTCCGTCGCCGGTTCCTTCGTCCGTTCATCGTCCGTCAGAGGAGATCACGTGTCCGCAGTGACGCACGTCGTGCTGGTCGAGTGGGACAGCGACGACCGCTCGTCCGAGGCCTCGGCGCTCGCCCGCGACCACCTGACGCGCATCGACGGTGTCGACTCGGTGCAGGCCGGGCCCAGCGTGAGCACCGAGGGCAAGGAGGGCGGCTTCCACTGGATGCTCGTCGTCCGCTTCCGGGACCACGCGGCGCTCGACGCCTACCTGCCGCACCCAGAGCACCGGCCGGTCGCGGAGTTCATCGGCGGGGCAAGTGCGCGGGTCGTGGTCTTCGACGTGGAGGATGCGAGCGGCGCCCCGACCCTGTCGTGACCGATCGACCGTCTCCGGACGCTCGTCCTCGCCGGCCCGGCGGTCCGGGCGGAGGAGACGTGCACAGGATCGACGCTCCCGTGCAGCTGCGGGTGCTGCTCTCGATCGTCAACGGGATGTGCTGCGTCGCGATGCTCGTCGTCGCAGCCGTCCCACCGCTCGACGGCCTCCGGGTCGGGATCGGTCTCCTCGCTGCCGTTCCGTGCGGCATCGCCTCGTGGCGGGCTGCACGTCTCCGGGACGAACTGCGCGGACTCGATCTCCAGTGTCGGACTGATCGCGACCCGGAAGGTCCACCGCAGTGCGGTCGCCCGTGTCGAGGCACCTGCGGCGATCGAGCTCCGCTCGGGCGAGGTGATCGTCAACTGGGGCTTCCACGCAGATCGCCTCGTCGACGAGGCGGTGTCCGCGCGGACCTTGCACGTCCTGCGGAAGTGGCTCGAGGACGACGCCGTCAGGAGTGGGGATTCGAGGAGCGTGTCGGGACGGGGGCCGTGACGCGATCACTGCCGCTCGGGTCTCGGTGGAGGTCGCACCGCCGGGTCGCATCCAGTCCTGACGGCTACGTCGTCCGGGCAGTCGCCGTGTCGTCCTCAGCGGCCAGGAGACCGAGGATCGCCAGCGCATCGGCATCCGGGGATCCCGGTGGTGCCGTGTAGAGCACGAGGTACTGGTCGCGGTCGGTCAGCGCCAGACTGTCGCAGTCCACCGTCACCGACCCGACGGTCGGGTGCCGGAACGTCTTCGTGAGGACCGGGGTGACCTGCACGTCGTGCCGGTCCCACAGCCGAGCGAACTCTGCGTTGCCGGTGCGGAGCTCCTCGACGAGGTCGGTGACCTGCGGGTCGTCGGGGTACCGGGTCCGGCTCGTCCGCAGCTGCATCACGACGTGTCGGCAGAACTCGGCGCCGTCCGAGATGCCGTACGGCGGCGGTGCCTCGTCGACCGTGTCCGGCGGGAACGCTCGACGGGCCAGGTTCCGTTCCGCCGGAGCGAGCCGGGAGAAGTCCTCCATGAGCGTCGACGCCAGCGCGTTCCACGCGAGCACCTCGAACGCGGCCGACAGCACGATGGCCGCGGTCTGCGGCAGCCGCTCGACGAGCGCGAGGATGCTCGGCCGGACCGCCCGCTCGACCCTGCCCGTCTGCAGCGAGGCCGTACCGGCCAGGGCGTGCAGGTGGTCCGACTCCGCCGGGGTCAGCAGGAGCGACCCGGCGATGCCCGCCAGGACCTCCGCCGACGGCCGGGGCGCACGGCCCTGCTCGAGTCGGACGTAGTACTCGGTGGAGATGTGGGCGAGCACCGCGACCTCTTCACGGCGCAGGCCCGGCGTGCGGCGGCGGGGTCCGGCTGGCAGACCGACGTCCTCGGGGCGAAGCCGTTCGCGTCGCGAGCGCAGGAAGGCGGCGAGTTCCGGCTTGTCCATGCCACGAGTCTCCACCGCCTGCCGTCGCGCACCCTGGTACCGCTCGTACCTGTATCCGCCGCGAGGTGCGGCCCGACGCTGTCGTCATGACCAACGAAACCGCATCCACCCCCATCGGCCTGCTCTCCGACAAGGTCGTGCTCATCACCGGCGCGAGCCGCGGCATCGGCGCGGCCGCAGCACGGCTCTTCGCCCGGGAAGGCGCCCGGGTCGTCCTCGCCGCCCGCAGTACCGAGGCGCTCGACGCGGTCGTCGCCGACGTCCGCGGCTCCGGCGGCACGGCGGACGCCGTCGCGCTCGACCTGGCCGACCCGGACAGCATCCGCGCCGCCGTGGCCCGGGTCGATGAGCTGCACGGTCGACTCGACGCCGCCTTCAACAACGGCGCCACCATCCAGCAGCCCGGACCGCTCGACACCACCAGCGACGAGGACATCGACACCCAGTTCGCCGTGAACTTCCGTGGACACTGGGTCGCCATGACCGCCGAGGCAGCACTGATGCGTCGCTCCGGAGGCGGGGCGATCGTGAACACGTCGAGCATCGGGAGCCGTCGGGCCAACCCGGCACTGCCCGCGTACGGCGCGATGAAGCGGGCGCTGAACAGCATCACCGAGACGGCGGCCGTCACCTGGGCGCCCGGGCGCATCCGGGTGAACGGCATCACCCCGGGCGGCACGGCGACGGAGATGATCGAGGCGTGGGAGGCGGCGACCCCGGGCGTCACCGAGCAGATCAACGCGTCGGTACCGCTGGGCCGGATGGCCGAACCGGTCGAGGTGGCCGAGGTCGCGGCATGGCTGCTCAGCGACCGCGCTGCGATGGTCACCGGCGCGATCGTCCCCGTCGACGGGGGAGCGGGGGCCTGACGCCGGCGCTCCGCACAACCGAAGTGCAACGGAACCGGACGAGCGCGCGGTTTCGTTGCACTTTGGTTGTGCGCAGCGCAAGCGCACCACGACCGCACGACCGCAGCCGCCCGCCCTCACCCCACCAACGCCTGCGCCCCCACCACCACAGCGAGGGCCAGCCGCTCCGCGTCGGCCGTCCCCGGCTCGGCCGTGTAGGCGAGGATCCGCAGGTCCTCCGGCCCGACGACCAGGGTGTCGCAGTCCAGGGTGATCAGCCCGACGTCCGGGTGGTCGATCACCTTCCGGCGGGCGGTCCCGCCCAGGGCGGTCGCGCCCGAGTCCCACAGGTCGACGAACCGGGGGCTGGCCGCCCGCAGGTCGCGCACGAGCTGCTGCAGCTGTCGGTCGAGCGGGTAGCGGGCCGCGGTCATCCGCAGGCCGGCGACCAGGGTCTCCTCGAACGCGGCCTGCTCGTCGGGTGTGTGCACGGCGCGGCTGCCGGAGCCGACCAGGTGTCTCCAGGTGGTGTTCCGCTCGTGGCCGCGGAGCGCGGCGATCGGTCCCATCAGGGCGTCGTAGGGGGCGTTCGCGACGAGCAGGTTGCCCGCGGCGTCGAGCACCGCGACGGGGGTGTCCGCCAGCCGGTCGAGCAGCCGCTGCACGCTCGGCGGGATCCGCGTCGGCACGACGTCGGCGCCGGGGACGGCGTGGCCGGCCAGGCGGTACAGCAGCTCGCGGTCGGCGTCGGCGACGCGGAGCGCCCGGACGAGCGCCTCGACGACCTGCGCCGACGGCGAGGTTGCGCGGCCCTGCTCGAGCCGGGTCAGGTAGTCGGCGGAGATCCCCGCCAGGCCCGCGAGCTCCTCTCGCCGGAGCCCGGCCGCTCGCCGGCGCGGTCCGACGACGACGCCCGCCGCGGCCGGGGCGACGTGGTCGCGCAGCCGCCGCAGGGTGTGCCCGAAGTCCGTGTCCGCCATGTCCCCAGTCTGCGCGCGCGAGGGGCCGCGAGTCCTGGCCCCGCCAGTCCTACGACAACCGGGCGACTCCCTGCCCGACGGCACGAGGGCGACGCTGGAGCCATGACAACGACACTCATCACCGGGGCCACCCGCGGCCTCGGCAAGGAAACCGCCCGCCAGCTCGTCGATGCCGGGCACACGGTCTGGATCGGCGCCCGCGATGCCGAGCAGGGAGCGGCGGTCGCCGCCGAGATCGGCGCCCGCTCCGTGCAGCTCGACGTCCGCGACGACGACTCGGTCGCCGCGGCCTTCGCCCACGTCGCCGCGAACGGCGGCCTCGACGTGCTCGTGAACAACGCCGGCATCGCCGTTTGGGGGCAGGACGGCCCCCAGGCGCTCGACGTGTTCGACACGAACGCCGTCGGCACGATCCGCGCGACCGAGGCCGCGCTGCCGCTCCTGCGCCGCTCGGCGAACCCGATCGTGGTGAACCTGTCGAGCGCGCTCGGCTCGTTCGAGGCCACCCATGACCCGTCGAAGCCCGCGTTCACCGTGCCGGCGGTCGTCTACGGCGCCTCGAAGGCGGCCGTCTCGATGCTGACGGTGCAGTACGCGAAGATCGCGCCCGAGGTGCACTTCGTCGCGGTCGAGCCCGGGTACACGGCCACCGAGTTCGGTGGCATGCCGAACCCGCACGGTCGCCCCGTCGAGGTGAGCGCAGCCACGATCGCGGCCGCCGCGAGCGCCGGCCCCGAGGGCCCGACCGGCGTGTTCCTGGAGGACGGCCAGCCGCTCGGGTGGTGACGCCGCGACGGACTGGGCCCACGCCGCCGGTTCCGGGACGACGCGCCAACGGCGTACCGGCCGTGCCGGTGGGGGGAGGCGCGGTGCCAGCTGGCACCGCGCCTNNCGCGCCTCCCGTCCGTCGTCCGGTCGCGTCTACAGCAGCTGGCGCGCGTTGGTCGACGCGAGGTCCAGCAGCTCGTCGCCGCGACCCGACAGCACCGTGCGGATGGCGTAGAGCGTGAAGCCCTTCGCCTGCTCGAGCGTGACGGCCGGGGGCATCGAGAGCTCCTGACGGTTCGCGCGGACGGACACGAGCGCGGGGCCGTCG
>NZ_MJGU01000021.1:208114-208298 GCF_001864985.1 Curtobacterium sp. MMLR14_006 | reverse complement strand
GCCACGGTCCTCGCGCGGAGCCGCGCTGCGCTCGTCACGGCCGCGGTACCCACCACGATCGTCACGCGGAGCGCCGCCACGGTACCCGCCACGATCGCCACCACCGGCACGGTCGTCCCGGCCCCGGTACCCACCACGATCGTCACGCGGAGCCGAAGCCCCACGGTCGTCACGGCCCCGGTAC
>NZ_MJGU01000021.1:125280-208037 GCF_001864985.1 Curtobacterium sp. MMLR14_006 | reverse complement strand
GCGGAGCCGAAGCCCCACGGTACCCACCACGGTCACCACCACCGGCACGGTCGTCACGACCCCGGTAGCCACCACGGTCGCCGCCGCGGTCGTCGCGCGACGGGTACCCGCCGCGACGGTCGTCGTCGCGCGGCGCGCGTGCGCCCCCGCGGTCGTCGCGACCGTACCCGCCGGAGCGGCCACCGGCGCCGGAGCCGGCCCCGCCGCGGCCGGCACCCGGACGCCCGGGGCGATCCGGGCCTCCTGAGCGTCCGTTGCGGTCGTCTCGGTCTCGGGGCGCGCCGCGCCCCCGGTCGTCAAACCCGGCCATCGGGGATCCCTTCGTTCTGCTCGAAGCCGTCCGCACCGTCGTCCAGGAGGGGCGAGATGAGCGGCAGCTCGTCGAGCGAGTTGATGCCGAGCTGCTGCAGGAGCAGATCGGACGTGACGTAGTTGATGGCGCCGGTCTCGGCGTCGGTGAACGACTCCTCGATGAGACCACGCGCGACCAGGGTGCGGACGACGCCGTCGACGTTGACGGCGCGGATGGACGCGATCTGCGAGCGGGTGATCGGCTGCTTGTAGGCGACCACGGCGAGCGTCTCGAGCGCGGCCTGCGACAGTCGCGACGGCCGTTCGGCCTCGACGAACTGCTCGACGACCGCGTCGAGGTCCTGGCGGACGTAGAAGCGCCAGCCGCCGCCGACCTCGCGGAGTTCGAAGCCGCGGCGGACCGTGCCGTCGACGCCGTCGAAGTCCGCGACGAGGCGCTCGACGGCCTGGCGGACCGCGGGGACGGGAGCACCGACGGCGGCCGCGAGCGCCACGAGCGACTGCGGCTCGTCGGCGATCATGAGGATCGCCTCGAGCTGGCGGTCGACCGGGATCGTCTGCGTGTCCGCCTCGTGCACCAGGTGCTCGATCGCGCGGGCGTCGGCGATCTCGTCGGCCCCGCCGGGTTCGGCGCTGGACGGGTCGTGCGCGTCATCCGTCATAGTCGGCTCCCAGGTTGGCGAGGCTCTCGTCGGACCAGTCCTCGGCGGTCCACCGGAGTGTCAGCTCCCCGAGCGGCTCGAGCTGCTCGAACGAGATCGACGCGTTCCGGTACAGCTCGAGGATCGCGAGGAAGCGAGCCACCACGATACCCGTCTCCAGCACGCCGGCGACCAGGTCGCGGAACGAGACGTCCTCGTCGGAGCGGGTGCGGAGGATCGAGACGACGATCGCGGCCTGCTCACGGATGCTGATGAGCGGCGCGTGCAGGTGGTCGAGCCCGACCGTGGGGATCTCCTTCGGCGCGAACGCCACCGCCGCCAAAGCCGCGAAGTCCTGGACGGACAGCGTCCAGACGAGTTCGGGCGTGCGGGCGCGGAAGCGCTCCTCGAGCCGGACGCTCCGCACGTGCCGGCGGGACTCGACGCCCCAGCGCTCCCCGAACCAGTCGGCCGCCTGCTTGAACGCGCGGTACTGCAGCAGGCGTGCGAACAGCAGGTCGCGGGCCTCGAGCAGGGCGACGTCCTCGGCGTCGACGAGCTCGCCCTGCGGCAGCAGCCCGACGATCTTCAGGTCGAGCAGGGTCGCGGCGACCACGAGGAACTCGCTCGCCTCGTCGAGTTCGTCGGCGGACTCGGCCTGCCGGACGTAGGCGATGAACTCACCCGTCACGGCGCCGAGGGAGACCTCGGTGATGTCCAGCTCGTGCTTCGTGATGAGCGAGAGCAGGAGGTCGAACGGCCCGTCGAAGTTGGCGAGCCGGACCCGGAACCCCGGCTCAGGCGACGGCGCCACGCTGGACGAGCTCTCGTGCGAGCTGCCGGTAGGCGTGTGCGGCCGCGTGGTCGGGAGCGGTCTGGGTGATGGGGCGCGCGGACACCGTGGCGTCGGGGAACCGGACGGTCCGGCCGATGACGGTGTCGAGCACCCGGTCGTCGAAGGTGTCGACGACGCGTTCCATGACCTCGCGGGAGTGCAGCGTGCGCGAGTCGTACATGGTCGCCAGGATGCCGTCGAGCGTCAGCGCCGGGTTGAGGCGGTCGCGCACCTTGTCGATCGTCTCGATGAGCAGGGCGACACCGCGGAGCGCGAAGAACTCGCACTCGAGCGGGATGAGCACCCCGTGCGCCGCCGTCAGCGCGTTGACGGTGAGCAGCCCGAGCGACGGCTGGCAGTCGACCAGGATGACGTCGTAGTCGTTCGCGACCTTGCGCAGCACGCTCGCCAGGATCTGCTCGCGCGCGACCTCGTTGACCAGGTGCACCTCGGCAGCGGACAGGTCGATGTTCGCGGGGATGACGTCGAGCCCGGGGGTGTTCGTCGGCTGGATGACCTGGTTCGGGTCCTTCACGGCGCCCATGAGCAGGTCGTAGACGGTGTGGATGTCGTGCGTGCGGACGCCGAGGCCCGCGGACAGCGCACCCTGCGGGTCGAAGTCGACGGCGAGGACCTTGCGGCCGTACTCGGCGAGCGCCGCGCCGAGGTTGATGGCGGTCGTGGTCTTGCCGACGCCGCCCTTCTGGTTGCAGAGCGCGATGATGCGGGCGGGTCCGGTGCTGTCGAGCTCCTCGGGCACGGGGAACTCGCGGACGGGACGCCCCGTCGGACCGTGGGTGGTCGCGCCGGTGGGGTTGGTCGTCGGGTTCGGGCTCACCCCGTCATCGTACCGGCGGCGGCCCCCCGACCGGGGTCGCACCGCCGCAGCAGCACAGGGCCGGGGCCAGGGCCGGGCCGGGGCTGCGTCGGGTCCCGGGCCGTGCCGCGGCCGTGTCCGCGGCGTCGCCGCGCCCCTGGCCCCGCGCTGCGGGGTCGGTGGATCAGGCGGCGCGGAGGGCGACCCGCATGCTGTCGACCCGCTCGGCGATGACGGCGTCGGTGGCCCACCGCTGCTGCAGCCGACCGACGAGCGCCGCGACCTGCTCGCGGTCGAGGCCGGGGTGCAGCGCGAGGCCGACCGTCAGCTCGGGTCCGGCGAAGCGACCGACCGGGTCGCCCGGCGCGAGTTCGACCCGCGCGACGCTCGGCTCCCCCTGCACCGACGCCGCGAACGCCTCCGCCACGTCGGGGTCCTCGAAGCAGGGCGTCCAGGGCAGGTCCTGCCCGAGCGCCCACACCGCGGGACGGCGCAGCACGAACTCGGTCGGCGACTTCGGGTCGAGCACGACGAGCTGGGTGTCCTCGCTCGCCGCGGCCATCGCCACCCGGCGGGACTCCACCGGGACGGGGCGGGCATCGGGGTCCCAGCGGTGCATGGCGTCGACCGACGTGAACGCCGGCATGACGCTGCGGCCGTCCGGCCCAGCGACCGTGACGATCGAGAGCTCCTGGGTCTTGTCGACGAGCGCGCCGGTCTCGGTCGTGCCGACGTCGCCGGCCTCGGCGATGAGCGGGATGAGCAAGCGGGCGGAGCGCAGGGCGTCGACGACCGCGCCCTGCGGGGCTCCCGTGGTCAGGGCGTCGATCGCCGCGACCAGGGCCGGGTCGGCGAGCCCGTCGTCGTCGGCGAACGCGGTGTCGTGGTGGTCGAACGTCCGGCCGGCCCAGGGGTGGCCCGCGGAGTCCGCCGCAGCTGCGACACCGGCGGTGTCGTCCGCGTCGGGCCCGGTGCCCCGTCCGTTCGAGATGCCCGCCACGCGGCTACTCCGCGGCGACGTCGAGCGCGGCCGGCAGCGTGAACGCCCCGGAGTAGAGCGCCTTGCCGATGATCGCGCCCTCGAGGCCGTGCGGCACGAGCGCGCGGAGCGCACGGAGGTCCTCGAGGGTCGAGATCCCGCCCGAGGCCACCACCGGCTTGTCGGTCCGGTCGCACACCTGCCGGAGCAGCTCCACGTTCGGGCCCTGCAGCGTGCCGTCCTTCGTGACGTCGGTCACCACGTAGCGGGCGCACCCGGCCGCCTCGAGGCGGTCGAGCACCTCCCACAGGTCGCCGGCGTCCTCGGTCCACCCGCGGCTCGCCAGGGTCGTGCCGCGCACGTCGAGGCCGACGGCGATCTGCTCGCCGTACTCGCCGATCACCCGAGCGGCCCACTCCGGGTCCTCGAGGGCGGCGGTCCCGAGGTTCACGCGCGCCGCACCCGTGGCGAGCGCCGCCTCGAGCGAGGCGTCGTCACGGATGCCGCCGGAGAGCTCGACCGCGACACCGTCGACCTCGCGGATCGCCTGCGCGACGAGGGCCCGGTTGTCGCCACGGCCGAAGGCCGCGTCGAGGTCCACGAGGTGGATCCACTCGGCGCCCTGCTCCCGCCAGGTCCGCGCCGCGGTGACCGGGTCGCCGTAGGACGTCTCGCTGCCGGCCTCGCCCTGGGTCAGGCGCACCGCCTGGCCGTCGACGACGTCGACGGCGGGCAGCAGGACGAGGGGCGGGGTGTCGGTGCGGTCGGTCATGGTCCTGTCGGTCTCGTCGTGGTGCTGGTGCGGTTCGGGTCGTGCGGTGGTCGGGGCGACGGCCGGGAGGCCCGGATCACGTCCGGCACGGACGCGTGCGTCCGTCGTCGGCCGGGTTCAGAGCGACTGCACCCAGTTGGTGAGCAGGCGGATGCCCGGCTCCCCGGACTTCTCGGGGTGGAACTGGGTCGCGGTGAGCGGACCGTTCTCGACGGCGGCGACGAAGCGCTGCCCGTGCTCGGCCCAGGTGAGCCGGGGCGCACGGAACGGGCCGTAGGCCTCGAGCGGGAAGTCGGTCACACCGTACGAGTGCACGAAGTAGAAGCGCTCGTCGTGCAGGCCGTCGAACAGGACGGAGTCCTCCGGTGCCTGCACGGTGTTCCAGCCCATGTGCGGCAGGACCTCGGCCTCGAGCTGCTCGACGGTGCCCGGCCACTGCCCGAGGCCCTCGACGTCGGCACCGCGTTCGATGCCGCGTGAGAACAGGACCTGCATGCCGACGCAGATGCCGAGCACCGGACGGCCACCGGCCAGACGGTGGTCGACGATCTCACCCCCGCGGACGCCCTCGAGCTGGTCGATCACGGCGGCGAACGCCCCGACGCCCGGCACGAGCAGCCCGTCCGCCTGCAGCGCCGCCTGCTTGTCGGCCGTCAGGGTCACGTCGGCGCCGGCGCGCTCGAGTGCCTTCGCGGCGGAGTGCACGTTCCCCGACCCGTAGTCGAGGACGACGACGTTCGGCCGCGCGCTCACAGTGCGCCCTTCGTGGAGGGGATGCCGACGACCCGCGGGTCGCGTTCGACGGCCTTGCGCATCGCACGGGCGAAGGCCTTGAACTCGGCCTCGGCGATGTGGTGGGGGTCGCGCCCCTCGACCACCCGCACGTGCACGGTGATGCCCGCGTTGACGGTGATCGCCTCGAACACGTGCCGGACCATCGACCCGGTGAAGTGCCCGCCGATGCGGTGGAACTCGAAGCCGGCCGGCTCGCCGGTGTGCACGAGGTACGGACGGCCGGACACGTCGACGACGGCCTGGGCCAGGGCCTCGTCGAGCGGCACGAGGGCGTCGCCGTAGCGGCCGATGCCGGACCGGTCGCCGAGCGCCTGCTTGATCGCCTGGCCGAGCACGATGCCGGTGTCCTCGACGGTGTGGTGCACGTCGATGTCGGTGTCACCGGTCGAGCGCACGCGCAGGTCGATGAGCGAGTGCTTGCTGAACGCCGTCAGCATGTGGTCGAAGAACGGCACGCTCGTCGAGATGTCCGAGGTACCGGTACCGTCCAGGTCGAGCTCGAGTTCGACACTCGACTCGCTCGTGCTGCGGCTGATCGAGGCGGTGCGGGCGGTCATGCGTCCACCCTAACCGGCGGCTGCACGGCGGCGACGCGGCGCATCGCGTCGAGGAAGGCGGTGGTCTCCTCGGCGGTCCCCGCACTCACGCGCAGGTGGTTCGGGATGCCGAGGTCGCGGACGATGACGTCCTGGTCGAGCAGCGCCTCGAAGGCGGCGTGCGGGTCCGCCACCCCGCCGAACAGCACGAAGTTCGACCACGTCTCGTAGGTCCGGTACCCCATGGCCTGCAGCTCGGTGACCATCCGGTCCCGCTGCTCCTTGATGTCGTCGACCATCGCCAGCATGGCGGGCGCGTGCCGCAGTGCGGCGACGGCCGCCGCCTGCGTCAGCGCGGACAGGTGGTACGGCAGGCGCACGAGCCGGAGGGCGTCGACGACCGCGGGGTCGGCGGCCAGGTACCCGACGCGCGCACCCGCGAACGCGAACGCCTTGCTCATGGTGCGCGACACGACGAGCCGCGGCCGCCCCGGCAGCAGGGACAGCGCCGACGGCGCGTCCGACGGCATGAACTCGGCGTAGGCCTCGTCCACCATCACGATGCCGTCGGTGGCGGCGTAGGCGGCCTCGATCGTCTCGATGGGCAGCGGGGTGCCGGTGGGGTTGTTCGGCCCGCACAGGAACACGATGTCCGGCTGGTGTGCCTCGATCGCGGCCACGACGGTCTCGGGCGAGGTGCGGAACTCGTCGTCACGCTGCGCCGGGATCCACCGCGTTCCGGTCCCTGCAGCGAGGATCGAGTGCATGGAGTACGTGGGCGGGAACCCGAGCACCGAGCGCCCCGGGCCGCCGAATGCCTGCAACAGCTGCTGGAGGACCTCGTTCGAGCCGTTCGCCGCCCAGAGCTGGTCCACCGTGAGGTCGTGCCCGAGATAGTCGGCCAACGACCGGCGCAGCTCGGTGAACTCACGGTCGGGGTAGCGGTTCACGGTGGCGAGGGCCTGCCGGATCGAGGCGAGGATGTCCTCGGCGACGGCGTCCGGCACCGGATGCGTGTTCTCGTTGACGTTGAGTTGGACGCGGACGTGCTTCTGCGGAGCGCCGTAGGGGCTCTGACCGCGGAGGTCGTCTCGGATCGGGAGGTCGTCCAGCGTGAATGCCACCGATCCATCGTAGGGCGCTCGACCGCCGACGGACCGTCTGCCCGGACGGCGGCGCTCGGCCGCCGACGGACCGTCCGCCCCGACGGCGACGATCGGCCGTCGACGGGACGGACCGTCCACCCCGACAGCCGCGCTCGGCCATCAACGGGCCGTCATCTGAGACGGCGGCGCCCCGCCGTCAACGGGTCGCCCTCTGGGACCGCGTCGCCGGACAGTCCGCCGGGAAGGCGGAGGGACCGCCGACTACTCGCCGGTTGCGTACTTGGTCGGGATGGCGATCTGCTCGCCGGCCTGCAGCTCGGAGCCGTCGAGCGCATTGAGGCTCACGACGTCCTGCACGAAGTCACGGGGGTCGGCGTTCGGAGCGGTCTGCTCGGCGAGCTGCCACAGCGTCTCCCCCGGCTCGACCGTCACGGTGGCGAAGTCGGCGTGGTTGCCGCCGGAAGCCGAGTCTCCGGCGGACGCCTGCCCGCCGTTCAGCATCGCGAGGGCGACGCCGACCAGGAGTGGGACCGCGGCGAGCGTGGTGAAGACGACACGGCCCCGGCGGGTGAGCCGCAGGCGCGTCCGCACGGCGGGAGTCGCGGTGCGCTGGGTGTCAGCGATGGCGATGGTGCTCATGTCGGTGGTGCCTTCCCGTTCGGTCAACCGAAGTCGTGTACCGAACATAGTTTCGAACCGGAGGTCACACAAGCCCTGGGAGAGGATTTGTGGGGGATTTTCTTGCGACACGCTCGAACAGGTGTTTGTCCGGCTTGGACCAGTCGGATACTGTTTCGAGCGACTGGGACAAGTCAAGCGGGGACCACCGACATTCCCGCCACGACCGCTCCGGCACCGACGAAAGCGAGACGACGTGGTGGACGAACTGCGGGGCCAGAAGCCGCTGACCGCGAAGCAGCAGGCGATCCTCGACGCGATCCGAGCGTCGATCGCCTCGCGCGGTTACCCGCCGAGCATGCGGGAGATCGGTGACGCGGCCGGGCTGTCCTCGCTGTCGAGCGTCTCGCACCAGCTCGGGCAGCTCGAGCTCGGCGGCTGGATCCGACGCGACCCGAACCGCCCCCGGGCACTCGAGGTCCTGGTCGACGAGCCGTCGTCCGACGCAGACTCCCCCGACGTCGACGCCACGACCCTCGTGCCGCTCGTCGGTCGGATCGCCGCCGGTGTGCCGATCACCGCCGAGCAGCACGTCGACGAGATCGTGCCGCTGCCGCGTCAGCTCGTGGGCACCGGTGACCTCTTCATGCTCAAGGTCGTGGGCGAGTCGATGATCGACGCCGCGATCTGCGACGGCGACTGGGTGGTCGTCCGCGCGCAGCAGACGGCCGACAACGGCGACATCGTCGCGGCGATGCTCGACGAAGAGGCCACCGTCAAGGTCTTCCGCCAGCGCGACGGGCACACCTGGCTGCTGCCGCGGAACTCGGCGTTCGAGCCGATCCTCGGGGACGCCGCGTCCGTGCTCGGCAAGGTGGTGGCGGTCCTCCGCTCCATCTGAGCCGGCAGGTCCCCGGCTGGCCGGGCCTCGCAGCGGCCGACCGCCTCGTCGCGTCGGTGATGTCCGCACGCCGTCGACCGGTCGGGCGGAACCAGGTTCCGGACACCACACCGCGCTCTCCGACGGCGCCGTGGCCTGAACCGGCTCCCTCAGCGAGGAACCCGGCGCCGACGCACCGACGCGACGCGCCACGGGACACCGCGCGGCGGACCGCCGGACGCGCCCCGTGCCTCCCGGCCGGAGCGCGTCAGCGGACGCAGGTCAGGACGCGACCGGCGTGACCACGTAGGGGTCGAGCTCGGCGACCTGCCGCTGGAAGACGCGCACCCGCAGGCGGGTGCCGTCCTCGACGTAGTCGACCGTCTCGACGGAACCCGCGTCGTGCAGCGAGGACACCAGGTCCCCGCGGTCGTACGGCACGACGACGGTGAGCTCGACGTCGGGTTCGGGCAGCCGGTCCTCGATGACGCGGAGGAGCTCGGCGACGCCCTCGCCGGTTCGAGCCGACACGAAGACCGCGTCCGGGACGAGCCCGACGAGCACCAGACGCTGGGCGTCGTCGATCAGGTCCGCCTTGTTGAAGACGACGACCTCGGGGATGTCACGGGCACCCACCTCGCCGATGACCTCGCGGACGGTCGCCAACTGCGCGCCCGGGTCGGGGTGGGAGCCGTCCACGACGTGCACGATGACGTCGGCGTCGCCGACCTCCTCGAGCGTGGAGCGGAAGGCCTCGACCAGCTGGTGCGGCAGGTTCCGCACGAAGCCGACGGTGTCGACGAACGTGAACTCCCGGCCCTTGGCGCTCTCGGTCCGACGCACGGTGGCGTCCAGCGTCGCGAACAGCTGGTTCTGCACGAGCACACCGGCGCTCGTCAGCCGGTTCAGGAGCGAGGACTTGCCGGCGTTCGTGTAGCCGGCGATCGCGACGCTCGGTACCTCGTTGCGGTTGCGCTCGGCACGCTTGGCCTCGCGGGCCGGGGTGAAGCCGGCGATCTGCCGTCGGAGCTTCGCCATCCGCGTGTGGATCTTGCGGCGGTCGAGCTCCATCTTCGTCTCACCGGGGCCGCGCGAGCCCATGCCCGCACCGCCGGAGACCTGGCCACCGGCCTGCCGGGACATCGACTCACCCCAACCACGCAGTCGCGGCAGCAGGTACTGCAGCTGGGCGAGCTCGACCTGGGCCTTGCCCTCGCGGGTCTTCGCGTGCTGACTGAAGATGTCGAGGATCACGGCCGTGCGGTCGATGACCTTCACCTTCACGACGTCCTCGAGCGCACGGCGCTGCGAGGGGGCGAGTTCGGTGTCGGCGATGACCGTGTCGGCGCCGGTGGCCTTGACCACCATCGCGAGTTCCTGGGCCTTGCCCTTGCCGAGGTAGGTGGCCGGGTCCGGGTTCGGTCGGCGCTGCAGGAGCCCGTCGAGCACCACGGCGCCCGCGGTCTCGGCCAATGCCGCGAGTTCGCGGAGGGAGTTCTCGGCGTCCGAGGCATCGCCCTGGGGGTACACGCCGATGAGGACGACCTGCTCGAGCCGCAGCTGGCGGTACTCGACCTCGGTGACGTCCTCGAGTTCGGTGGAGAGGCCGGCGACGCGGCGCAGGGCCGCCCGGTCCTCGCGGTCGTACTGGTCGCCGTCGCCGTCCCACCCGCGGTCGTCGACCGATCGGGTCTGGATCGCCTGGGCGGGGGCGAAGATGGACGATGCTGCGCGGTGGTCGGCGTTGCGCAACACCCGTTCGACGACACCGTCTGCGCTGTCGTCGTTGGTCTGGTGGTTCTGCTGATGGGTATCCGTCATCCTGTCCACAGGGTACCTCCGGCGCCCCGTTGACACACGGGGTTCCCGGTACGGTTCTTCCATGGCGAACGACCACTACTTCTCCGCGAACCCCTCGTCGGACACCCGCGAACGCCAGATCGACGTCACCCTGGCCGGCCGGCCGCTCACACTGACCACCGCGGCCGGGGTCTTCAGCCCCGACGGCGTCGACCGGGGCACGCGTGTGTTGCTCGGCTCGGTGCCGTCGCCCGCCCCTGACGGGGCCCTGCTCGACATCGGCTGCGGGTGGGGGCCGATCGCGATCACGATGGCGCTCGAGTCGCCCGAGGCGCAGGTGTGGGGCGTCGACGTCAACGAACGGGTGCTCGGGCTCGCGCGGGCGAACGCCACCGCAGCCGGGCTGACGAACGTGACCGTCGCGGCACCGGGCGACGTGCCCGACGACCTGCGCTTCCGGACGATCTGGTCGAACCCGCCGATCCGCGTCGGCAAGGACGAGCTGCACCAGATCCTGCTGACGTGGCTGCCCCGGCTCGAGGTCGGGGGCGACGCCTGGCTCGTCGTGTCGAAGGACCTCGGGGGCGACTCGCTGCAGAAGTGGCTCGTCGGCGCGCTCGGCTCGGGGTACTCGGTCACCCGGGAGTCGACGGCGAAGGGCTTCCGAGTCATCCGGGTGCAGCGCAGCGCGTAGGGCGCGCCGGTGCGCGTGCGCGCGGCGCGTGCGCCGCTCGCGCCCGCTGCGGCGCGGCGCTCAGGGCGCGCGCGGGGAGCGGCAGGCGCTTTGTGAGCAGAAAACGTCGGATCACCGCAGCGCACTCGACCATTTCTGCTCACCAAGCGCGCCGTGCCACCGCGCCGCCCGACCCCCGCCCGCCCGCGGCGCCGCGCCCCCGCGTCAGACCGTCAGGTCCCCCGAGAACACCAGCTCGGCCGGCCCCGACAGCGAGACGTGCTCGCCGTCCTCCGCCGCGAACATCCGCACGGTGACGACGCCACCCGGCACCCGTACCCGCCAGGTGTCCGGCGCACCGGAACCGACCCAGTACCGGGTCGCGAGCGCGGCCGCCACGGCGCCGGTCCCGCACGAGAGGGTCTCGCCGCTCCCCCGCTCGTGCACCCGCATCGTGATCTCGCCGACGCCGTCGTTGATGAGCGGGTCGCCCGGCAGCACGAACTCGACGTTGGCTCCGTGCTCGGGTGCCGGGTCGAGCACGGGCAGGAAGGTCAGGTCGAGGTCGGCGAGCTCGTCCTCGGTGGCGACGGCGACCACCACGTGCGGGTTGCCCACGTCGATGCCGATGCCCGGACGCGCGCCGTCGAGGTTCTTCGCCCGCACGAGCACGTCGTCGGCACCGCCGCCCTCGATGCCGAGGCCCCACCGGCCGAGGTCGGCGGCGAAGCCGTTGGTGGTGCGCTGGATGTCGACGAGGCCCTTCCGGCTGCCGACGGTCAGCGTGTCGCCGGGCGCGAGCTCGACGAGCCCGGACTCGGTCAGGTACCGCGCGAACACGCGAATGCCGTTGCCGCACATCTCGGCGACCGTGCCGTCGGCGTTGTGGTAGTCCATGAACCAGGTCGCGGCGGGCTCGACGGCCACCAGGGCGCGTCCCTCGGGGATCGACTCGGACCGCACCGCCCGGATGACGCCGTCGCCGCCCACGCCGAACCGTCGGTCGGCGATCGCGCGGATCCGCTCCGGGGTCAGGTCGACGGTCGCGTCGGGGTCGGCGAACAGGACGAAGTCGTTACCGGTCCCCTGGCCCTTGGTGAAGTGCAGCTCGGTCACGGCACGATCCTACGGGCCAGTTCCGTCAGGTCCCCGTGGTCCGCCCCGGTGACGTCGAGCGTCTCGGCCTCGGCGTACCGCCGGAACCACGACACCTGCCGCCGGGCGTACTTGCGCGTGGCGACGCCCGTGGCCTCGACCGCCTGGTCGACGGTCGCATCGCCTCGCAGGACGTCGAGCGCCTGCGAGTACCCGATTGCGGCACGGGCCGTCCGCCCCTGCTCGAGGCCCTGCCCCCGCAGCGCAGCGACCTCGTCCACCAGGCCGGCGGCGAACATCCGCGCCGCCCGCGCGTGCAGCGCGGTGACGAGCTGCTCGCGTTCCCGACGCAGGTGCAGGATCCGGGCGGGCCGCCAGGCGCGGGGCGCGGACGGGAGGCTCGGGGTCACGACCTCGGACCGGCTCGCGATCTCGAGTGCCCGGATCAACCGCCGGGGGTTGCGGGCGTCGATCGTCGCCGCGGCGGCCGGGTCGAGGGAGCGAAGCCGCTCGAGCAGCACGCCGGGCCCCTGCTCGTCGTGCTCGCGCTCGAGCCGTGCCCGCAGCGCCGCGTCCGTGCCGGGGAACGCGAGGTCGAACAGCACCGCGGAGACGTAGAGCCCGCTGCCCCCGACGAGCACGGCGACGCCGCCGTCCGCCTGGATCCGCTCGACGTCGGCGCGGGCGGCCGTCTGGTACGCGGCGACGCTCGCCTCGTCGGTGACGTCGAGCACGTCGAGTTGGTGGTGCGGGATGCCGTGCCGCTCGTCGAGCGACAGCTTCGCGGTGCCGATGTCCAGGCCGCGGTACAGCTGCATGGCGTCGGCGTTGACGATCTCGGCGTTCCGTCCGGCGGCACGCAAGCGCTCGGCGATCGCGATCCCGAGGTCGGACTTGCCCGTCCCCGTCGCACCGACGACCGCGATCAGGTCGGCATCGCTCGCGGCGCGGGGGTCCTCGTGGTCCGGGACCGGGCCGCGCCCGAGGTCGTCCGGTCCGACGGGGACGTCAGCGCCCGACACGGAGCGTGGGCAGCCCGAGCGACACCGGACGCGGTCCGTCGCCGGGCGCTGCCGGGGTCGGTACGCCGCAGCTCTCGGCCTCAGCACGGTCCCAGGCGTCGCCGGCGCGGGTGCGACGGATGCGCAGCGGGGCGTCCCCGTCGGCGATGAGGAAGTGCGGCGCGGCACGGGTGATCGTCACCGACACGACGTCGCCGGGACGCGGCACGTCGGACCCGTCCGGCACGGCGAAGTGCACGAGCCGGGAGTCCTCGGCTCGACCGGAGAGGCGACGGGTCGAGTCGTCCTTCTTGCCCTCGCCCGTGGCGACGAGCACCTCGACGGTGCGGCCGACCTGGCGGGCGTTCTCCTCTGCCGTGATGCGCTCCTGCAGGGCGACGAGCCGCTCGTAGCGTTCCTGCACGACCTGCTTCGGCAGCTGGTCGTCCATCGTCGCCGCGGGCGTGCCCGGGCGGATCGAGTACTGGAACGTGAAGGCGCTCGCGAACCGCGCCTGCTCGACGACCCGCAGGGTGTCCTGGAAGTCGGCCTCGGTCTCGCCGGGGAAGCCGACGATGATGTCCGTCGAGATCGCCGCGTGCGGGATCTTCGCGCGCACCCGGTCGAGGATGCCGAGGAACCGCTCGCTCCGGTAGCTCCGACGCATCGCCTTGAGCACGCGGTCGGAGCCGGACTGCAGGGGCATGTGCAGCTGGGGCATGACGTTCGGCGTCTCGGCCATGGCGTCGATGACGTCGTCGGTGAACGCCGCCGGGTGCGGACTCGTGAAGCGGACGCGCTCGAGCCCTTCGATCGTGCCGGCCGCCCGCAGCAGCTTGCCGAACGCCTGCCGGTCGCCGAACTCGACGCCGTACGAGTTGACGTTCTGCCCGAGCAGGGTGACCTCGATCGCCCCGTCGTCGACCAGGGCCTGGATCTCGGCCAGGACGTCGCCCGGGCGGCGGTCCTTCTCCTTCCCGCGCAGCGACGGCACGATGCAGAAGGTGCAGGTGTTGTTGCAGCCGACCGAGATCGACACCCAGCCGCTGTGCGTCGAATCGCGCTTGGTGGGCAGCGTCGACGGGAAGACGTCGAGCGCCTCGAGGATCTCGATCTGCGCCTCGTCGTTGTGCCGTGCGCGCTCGAGCAGCGTCGGCAGCGAGCCCATGTTGTGCGTCCCGAAGACGACGTCGACCCACGGCGCCTTCTCGAGGATGACGTTCTTGTCCTTCTGCGCCAGGCACCCGCCGACGGCGATCTGCATGCCCGGGTGCTCGCGCTTGATCCCCGCGAGCTGCCCGAGGTTGCCGTACAACCGGTTGTCCGCGTTCTCCCGCACCGCACAGGTGTTGATGACGACGACGTCGGCCTGATCGCCGTCCGCCGCGACGTACCCGGCGGACTGGAGCGACCCGCTCAACCGCTCCGAGTCGTGCACGTTCATCTGGCACCCGTAGGTGCGGACTTCGTAGGTGCGGGGGCGCGCTGCGACGGTGGCCATGGTCGTCCCAGTGTAGGTCGGCCGGACTACTCGAACCGCACGGTCCCGCGGCCCGGCTGCGGGCGTCGGCCGCCGCCGTCGAGGGCACGTTCGACCACGATCCGGACGACACCGGAGCTGTAGCCCTTGCGCATGAGGAACCCGGACAACCGTCGTTCGGCCGTCGCCCGGTCGAGGCCGCGCATCTGCGGAGCACGCTTGTCGGCGAGCTCCTGTGCGCGGAGGAACTCGTCGTCCTCGTCGTCGGCGGCCTGCTCGAGCGCAGTGTCGATCGCGACCTGGTCGATGCCCCGTCGACGGAGCTCCGTGACCACACCCTGCCGTCCGAGACCCTTGCGGTCGTGCAGCCGGTCCACCAGGTCCGTGGCGAGTGCGACGTCGTCGAGCAGACCGACGCCGGTCAGGCGTGCGATCTCGTGCTCGACCACGTCGGGGTCGAGGTCCTGCTGGGTGAGCAGGGTCCGCATCTCCGACTCACTGACGCCCTTGCGGCCGAGCGCCCGCATGCTGACGCGTTCGGCGTCGGCTCGCTGCTCGTCGATGGGTCGGGGCACGTCGGCCGGGTCGAGTTCCTCGCCCCCGGCGATCGAGAACACCGACGCGGTCGTGGCGTCCGCCGTCTCGTCGTCGTAGCCGTCGAGCTCGGCCCGCGCACTGCGACCCGAGCCGTCGCCGATCACCGGCGACACCCACTCGGCCTGCGCGCGTGCTCCACCGATGGGGAGCGGCACGGGCGTGTCCGCGTCGGCCCGGTCGTCCGCACCGGCCGGGTCGTCGGCGCCCGGTTCGGCTCCGATGGCGGCCGGCGTGTGCGGCGGTGACGCCGCAGGGGTCCGGCGACGGGACCTCGCACCGAACAGGTCGGTGACCGGTGCGAGGCCCTCGTCGTCGCGGTCGGTGCTCACGCGCCCTTGCGCTCCGCGAGCTTCGGCGCGATGGACTCGACCGCTGCGTCACTGTCGGCCTTGGCCCCACCGACGCCGAGCTTGGCGAGGATCTTGCCCTCGATCTCGGCGGCGATCTCGGGGTTCTGGATCAGGAACGAACGCGAGTTCTCCTTGCCCTGCCCGAGCTGGTCGCCGTCGTAGGTGTACCAGGCGCCGGACTTCTTGACGATGCCGTGGTCGACACCGAAGTCGAGCAGCGAGCCCTCGCGCGAGATGCCCACGCCGTACAGGATGTCGAACTCCGCCTGCTTGAAGGGCGGCGCCATCTTGTTCTTGACGACCTTGACGCGCGTGCGGTTGCCGACGGCGTCGGTGCCGCTCTTCAGCGTCTCGATGCGGCGGATGTCCAGGCGGACGGACGCGTAGAACTTGAGCGCCTTACCACCGGAGGTGGTCTCCGGGGAGCCGAAGAACACACCGATCTTCTCGCGCAGCTGGTTGATGAAGATCATCGTGGTCTGCGTCTGGTTCAGCCCACCGGCGAGCTTGCGCAGCGCCTGGGACATGAGGCGGGCCTGCAGACCGACGTGGGAGTCGCCCATCTCGCCCTCGATCTCGGCGCGCGGAACCAGCGCTGCGACGGAGTCGATCACGATGAGGTCGATGGAGCCGGAGCGGACCAGCATGTCCGCGATCTCGAGCGCCTGCTCGGCGGTGTCGGGCTGCGACACGAGCAGTGCGTCGATGTCGACACCGAGCTTCTTGGCGTACTCGGGGTCGAGCGCGTGCTCGGCGTCGATGAAGGCCGCGATGCCGCCGGCACGCTGGGCGTTGGCGATGGCGTGGATGGTCAGCGTGGTCTTACCCGAGGACTCCGGGCCGTAGATCTCGACGATGCGGCCACGGGGCAGGCCGCCGATGCCGAGCGCGACGTCGAGCGCCACCGACCCGGTCTGGATGACGTTGACGGGGGCGCGTTCGTCCGAACCGAGGCGCATGATCGCACCCTTGCCGAACTGCCTGTCGATCTGGGCGAGGGCGGTCTCGAGGGCCTTCTCGCGGTCTGCCGGTGATGGCATGGGGTGCTCCTTCGTGCTCGTGTTCGGCCGCCTGTAGGCTGTCGCGTCCACGTCGGCCGGTGGTGCAAGGCCGATGGTTCTGCGACAAGGCTTCGGGCTGTTCCCGATGTCCATCAACCTATGGCCGGCCACCGACATCACTGCCGACGGTCACGCGATCTGTGGATGGAACACCTGGGCGACGCCGCTGTGCAGGAACGTAGCACCGATCGAACACGCGTTCGAGCAACACGCCGAACGGATGTTCGGTCAGGATCGATCAGTCGTGGGGTTCCGCGAGGCCCTTGCCGTGCCGCCGCTCCATCGGGACGTCCTGCGAGTCGCAGAGCGCGTCCCACACGCGTCGGGCGTCGACCCCGGCGCGGAGCGCGTCGACGGCGGAGCGCCCGCCGAGCTCCTCGAGCACGACGTCCCGGGTGACCACGGACCCGTACGCGTCCCCGAACACCTGCTCGACGGCTCGCCAGAACTCACTCACACGCATCCGTCAAGCCTAGGCGCGCCCGCCGACGCCCGGACGCAGAACGCCCCCGCCGGCGGGGCCGGTGGGGGCGTTCGGTGCGGTGCGGTCAGCGGACCGCGAGGTCGTTGTCGAACTCGGCGACGAGGTCGTCCGGGAGCGTGTCGGGGACGGGGGTGAGTCCCTCGACGATCGCGAGGCGGTCGCCCACCTCGCGCATGATCGTGGAGATGGGAGTGTCCAGCGCGTCCGCGACGGACGCGAGGATCTCCGAGCTGGCCTCTTTCTGACCACGCTCGACCTCACTGAGGTACCCGAGGGCAACGCTGGCCTTGGACGCGACCTGTCGGAGGGTCCGGCCCTTCTGCAAGCGGAAGTCCCGAAGCACATCGCCGATTTCCTGACGAACGAGAACCATGAGAACTCCTCCTTCCTGTCGTCTCCGCGCCCGCTCGATCCGGTGGATCGAGTTCGGGTTCAGCAACAGTAGCGTTGCCGGTTCGAGCATGCTAACCAGGCTGGCTGCCGTCCTGCTGGAGATTGCGTGAGATGTAACCCGGTGGAAACGGGACCTATTCCCGGCCCCGGACCTCGGACGACATCCGTGTCAGGAGTTCGGAGACGGTCGCCGTGCGGATTGCCCCGCGGTCCCCGTCGAGGTGGAGTTCCCAGGCGGTGGCGGAGCCGGCGGTCGCGATCCCGATGAACACCGTGCCGACGGCCTTGCCGTCCTGCGGGTCGGGCCCCGCGACCCCGGTCGTGCTGATCCCCCACGTGGCGGGTTCGCCGTCGACACTGAGCGCGGTGCGCACCCCGGCCGCCATCTGGCGCGCGACCTCCGGGTCGACGGCACCGTTGGCCGCCAGCAGCTCGGCCGAGACCCCGAGCACGGTGTGCTTCACGGGGGTCGCGTAGGCCACGACTCCCCCGCGCACGACGGCGCTCGCCCCCGGTACGCCGACGAGCGTCGAGACGACGAGTCCGCCGGTGAGCGACTCCGCCACGGCGACCGTCGCACCGCGACCGGTCAGGTCGGCGACGAGCTGCCGCGCGATCGCCTCGAGCGATCCCTGCTGGTCGGGAGGCACGACACCCGTCACCCCGTCGGCCTGCGTCACGCGGTGGTCCGGTTGTGCTTCCACGCCTGGTACAGGTAATCGATGCCGCTCAGGACCGTCGCGAGCAGGGCGGCGGTCATGAGGATGCCGTTGACCCAGTGCGCCCAGTCCCCGGCGAGGTTCCACCACGGGAACAGCGCCGCCGTCAGCGCCACGGCCTGCAGCACGGTCTTGATCTTCCCGCCGCGGCTGGCCGGGATCACCCGGTCGGACAGCACCGCGAACCGGAAGACCGTGATGCCGATCTCGCGCACCATGATGAGGACGGTCACGTACCAGGGCAGTTCGTGCAGGATCGACAGCGCGACGAGGGCCCCGCCGATGAGCACCTTGTCGGCGATCGGGTCGACGAGCTTGCCGAAGTCGGTGACGAGGTCCTGACGCCGGGCGATGATCCCGTCGGCGCTGTCGGTGACGATGGCCACGACGAACACCACGGCGGCCCAGATGCGCAGGGATCCGTCGGCGCCGCCGTCGGTGAGCAGCAGCACGAAGAACAGCGGTGCCATGAGGATGCGCACCACGGTGATGATGTTCGCGACGTTCGCCGTCGAGGCGGGACCGGGCCCCTTGCGGAGCAGTCGCCCGCGCCAGGGGAACTTCGCGCCGTGTGTCGTGTCCGTGCCGTCCGAGGCGGTCATCGCCTTCACTCCCTGCCCGTCAGTCCCCACGCGTCCTCATCGGGCTCGTCGTGCACTTCATCGTACCCGCGGGTCATGTCGCCCACGGGGTCGGCGCCGTAGCGGTCGCCGTCGTCGCTCGGTCCGGGCACGGGGGCCGCGGGCGCCGCGGCAGCGGGCGGCTCCTCGCCGCGGAGCTTCGCGAGGACCGCGGGCAGCTGGTCCGCGGTGACGAGGACGTCGCGCGCCTTCGACCCCTCGGACGGCCCGACGATGTCGCGGGACTCCATCAGGTCCATGAGGCGCCCGGCCTTCGCGAAGCCGACGCGGAGCTTGCGCTGCAGCATCGACGTCGAGCCGAACTGGGTGGAGACGACCTGCTCCACGGCCGCGAGCAGCAGCTCGAGGTCGTCGCCGATGTCGGCGTCGATCTCCTTGCGCTCGACGACCGCCTGGACGTCCTGTCGGTACTCGGGTTGGGCCTGCCGGGTGACGTGCTGGACGACCTCGGCGACCTCGCCCTCGTGCACCCAGGCGCCCTGCACGCGCAGGGACTTCGACGACCCCATCGGCAGGAACAGCGCGTCGCCCTGGCCGATGAGCTTGTCGGCGCCGGGCTGATCGAGGATGACCCGCGAGTCCGTGACGCTCGTCACCGCGAACGCGATGCGCGACGGCACGTTCGCCTTGATGAGACCGGTGATGACGTCGACCGAGGGGCGCTGCGTCGCGAGCACGAGGTGGATGCCGGCCGCGCGGGCCAGCTGGGTGATGCGGACGATCGACTCCTCGACGTCGCGCGGGGCGACGAGCATGAGGTCGGCGAGCTCGTCGACCACGACGAGCAGGTACGGGTACGGCTTGAGCTTCCGCTCGCTGCCGGCGGGCAGGACGATCTCGTTGTCCTCGATCGCCTTGTTGAAGTCGTCGACGTGACGGAACCCGAACGACGCCAGGTCGTCGTACCGCATGTCCATCTCCTTCACGACCCACTGCAGCGCCTCGGCTGCCTTCTTCGGGTTCGTGATGATGGGCGTGATGAGGTGCGGGACACCGGCGTAGATCGACAGCTCGACGCGCTTCGGGTCGACCAGGACCATGCGGACCTCGGACGGCTTCGCGCGCATGAGCAGCGAGGTGATCATCGAGTTGATGAACACGGACTTGCCGGAACCGGTGGAACCGGCGACGAGCAGGTGGGGCATCTTCGCCAGGTTCGCGACGACGAAGCCGCCCTCGACGTCCTTGCCGACGCCGATCGTCATCGGGTGCTTCGACTTGCGCGCGGCGTTCGAGCGCAGCACGTCGCCGAGGGACACGATCTCGCGGTCGGTGTTCGGGATCTCGACGCCGATCGCGCTCTTGCCCGGGATCGGCGACAGGATGCGGACCTCGTTCGACGCCACCGCGTACGACAGGTTCTTCGACAGCGCCGTGACGCGCTCGACCTTGACGCCCGGGCCGAGCTCGATCTCGTAGCGGGTGACCGTCGGCCCGCGGGAGAACCCGGTGACCTTCGCGTCGACCTTGAACTCGGTGAGCACGCCCGTGATCGCGGCGACGATGTCGTCGTTCGCCTGGCTGCGCGCCACGGACGGGGTGCCCGAGCTCAGGGTGGTGGCGGCCGGCAGGCGGTACGGCTTCGACGGGTCGTCGTCGGACGCCGCGGCGGAGAGCTCGGCCGGTTCGTCGGTCGGCTCGTCGAGCGGCTTCTCGATGGCCTCGGGCACCGCCGGGCGGATCGCGGCCGTCGGCTCCGGGCGCGCGGGCACGTCGGTGCCGAAGTCGCGCAGGGCCTGTTCGGCGTCCTGCAGGTCCTGCTCGACGGAGTCGTTGAGGTTCACCGAAGCGGGCTCGGCGGGGGTGAGGTCGACCAGCCCGGCTGCGGCGCCGGCGTTCGGGCTGACGGACGGCGCGGCCGCGGCCGGAGCGGGGGCTGCGGCAGGTGCGGGTGCGGGGGCGGCGGCGGGTGCCGACGCTGCGACACCGGTCGCTGCCGGGGGCAGCACGGGGCTGTCGTAGGCCGGGTCCTCTTCGCGCCCGGACTTGTTCCGGCGCCACCAGGGCACCGTCTCGCCGCCCTCGCCGTCGCCGTCGGCCTCGGCGGCGGGCTGCTCGTCCGCGAAACCGAGGTCGTCGAACAGCTGGAAGTCGGTGTCGCCCTTCTTGCCGCGCTTCGTCGCCCGCGCCCGGGGAGCGGGCGCCTCGGCGACCTCGGCCTCGGGTTCGGCGGCCGGAGCCGGCGCCCCGAACAGGTACGCGTACAGCTCGTGCAGACGACGACCGGTCTTGTTCGGCGGGGTCTTCGTGATGATGAACAGGGAGAGCACGAGCAGCAGGACGGCCACCGGCACCGCGACCCACGCGGTCGCGATCGCCACGAGCCAGCCGATGACGACCCAGCCGAGCACGCCGCCGGCGGCGGCCAGGGCGGGCATGCCGTCCGCCGCGCTCGGCTGCCCGCCGAAGACGTGGCAGAGCGATGCGATCGAGACGAGCAGCAGGCCGAGCCCGATGCCGATCCGCGTGTTGTCGTGCACCGACGCGGGGTGCCGGAACAACCACCCAGCGAACACGACCATGATGACCGGCAGCGCGAACGCCAACCGGCCGAACAGGCCGCCGAACGTGTAGGCGTCGAGCGCGATCGAGACGTCGTTCGTCGGGTTGAGCCACTCGACCACGGCCCCGGCGATCGCGAGCACGAACAGCAGGAACGGGAACCCGTCACGCCGCTGGTCCTTCTCCAACGTCTCCTTGCCGAGCAGGCGGAACATCGCCCCGACGCCGTGTGCCATGGCGAGCCAGGCGGTCACGAGCGGGTTCTGCTCGCGGAAGACCGGGGACGGTGCGGCCTGCGGCAGCTTCTTCGTCGTGGCCTGGGTGCGCGACGAACCGCGCGTCCCGTTGCCACGGGACGACGTGGACGCGCGCGAGCGCGTGGTCGACTTGGTGCCTCCGGCCATGGGCAGGAGCCTAATCCCCACCCGGGACAAAGCGAGGAAGGCCCGCCGCAGCGTCCTGACGGACGCTGGACGGGCCTCCCGGCCGATCGCGACGGACCGCGCTACGCCTCGATGACCACCGGGACGATCATCGGACGGCGGCGGTGCTTCGTGTTCACCCAGCGGCCGACGGTGCGACGGACGACCTGCGCGAACGCGTGCGAGTCGCGCGTGCCGTTGGCGGCCGCTTCGGACAGCGCCTTGGCGATCTGCGGGCGGACGTCGTCGAAGACGGCGTCGGTCTCGGCGAAGCCGCGCGACTGGATCTCCGGGCCGACCACGCACTGGCCGGTGGTGAAGTCCACCGCGGCGAAGATCGAGATGAAGCCCTCCTCCGCCAGGACACGGCGGTCCTTGAGGTCGGCGTCGGTGATCTCGCCGACGGTGGAGCCGTCGACGTAGACGTAGCCGATGTCGAGCTGGCCGGCGACGGTCGCGACGCCGTCCTTCAGGTCGACGACGATGCCGTCCTGCCCGAGGATCACGTTGCGCGGCGGCACACCCGTCTGGATCGCCAGGTCGGCGTTCGCGTACAGGTGGCGGTGCTCGCCGTGCACGGGGAGCACGTTGCGCGGGCGCAGGATGTTGTAGCAGTAGAGCAGCTCGCCGGCGGAGGCGTGTCCGGAGACGTGCACCTTCGCGTTGCCCTTGTGCACGACCTTCGCGCCGAGCTTGGTGAGCCCGTCGATGACGCGGTACACGGCGTTCTCGTTGCCCGGGATGAGGCTCGACGCGAGGATGACGGTGTCGCCCTCGCCGATCTCGATCTGGTGCTCGAGGTTTGCCATGCGCGCCAGGACGGCCATCGGCTCGCCCTGCGACCCGGTCGACATGTAGACGATCTGGTCGTCGGGGACGTTCTTCGCCTTCTTCGTGTCGATGAGCACGTTCTCCGGCACGCGCAGGTACCCGAGCTCGGCGGCGATCGTCATGTTGCGGATCATCGACCGGCCCATGAACGCGACCTTGCGGTTCGCGGCCGCGGCGGCGTCGAGGACCTGCTGCACGCGGTGCACGTGCGACGAGAAGCTCGCCACGACGACCTTCTTGCGGGCGCGCGTGATGATGTTCTCGAGCACCGGGCCGATGTCGCGCTCCGGGGCGGTGAAGCCCGGCACGTCGGCGTTGGTGGAGTCCGGCAGGAACAGGTCGACGCCCTGCTCGCCGAGCCGCGCGAAGGCACGGAGGTCGGTGATCCGGTCGTCCAGCGGGAGCTGGTCCATCTTGAAGTCGCCCGTGTGCAGGACGCGACCGGCGGGGGTCGTGATCGCGACGGCCAGGGCGTCCGGGATGGAGTGGTTCACGGCCACGAACTCGAGGTGGAACGGACCCATCTGCTCGGTCTGGTCCTCCTGCACGACGAGCGTGTAGGGCTTGATCCGGTGTTCCTTGAGCTTGGCCTCGACGAGGGCGAGGGTCAGCGTGGAGCCGATCAGCGGGATGTCGTCACGCAGCTTGAGCAGGTACGGGACGGCGCCGATGTGGTCCTCGTGGCCGTGCGTGAGCACGACGCCGAGCACGTCGTCCAGGCGGTCCCGGATCGGCGCGAAGTCGGGGAGGATGAGGTCGACACCGGGCTGGTGCTCCTCGGGGAACAGCACGCCGGCGTCGACGATGAGCAGCTTGCCCTCGTACTCGTAGACGGTCATGTTGCGACCGATCTCGCCGAGACCCCCGATGGGGATCACGCGGAGGGTGCCGTTCTCGAGCGGCTGCGGTGTGGAGACTTGTGTGGGCATTCGGTCCTACGGATTCAGGCGACGCGCGTGCTGCGCGCCGCGGTGTTCGCTAGCGGGTGGTGCCTGGCACCTTTGGCAGTGCGCCACCGGCCGCAGCGTTGCGGTCGGGGCGGAAGTTCGAGAAGTCGGCACCGGGCACGTCGCGCACGGCTTCGAGCGAGGTCTCGATGGCGTACGCCTCGGAGTCCTCGGGGCCGACGAGCGGCAGTCGGACGCGCGGGCTGCCGATGCGGCCGAGCCCGTGCAGGATGTACTTCGCCGCCACGGTACCGGGCACGTGCGTCATCACGGCGCGGACGAGCGGCTCGACACGCTTGTGCTCGGCCGTCGCCGTCGCCAGGTCGCCGGCGTTCACGGCGTCGACGATCGTGCGGTACGGCCGGCTCGTGATGTTCGCCGTCACACCGATCAGACCCGTCGCGCCGATGGACAGGTGCGGGAGCACGTTCGTGTCGTCGCCGGAGAAGTACATGAGGTCGGTGTTGTTGAGCACGCGGGACACCTCGGCGAAGTCGCCCTTGGCGTCCTTCACCGCGAGGATGTTCGGGTGCTTCGAGGCACGCACGATCGTCTCGTACGTGATCGGGATGCCCGTGCGGCCGGGGATGTCGTACAGGATCACCGGCAGGTCGGTGGCGTCCGCGATCATCCGGAAGTGGGTCAGCACGCCCGCCTGGGTCGGCTTGTTGTAGTACGGCGTGACGATCATGACGCCGTCGGCGCCGGCCCGCTCGCTCTGCTTGTACAGGTGGATCGCGTGCGCGGTCTCGTTCGAGCCACCGCCCGTGATGATCTTCGCGCGGCCCGCGGCGACGGACTTGCCGACCTCGACCAGCCGGAGCTTCTCCGGGTCGGTCAGCGTGCTCGTCTCACCGGTCGTCCCGGTGACGACGATGCCGTCGGCACCGGCGCTGATGCAGTCGTCGATGTGCTGCTCGACGCCGGGCCAGTCGACCTCGCCGTCCGCGGTGAACGGGGTCACGAGGGCGACGAGGACCTGACCGAAGGGATTCTCACGCGGGGACACGGGCACCAGCGTACCGGGGTCGGGCGCGAAGGCCGCCGTCCGGGTGGACGGTCCCCGCTCCGGGAGGCGCGGCTCGCCCCCGCCCCGCCGGTTCCCCGGTCGGGAACCAGGTTCCGGACACAGCACCACGGAAACGCGCGGTGTGGTGTCCGGAACCTGGTTCCGCCGACGGCCGCGCGCGGCGCGGCGTGCGCTACGCGCGGCGGCGCCACTCCAGGAAACGGAAGCGCGTGCCGTCGACGCGGGACTCCTGCCACGGGCCCTCGTCGACGAGCGACCAGCCGGCGGCCCCGTCGAGCGACGGCGCGACGGTGTCGCCCGGCACGTCCACGTCGATGACGGTCTCCGAGACCCGGTCGGCCAGGTCGAGCGCCGCCGCGTAGACCTGGCCGCCGCCGATGACCCACACCGAGCCGCCGGGGCCGCCCGAGCCGCCGGGGCCGTCGAGCGCCGCGCGCAGGTCGTGCACGACCTCGGCGCCCTCGGCCCGCCACGAGGGGTCCCGCGTCAGCACGACGTTGCGGCGTCCTGGCAGCGGCCGGAACCGCGACGGCAGGGACTCCCACGTGCGGCGCCCCATCACCACGGTCGCGTCGCCCGTGACCTGCCGGAAGTGCGCGAGGTCCTCGGGGACGTGCCAGGGCATCCCGCCGTCCGCGCCGATCACGCCGGCGGTGGACCGCGCCCAGACCATGCCGACCCGGTCGGCTGCCATCAGACGGCGACCGCGGCCGAGATCGACGGGTGGTGGTGGTAGCCGACGACGGTGAAGTCCTCGTACTCGTAGTCGTCGATCGAGTCGCGCGGGGCGAGCTCGAGCGTCGGGAGCGCGTACGCGGTGCGGGACAGCTGCTCCTCGACCTGCTCGACGTGGTTGTCGTAGACGTGGCAGTCGCCACCGGTCCACACGAAGTCGCCGACCTCGAGTCCGGTCTGCGCGGCGATCATGTGCGTGAGCAGCGCGTACGAGGCGATGTTGAACGGCACCCCGAGGAACATGTCCGCACTGCGCTGGTAGAGCTGGCACGACAGCTTGCCGTCGACCACGTAGAACTGGAAGAACGCGTGGCAGGGGGCGAGCGCCATGTCCGGCACGTCCGCGACGTTCCACGCGGACACGATGAGTCGGCGGCTGTCCGGGTTCGTGCGGATCTGGTCGATGACCTGGGCGATCTGGTCGACGTGCTCCCCCGACGGCGTCGGCCACGAGCGCCACTGCACGCCGTAGACCGGCCCGAGGTCGCCGTCGGCGTCGGCCCACTCGTTCCAGATGCGGACGCCGTGCTCCTGCAGCCAGGTGGCGTTGCCGTCGCCGCGCAGGAACCACAGGAGCTCGTAGGCGATCGACTTGAAGTGCACCCGCTTCGTGGTGACGAGCGGGAAGCCCTGCGACAGGTCGTAGCGGAGCTGGGCGCCGAACAGACTGCGGGTGCCGGTACCGGTGCGGTCGCCCTTCGGGGTGCCCTCGGTCAGGACGCGGCGGAGCAGGTCCTCGTAGGGCGTCGGCACGGTGGGGTCGGGCTGCACGGTCTCGCTGTCGCTCACACACAGAAGACTACGTCGGCGTGAGTAGCGTTGCGGGCATGGCAGACACGGCGGCAGCACCGCTCTCGATCCTCGTCGCCGGCGCTTCCGGCTTCATCGGCACCCCGCTCGTGCACGCGCTGCGCGAGGCGGGCCACGACGTGACGACGCTCGTCCGGCGCGAGCCCCGCACCGCGGCCGAGTTCCGGTGGGCGCCCGGACGGCGGCCGCTCGACCCCGCGGTGCTCGACGGCGCCGACGTCGTCATCAACCTGGCCGGGGCGAACATCGGCAAGCTGCCCTGGACGGACGCGTACCGCGACGAGATCCGCCGGTCGCGGGTCGACGCCACGGACACCCTGGTCGAGGCGATGCGCCACGCGGCCGTCCCGCCGGCGCTGTTCCTGTCCGGTTCGGCCTCGGGTGTGTACGGCGACCGCCCCGCCGACGTCCTGCACGACGACGCGGCCCCCGGCACCGGCTTCCTCGCCGACGTCTGCACCGCGTGGGAGGCCGCCGCGAACGCCGCCCCCGACGGCGTCCGCGTGGTCACCCTGCGCACCGGCATCGTCGTCGGCCAGGGCGGCGGCGCGCTCGCACCGCTCGTCCCCCTGACGAAGGCCGGCCTGGGCGGTCGGCTCGGCACCGGTGGACAGTTCTGGCCCTGGATCGCCCTCGAGGACGAGGTCGGCGCGATCGTGCACCTCGCGACGAGCCCCGCGGCCGCCGGGGTCACCGGACCGGTCAACCTCGCCGGCCCGGACGCCGCCGTCGCCGACCGCCTGACGAAGCGCGTCGCCGAGGACCTGCACCGCCCGTACCTGTTCCACGTCCCCGCCTTCGCCCTGCGGTTCGCGCTCCGCGACGCCGCGGACGACATGCTCCTGTCGAGCCAGCAGATGGTGCCGACGAAGCTGCTCGACTCCGGCTACGCGTTCCGGTACGCGCGCGCCGAGGACGCCGTCGACGCCGCCTTCTGACGGCCGGGAGGCCCGCCCCGCGTCCCCCGCGCGGCCCCGCTGACCGGGTCGGTCGGCTCCACTGCACCGCTCCGGACGGTGCGGCGTCGTGCGCTCAGGACGCGGTCGCCCGGGACCGCGCGAGCGCTTCGCGCATCGCGGCCCGGGCTCGTTTCCGGTCGCCGGCGGCGTCGTAGACCACGCCGAGCCGGTACCAGCCGCGCCAGTCGCCCGGGTCGGACTCCACCGCCGCCTTGTACCGCGGGAAGACCTCGTCGGCGGCCTGCCGCGTCGGACGGCCGGAGGGGCGGACCGCGACGACGTCGTCGGGGGTCCCACCCTCGCGTTCGAGCCGCGCGCCGAGCCGGGTGATGCGGACACCGAAGCGCACCTCGAG
Organism: Curtobacterium sp. MMLR14_006; assembly: GCF_001864985.1. NCBI lineage: Bacteria > Bacillati > Actinomycetota > Actinomycetes > Micrococcales > Microbacteriaceae > Curtobacterium > Curtobacterium sp. MMLR14_006. Next base: position 180,861 of record NZ_MJGU01000021.1, on the reverse strand, counting down.
CACGAGCAGCAGGGCGCCGACGGCCGCGACGACGAACAGCGCGACGCCGATCGCGATGCCGATCGGCACACCGGTCGCCACGAACGCGACGGCACGCTGCCCGACGAGCCCGATGTAGAGCGCCAGCAGGAGGGTCATCAGCGCCGCGCCCCAGAAAGGCGAACGGACGGTGCGGAGCACGGCGGTCGCCTAGCCGATGCCGAGCACGCTGCCGAGGCCGACGGTCAGCCCGCGCGCGGCCCCGACGGCACCGAGCGCCGCCCGGATGCCGGCGACGTAGGCGACGTCGTCGTTCGTGTCGTGCCGGATCGTCAGGGTCTCGCCGGGACCGCTCAGCAGGACGTCCTGCACGGCCTTCACCCCGGGCAGTCGGAGCGAGTGGATCGGCACGCTGGCGACCTGCTGCCCGCGGGCACGCTGGTCGACGTGCGGGGCGTCGACCGGGCCGACGTCGCGGCGGGCGTCGGCGACGAGCTCGGCCGTGCGGACCGCGGTGCCCGAGGGCGAGTCGATCTTGCCGGCGTGGTGCGTCTCGATGATCTCGACCGCGGGGAACCACGGCGCGGCGATCGTCGCCAGGTGCGTGCCGAGCACGGAGCCGATGGAGAAGTTCGGGACGACGAGGACCCCCTGCTCCGGGCGGTCCTGCATCCCCGAGCGGAGTGTCGCCAGCCGGTCGGCAGACCAGCCGGAGGTGCCGACGAGCACGTTCGCGCCGCTCGACAGCGCGTTCTCGACGATCGCGGGGCTGAGCGCGGGCACCGTCACGTCGACGACGACGCGGGCGCCCGCGAAGACCTGCGGGTCGGCCTCGTGCGCGCCGTCCTTCGAGGACAGGCTCGCGACGAGCTCGAGCTCGGGGAGTTCCTGGACCACGGCGGCCACGAGACCCCCGAGACGACCGGTGGCGCCGACGACGGCGACGGGAGTGACCATGCGCTCCATCCTAGGATCGACCCATGTCAGTCGAGGTCAGGACCGTGCCGGCCGATCTGCCCGAGGTCGACGTGCTGTTGGACGCGTACCTGGACGAGCGCGAGGCGACGTTCCCGAGCGCGCAGGGCGCCTACTCGCGGAAGCGCACCCCGGCGGCCGAGTTCACGCCGCCGAACGGGGTCTTCGCGGTCGCGTACGACGCGGACGGCACCGCGGTCGGGTGCGGCGGGCTCCGACGCATCGCGGACGGGACCGGCGACGCGGGCGCGGTCGACGTGCGCTTCGAGGTGAAGCACGTCTTCGTCACCCCGGCCGGTCGCGGGCAGGGTGTCGCCACCGCGGTGATGGACGTGCTCGAGCGCGCCGGCGCCGGTCTCGGCGCGACGAGCATCGTGCTCGACACGAACGACTCGCTCGTGGCAGCGGGGGCGATGTACAGGGGACGCGGCTACCGACGCGTCGAGCCGTTCAACGCGAACCCGAACGCGACCGCCTGGTACCGCAAGCCGATCGCCTGAGCCGGACCGGGCCTCCCGTCCAGAACGCGTGTCCCGGACCGTCGGCCGCTAGACGGGCTGGTCCACCGGCAGCCCGGTGCGGAGCTCCACCGGCAGGTGGGCCAGGTCGTTGAGCGTGACCACCTCGGCCGGCTTGGCCGACCGGATCCGGATGATGGTGAGCGCGGTGTGCGCGACGTTCGTGCCCATCCAGCGCCACTCGGGGGCCTGGAAGGCCTCGCGGACGAACCAGCCGATGACGGCGTTGTGCGTGATGAGCAGGTCGTGCCGGTCCTCGCGCGCCGGGGTGAACCACTCGGCCACGGCGTCACCCATCTGGGCCTGGCCGGCGACGATCTCCTCTTCCGTGATGCCGCCGTACCAGCCCTGGTACGCGTGCGGCATGTCCGGGGTCGGACCGGAGGGGATGCAGTCGAAGAGCAGCGTCGACGGCTCCGGCTGGATCGAGGGCAGTCGCTGCGCCAGGAACGCGGCGGTCTCGCTCGGGGCCTCGAGCGGCGAGTGGTACACGCCGTCGAAGGGCACGCCGCCGAGCCGATCGGCCACCAACATCGCCTGACGCTTGCCGCGCTCCGAGAGCTTGCCGTCGCGCAGGCCGTGCTCGGCGTCCTGGTGCTCACCGTGCCGGACGAGGTACAGGTAGTGCGACATGTCGATGCTCAGCTGCCGATCCCGATCGCGGCCGCGAGCTCGTCCTGCTGCACGGCGCCGACGACCGAGGTGATCGTCGGACGGGTGAGCAGGTCGCGCGAGAGCTCGAGCACGTCGTCGGTGGTGACGCGGTCGACGCGCTCGAGGGCCGTTGCCAGGTCGGTGTACTCCCCCGTGCCGAGCTCGGACCGGCCGAGGCGGGTCATGCGGGCGTCGGAGTCCTCGAGCGAGAGCGTCAGCGCGCCCTCGATCTGGCCCTTGGCGCGCCGGAGCTCGTCGGCCGTGATGCCGTGGTCGACCATCCGGCGGAACTCGGCGTCGACGATGTCGATCACGCCGGGGACGTTGTCGGGCGCGCAGCCGGCGTAGACGCCGAACGCGCCGTTGTCGAGGTAGGCGGGTGCGAACGAGGACACCGCGTAGGCGAGCCCGCGACGCTCGCGCACCTCTTGGAAGAGCCGGGAGCTCATCCCGCCGCCGAGCACGGCGTTCAGCACGCTCAGCGCCGGGCGCCGCTCGTCGCGCAGGTCGAGCCCCTGCGAGCCGCGCAGCATGCTCACCTGCTCGGTGGGTCGGTGCACGACCGACAGCTTCGGCTGCACCGGGTCGGCGACGGTCTGCGGCGTGCGACGCGACAGCGGGTCGGCGCGCGGGGCGTCGTGGAACACCTGCCCGACGAGCTCGCACAGGCGGTCGTGGTCGACGGCGCCGGCGGCGGTGACCACGATGCCGTTCGGTGCGTAGTGCTCGCGGTAGTGGGACAGGACCTCGTCACGCCCGACGGCGCGGATGCTGTCCGGGGTGCCGCCGATCGGACGCCCGAGCGGGTGTCCGCCGAACGCCGCGGCGAAGAAGGCCTCGCCCGCCACGTCGGCCGGGTCGTCGGCCGCCATCGCGAGTTCCTCGAGGATGACGCCGCGTTCGACGTCGAAGGCGTCGGGGTCGAGCACGGACGCGGTGACCATGTCGCCGATCACGCCGATGGCCATCGGGACGTCGGTGTCCCGGACCCGGGCGTAGTAGCAGGTGTACTCCTTGGCCGTCGCGGCGTTGTGCTCACCGCCCACGGAGTCGAACGCGATCGCGATGTCGAGCGCCGAGCGGGTCTCGGTGCCCTTGAAGAGCAGGTGTTCGAGGAAGTGCGTCGACCCGAACTGACCGTCGCGTTCGTCGCGCGAACCGACGCCGACCCAGAACCCGATGCTCGTCGAAGCGGCACCCGGCACCGCCTCGGACAGCACGCGGACACCCGACGGCAGCACGGTGCGACGGACGAAGGCCCCGCCGGACGTCAGGAAGGACGTGTCCGGGGCCCCGAGCGGCAGTGGCACTGGCTGGTTCATCGCAGACGAGCCTACTGATCGGCTCGCGGGCCTCGCCCAGTTTGCACAGGCGCGTCGGACGCCACTCGAAGTGGGGTACAGAAAGTGTGGACAGACCGACTCGTCTGTCTGTCCTCCTTGTGCTACAGTTGGGCAAGCCGGATCGGTAGCCCCCCTAGATTCCGATCCGGTGGCTCGGGACATCAGTCCTGCGCGGTCGACGAGTCCCCCCACTCAGATCGCGGAGCCGATGAGCCCAAGGAGCCACGCTGTGACGGTCGATTCCCCCCAACCGGCCGTCCAGCGTCTCCTTGGCCCGAGCACGAACCTCGCGTCGCCGGACGGGTCGAGCGTCCCCCCGACTCCCCGCTCCGGCGGCGCGAAGGTCCGCATCCTCGAGACCGCCTCGCGACTCTTCTACGAAGAGGGCATCCACAGCGTCGGCGTCGACCGCCTCATCTCCGAGGCCAGCGTCACGAAGGCGACGTTCTACAAGCACTACGGGTCGAAGGACAACCTGATCCTCGCCTACATCCGCGCACAGGACGAGCGCGTGCAGCAGCGGATGGAGTCGTTCACCACGTCGGCCGAGACCCCCGCGGCGGCCGTCCGGGCCTGGGTCACCGCCCTGGCCGACGACGTCAACGACCCCGAGTTCCGCGGTTGCGCCTTCCTGAACGCCGCAGCCGAGTACCACGACCCCCGCGACCCGGTGCGCGAGGTCGTCGCCACCCACCGCGAGTGGTACACCGAGCGCCTCGCGACCCTGCTGCAGGAAGCCGGCCACCCGCTGCCGGGCGACGGCGCCGACGAACTCATGCTCGCCCGCGACGGCGCGATGGCGGGCGCGTACGCCGGCGACGCCATCGCGGCCACGGCCGCCCTGCAGCGCGTGGTCGACCGGGTCCTGGCCGTCTGACGCGTCACCGCCCCGTGCGGGCGGGTCGGGCGTTGACGCGAAAGCGACAGTCTGCCGCCAACAGTTCGCGGCGATTTGTCGCCCTCGCGGCACGAACCGTGCGGCTCCCTGCACGGGTGTCGCTTCCGTAACGCAACGTCGCCCCGCGCTGGTGCGGAGGCTGCCGGGAGGCCCGACCCGGCCCCGCCACGCACCTCACGCTCAGCACACGGTCACGTCCCCACCCCCGAGTCGCCAAAGCGACAAGATCCCGCCAACAGTTCGCGGCGATCTGTCGCCTTCGCGGCACCAACCGCGCAGCTCCCCGCACGGGAGTCGCTTCCGCAGCACAACGCCGCCGCGTGCCCGCCAGCCACGACCGAGAGGCCGGACCCGGCCCCGCCGCGCACCTCCCGCCCGGCGCACGGTCACGTTCTCCCCCGCGGGTCGCCGAAGCGACAATCCCCCGCCAACAGTTCGCGGCGATCTGTCGCCTTCGCGACACCAACCGCGCAGCTCCCCCCACGGGAGTCGCTTCCGCACCACCACGCCGCCCACGCACCGCCGCCGAGCCGCCCCCGAGGCCGCGGGTGTTGGCTGGAGCACATGGCAAACGACCCCAACTGGAACCTCCCCGAGGTCCCCGCGTTCACCCTGACCAGCCCCGACTTCGCCGACGGCGCCGAGCTCCCGACGTGGGCCCGCGGCACCGATGCCGGTGGCGAGGACCGCTCCCCCGCACTCGAGTGGTCCGACGCCCCCGAGGGCACGAAGAGCTTCGTGCTCACGGTGTACGACCCCGACGCACCGACCGGCTCCGGCTTCTGGCACTGGTCGCTCACCGACATCCCCGGCTCGGCGACCTCGCTCCCGCAGGGCGCCGGGACCGATGACGCCCTGCTGCCGGCCGAGGCGCTCCGTCGCCGCAACGAGTTCGGCACGGACACGTTCCTCGGCGCCGCTCCGCCCGCCGGGCACGGTGCGCACCGCTACTTCTTCACGTTGAGCGCGCTCGACGTGCCGGTGCTCGAGGCACCGGCGGACGCCACCCCCGCGGTCGTCGGCTTCGTGCTCCGCGAGCACCTGCTCGGCCGCGCCCAGCTCGTCGGCACGCAGGAGACCCCGGCCACCTGACCCCCGCAACGGCGAACGGCCGCCGCCCCGGGAGGGGACGGCGGCCGTTCGTGCGTCGGGACGCGGGTGGATCAGCCCTCGGCCGGAGCCTCGGCGTGCGAGGCGTGGTCATCACGGCCCTCGGTGTCCACGTCGTCGGCCACGACCGGCGCGAGCGACAGCTTGCCGCGGTCGTCGACCTTGGTGACCTCGACCAGGATCTTCTGGCCGACGCCGAGGACGTCCTCGACGTTCTCGACACGCTTGCCACCGGCGAGCTTGCGCACCTCGGAGACGTGGAGCAGACCGTCACGGCCCGGGAGCAGCGACACGAAGGCGCCGAAGGTGGCGATCTTCACGACGGTGCCGAGGAACTGGTCCCCGATCTCCGGGTTGGTCGGGTTCGCGATCGCGTTGACCTGGGCACGAGCGGCCTCGGCCGACGGACCGTCGACGGCGCCGATGTAGACGGTGCCGTTGTCCTCGATCGAGATGTCGGCACCGGTGTCGTCCTGGATGCCGTTGATCGTCTTGCCCTTCGGGCCGATCAGCTCGCCGATCTTGTCGACGGGGATCTGCACCGAGATGACGCGGGGCGCGGTGTCCGCCATCTCGTCGGGGGCGTCGATCGCCTCGGTCAGCACGCCGAGGATGGCCGAGCGGGCCTCCTTGGCCTGCTTCAGCGCGGCGTCGAGGACCGACGACGGGATGCCGTCGAGCTTCGTGTCGAGCTGGATGGCCGTGACGAACTCCGAGGTACCGGCGACCTTGAAGTCCATGTCGCCGAGGGCGTCCTCGGCACCGAGGATGTCGGTCAGCGCCGCGTAGCGGGTCTGGCCGTCGACGGTGTCGGACACGAGGCCCATCGCGATGCCCGCGACCGGGGCCTTGAGCGGCACACCGGCGTTGAGGAGCGACAGGGTCGACGCGCAGACGGAGCCCATCGACGTCGAGCCGTTGGAGCCGAGGGCCTCGGACACCTGACGGATCGCGTAGGGGAACTCGTCACGCGACGGCAGCACCGGCACGAGGGCGCGCTCGGCGAGGAAGCCGTGCCCGATCTCGCGACGCTTCGGCGAACCCACGCGGCCGGTCTCACCGGTCGAGTAGGGCGGGAAGTTGTAGTGGTGCAGGTAGCGCTTCTTCGTGACGGGCGACAGCGAGTCGATCTGCTGCTCCATCTTGAGCATGTTCAGCGTGGTGACGCCGAGGATCTGCGTCTCGCCGCGCTGGAAGATCGCCGAACCGTGGACGCGCGGGATCACGGCGACCTCGGCGTCGAGCGGACGGATGTCGGCGAGGCCGCGACCGTCCATGCGGACCTGCTCGGTGAGGATGCGGCCGCGGACGACCTTCTTCGTGACCGACTTGTAGGCACCGCTGACCTGGCCGTTGGCGCTCTCCGGCAGCTCGCCGGCCGACACCTTGGCGGCGACGGCCTCCTTGACGCGGGCCTTGAGGGCGTCGTCGGCGTCCTGGCGCTCGAGCTTGCCGGCGATCTTGTAGACGTCACCGAGCTCGGACAGGGCGAGGGACTCGACCACGTCGTAGACCTCGGGGGCGTACGGCGGGAAGACCGGGTAGTCCTGGATCTCCTTGGCGGACTGCGCGGCCATCTTCGCCTGCGCCTCGACCAGCACCTTGAGGAACGGCTTGGCCGCCTCGAGGCCCTGGGCGACGACGGCCTCGTCGGGCTTGGTGGCGCCGCCCTGGATGAGGTCCCAGCTGTGCTCGGTGGCCTCGGCCTCGACCATCATGATCGCGACGTCCTCGTTGCCCTGGTCGTCGGTGACGACCCGGCCGGCGACGGTGAGGTCGAACACGGCGTCGGCGAGCTGCGAGGCCTTCGGGAACGCGACCCACTGGTCGGTGCCGTTGGACCCCGGGATGAGCGCGAGGCGCACACCGGCGATCGGGCCGGAGAACGGCAGACCGGAGATCTGCGTGGACGCGGACGCGGCGTTGATGGCCAGCGCGTCGTAGAACTCGTCCGGCGCGATGCTCAGGACGGTGATGACGATCTGGACCTCGTTGCGCAGGCCGTCGACGAACGACGGACGGAGCGGCCGGTCGATGAGACGGCAGACGAGGATGGCCTCGGTCGACGGACGACCCTCGCGGCGGAAGAACGAGCCGGGGATCTTGCCGGCGGCGTAGGAACGCTCCTCGACGTCGACGGTGAGCGGGAAGAAGTCGAATCCTTCACGCGGGTGCTTGCCGGCGCTGGTGGCCGAGAGGAGCATCGTCTCCTCGTCGAGGTACGCGGCGACCGCGCCCTGCGCCTGCTGTGCGAGCCGGCCGGTCTCGAACCGGACGGTGCGCGTGCCGTACTTGCCGTTGTCGATGACGGCTTCGGCGAACTTGATCTCGGGACCCTCCAAAAGGGTGCCTCCTTGATGTGTGTCCGGCAGGCCGTGGCGACGGCACACGAGGGTGCGTGCGCGCCGATGGGTCGGGACGCATGTCTGGCCAGCAGTAGAAGCACTCGGGAAACCGTTCCGGCCCGCGAGCCACCACCGATGACCAGCTCCGTGCCCGGCCTGCGCAGTGTTTGTCTGACGTCCGGGGAAGAAGGTCCTCGGACGGAAGCGACTTTACCAGTCCACAGGGAATCGGCGGCGCGGCTCGCTGGCACCCGGGTGATCCTCGGTAGCCTGCGGACATGCGTCTCACCCCCTCGCGGGGCGTGCTCGTCGCGGCCGCCGTGGTCGTCGGCGCGCTCGTCGCCCCGGCACTGACCGCCGTCCCGGCGAACGCGACCGAGTACCCGACGTGGCAGGACGTCCAGCGTGCGAAGGGCAACGAGGCCGCGAAACGCGTCGAGGTGCGGAAGGTCCAGTCGGCACTGCAGGCCGCGCAGGACGAGGCCGCGGCGAGGTCGCAGGCCGCCCTGGTGGCCTCGTCGAAGGCGGACGCGGCCGAGGCGGAGCTGGCGGAGGCCACCCAGGCCGCCACGAGCCTCCAGGCCCAGGCGCAGCACGCGAGCGAGACGGCGGACCGCGCCCAGCAGCGGGCCGGCCAGCTCGCGGCGAACCTGTACCGCGACGGCAGCACGAACCAGATGACGACCCGGATCGCGACCGCCGGCGACCCGGACCAGCTGCTGTACCAGCTCGGGGCGCTCGACCAGCTCTCGTCGACGTGGTCCGGCGTGATGGACGAGGCATCCGTCGCCGCCGGCACCGCGTCGTCGCTGCACGAGCAGGCCGAGCGGGCCGAGGCGGAACGGGCCACCCGCGCGCAGGCGGCCGAGGAACGCTCGGCCGCGGCGGAGTCGGCCGAGCAGGCGGCGAACGCCGCGGTCGACTCGACCGAGCAGCACAGCGACGAGCTGTACGCGCAGCTCGCGTCGCTCAAGGACAGCACCGCGGAGCAGCAGGCCGGGTACGAACTCGGCCAGCGCGTCGCGGCGCAGAAGGCCGAACAGCAGCGCAAGCGCGCCGCGGCCGCTGCGGCCGAGGCCGCCCGGAACGCCGCGACGCCGACGAACAGCAGCGCGAGCAGCGGCGGAACGGGCACGAGCTACCCGAGCACCGGGGGCGTCGTGGTCGACCCCGCCGGCGCCCAGTCGTACGCACGCGGCGCGATCGGCGCCTACGGATGGGGCGGCGACCAGTTCTCGTGCCTGGTGTCGCTCTGGACGCAGGAGTCCGGGTGGCGGGCGAACGCCCTGAACGCCTCGAGCGGCGCCTACGGCATCCCGCAGTCGCTGCCCGCCGACAAGATGGCGGCGGCGGGAGCGGACTGGCGGACGAACGCGGCCACCCAGATCGACTGGGGACTCGCGTACATCAAGAGCGCCTACGGCTCACCCTGCGCCGCGTGGGGGCACGAGATGAGCGTCGACCCGCACTGGTACTGAGCGCTCGGCGGACCGCCGGTCAGTGCCCGAGGCCGCCGAGCAGGCTCGCGAAGTCCGGGGTCGCGGGGAGCGCGTCGGCTTCCTGCGGGGTCCGCCGGGAGGCCCGGATCGCCCAGGCGAGGTCGGCCCCCGCCCGGCGGATGCGTGCGTCCAGGGCCGCGGCGTCGCCGTCGGTCCCCCAGTCGTCCGTCGCGGCGAACACGCCCGTCGGCACGACCGCGGCGCGCAGGTAGGCGAACACCGGCCGCAGGGCGTGGTCGATCGCGAGCGAGTGCCGCGACGTGCCGCCGGTCGCGCCGAGCAGCACCGGCAGGTCGGCCAGCGAGTCCTTGTCGAGCACGTCGAGGAACGACTTCGCGAGGCCGCTGACGCCGGCCGTGAAGATCGGGGTGACGAACACGACGGCGTCGGCCCCGACCACGGTGGCCGTCGCGGCGGCGAGCCCCGGCGCCGCGAAGCCGGTGAGCATCGCGTCGGTGACCTCGTGCGCGATCGGGCGGAGCTCGACGTGCTCGACGTGGGCCGGGGTGCCCTCGGCGACGAGCGCGGCGACGGCTGCCTCGCCGAGGCGGTCGGCCAGCAGGCGGGTGGAGCTGGGCTCGGAGAGTCCGGCGGAGACGACGGCGATGGTGGTCATGGTGGGTCCCGACTTTCGATGCGTTTGCATGAACATAGCATCCAACCGGACCAGCCCGGCGAGCATTCCCCGGGAACGGAGAACGCCCCGGTCCTCGTACGAGGGCCGGGGCGTTCGGTCAAGCCGTGGGTCGGTCGACTAGCGACGCAGGCCGAGACGCTCGATGAGCGTGCGGTAGCGGGCGATGTCGACGTCGGAGAGGTAACCGAGGAGACGGCGACGCTGACCGACCATGAGCAGCAGACCACGACGCGAGTGGTGGTCGTGCTTGTGCTCCTTGAGGTGCTCGTTCAGGTCGTTGATGCGACGCGTCAGAACGGCGACCTGGACCTCGGGGGATCCGGTGTCGCCCGGGTGGGTCGCGTACTCTTCGATGATCTCCTGCTTGACCTTCGCGTCAAGTGCCATGGATGATCCCCTTCCTGTCCGTTGCGCGGTGCCCGTACCTGATGCACGAGCGCTCTTTGTCCGCGGCCGTTCGACGGCAACCGCGCAAGACTACCAGAGATCTAGGCGGCCCTGGCCCGCAGGCGGCGGCGCCGCGGTGCGGGCAGCAGGCTCCGGACGAGTCCGACGAGCGTGGCGCCGAGCAGCCCGCCCAGGCCGTTCGACAGGACGTCCCGCGGGTCGGCGACGCGGTACGGCAGGTAGGTGGCCTGTGCGAACTCGATGCCGGTCGACAGCGCCACGGCGACGAGGGCGCCGAGGATCCACCAGCGGCGCGGCAGCCAGAGTGCGGCGAGCGCACCCACGGGCACGAACATCGCGATGTTGGCGAGGAACTCGGTGCGCTCGTACGTGAACCACGTGCCGTGCGGCAGCTGCTGCACCCACGCGATGGCGTGCAGCACGAGCGAGTTCTGCGCCGAGGTGAAGACCTGCGGGGTCAGCGTCATCCGCCAGATCACCCAGGCGTACGCCGCGGTCAGGGCGAGGAGGAGGAGTCGTCGGAACACCGCGTCAGTGTGCTGCACGCTCCTGCACGGTCGCTGGAGCGCTCCTGGGAGGCCCGGGCACGACGCCCGGACGGCACCGGTGGGCACTGGCCACGGCGGACCCGGACCTGACAGCATGGACCGGGGCGTCCACGCCCGACCCGACGGTCACGTCCAGGGAGGACCGCCGCATGCCGCACCACCACGGGCCCGCTCGACCCCGCCGCGCTCGCGCCCACGGCCGTCGGCAGTGGGGATGGATCGCCGCCGCAGCGCTCGTCGTCGCGGCGGTCGTGACGACGGTCGTCGTGGTCGGTCCCTCCGGTGGGGACCGGGACACCGGAGGCCCGGACGGGACCGCCGGTCCCTCAGCGTCGACCGACCGCCCCGTCGTCGGGCGGAAGTCGGCCGCCGACGCCTTCCCCGGCGGGCTCGCCCGACAGCCCGAGGCCGTGAACCAGCCCGGCATCCGGGAGCGACGAGCACGCGCCGAGGGTCGCGAGGACACCGCTGACCGGATCGCCGCCATCGCCGACCAGCCGATCGCCACCTGGCTCACGGACACCTCGCGGTCGGCGACCCGCGAGACGGTCCGGACCGTCGTCCGCGCCGCCGAGCGTGCCGACGCGACCCCGGTGTTCGTCCTGTACAACGTGCCCGACCGCGACTGCGGGAACTACTCGCGCGGCGGCACCGAGGCCGACGCGTACCTGCCGTGGGTCCGCTCCGCTGCCGAGGCGATGTCCGGCTCGGGCGCCGTGGTGCTCGTCGAGCCGGACTCCGTCGCGCAGATCGGCAAGTGCGACCGGTTGCGCGACACCCGCCTGCCCCTGCTGCGGAAGGCCGTCGACGCGTTGTCCGGGCACGGGCTGACCGTGTACCTCGACGGCGGGAACGAGAACCGGGTGCCGGTCGACACCATGGCCGACCGGCTCCGCCAGGCCGGGATCGACCGGGTGCAGGGGTTCTTCACGAACGTGTCGAACTTCTACCGGGTCGACCAGGAGCGCGCCTACGCCGACCGGCTCGCCGACGCGATCGGCGGCGACCCGCACTTCGTCGTCGACGTGTCCCGCAACGGGCGCGGCTGGCGCGGCACCTGGTGCAACCCCGAGGGCGCCGGACTCGGGCAGGCACCGCACGTCACCGGCGGCACGACCCGGCTGGACGCCCTCCTCTGGGTGAAGACCCCCGGGCTCAGCGACGGCAGCTGCAACGGCGGCCCGCCCGCCGGCCGGTGGTGGGAGGCGTACGCCCTCGCACTCGTGGAGCACCGCGCCCGCGACTGACGACGACCCGGGCGGGTGTCGGTACCCGGTGGTTCCATGAGCGCATGACCGCGACCGACCGCATCCGCTCCGTCGTCCCGCCGTACCTGCTCCGCGCCGTCGCCGACGCCGACGCGTACCCCCGGGCGGCCTCCGCCGCGCGCACCGCGCTGGCGTCCCTGGACACCGTCCGGTCCCCCAAGGAGCAGCACCTGACCGCGCCGCAGCAGGTCGCCGGCACCGTCGACCGGTCCCCCCGGCGCACCGTGTCGGACGCCCACGGCTCGACCACCCTGCCGGGGACGGTCGTGCGGCGCGAGGGCGACGCCGACTCCGGTGACGCCGCCGTCGACGAGGCCTACGCGGGCCTCGGCGCGACGCACGCCTTCTGGCTCGACGTGTTCGACCGGGCCTCGGTCGACGGCGCCGGGCTGCCCCTCGACGCCACCGTGCACTTCGGGCAGGACTACGACAACGCCTACTGGGACGGCTCCCGGATGGTCTTCGGGGACGGCGACGGAGAAGTGTTCCGACGGTTCACCGTCGCCCTCGACGTCATCGGACACGAGCTCGCCCACGGTGTGACGCAGTACACCGCCGACCTCACCTACCAGGGCCAGTCCGGCGCGCTCAACGAGTCGGTCAGCGACGTGTTCGGCTCCCTCGTCGCCCAGTACACCGCCGGGCAGACCGCGGAGCAGGCGTCCTGGCTGATCGGCGAGGGCCTGTTCACCGAGGCGGTCCACGGCGTCGCACTCCGGTCGATGCGGGCGCCGGGCACCGCGTACGACGACCCGGTGCTCGGCAAGGACCCCCAGCCGGCGACGATGGCCGGGTACGTCGACACCACCGACGACCAGGGCGGCGTGCACACGAACTCGGGCATCCCGAACCACGCGTTCTTCCTGGCCGCCACCGCCATCGGCGGGTACGCCTGGCAGGGCGCGGGTGCGGTCTGGTGGGACGCCCTGACCTCGTCGTCGGTCACGGCGTCGATCGACTTCGCCGGCTTCGCGACCGTCACCGTCGACGCCGCCGGCACCCGGTTCGGCGACGGCTCCGCCCAGCAGACCGCCGTCCGCACGGCCTGGCAGACGGTGGGCGTGCTCGACTGAGCGACGCCGGGCGGCGTACCGTCGGAGCCATGCGCATCGAGGTCCGCCGCACCGGGGGCTTCGCCGGCACCACGCGGCGCTGGCGGGTCGACACCGACGCCGCCGGTGACCCCTCCGCGTGGTCGGACGTCCTCGACGCCCTGCAGCGCAGCCCCGCCCCGACGGACGCACCCGTCCCCGACGACTTCAGCTGGACGATCACCGTCGAGCGCACGACCGTGACGATCCCCGGCCGCCGACTCGACGGTCCGTGGGCCGACCTGGTCGCGCGGGTGCGGTCGGAGGGCGACCAGGCCTGAGCCGGGAGGCCCGTGGCGGGCCCGCACCGGCCCTCCCGTCAGCTCCGCGGCGACGCCGCCGCCCACGGATCGTGAGCAGGCACGGTCGCGTCGCGCCGACGGGACCGACCGTTCCTGCGCACGGAGTGCGCGGCGACCCGCGCACGACCGTCAGTCGACGTCGATGACGGTCAGGCGTCGGGTCGGGCGGGTCATCGCGACGTAGACAGCCGCCGCGGCCCGCGCCGCGTCGGCGCCCACGCCGTCGGGGTCGACGAGCAGCACGCCGTCGAACTCGAGCCCCTTGGCGTCCGCCCCGGTCAGGACCGTGAGGGACCCCGCCTGCGGCGACGCGAGCCCCCGCACGTCGGCCTCGGTGCGGGTGAGGCGCTGCCGCACGGCGTCGACCTGGGACTCCGGGACGATCACGCCGATGGTGCCCGAGCCGATGCGCGCCCGTTCGGCGTCCGCCACCGCGGCGACGGTGTCGAGCAGGTCCGGGCGGGACACCCGGACGCGTTCGACGGGGTCGCCGTCGCGGACGGCCTCGTTGCGGGTGACCGTCAGCCCGGCGGCGTCGGCGTACTCCCCCGCGGCGAGCACGATGGAGCGCGGCGTGCGGTAGTTCACGGTGAGCTGCTCGACGCGGTGGTCGAGCGGCAACTGCGGGGCACGGCCGCGCCGGCGGCGCGCGAGGGCGCCGACGACGTCGTCCCATGTGCGTGCCGCGCCGGGCGAGGAACCCTGCGCCATGTCACCGACGATCGTGAACGACCGGAGCGGGTTGCGGCGGGCGAGCACGCGCCACTGCATGGGCGAGAGCTCCTGGGCCTCGTCGACGACGATGTGCCCGTAGGTCCACTCGCGGTCCTCGGCGGCGCGCTCGGCGGTGGAGCGCGGGTCGCCGCCCTCGGCGAAGGACCCGGCGACCTGCTCGGCCGTGACGATGCCCTCGACGCCCATGTTCTCGATCGCCTGGCGCGCGTTCTCGATGTCGCGGTTCCGGCTGGCCTTCGCGGCGCGCTTCGCGGCGCCGCCGGTCGGGTCGAACGGGCCGAGCAGTTCGGCGGCCTCGTCGAGCAGGGGGACGTCCTCGACGGTCCAGGCCGTACCGCGGGCACGCTGCAGCAGGGCGCGGCGCTCCGGGCTCCAGTCGGGGGTGAGCGAGGCGAGCCAGTTCGGCCGGGCGTAGAGGTCCTCGAGGAACTTCTCCGGCGGCAGGGGCAGCCACGCCGTGTTGAGCAGCACCCGGGCGTCGTAGGAGCTCCGGATGTCCTCGCGCAGCACCTTCTCGTCGGCTTCGTCGACCGTGGTGCCGCGTTCGCGCAGCTGGTCGGCGAGCAGGCGGGTCATCGCGTCGAGGGCGATCTTGTTGAACGTGACACGGGCGACGTTGTGCGGCTTGCCGCGGTCCTGCGCCCGCTTCATCGCGTCGGCGACGAGCTGCGGCGGGACGACGAGCCGCTCGCCCTCGACGTCGAGCGTGACGGACTCGGTCGGCACGACCTGGCGCGAGCGGACCGCGCGGCGCAGGAGCGAGGCCGTCTGCGCGGCACCCTTCACCGCGGCGACGTCCCGGGAGTCGTGCACCGTCGCGTGCACCCCCGGGTAGAGCGACCCGAGCGAGGCCATCACGACACCGGTCTCGCCGAGCGACGGCAGCACCTGCTCGATGTACGTCAGGAACGCCGACGACGGGCCGACCATGAGCACGCCGGAGCCCCGGAGCCGCTCGCGGTACGAGTACAGCAGGTAGGCGGCGCGGTGCAGTGCGACGGCGGTCTTGCCGGTGCCGGGGCCGCCCTGCACGATGAGCACGCCCTCGAGCGGGGAGCGGATGATGCGGTCCTGCTCGCCCTGGATCGTCGCGACGATGTCGGTCATCCGGCCGGTGCGCTCGGCGGTCACCGCGGCGAGCAGCGCGCCCTCGCCCTGCAGGTGGGTCCGCTCGTCGTCGTACAGCGAGGCGTCGAAGACCTCGTCCTCGACGCCGACGACCCGCCGCCCCTGCAGGGACAGGTGGCGCCGGGCACGCATGCCCATCGGGTGGGCCGCGGTCGCCTGGTAGAAGGCGCTGGCCCCGGGGACGCGCCAGTCGAGCAGCAGCGGCCGGTGCGCGGCGTCACGGAGTCCGACGCGGCCGATGTACCGGAAGGTGTCGTCGGGGTCCTCGGGTTCGGACACCTCGAGCCGTCCGAAGACCAGGCGGTCCCCCACGCGCTCGAGCGTGGCGATGGTGTCCTCGTAGAGCCGTGCGTACGCGTCGCGTTCGCTGCGGCTCTGGTGGTTCCCGCCGACCGCCTGACGACGGGTCTCGGCGAGACGCTGTTCGGCCTCGGCGGTCAGCTCGTCGAGGCGGCCGAAGAGGCCGTCCACGTAGCCGCGTTCGCGGTCGATCTCGGTCGGTTCGGACACGTACAACCCTTCGGGACAGGGGAACCCAGTGTAGTCCCGCGGGACCGACACCGCAGGACGCCTGACCCGTGACGGACGGGAGGCGCGTGGCGGACCCGCCACGCGCCTCCAGTCCGGAACCTGGTTCCGCCCGTCGAACACCGCGTTCCGGACACAGCACCGTGGAGATCCGCGGTGCTGTGTCCGGAACCTGGTTCCGGCGGGCGAGCCGCTACATCTCCTCGTGCGTGTCCGGGTCGCCGTCCCAGAGCCGTCCGCGCTCGAGGCCGGAGATCGCCCGCACCTCGTCGTCGGTCAGCTCGAAGCCGAAGACGTCGAGGTTCTCCCGCTGGCGGGCGGCGTCGCCCGACTTCGGGACCGGGACGGCACCGATCTGCACGTGCCAGCGGAGCACTACCTGACCCGGCGCGACGCCGTGCGCAGCGGCGGCGTCGACGATCGGCTGCTCGGTGAGCAGTTCCGAGCGCTTCGCCAGCGGGCTCCAGCTCTCGGTCACGATGCCGAGCTCCTGGTGGACCTTCCGCAGTTCGGCCTGCGGGAAGTACGGGTGCAGCTCGACCTGGTTCACCGCCGGGGCGACCCCGGTGGCGTCGACGATGCGACGGAGGTGCTCCGGCGTGAAGTTCGAGACGCCGATCGAGCGGACCTTGCCGCTGTCACGGAGGTCGACGAACGCCTTCCAGGTGTCGACGAACTTGTCCACCGAGGGGTTCGGCCAGTGGATGAGGTACAGGTCGACGGAGTCGAGACCCAGGTTGCCGAGCGTCTCGTCGATCGACCGGTGCGCCTCGTCGTAGCCGTGGTGCCGGCCGGGGAGCTTCGACGTGACGACGAGGTCCTCGCGCGCCACCTCGGACTCGCGGACGGCGCGGCCGACGGCGTCCTCGTTGCCGTAGTTGAGGGCGGTGTCGAGCAGCCGGTAGCCGCTCGCGATCGCGGTGCCGACGGCCGCGGCGCCCTCGTCGCCGTCGAGGCCGTACGTGCCGAGGCCGAGCTCCGGGAACCGGTGCCCGTCGTTCAGCTCGATGGTCGGGGCGCCGACCTGCATCAGCGCACCCCGAGCAGGTCGATCACGAAGATCAGGGTCTTGCCGGACAGGAAGTGCCCGCCGCCGGCGGGACCGTAGGCCAGCTCCGGCGGGACGACGAGCTTGCGGCGGCCGCCGACCTTCATGCCGGGGATGCCCTCCTGCCAGCCGCGCACCAGGGCCGCGAGCGGGAAGTCGATCGGCTCGCCGCGGTTCCAGGAGCTGTCGAACTCCTCGCCGGACTCGTACTCGACGCCGGCGTAGTGGACCTTCACGGTCGACCCGGCGCTCGCCACGTCGCCATCGCCCTCGACGATGTCGGTGATGACGAGTTCGGTGGGGGCCGGGCCCTCGGGAGCGTCGAACTCGGGCTTGCTGTTGAGGTCAGTCATGCCCGCAAGTCAACCAGAGCCACCGGAACCGGCGTGCAACCAGCAGAATGGTTCCACCGTGACACGACCCACTCCCGCACCGCCGCGCCGCCGCCTGTTCGCCGACCTCACCCCGCTCCGCCGCTCCCCCGCCTTCGCCCGACTCTGGGCGGGAACCGCCGTCGCGGGCATCGGCACCCAGATGACCACCGTGGCCGTCGGTCTCGAGGTCTACGAGATCACGCACTCCACCTTCGCCGTCGCGCTCGTCGGCGTCATCGCCCTGCTGCCGATGATCGTCGCCGGCCTGTACGGCGGGATGCTCGCCGACGCCTTCGACCGCCGCACCGTCGCACTCGTGTCCGCGATCATCGCGTGGGTCGCGGTCGCCCTGATCGCCACCCACGCCTGGCTCGGGTTGCACAGCGTCGTCCTGCTCTACGTGCTCGCGACCGCGAACGCCGTCGCCGCGACGGTGAGCGGCGCGTCACGCTCGGCGATCGTGCCCCGGCTCGTCGGCACCGACCTGCTGCCCGCGGCGAGCGCCCTCGGCGGCATCGCCTCAGGGTTCCAGGTCACCATCGGCCCCGCGGTCGCCGGCGTCCTCATCGCGAGCGTCGGGTTCGCCCCGACGTACACGATCGACGTCGTGCTGTTCACCTTCGCCTTCCTCGGGGTCTTCACCCTGCCGCGGATGGCCGCCGACCACGGCGCGCTCCGCCCCGGGCTCGGCTCGCTCGTCGAGGGCGCGAAGTTCCTGCGCCGGTCGAAGAACATCACGATGACGTTCGTGCTCGACATCGTCGCGATGACCTTCGGGCAGCCCCGCGTGCTCTTCCCCGCGATCGGTGCCCTCGTCATCGGCGGCGGTGCCATCACGGTCGGCACGCTCACGGCGGCGTACGCGATCGGTGCGCTGCTGTCGAGCGTGTTCTCCGGCCCGCTCGGACACGTGCGCCGCCAGGGCGAGGCGGTCGGCTGGGCGATCACCGCGTACGGCGGCGCGATCGCGGCGTTCGGTGTGGTCATCGCGCTGGCGCACGCGCTCGGCGGTCGGTCGGGCGAGACGTTCTCGGTCGGCATCCTGCCGGCGCTCGGGGCAGCGGCGCTCTTCCTCGCACTCGCGGGCGGCGCCGACAACGTCAGCTCGGTGTTCCGGAACACGATCCTGCAGGCGGCGTCGCCGGATGGCATGCGTGGGCGGCTGCAGGGCATCTTCGTCGTCGTGGTCACCGGCGGTCCGCGGCTCGGCGACCTGTACGCCGGCCTGGTCGTGGCCGCGGGCATCGCGTACCCGCCGATCATCGGCGGCGTGCTCATCGTCGCGCTCGTCGCGCTGCTGCTCCGGCTGGTGCCGTCCTTCCGCCGCTACGACGCCCTGCACCCGCACGCGAACTGAGGCGCCGCCCTGCGGTTCCGCGCGGTTCCGCCCCACCACGCGCGGTTCCACCCACCACGCGCAGTTCCGCCCACCACGCGCGGTTCCGCCACGCGCGGTGCCGCCACTCGCGGTGCCGATCCGCGCGATGCCGGTTCGCGAAAGCGACACTTCTGCGCGGACCTTCCGCGGACACCTGTCGCCTCCGCGGCAGGGACGGCGCACGGTGGCGGGACCGTGTCGCCTCCACGGCAGGGACGGCGCACGGTGGCGGGACCGTGTCGCTCCCGCGGACAGGACGGCAGCGGCTGCCGGGCACGACCGGCGGCCGGACGGGAGGCACGTGGCGGGCGCGCCCCGCGCCTCCCGTCCGTCAGGTGTCGGGTACCGTACGACGCATGCCGGACAGCGCGTCGCGCGATCTCGCGCGGACCGGTGTCCGCGCCGTCGTCCGGCGTACCTACCACTCGGTGATCCGACACCGCGTCGTGGACGCGGCCGCCTCGCTGACGTTCTTCGCGTTGCTGACGGTGTTCCCGAGCGCGCTCGCCGTGGTGTCCGCGCTGTCCGTCGTCGACCGGCAGGGCGACAGCCTGGCCGACGTCGTCGAGGTCCTCGGCTTCATCGTGCGACCGGAGACCGCCGAGCACCTCGAGGGGCCACTCCGGCAGCTGCTCACCCTGGACAACCCCTGGCTCGGGTTCACCATCGGCCTCGTCCTGACGCTCTGGTCGCTGTCCGGGTACGCGACCGCCTTCGGCCGGGCGATGAACACCGCCTACGAGGTCGAGGAGGGGCGCCGGATCTGGAAGTTCCGCAGCATGATGCTGTTCGTCACCCTGCTCGTCATGGTGGGCGGGGCGATCGCGATCGTCATCCTGCTCGGCACGCCGACGATCGCGGCGGCGCTGGTCCGGCAGCTCGAGTGGGCGCCGTGGATCGACGACGTGTGGAACGTGGCGAAGTGGCCGGTGCTCGCCGCCGACCTCGTCGTGATGGTCGCCGTGCTCTACTACGCCACCCCGAACGTCAAGACACCGCGGCTGCGCTGGGTGTCCGCCGGCGCCGGCTTCGCGATCGGCACCTGGGCGCTCGCGACGCTCGGCTTCGCCGTCTACGTCGAGACCATCGGCGGCGGCAACCGCGCGTACGGGTGGCTCGGTGGGGCGATCCTGCTGCTCGTCTACCTGTACATCTCGAACTTCGTGCTCGTCGTCGGCGGTGAGCTCGACTCCGAGGTGATCCGGATGCGGCAGCTGCTGGCGGGCATCGAGGCCGACGAGTCGATCCGCCTGCCGCTGCGCGACGTCACCCGGAACTTCACGCTCGCGCGCTGGCGGGACGCGGACATCGCGGCCGCGAAGCAGGTGCGGACCGAGGCGGCCCGGGTCGCCGACGACGAAGGGCACGAGCCGGACGCTGGCGAACAGCACCTCCGTGCGATGGCGCAGCAGGTCCGCGCCGGCGAGACACCGATGCCCTGACCCCGCGGTCGGGGCCGGGGGCGGGGTCGCGGTCGCGGTCGCGGTCGCGCGTCAGCGCTTGCGCGCCTCGGCGTCGAGCATCTCCTCGGTGATGACCGGGATCGCACCGGTCGCCAGCTCGATGCCGGACAGCCGCGCGGGGCTGAGGACCCGCTGCACCTGGTCCTCGTCCATCAGCCCCGCGGCCACGACGAGCGTCGAGATCGGCGTCGCGGTCGTCAGCGCCGTGTGGGCGATCGACGCGGCGGCCGCGTACCCGATGTACGGGGTGAGCGCCGTCACGACCCCGACGTTCGTGTCCACCTGCGCGGCGAGCCGGGCCTCGTTCGCCTCGATGCCGGTGACGCAGTGTTCGCGCAGCGTCGCACACCCCCGCGCCATCCACTGCAGCGACTGCAGGATCGAGTGCGCGATGATCGGCTCGAAGGCGTTGAGCTGCAGCTGCCCGCTCTCCGCCGCCATGGTGACCGTCGTGTCGGCACCGGCGACCGCGTAGGCGATCTGGTTGACGACCTCGGGGATGACCGGGTTCACCTTGCCCGGCATGATCGACGACCCGGCCTGGCGCGCCGGCAGGGTGATCTCCCCGAGACCGGCCTGCGGACCGGACGACAGCAGCCGCAGGTCGTTGCAGATCTTCGAGAGCTTCGCCGCGCTGCGCTTCACCGTGCCGGACAGCGTCATGAACGCGCCCGCGTCGCTCGTCGCCTCGATGAGGTCGGGCGCCGTCACGACGTCGATGCCGCTGGCCTCCTGCAGCTGCCGGCGGACCTCGTCGCGGTACAGCGGGTCGGCCGTGATGCCGGTCCCGATCGCCGTCGCCCCGAGGTTCATCTCGGCGAGCAGCGGCACGACCTTCCGGAGCATGACGGCGTCCTCCTGGATGGTGTGCGAGAACCCCGTGAACTCCTGGCCGAGCGTCATCGGCACGGCGTCCTGCAACTGCGTCCGGCCGACCTTGAGCACGTCGGCGAACGCGTTGCCCCGCTCCGCGAACGCGGCGGAGAGCTCCTCGAGCTGCACGATGAGCCGCCGCACCCCGAAGATCATCGCGATCTTGATGCTCGTCGGGTACGTGTCGTTCGTCGACTGGCTGCGGTTCACGTGGTCGATCGGGTGCAGGTACGCGTAGTCGCCCCGCTCCCGCCCGAGGAGCTCGAGCGCCCGGTTCGCGAGCACCTCGTTCGTGTTCATGTTCGTGCTGGTGCCGGCCCCGCCCTGCACGACGTCGACGACGAACTGGTCGCGGAGCGCTCCGTCCCGTACCTCCTGCGCGGCACGGTCGATCGCGTCGGCACGCTCCTCGTCGAGCACGCCGATCGCGCGGTTCGCCCGGGCTGCGGCCTGCTTCACGGTGACGAGCGCCTCGATGAGGTCCGGGTACACCGCGATCGGCACCGAGGTGATCGGGAAGTTCTCCAGCGCCCGGAGCGTGTTGATGCCCCAGTAGACGTCCTTCGGGACCTCCCGCGAGCCCAGCGAGTCGCTCTCGGTGCGGGTCGACGTGTGGTCGAGGGCCTGGGATGCGTCGTTGCCGGTCACGGCTCCGAGGGTAGTCCGATCCGTCTGGCCGGTCCGGGACCGGCGGGCGGGGTGTGGACAGCGGGGCGCGGGTGCTCGGGCGCTCGGGCGCGCAGCGGGCGCGGGGCGGGCGCTCGGGCGCGGGGCGGGCGCTCGGGCGCTTGGTGAGCAGAAGATGTCGGGTCGCAGGTCCTGACCCGACATCTTCTGCTCACGAAGGCGCCCCCGTGCCCCAGATCCGGCGGCGCCCAGCGCCTCGGCGGCGCCCCGGGCCTCAGTGGAACTGCGGGACGATGAGGTAGATGCCGTACAGCACGGCCGCGCCGCACACCACGAAGCACGCGATCGCCAGGGCGCGCAGCGCGCGGACCTTCGCCGAGGCCCCGGCCGGGTTCGGGAAGCCGACCGTCGCCGGGCCGATGGTGCCGTCGTCCTTCACGGTGAACTTGCCCGCCGTGGTGTCCGCTGCGCTCCAGAGTCGGAGGCCGACCGAGTAGACCGCGACGACGAAGCACGCGGAGACGACCGCGACGAGCGCCACCGTGAGGAATGCGAACCAGTCGATGCCCATCAGCGTCGGCCTCCCTTGCGTGCGGCCATCCGGCGCAGGGTGCGCTCGCGGCTGAGCTCGGCACGGCGGGCGGCGACCGCGTCCGCGCGCTTCTTGCGCTGCAGGTCGCGCAGCTCCTTGCGGGTGTACACCGCGTTCGCGGCGACGTCGACCTCGATGGCCGAGGCCTGCTCGTGCGGCTTCCGCAGCGACCAGAGGTACAGCCCGAGGATGACCGCGGCGCCGACGACCGCGTCGATGACGAGTCCGACGACGCCGAAGCGTGCGATGCCCGAGGCCACGGCGCCGACGGCCGCGGCGGCCGGCAGCGTGATGAACCAGGCGATGACGATCTTGCCGGCGGTGGACCACTGGATCTTCGAGCCGCGGCGGCCGAGCCCCGCACCGATGATCGAGCCGGACGACACCTGCGTGGTCGACAGGGCGAAGCCGAGGTGGCTCGACGCCAGGATCGTGGCGGCGGTCGACGCCTCGGCGGCGAAGCCCTGCGTCGCGCGGATCTCGGTGATGCCGGAACCGAGCGTCCGGATGATGCGCCATCCGCCGGTGTAGGTGCCGAGGGCTATCGCGAGGGCACACGCCACGACGACCCAGAACTGCACGCCCTGGTTCGACGACTGCGCACCCGAGGCGATGAGGGTCAGCGTGATGACACCCATCGTCTTCTGCGCGTCGTTCGTCCCGTGCGCGAGCGACACCATCGACGAGGTGAAGATCTGCCCGACGCGGAACCCACCGCGCTCGTTCGGGAACACCGGACGCTTCGTGATCCGGTAGGCGATCCGTGTCGACAGGAACGACACGAGCGACGCGATCACGGGCGAGGCGAACGCCGGGATGATGACGACGGTCAGCAGCGCGACGTAGTTGACCGACTGGAACCCGGCCCCGACGATCGCGGCGCCGATGAGCCCGCCGAAGAGCGCGTGCGACGACGACGAGGGCAGCCCGCGCAGCCACGTGATCATGTTCCACACGACCGCGCCGATGAGCCCCGCGAAGATCATCTCCGGCGAGATCGCGACGCCGCCGGGGCCTTCGTTGATCAGGCCGTGCGAGATCGAGGTCGCCACGGCGGTGCTGAGGAACGCACCGACGAGGTTGAGCACCGCAGCGACGGTGACCGCGACCTTGGGCTTCATGGCCCCGGTCGCGATCGGGGTCGCCATCGCGTTGGCGGTGTCGTGAAAACCGTTTGTGAAGTCGAAGAAGAGGGCCAACGCGATGACCAGGACGACTATGAGTGTGATGTCCACCGCGGGCCAGTGTCCCAGTCAGACCGCCCTGAGGCAAACCCTGTCGGCAACCTCCTGTTCACCCGCCCTTCACACTCGTTCAGTTTCGGAACCATGCCGATGGAAGAATGGACGGCATGGACACCGTCGAGCTCCTCATCCTGCTGATCGGATCGCTCGCGGTGACCGGCTTCGCGAGAGCGAAGGGGCTCCCCGCTCCCCTGCTCGTGACGGCCGTGGCGCTGGCCGCGTCCTTCATCCCCGGGCTGCCGGCGATGGAGATCGACTCCGAGGTGATCCTCACGGTGATCCTGCCGCCGCTGCTGTACTCGGCCGCCCTCGACGTGTCGTGGCAGAGCTTCCGGAAGTCGATCAAGCAGATCCGCCGACTCGGCATCTTCCTCGTCATCCTCACCGCGCTCGCGGTCGGGCTGGCGGCGTACATCATCATCCCCGACATGGACTGGCCCGCCGCGATCCTGCTCGGCGCGATCGTCGCCCCGCCGGACGCGGTGTCCGCGGCGTCGATCGGCCGCAAGCTCGGACTCCCCCGTCGGGTGATGACCGTGTTGTCCGGCGAGAGCCTCATCAACGACGCCGCCTCGCTGACCCTGGTGCGCGTGTTCACCCTCATCGCCGCGGGCACCTCGCTCACCATCTGGCAGGACCTCGGCATCTTCGGGCTGGCGATCGGGGTCGGCCTGGTCGTCGGCGGCGTGCTCGGTGTGCTCGTGCACTGGATCCGGATGCGCATCAACGACCCCGTGGTCGAGACGATCATGAGCATCCTGCTGCCGTTCGTCGCGTACATCCTCGCCGAGCACCTGTCCGGCTCCGGCGTCATCGCGGTCGTCACCGCCGGCCTGTACATCGGCTACAACTCGCCGAAGGAGGGCTACGCGACGCGCCTGCAGGAACGTCCGCTGTGGACGAGCATCGACGTCATCCTCGAGGGCTTCGTCTTCGCGCTCATCGGCCTGCAGCTCAACACCGTGGTGCAGGACCTCGTCGAGAGCGAGCGGAGCCTGGCGCAGACCCTGACGGCCGCCGCCGTCGTGCTCGTCGTGGTGATCCTGGTGCGGCCGCTCTTCATCTTCGAGTCGTACGTGCGCAACCGGTTCAACGGACGGTGGCTCCGACCACTGCGCATCCGGCTGTCGCGCGGGCACCCGTCGCTGCGGTGGATGCGCGGCACCGCCGAACCGAAGCTGAACTGGCGCGAGCTCACCGTGATCTCGTGGACGGGCATGCGCGGGGTGGTGACGCTCGCCGCGGCGGTGTCGGTGGTCGCCAACCCGGTGGACATCAAGGCGCAGGACACCATCTTCGTGATCGCCTTCGTGGTCACCGTCGGCACGCTGCTGCTGCAGGGCCTGACGCTGCCGTTCGTCATCCGGGCGCTCAAGGTGCAGGACCCCGACGAGGACGACGAGGACGTCCGCAGCGAGATGCGCCTGAACCAGCGCACGACCGAGGCGGCGATCGACCTGCTCGAGCGACGCCGGAGCACCTGGTCGAAGCAGTACGGGTCCGAGGCCGTCGACTCCGTCGTCACCCGGTTGAAGGCACGGTTGGAGCGGCAGGCCGAGACCTTCCGCCGCGACGCCGAGGAAGAAGAGGACGAGGAGCGCAACGCACCGGCCCGGCTGCGGGGCGCGCAGATCCAGGACATCCGTCGCGAACTGCTCGACCGTCGCCGCGAGATCGTGCTCGAGGAACGCGAGAAGGGCAACCTCGACGAGGAGGTCATGCGCCGCGTGCTCGTGACCCTGGACGCCGAGGAACTCGCGATGGACTCCGCGCAGGCCTCGCGCAGTCGGTCCTGAGGGGTCCGGGCGTATCCTGGCGCTCCGACCGAGACCAGGAGCACAGCGCCGAGTGAGCACGCCGCGGAACGACGTCCCCAGGACCGACGAGACCCCGGACCGGGGTGGTGGGTCGCGGACGCCGTCCGTCCCGAAGCAGCGGACCACAAGGCCGTCGGCCCGCGGGACGAAGCCACGCCGCGGGGCGAAGGTCGCCGGCACGACCCGGCCGGCTCCCCGTCGGCAGGCGCCGGTCCCCGAGCCGCAGCAGCACGGTGCCTACCGCCGCTGGTACGCCACCCTGCACCCCTCGCTGCAGCTCATCGGCCTGCAGCTCTGGATGCCGCTGTTCTTCATCGTCGGCTTCTGCCTCTGCTACGTCTTCGCGTTCCACGCCCCGCACCCGCACGACGTCCCCGTCGCGCTCATCGGCAGTGACCCGACGCTCGTCGCCGCCGTACAGAAGGCCCTGCCCGGCGAGTTCGTCTTCCACACCTACGACTCCCTGGCGGCGGCGAAGCGCGACGTGCTCGCCGGGTCGATGGCCGTGGCCTACGACCCCGCCACGAACGAGTTCTTCAAGGCGAGCGCGCACCAGTTCCAGGTCGCGAGCCTGGTGCCGGCGACGCTCACCGCGGTGCTGACCGGCATCGGCGCCGCGACGCCGAAGGTGACGGAGCTCGCTCCGCTGCCCGCCTGGGACGAGTACGGCACCGTCCCGATGTACGTCATGCTCGCGTGGTGCATCGGCGGGTACATGGTCGCGATGTTCATCGGCATCATGGGCGGCCCGCTGCGCCACCGCACCCGCATGACGGTCATCGTCGTCGGCGGTCTCGTGATCTCGGTCATCACGAACAGCCTCGCCGGCCCGGTCGTCGGCGCCATCCACGGCCACTGGATCGAGCTCGTCCTCATCGCCTGGGGCTGGATCGTGGCGATCGGCCTGGCCGTCAACGGGCTGAGCTACTTCGTCGGCCGGTTCATCGCCGCCCCCGCGATGATCTGCTTCGTGTTCCTGTCGATGCCGTCGTCCGGCGGGGCCTACCCGAAGTGGTTCATGCCGGAGCCGTTCGCGTGGCTGAACAACGTCGTCGTCGGTTCGAGCATGGTCGACATGATCAAGCACCAGGTCTACGGCGTCGGCCCCGGCCCGGCGCGCGGGCTCATCACGATGGGCTGCTACGCGTTGGCCGGTCTCGTGCTCATGTACTTCGGCAAGCAGTGGTGGGAGCGTCGCCGCATCCGCGCGATCGTCACGGGCCGCACCACCATGTTCCAGGACGCCAACACCGCCAACCGCGAGTTCCTCGGGAAGCAGCGCGACGCCGAGCTCGCCCGCCACGGCCTGGAGTCCACCGAGACCGGCACGCTGAGCATCCTCGACCAGGACGACGGCTGGCAGGACGAACGCGTCGGCGGCGACGTCTTCACCGGTGGCCGCGACGGACTCGAGGTCGAGACCACCCCGACCGGCCGCATCCCCGTGGTCCGGTCCAGCGACCGCTCCGGTCCGCAGCAGCGGTCGGGAGGCGCGGGGACCGGTCCACGCACACGTCCCGTCCCGCGCACGGAGACTCCCAGGACCCCGGCCCGGTCCGACGCTCCGCTCCGGTCCGACGCGGCGGACGACCAGCGGCACGGACGACACGCCGACCGCTAGCCGAGCGGGCACGCGGGCGAGCTGCGTGCACACGTCACGACGGAGCACCAGTCGATCGACACGTGCTCCGTCGCACGATGCGCACGCACGTGTGCGCGCACGTTCCGACAGAGCACCGGTCGACCAACGCGTGGACCGTCGCACGATGCGCACGCACCTCCCGCGGTCACGCGTGCTCCCGCGGCGAGCTGTCCTGCGCGTCGGAGGTCGTTCCGCGCATGGTCGGTCGATCCGCGCATTGGAGGCCGTTCCTTCCGACTCCTCACGCGCGGATCCGCTTCCTACTCCGCGTGCGATGGGACGGAACGCTCCACGTGGTGAGACGGAACGCTCCACGTGGTGGGACGGAACGCTCCACGCAAGGGCACCGGCGGCAGGCACAGGCAACGGGTGCGGGCACCGGCAACGGGCACAGGCAGCGGGCAGCGGCAACGCGCACAGACAGCGGGCACCGGCAACGGGCACCGGCAACGGTCAAAGCCCGCGGGACCGGGAAGCTGGACACCCGCGGCGCCGCGTATCCTGGAGCACATGAAGCCCCGCATCACCTGGCACCGCGTGCTCGTCGCCGTCGTCGTCGTGTTCCTCGTGCTGGCGGTCGGGTTCTACGTCGCGAGCATCGCACTCGCCCCCGCCGACGGCCGCAACACCGCCGGGCTGTTCGTCGGATGGGCGATGTTCGCCCTGATCGGCGCGATCGTCTTCGGCATCATCGACTTCTTCGTGCGGCCCCTGGGCGGCCGGAGCGGCGAGGCCGAGGTCATCGCCGCCGCCGAAGAGGCACGCACCGGCAGCACCCGCACGCAGCAGCCGCGCTAGTCACCCGTCCCCGGCCCGACACCGGTCCCGGTGAAGCCGGCGACCGTCGCGTCGTCCTCGGCGAAGGTGAACCGTGCCCGCACGCTCCCGCCGTCGAGCACGCCCGGCAGCCAGTACCGCGCGTCGTCCCACATGGCGTCGTACGGGACGGCGTCGACGGGGATCCACCGCGGCTCGAGCTCGTCGGACCCCGACGGCTCCCCCTGCCAGCGGCGGCAGACGAACACGTCCGAGACCTGGGACCAGGACGGCCGGAACGGGAACCGGTAGTCCAACGTTCCACGGGCCTCCAGGTCGGCGGCGTCGACCCGCAGGCCGACCTCTTCCGCCACCTCGCGCACGGCGGTCTCGACCGCCGTCTCGCCCGGCTCCCGCTTGCCACCGGGGCCGACCAGGCGGCCCGTGCCGAGGCCGCGGCGCTTCTCGCCGAGCAGGACCTCCGGGCCGGCCGCGCCGTCGCGCAGCAGGTAGACGACCACCACTCGTGGGTGCTGGGACTTGCTCTCGTCGCGCAGGGTCACCCGTCCAGTGTGGCCGACGAAGTGTCGTACGCTCGTTGCATGGCAGGCGTGCTGTGGGGGCACCGTGGCTGAGTCCCGCAGGACGGGGCGCAGCCTCGAAGTGCTGCGTGCCGAGGCCGCCGAGGAGATCTCGATGCTGGTCGAGCACCGCAGCCGCCAGGGCGAGGACCCGTGGGAGTTCATGCCGACGCTGCCGACCGTCGACGAGCAGGTCGTGCTCATCCTCCGCGCGGACGCGGTCGACCTCGACGACGCGATCGGCAAGCGGAACGCGCAGTGGTCGGCGCACCCGGCGTCGGGGCAGGGCACGGCCCTCGGCGAGGAGTACCACCGCCTGCGCCGGATCGCGCTGCAGCACCCGGAGCTCACCCCGGCGGTGTGGAAGCTCATGGGCGCCCTGCCCGACGCCAGCTGAGCTGCGGTTGGATGGACGCATGACCGACACCGTGCTCGCCGTCCTGAACCAGCCCTCCCGCGACGCCGCGCCGCACGACCCGGACGCCGACGCGTACACCTGGGTGGAGCCGCTCGAGGAGCACCTGCAGGTGCAGGACCTCGGCGCGACGCGCGGTGACGGCGTCTTCGAGACGATCACGGTCGTCGACGGGCACCCGCAGGCCCTCGAGCCGCACCTCGCCCGCTTCGGTCGCTCCGCAGCGAAGCTCGACCTGCCCGCACCCGACACCGACGTCTGGCGCCAGGCGGTCGAGGCCGCCTGCGCCCGGCTCGACCCGGTGCGCGAGGCCTTCGTGAAGACCGTCATGACCCGCGGCGTCGAGGGCACCGACCGCCCGACGGGCTGGGTCTACGCCGCGCCGTCGCCGGACTCCACCCGGGCCCGCACCGAGGGCATCTCGGTCGTGCTGCTCGACCGCGGGTACCGGCACGACGTCGAGCGCACCTCGCCGTGGCTGCTGCAGGGCGCGAAGACGCTGTCCTACGGCATCAACATGGCTGCCCTGCGCGAGGCCGTCCGCCGCGGCGCCGACGACGCCCTGTTCGTCTCCACCGACGGCTACGTGCTCGAGGGCACGCGGGCGAACCTGGTCATGCGCGTCGGCGACCGCCTCGTCACGCCGCGCACCGACATCGGCATCCTCGACGGCACCACGCAGGCAGACGTCTTCCGCTTCGCCGAGGAGCAGGGCATGGAGACCGCCTACGAGCTCGTCACGCTCGACGACCTGCGCGCTGCCGACGCGCTCTGGCTCGTCTCGAGCGTCCGGCAGGCGGCGCCGGTCCGCGCCGTCGACGGCGAGGACCGCCCCGTCGACGCCGAGCTCACGACGCGCATCAACGACTTCCTGCTCGCGCGCTCCGTCTGACACGTCACCACCGGCGCCCCGGCGCGGACGGCCGGGAGGCCCGGGTCGCGNNCGCGACCCGGGCCTCCCGGCCTCCACGGCGTCACCAGCGCGGTGTGGTGACCCCGGCTCCGTCGGCCCACTCGAAAACGGGCCGGCCGTCGATCCAGACGCGCGTCGCGCGGCTGGACGCGTCGAGCGGGTCGCCGTCCCACAGGACGAGGTCGGCGTCGTAGCCCGCCGCCAGGCGGCCGACGCGGTCACCGAAGCCGAGGAAGTCCGCCGGGTTGACCGTCAGCGCCTCCAGCGCGGTCTGGGCCGGCAGGCCCTCCTTCACGGCGGCGGTCGCCTGGTCGACGAGCATGTTGATCGGCACGACCGGCGCGTCCGTGGTGATCGCGACCCGGACGCCGGCGGCGGCGATCGTCGCGAGGTTCGGGATGCCGCGGTCGCGCAGCTCGACCTTCGACCGGCTCGTGAACAGCGGACCGTAGATGACGGGGATGTCCTTCTCGGCGAGGACGTCGGCGATCT
Organism: Curtobacterium sp. MMLR14_006; assembly: GCF_001864985.1. NCBI lineage: Bacteria > Bacillati > Actinomycetota > Actinomycetes > Micrococcales > Microbacteriaceae > Curtobacterium > Curtobacterium sp. MMLR14_006. The sequence continues at coordinate 150,680 of NZ_MJGU01000021.1, read as the reverse complement.
TGTGCGCCTCGGTGCCGTGGTTCACGACGAGGCGGTAGCCGAACTCCTCGGACAGGCGGACGGCGGTCGCGATGTCGTCGTGGCGGTGGGTGTGCTGGTCCCAGACGAGCTCGCCGTCGAGCACCCGGACGAGCGTCTCCTTCGTGAGGTCGCGCGCGAACGGCTCGCCCTTCGCGGCTGCGGCATCGCGGGCGGCCTGGTAGTGCTGCGCCTCGACGAACGCGTCGCGGATGATCTTCGCGACGCCGAGCCGGGTCGACGGGGTCTGACCCTTGCCGCCGTAGACCCGCTTCGGGTTCTCGCCGAGGGCGCTCTTCACGCTGACCGCGTCGGAGATGAGCTGCTCGTCGATCGTGCGACCGCCCCACGTCTTGATCGCGACGGTCTGCCCACCGATCGGGTTGCCGGAGCCGGGCTTCACCACGATGCTCGTGATGCCGCCGGCGAGCGCGTCACGGAAGCCTTCGTCGTCGATGTCGACGGCGTCGATCGCCCGCACCCCGGCCATGTTCGGGCCGGTCATCTCGTTCGTGTCGTTGCCGGCCTCGCCGTTCGCCTCCTCGTGGATGCCGACGTGGCCGTGCGACTCGACGAAGCCGGGCAGCAGCCAGGAGCCGGCGGCGTCGACGACCGGCATGCCCTCGGGCGGGGTGACGTCGGGGCCGACGGCGGTGATGCGGCCGTCCTCGACGACGACGGCACCGCCGTCGAAGGCGGGGGCGGCGACGGGGACGACGTGGGCACCGGTGATCGCGAAGGAGTTGCTCATGCCACCGACGCTACGCGAGGGCGCCGTCGTCGTGGTCGGGCGCAGGCGTCCGGTCGTGCGCGTACGCGTGCGCGTGCGCGTGCTCGCGAGCGCGAGCGCGAGCGCGTGCGCGTGCTCGTGCTCGTGGTCGTGGTCGTGGTCGTCGTGGCTGCGAAATACCGATGCCTGGCGTCCGGCGTGCAGCAGGCCCTAGCGTCGCCGCATGGCACACCGGAGCGAGACCTGGCCCGTCCACGGGCACGCCGACCGACCGTGGCGCAGTGCGTCCCGGGGCCCTCGGGCCGACCGTCAGCTGACGAGCGTCCGGGTCGCCCTGCCCCCACGGATCGCCCGGGTCCGGTGGCGGCCGGACACCCGGACGCTGGCGCTGCTCGACCGGAGCGCCGCCGCCCTCCGCTCGCTCGACGTCCACCACGGATCGCGCCTCGCGCCGCTCGGCCTCGTGCTCGGCCGGACCGAGGCCCTGGCGTCGTCCCGGATCGAGGACGAGTCGGCCTCGGTCGACGACCTGGCACGGGCGCTCGTCGGGGTCCGGGCGAACCCGGGCGCCACCGCGGTCGTCCGCGCCGCCGGGGCCGTCGAGGGGCTCGTCGCCGCAGCCGACTCCGGCGAGGTCACCGAGGCCACCCTGCTCGACGCTCACCGGCGGCTCATGCGGGACGACCCCGTCGACGGTCGGTACGCCGGCCGCTGGCGCGACGTGCAGAACTGGATCGGCGGCGGCCGGACGCCCCGGCTGGCGACGTACGTCCCGCCGCCGCCCGAGCTCGTCCCACCGCTCATGGCCGACCTGCTCGCGTTCGTGCACCGCGTCGACCTGCACCCGGTCGCACAGGCGGCGATCGCCCACGCACAGTTCGAGTCGATCCACCCCTTCACCGACGGCAACGGTCGCATCGGGCGTGCCCTGATCGGCGCGGTCCTGCGGCGGCGTGGCGTCACGACCACCGTGACCGCACCGATCGCGACCGCGCTGGCCGCCGACCGCGAGCGCTACTTCCGGCACCTGGAGCGCTACCGCGCGGGCCGGGTCGACGAGTTCGTCGTGGACCTCGCACTCGCCCTCGGCACGGTGTGCGACGAGGCCTCGCTCACCGCACTGCTGCTCGCCGAGCACGAGGCCGACCGGGCTGCCGGGCCGTGCGCCTCCGCCCCGCACGCCGCGGTCGGACGGGCCCTCGCGGCCGATCCGGTGCTGACCGAGGACCACCTGCAGGACCTGGTGCCGGGGGCCGACCCCGACCGCGTCGCGGACGACCTCGTCCGGGCCGGTGTGCTCCGCCCCGTCACCCGCCGCCGACGGGACCGGGCTTGGGTCGCACCCGCCGTCGTCACCGAGCTCGAGGCCTTCGAGCAGCGCGTGCAGGCCGCCGTGTGCGAGCGTGGCGCGGCGGCGTGAGCGCGGGCGGAGGCAGGGCCTGCGTCAGGGCACTCGAATAGGGTGGGACGGTGAGCAGCGAGCACACCCAGGCCACCCCGCCCAGCGCCGCCAAGCGGCCCGTCACGCGGACCCACCACGGCATCGACTTCGTCGACGACTACGAGTGGCTGCGGGACAAGGAGTCCCCCGACACCCTCGCCTACCTCGAGGCCGAGAACGCGCACACCGCCGCCGCGACCGACCACCTCGCAGCGCTGCGCGACCGCGTCTTCGACGAGGTGAAGAGCCGCGTGCAGGAGACCGACCTCTCGGTCCCGGTGCGCATGGGCGACTGGTGGTACTTCACCCGCACCGCCGAGGGCAGCCAGTACGGCGTGCACTGCCGCGCGCCGATCGCCGGCCCCGACGACTGGACCCCGCCCGCCGTCCCCGAGGGCGAGTCGACGCTCCCCGGCGAGCAGGTCGTCCTCGACGGCAACGCCCTGGCCGACGGCCACGAGTTCTTCTCGCTCGGCACCTACGACATCAGCGACGACGGCACCCGACTCGTCTACGGCATCGACGTCGAGGGCGACGAGCGGTACACCCTGCACGTGCGCGACCTTGCCTCGGGCACCGACCTCGGCGACGCGATCCCGAACACCGGGGCGGGCGCGACGTTCGACCCGGCCGGCCGCTACGTCTTCTACCCCACGGTCGACGAGTCCTGGCGTCCCGACAAGATCTGGCGGCACGCGGTCGGTACCGCCGCCACCGAGGACGTCCTGGTGTTCGAGGAGCCCGACGACCGCTACTGGGTCGGGGTCGGCGTGACCCGGTCCTCGCAGTACATCGTCATCGAGCTCGGCTCGAAGATCACGTCCGAGGCGCACGTCCTCGACGCCGCCGACCCGACCGGTGAGTTCCAGGTCGTCTGGCCCCGCCGCGAGGGCGTCGAGTACGAGATCGAGCACGCCATCGTCGGCGGCAGCGACCGGTTCCTGGTGCTGCACAACGACGGTGCCGAGAACTTCGAGCTCGTCGACGTCCCCGCCGACGACCCGACCTCGGACCGCGACCGCCGCGTCGTCGTCGCGCACCACAGCGAACGTCGCATCGAGTCGGTCGACGCCTTCGCCGGCCACCTCGCGCTCGAGTACCGCTCCGAGGCACTCCCCCGCATCGCGATCATCCCGATCGAGGGCGACGGCTACGGCGACGCGCACGAGGTCCCGTTCGACGAGGCACTCTTCTCGGCCGGTCTCGGCGGCAACCCCGAGTGGGAGCAGCCGACCCTGCGCATCGGGTACACGTCGTTCGTCACCCCGTCCGAGGTGAGCGACCTCGACCTGGCGACGGGCGAGGTCACCGTCCTCAAGCGGCAGCCCGTGCTCGGCGGGTACGACCCCGCCGACTACGTGCAGGAGCGCGACTGGGCGACCGCCGCGGACGGCACCCGGATCCCGGTGTCGCTCGTGTGGCGCCGCGACGCCGTCGACGAGGGCACGCCCGCCCCGCTGCACCTGTACGGCTACGGCTCGTACGAGCACTCGATCGACCCCGGCTTCAGCGTCATGCGCCTGTCGATGCTCGACCGCGGCGTCGTGTTCGCCGTCGCCCACGTGCGCGGCGGTGGCGAGATGGGCCGGCACTGGTACGAGAACGGCAAGACCCTGACGAAGAAGAACACGTTCACCGACTTCGTCGCGGTCGCCGAGCACCTGATCGAGTCCGGCCGGACGAGCGCGGACCGGCTCGTGGCCGAGGGCGGCAGCGCGGGTGGGCTCCTGATGGGCGCGGTCGCCAACCTCGCGCCCGAGCGGTTCGCCGGCATCCTGGCCGCAGTGCCGTTCGTCGATGCCCTGACGAGCATCCTCGACCCGGACCTGCCGCTCACCGTCATCGAGTGGGACGAGTGGGGTGACCCGCTGCACGACGCCGAGGTCTACCGCTACATGAGCGAGTACACCCCGTACGAGAACGTCCGCGACGACGTGCAGTACCCGCAGATCCTCGCGGTGACCTCGATCAACGACACCCGCGTGCTCTACGTCGAGCCGGCGAAGTGGACGGCCAAGCTGCGCGAGGTCGGGGCACCGGTGCTGCTGAAGACGGAGATGTCCGCCGGCCACGGCGGCGTCAGCGGTCGCTACGCGTCGTGGAAGGAGCGGGCGTTCGAGCTCGCCTGGCTCCTCGACGTGCTCGGGCTGGCGGACGAGACGCCCGCGGCGGCGTCGGCGAGCCCGATCGCCGCCGGCTGAGCATGCTCCGTCGCACTCCGTGAGCAGAAGAGGTCGGGTCCGGACGTGGGACCCGACCTCTTCTGCTCACCGAGCGAGCGCAGCGCACGCGCCACGCACCACGCAGCGCACGCACCGTACGCGGCGCGCAGCGCGCTCACACGCGGTTGAGCGCGTGCACCGCCTCGTCGTAGGACTCGTCCGCCAGGCGCACCCGGTCGCCGGCGAGGACGCCGTAGCCGAACGTGCCCTCGCCCCCGCGCTCCGCGATCGCCGCGTTCGTCCGCAGCGTGTCGAGGGCGTGCAGGGAGCGCACCCGCTCGGTGAGCACGTCGGCCGCGGTGCCGATGCGCTTCCAGAGCGCGTGCGGGAAGGCGTCGTCGCCGAGCACGTCCATCGCGAGCCGGGCCCGCATCGTGGCCTGCCAGGCGGCTTCGGTCGTGGCGCGGTCGGCGGCCTCGCGCTCGGCGGCGGTGTCCGAGACGTCGTCGGCCACGGCGGCCTGCACGAGCTCGCGGACGTGCGGCTTGACGACGGCGACGACGTCCTGCGCGGCCTTCTTCGGCGAGCGGAGGGACCACTCCGTCGGCGCGGGGCGCTCCACCGCGTCGTCGAGGGCGTCGAGCAGTTCGAGGAAGGGCTCGCCGTGCAGCGAGGCGACGACGTCCCGCACGGCCTGGTCGCGGCGTTCCCGGGTGGAGGCGAGGATGCGCTCGCGGGTCATCGCGTCGATGAGGTCGTCCTGCGCGGGGGTGGACGCACGCGGCAGGCGGTCGATGAGGTACTCGGCCAGCGCGGCGCGCGCGGTGACGGCGGCGAGGTCGTCGGCGGCCTGGGCGGCGCGGTCGACGGCGTCGCCGTCGGGGAACGCCGGGCGGTACGAGTCGAGGATCGCGGCGATCTCGAGGGTGGTCGCGGCCGTCTGCCGGAGGTCGGCGGTGTCGCCGGAGCGGAGCCGGGCCTCCTGGCCGAGCAGGGCGGTGCGCAGTTTCCGCAGCCGCTTCGCGAGGACGCGCGCGGTCGTGCCCTTGTCCGGCTTCTCCTCGGTGCGGAGGCGCGGTGCCGGTGCGCCGGCGAGCCCGCGTGCCAGCTTGGACGCGACGGCGGCGGGGCCGGCACCGACGGCCGCGAAGCGTCCGTCGAGTGCCGCGAAGAGCTCGTGCGCGACCTGGGCGTCGACGCCCGGGACCGTCTCGACCTCGACCTCGCGCCAGGTGCGCGGGGTCTCGGGCGCTTCGTCGTCGAGCCGCTGGGCCGTGACCTGGTCGTCGGCGAGTTCTGCGACCTGGTCGCCGTCCTCGTCGAGGAGCCGGGTGACGGTGCGGGTCGTCGTGATGCGGACGACGGGGCGCAGGCCGCGGCCGCGACGCTCGGTGAACAGGGCGGCCAGGACCTCGGTCGGCACGGTGTCGGCGTCGTCGGTCAGCGGGAAGTGCTGCTCGTGCCGCACCGTGTCCGACTCGGAGCGCTTGATGTGCCATCCGGCGTCCGGGCCCCCGGTGCGGCGGCGGACCGTCACCCGCGATGCCACGAGGTCGTAGCGCTCGGTGTCCCAGTAGGTCGCGTCGAGCTCGAACGGCTCCTGGTGCTCGGTGCGGATGATGCCACCCGCCCCGACGAGGTCGGGCAGCGCACCGCCCGTCGGCAGGTCGTAGGTGCGCTCGATCTCGAGGTGTGTGTCGCTCACACGCTCTTGTCTACCAGGGCTTCACCGTGCGGCTCGACCACCACCGGGGCATCCGTGGAGAACCGCGAGGCCACCACCCCGGCGACGACGGCGACGAGGAACGGGACGAGCTGCCCGGCCCACCACACGAGGGTCATGACCGAGTAGGACAGCCCGACGGCGATCACCGCGTTCGCGAGCGGGGTGACCACGACGGTGGCGACCAACGGCAGGACGAGCAGCGAGAGCGTCCACAGTGGGCGGCGGAGCGTCACGAGCCAGGCCGCGAGGAACCCGGCGGCGACGAGCCCGACCTGCAGCGACCCGTACCCGGGCACGTGCAGCGTCCCGTCGGTGACCGCCCACCAGACGGCGGCGACGGCGAGTGTCGCGATCACTCCGAGGCCACGACGCCGACGCGGGACGCCGGACGCCAGCAGGAGGCTCGTCGCGACGGCGAGGCCCGGCACCACCGCCATCCCGACGCCGACCAGGTCGAACACCGGACGCGCCTCGGGCAGGCCGTTGTACCGCTGCAGGAGTGCGAGGACGCCGGCGGCGACCACGAAGGACAGCACGGCGAGTGCGATGAGCACGGGGATCGTGCGGATGGTGTGCGGCGCGGCGCGGACGGGCGTGGGCAGTGTGGTCATCGAGTCCCCCCAGGACGATCGGTGCGGTGCGCGTCGGTGGAACAGCGCGGTGGTCAGGGCGCCGAAGGCGAGTGCGGTCGGCGACAGGTCGAGTTCGCGGGCGTCGCGGACGTCGGCGGTCCACTGCTCGCGTCGTGCAGCGCGGTGCGTTGCGGGCGAGGCCGCCAGGGCCGCTCCCAGCAGCACCCGGTCGAGTGCGCTCACGGGGTCACCGGCCGGCTCGACGGCCGGGCAGCCCGGGTGGACACTGCGGCCGCGGGGCGGGCGGCGACGAGCTCCCGCGCGGCGACGACGCCGTCCGCGGTGAACTCGTACAACCGCCGGCGCGGGCCGGGGCGGTCGGCGTCGTCGTCCCACGACGACGCCACCCACCCCTGTCGCTCGAGCCGCTCGAGGATCGGGTACACGGTGCCGGCCTGCCTGCCGGTCGCCTTGATGACGAGCAGCCCCCAGGTCGGACCGTCCCCGGCGAGCAGTGCCTCGAGCACGTCGAGCGTGGGGGCGGTCACGCGTCGGATCGGTTCCATGCAGTGAACCTACCTATGTAGAACAAGCGCCGCAAGCCCCTCAGGAGAAGGGGTTAGCCTGCTGCCATGAGCGACACGATCACCCGCGAGCAGTTCACCCCCGACGCCGGCGGGGTCACGATGTTCACGACGAGCTGGTGCGGCTACTGCGCCCGGCTGAAGAACCAGATGTCGAAGGCCGGCGTGCCCTTCACCGAGGTCGACATCGAGCAGACGCCGGGCACGGCCGAGCTCGTCGCCGAGGTCAACGGCGGCAACCAGACCGTCCCGACCCTGGTGTTCCCGGACGGCAGCACCGCGACGAACCCGTCGCTCGCCGAGGTGCAGTCCCGCATCTGAGCGGCGGAGCCCCGCACGACACGAGTCCGTCCGGACCGCGTGATCGCGTGGTCCGGACGGACTTCGGTCGTGCGAGACGAATGCGCGACGCGCGACGCGCGCCGCCCCCGCACCGCGCGACGCGCGCGCTAGCCCCCGAGCGCCTCGGTCAGCAGCGCGACCATCGCGTCGAGCTGGATGTCGCCGGAGTCGACGACCTCTTCGTCGGAACCGTCGAGCGCGCGGGCGGCCAGGGACGCCTTCGAGTCGATGAGCTCGGCGATCTTCGTGTCGATCGTCTGCGCGGCGATGATGCGCCACGCGGTGACGGGCTCTTCCTGCCCGATGCGGTGCACGCGGTCGATCGCCTGGGTCTGCTCGGCGCTCGTCCACGACAGCTCGGCGAGCACGACGTTCGACGACACCTGCAGGTTGAGGCCGACGCCCGCCGCGGTGAGCGAGCAGACGATGACGGCGACGTCGGGGTCGTTCACGAACGCGTCGATCTCGGCCGTGCGCTGCGTCGGGGTCTGGTCGCCGCGGATCGTGGCGGTGCGCAGGCCCCGGCGAGCGAAGACCTCTTCCGCCTGGTCCATCACGTCGAGGTGCTTCGCGAAGAACACGACCTTGCCGACGTTCGAGGCGAGCTGCGCCGCGTAGTCGGCCGCGAGCTGCGCCTTGGCGCGACCGATGCGGCGGACCATCGAGAACACGTTCTCGCCGGTCGACGAGGCGTCCTGGTCCTCGAGCTCCCAGCGCGCGACCTGCCGGACGAGCTTGTGGTCGATGCCGACGACCGGGTCCTGCCCGGTGCGGGCGTCGAGCGCCTGGTGGTAGCGGCGGACGAGCTTCGCGGTGAGCTCGCGCTCGGCGTCGCGGATGGAGCGGCCCTCGTCACCGTCGAGCTCGACGGGGATGTCGGCGATCCGGCGGGCCGGGATGTCCGCGGCGACGTCGACCTTGCGGCGTCGGACGATGCCCTGGTCGATGACGGCGCGGCGGGCCTCGACGAAGAACCCGGGGTCGGCCGGGGTCAGGCCGATCTCCTCGAGCTCGTTCATGAGCTTCGCGCGCGGCTTCTTGTCGTCGATCCAGCCGAGGTACTCCCAGATGGTGCGGAAGTCCTCGACCGAGTTGATGAGCGGCGTACCGGTCAGCGCCATGAGCAGCGGCGCGGCGGTGCGCTGCCGGATGCGGTCGGCGATCTGCAGCACGAACCGGGCGCGCTGCGAGTCCTTGTTCTTGATGAAGTGCGCCTCGTCGACGACCATGCCCTTGAACCCGAAGTTCCCGAGCCAGCCGGCGTGCCGGTCGAGGATCTCGTAGTTCACGATGACGATGTCGGCGAACCCGTCGAGGTCGTTGCCGTCCCCGTGGATGACCGTCGCGCGGTGGTTCGGCACCCAGCGTTCGGCTTCGCGGGCCCAGTTCGTCTTGACGACGTTCGGCACGACGACGAGCAGCGGGAACGCGTTCGCGGCGTCGGCGGCGAGCAGCGACTGCGCCGTCTTGCCGAGGCCCGGCTCGTCGGCGAGCAGGAACGTCCGGTGCCCCTGCGACGCGGCGGCCACGAGTTCGGCCTGGTGCTTCATGAGCGTGGTGCCCGAGCGCGAGTGCAGCGACGTCGGCTCCGGCAGCGGCATCGACGCCGCTCCCCCGCCCGCGCCGTACTCGAACGACTTGAACAGCGGGCCGAACAGCTCCCAGTTCGCCAGGCGACGCGGGTGCGCGACGGGCTGGTCGGCGAGGGCGAAGTCCGGGGCCATGAAGGGGTTCGCGAGCTGGCGCTGCACGACGGCCTGCGGCACGACCGCGCGCACCGGCGTCTCGACGACGGGCGCCGGTTCCGCCGCGATCACGAGGTCCTCCGGCTGCAGCTCCATGCCGCCGGCGATCATCATGTCGCGCTTCACCGCGCGGGTCGCCTCGGAGACCTGCACCTCTTCGGCGAGGAGCTGGATGACGCTGGTGTCCCGCGCCGCCGTCTTCGCGAGGATCGTCGCCACGCCGTCGAGCCGCTTGAGCTGCTCGGCGCGCTGCGCGTCGGTGAGGTCGGTGTCCGCCTTCACCCGCGCGCGCTCCTCGCGCATGAGCAGGGCGACGGCCTGGAACTTCGTCCGGTTCGACGCCTTGAGCGGTCCGCGCTGCGCCGCCGCCTCGACCTCGCGCACTGCGCGGGCGAGGACGGGGATCACGCCGTCGTTGTCCAGCGGCCGGGTGCGACGTGACGCGGTCCGCGTCCCGCCGGCAGCTCGCCGGGTGCCTGATCGAGCCAACGCTCCTCCTGTTCCGCCCGTTCGTGCGGGCGAGCCGCCCGAGGGCGGGAAGTCCTGCACCGGCGCCCGTCGCGGCTCCGGTGTCTCCGCGGGCCACCGTGGCCCGCCAGTACGCCGGTCCCCGCATCGGGACGTCCGGTGGACTCCCGCGGGCCGTTCCACCGCGAGCGCCTGCTCAGCGCCGGGTGCGACGGTCCGCGCCGGGATCCGGCGTCGTCACACGCACGCGACGCCTCCACGAGGCGGTCACGGCCCGGTCCCCGCGTCGGTCAAGTGACCGACGGCTGCGTCCGGGATCGACGCGGCACGCGGGAACGCGGTGCGTGCGCCGTCAGTTTACTCCCGGACCCCCGACGGAGGCGACTGGCGCGCCACCCGCGCGCGTCGCACCCCGGTCTGTCGCGATCACTCCGCGAGAGCGACAGCTTCCCGCGAACGTTCCGCGTGCGCCTGTCGCGTTCGCGCCAGAGTCACCTGACGTCGGACGGGAGGCCCGTGTCGGCCCCGCCCCGAGCCTCCCGACCGCCACCGGTCGCGACCACCCCGCGAAGGCGACAGATTCCCGCGAACGTTCCGCGTGCGCCTGTCGCGTTCGCGCCAGAGTCCCCTGACGTCGGACGGGAGGCCCGTGTCGGCCCCGCCCCGAGCCTCCCGACCGCCACCGGTCGCGACCACCCCGCGAAGGCGACAGATTCCCGCGAACGTTCCGCGTGCGCCTGTCGCGTTCGCGACAGAGTCCCCCGACGTCGGACGGGAGGCCCGTATCGGCCCCGCCCCGCGCCTCCCGACCGCCACCCGTCGCGACCACCCCGCGAAGGCGACAGCTTCCCGCGAACGTTCCGCGTGCGCCTGTCGCGTTCGCGCCAGAGTCCCCCGCCACCGGACGCGACCACCCCGCGGAAGCGACACCTTCCCGCTGCCGTTCCGCGCGGGTCAGACGCGCGGTGCGGACCGCGGTCTGACCGTGCCGCCCGACGGCAGGACCGGGGTCGCCTCGGCCAGGGCCGCTCGGGTGGCGGCCAGGAGCTGCTCGGCGGTCTGGATCCCGTTCGCCGAACCCGTGGTCGCCTGACCACCGGCGTGGGCGAGCAGCTGCGCGCCGATGGCGGGTCCGATGCGGTCGGACTCCCGCGGGTTGCGGGCCACCCAGTCGCGGGCGATCGCATCGGCGAGGCGTTCGGCGGCGGCCCCGCGGTCGGCGTCGCCGCGCGAGCGGTGCCAGAGACCCGTGACCACGAGGTGCGCGACGACCGCACCGATGTCCCGCACAGGGAAGCCCCAGCCGGCGGTGTCGATGTCGAGCAGGCCGGAGATCCGCCACGGCTCGTCCTCGTCGACGAAGACCTGTTCGAGGTGCAGGTCCCCGTGCACGACCTGCTTCGTGGCGTTCGTCCACCCGATCGACCGGCGTCCGATGGCGTCGTACAGGCGGTCGATCTCATCCGCGTCCTGCGGCAGCGCGGTGACGAGGGTGCGACGGTGCCAGTCGGCGTGGTCCATCGCGTCGGCGCGGGCCTGCTGCGTCACCGGGACGGTCGCCACCCGACCGCTCAGGGCGGCGAGCGACGCGACGAAGCGCGGGTCGTCGGCGATGTCGAGGATGCGGCTGCCAGCCGGCACACCGCGGATCCGTTCGAGCACCAGGAGCCCGTCACCGCGGCTCGACAACACCCGCGGGACCGGCAGCCCCGCTGCGACGAACTGCTCGTGCGACTCGACGATCGGCGCGACGCGGTGCGGCCGGACGACCTTGAGGAAGACGGTGCGCTCCGGGGCGTCCACCCGGACGACGGCGCGTTTGCCGGGTCGGTAGGCCGCGACGCTGAGCACCGGGTCGGTGACGGGCATGCCGAGCGTCGTGAGCAGCTCGGCCACAGCGTCGCGGTAGGTCACCTGCGCGAGCACCGGCAGCCCCGGGTCGTTCGGGTAGGCCCACACCGAGACCGGCTCGCCCGTCGTCGGGTCGGTGACGATGGCGCTGTTCTGGTCGTGCGTGCCGCCGGTGTCGACGTAGGTCAGGACCGTGGCCGGCTGGCCGTTCCGGTCGACGGTGTCGACCTCGTAGCCGTACAGGTAGCCGTTGCCGGAGGGCTCGACCGAGTGCGCCCGCGCGGCCACCACGGAGGTCCCGGAGCCGGCGAAGGCCTGCGGGATGACGCGCTCATGGTTGGGCCACACGACCACAGTCAACCGTGTCCGGGCGTTTTCGTCGCGTTCGTGCACGGCTCGGCGTGCGGGCCGTGGCTAGCGTGGTCCGTGTGAACCCGGTCGCGCGCCTCCGCAGCTCCAGTCGCACGCCGTTCCTGCAGGTCGTGAAGACCGCCGTCGCGGTGGTCGCCGCGGTGTTGCTCTGTCGGCTCGTCATCGACGGGCCGTTCCCGACCTTCGCCGCGATCGCCGCCCTGCTCGTGGTCCAACCGAGCATCAACCAGTCGTTCGTCAAGGGCCTGGAACGGAGCGCCGGGGTCGTCCTCGGCGTCGTGCTCGCGACCGGCTTCCACCTGCTCTTCGGCGATGCGGTCTGGGTGGTGCTGCTCGTCATCGTGCTCGCGATCCTCATCGCGTGGGCCCTGCGGCTGACCCCGACGTCGGCGACCCAGGTCGGCATCAGCGGCATGCTCGTGCTCACCGCCGGGGTCGTCACACCGAACTACTCGGCGGACCGGATCCTCGAGACCGTGATCGGCGCGGTCGTCGCCCTGGTGGTGAACGCCCTCATCGTGCCCCCGGTCCTGCTCGAACCCGCCCACCTGGCCGTCGCACGCCTGGCCCGGGACACCGCTGCGGCGTTCGAACGCGTCGCCATCGGACTGACCGAGGGGTGGGACCACGACCGCTGGCACGAGGCCCTGGTGCGGGCCCGCGCCCTGCGGCAGCAGCACGCGAAGGCCGAGGCGTCGCTGAACGCCGCACGGGAGTCGCTGACGATGAACCCGCGCGGCGGCCGCCACCGGACGATCCTCGACCGCGACGTCGTCATCGCCGAGCACCTGCGGGTGCTCGTGACCCGGGTCACCGGCATGACCCGCGCGATCCGGGACACCACCGCTCCGGACCTGCGCGCAGACCCCGTCGTCGGCGGCATCGCCACCGAGGTCGCCCGGATCGGGGCCGATGTCCGGGCGCTCAGTGCCCGCGTCGAGTCGACGAGGCTCGACCCCTCCACCGCTGCCGCGGACCCGGTGCCCGAGGCGGCCGAACCGGCGCTCACCGCTCCGCTCGAGGTGGTCCGCCCGAACTCACGGCACTGGGTGCTCATCGGCGCTCTGCTCGAGGACATCCGGCGCGTGCGCGAGGAACTGCTCGGCGAGGACGACTGAGCCGGACCGGTCGTGCGCCGGCCGGTCGGTCGGCCCGCCCGGTCGGTCCGACCGGGCGGCGTGCGCGGGCCGCGCTGCTCAGCCGGTCGTGTGCGGAGGTTGCTCCGCCCGGCCGGTCGTGTGCGGGTCGTTGCTCAGCCGGTCGTGCGGAGGTTGCTCTGCCCGGCCGGTCGTGTGCGGGTCGCTGCTCAGCCGGTCGTGTGCTGGCCGCTCGTCGCCCGGGCCGCCGCTGCCGCGGTCTGCACGACGTCGCCCCAGATGACGGCGGCCGGGACGGCGTCGTCCGAGCCGGGCAGCCCGGCACCGGCGTAGCGGTCGATCTCGGCGACGACGGCCTCGGGACCGACCGCGCGGGCCGCGCGGCTCGCGACGTCCGGCACCGCGGTGCGCAGCTCCGCCACGACGCGGTCGCGCGGGGCGTCCTCGAGGTCGCCGAGCGTGCCGATGCCCTTCCACGCGGCGTCGAGCTCTGCTCGCAGCCGCGCCATGGCCGGGTGGTCGGTCGAGTGGTCCATGGTGCTCCCCCAGTGCAGCGGCCGACGCTTCGGGTCACGTCCACCGCTGCGCGAGCCTAGCAACGAAGGGTCTTCGGCCTCACGACCCACGAACGTGGGACAGACCGTTCCGCCCGCTGCTGAGACGAGATTCAGCGACTTCGGCCCGGAGAGCGGACCCGGGGACCGGTTCGATGCCACGATGGGTCCGAGGAGGTCCACTATGCGGCTGTTGGTGGTCGAGGACGACGACGAGATGCGTGCCCTGATGGAGCGCGGTCTCGCCGCCGAGGGGTACCGCGTGACGGCGGTCGAGAACGGGGTCGAGGCGCTCATCGCCCTCGGCGAGCAGGCCTTCGACCTCGCGGTCGTGGACGTCATGATGCCGGGGATGTCGGGGTTCGAGCTCGCACGGCGCATCCGTGAGCGCGAGGACCCGGTCCGGATCCTCCTCGTCACCGCCCGCGACGCGGTGGACGACCGGGTGTTCGGACTCGACGCCGGTGCCGACGACTACCTCACCAAGCCCTTCGCCTTCGCCGAGCTCACGGCCCGCCTCCGCGCGCTCGGCCGGCGCGAGTCGGCCGGTGCGCCCCGCACGATCGAGGTCGGCGACGTCTCCATCGACTCCGAGGCCCGCCGCATCGCCATCAAGGGCCAGCGCGTCGCCGTGAGCCCCACCGAGTTCTCGCTGCTCCGACTGCTCGCCCGCTCCGCCGGCACCGTCGTCGACCGGCCGAAGATCCTCGAAGAGGTCTGGGACGGGTCGCAGCACGTGGACCCGAACGTCGTCGAGCAGTACATCTCGTACCTGCGCAAGAAGCTGACCGCGCACGAGGCGACGGTCGCCATCGCGACGGTCCGCGGCCGCGGCTACCGGCTCGACCTCATCGGGGCGTGAGCGGGTCCTCTGCCACGTCGGCGCCGGAGCCTCGGCGCCGCGGCCCGGTCCGGCCGCTCCGCCTGCTGTCCCTGCGCGCGCGGATCACGATCGGCTCGACGGCGATCGCCGCGGTCGTCATCGTCCTGCTCGTCCTGGTGATGCGCTTCCAGGTGGTGAGCGTCGTCGCGAGCGCCACCCGCACCCTGCTCGACGCCGACGCGGACCCCTACGTCGCGACGCTCGAGGTCGACAGCGACCCGGACCTGTCGCCGCCGGGCAACCTGCAGCTCGTCGCCGTGGTCTCCCCCGAGGGCGACATCGTGCTGTCGACGATGCCGAACCGGGTCGAGCGCGCCCTCGGCAGCCTCACCTCGACCGCAGCCGGCACGTCGATCATCCGGGTCTCCGGCTCGGAGTACCGCGTCGTCGTCGAGCACCCCGTCAACGAGGTCGGCCGCTGGACGGTCGTCGCCGCCCGCAACTCGCAGGCCGAGGCGATCGTCGTCGACGACCTGACCTCGACGCTCTCGCTCACCGGGGTCGCGATCCTCGTCGCCTTCGGCATCGCGTCGTGGGTCCTGGCCACCGCCGCACTGCGCCCGGTGAACCGGATGCGCCGCGAGGCCGAGCGGCTCTCCGTCGCCCCGGAGCGCGCCGAGCTGCCCGTCGGACCGGCCCAGGACGAGCTCGCCTCGCTCGCGACGACGCTCAACGCGTTCCTGGCCCGGACCCGCCAGGCCACCGAACGGGAGCGGCAGATGGTCTCGGACGCGAGCCACGAGCTCCGCACCCCCCTGGCCATCCTCACCACGCAGCTCGACCTGGCGTCGCTCGACGGCGACGACGCCGCCGCCCTGGCCGCGCACATCGAGCGCGCCAAGCACAGCGTCGCCCGACTGTCCCGCCTGGCGAACGACCTGCTCGCCCTGTCGCGGATCGAGGAGTCCGAACGGCGGGAGCAGGACGGCGACCGGCAGCCGGAGACCGGCTGGTCGGACCTCGGCGACGAGGTCATGGCCGCCGTGGACCGCGTCCGCCTCATCGCCTCGGCGAAGGACGTGACGGTCGACTTCGACCTCGAGGCGCCGGCGACCGGCGGCGGCACCGAGCCGCGCTACCGCATCGACACCGGTGGCATGGCGCAGCTCGTGACGAACGTGGCCGGCAACGCCGTCGCCGCACTCCCCCGCGGCGGTGGCGTCTTCGTGTCCTGGCGCAGCAGCGACGGCGAGGGCGTCCTGCAGATCACGGACGACGGGCCGGGGGTGCCGGAGTCGTTCATCCCGGTGGCCTTCGACCGGTTCACCCGTCCCGACGAGGCGCGGACCTCGCGGGCGAACCCGGACCCGACCACGGGCGCGATCCCGATGCCGGGCGGCTCCGGACTGGGACTCGCGATCGTGCGCGCGGTGGCCGAACGTGCCGGCGGGACCGCCGCCCTGCGGAACGTCCGTTCCGGTGGGCTCGAGGTCACCATCCGCCTGCCCGAGGTCGAGTAGGGCCGCTCACTGGAAGTCGCGGGACCGGGTGCGGACGGCGAGCGGCAGGTGCTCGATGCGGTCCGCCACCAGGTTCACGACGCCGTCCGGTGAGCGCTCGAGGATCCCCCGGACGACCACCGCCGGCGATTCCCGGGCCACCCGTCGGTACCGGCCCCAGACCCCGACGCTGCAGATCACGTTGACGAGCCCGGTCTCGTCCTCGACGTTCAGGAACGTGATGCCCGAGGCCGTCGCGGGTCGCTGACGGTGGGTGACGATGCCGCCCACCTCGACACGACGCCCGGTCTCGGCGGTGGCGGTGTCCTGCACGGTGAGCACGCGGCGAGCGGCGAGCCGGTCGCGGACGTGCCGCACCGGGTGGTCGTCGGTCGTCATGCCCGTCGACCACATGTCGGCGATCAGGACGTCGCCGCTGGTCATCTGCCCGAACAGCGGCGGCTGCACCACGACCTGTGTGTCCGGCAGCTGGTCCGGACGCTCGGCCGCGGCCTGCGCCGCCGACCACATCGCCCCGCGACGGTCGATGTCGAACGGCGCGAAGGCGTCCGCCGCGGCGAGGGCCTCGAGCTGCGCCGTGGTCAGCCCCACCCGGCGGGCCAGGTCGGACATGTCGGTGTACGGGCCGTGCGCGTCGCGTTCGGCGACGATCTTCTCGGCGGTCTTCCGGCTGAGCGACGCGACCTCGGCGAGTCCGAGCCGCACCGCGAAGGCGCCGTCGCGACGGTGCTCGGCCGTGTCGTCCGGGAGCGCCTTGTCGAATGGCAGCACCGGCGGCTGCTCGGTGGCGAGGCAGGCGTCCTGCCCGGTGGGCTGCGCGGAATCGTCGGACAGCGGTTCGAGCGTCGCGTCCACCCCGGAGCGCAGGATGTCCGGGCGGAGCACCTGCACGCCGTGCCGTCGGGCGTCGGCGACCAGGGTCTGCGGCGAGTAGAAGCCCATCGGCTGTGCCCGCAGCAGGGCCGCCAGGAACGCTCCCGGGTAGTGCAGGCGTATCCAGGCGCTCGCGTAGACGATGAGGGCGAAGCTGATCGAGTGGCTCTCCGCGAAGCCGAAGTTCGCGAACGCCTGGATCTTGGCGTAGATCGCGTCGGCGTCCGCCCCGTGGATCCCGTTGTCCGCCATGCCCGTGTAGAGCGTGTCGCGGAGCCGGTCGATCTTCTCGTGCCCGCGCTTGGACCCCATCGCCCGCCGCAGCAGGTCGGCGTCGTCACCGGAGCAGTTGCCCACCGCGATCGCCATCTGCATGAGCTGCTCCTGGAACAGGGGCACCCCGAGCGTGCGTTCGAGCACCGGCTCGAGCGCCGGGTGCATGTACGTGATGGGTTCCTCGCCGGTGCGGCGGCGGATGTAGGGGTGCACGGCGCCGCCTTGGATCGGCCCGGGGCGCACCAGGGCGACCTCGATGACGAGGTCGTAGAAGCGTCGCGGGAGCAGCCGGGGCAGGGTGCCCATCTGTGCGCGGGACTCCACCTGGAACACCCCGACCGTGTCCGCGCGGCAGAGCTGGTCGTAGACGCCCTGCTCCTCCTTCGGGATGGAGTGCATCTCCCAGCGCTCCCCGCAGTGCTCCGCCGCCAGGTCGAACGAGTACTGCAGCGCGGCGAGCATGCCGAGGCCGAGCATGTCGAACTTCACCAGGCCCATGTAGGCGCAGTCGTCCTTGTCCCACTGCAGCACGGTGCGGCCGTCCATCCGGGCGTGCTCGATCGGCACGACCTCGCCCACCGGGCGGTCGGTGAGCACCATGCCGCCCGAGTGGATGCCGAGGTGCCGGGGGAAGCCGAGGACGTCGCTCGCGAGCCCGACGACCTCGGGCGGGATGTCGTGGTCCTGGCTCTCGGTGACCGACCCCCACCGCTCGACCTGCTTCGACCAGGCGTCCTGCTGGCCCGGGCTGTGCCCGAGCGCCTTCGCCATGTCCCGCACGGCGCCCTTCGGCCGGTAGGTGATGACGTTGGCGACCTGCGCGGCGTTGTACCGGCCGTACTTGTCGTAGACGTACTGGATGACCTCTTCGCGCCGGTCGGAGTCGAAGTCGACGTCGATGTCGGGTTCCTCGTCGCGCATCGCCGACAGGAACCGCTCGAAGGGCAGTCCGTAGCGGATGGAGTCGACGGCGGTGATCTCGAGCAGGTAGCAGACCGCCGAGTTCGCCGCGGACCCCCGCCCCTGGCAGAGGATCCCACGCCCGCGGGCGTACTGCACCATGTCGCGAACGATGAGGAAGTAGCCGGGGAAGTTCTTGTCCTCGATCACGGACAGCTCGCGCTCGATCCGTTCGCGTTTGTGGGGCTCCACCCCGTCGGCGCTGCCCGGGTAGAAGCGCCGTGCCCCCGCCCAGGTGAGCTCGCGGAGCCAGGACATCGCGGTGTGCCCGTCCGGCACGTCGATGTCGGGCAGCCCGGGCTTCGCCGTGCGCAGCCGGAACCCGAGTTCGTCGGCCAGGGTGACGGTGTTCTCGATCGCCCCCGGGTACCGCCCGAACCGACGGGTCATCTCGGCGCCGGAGCGCAGGTGCGCGGTGTCGGCCGCCGGCAGCCAGCCGTCGATCTCGTCGAGACTGCGCCGGGCGCGGACCGCAGCGAGTGCCGTCGCCACCGGGAAGCGGTCCGGGGTGGCGTAGTGGACGTTGCCGGTCGCGACCAGGGGCAGCGCGTACCGCTCGGCGAGCGTCGCCAGGGCGTCGTTCCGGGCGCTGTCGAGCGGGTCGCCGTGGTCGAGGAGCTCGACCACGACGTTGCCGGTGCCGAACCGGTCGAGCAGCACGCGCAGGGCGGTCTCGGCCGCCGACTCGCCGCCCTGCTCGAGCGCCTGCCGGACGGTGCCCTTCCGGCAGCCGGTCAGGACGCGCCAGTGGCCGTCCGCCCGCGCCGCGAGCTCGTCGAGGTCGTACCGCGGGCTGCCCTTCTCGGACCCGGCGGCGAGGTGCGCGCTCGTCACCGCGCCCGCGAGCCGGTGGTAGCCGTCCTGGCCGTCGGCGAGCAGCAGCAGGTGCGACCCCTGCGGGTCGGGCACACCGTTCTGCGGCTCGGTCAACCCCAGCGAGAGCTCGGTGCCGTAGACCGTGCCGACCGCGGGGTACGCCTCGGCGACCTCGGCCATCCGGGCAGCGCCGTAGAAGCCGTCGTGGTCGGTGAGCGCGAGGGCGTGCAGCCGCAGCCGGGCTGCTTCCTCGAACAGGTGCTCGGGCTGGCTCGCGCCGTCGAGGAAGCTGAAGGTCGAGTGCGCGTGCAGCTCGGCGTACGGCACCACGGGGGCGTCGTCGGTGTCGAGCGTCGTCGGCACGTACCGCTCGCGCTTGCGCGACCACGCGGGGCTGTCGCCGCCGTCGCCGTCGTGTGCGGTGCCGGGGCTCCGCTTGTCGGACAGGGCACGCTCGAACTGCGACCACGGGATGGCCGGGTTGCTGTAGCCCATCAGGTCCTGCTCTCGGGTCGGTTCACGTGGCGATCGCCTCCGCCCACCAGCGGTGGTCGGCGAGCACCAGGTACCAGGCGCGCCCCTCGGCGTCGACGAGCTGCAGCCGGTGCAGTCGGCGTCCGCCGGACTCCCACCAGCGCACGACGAGCGGCCACGGCCCCGCCCACGCGGAGACCGCCGAGAACCCGCCCCCGCGGTCGCCCTCGGCACGGAAGTGCTCCGGCGGGCCGGACAGCACCCCGCGCTCGTCGACGTCGACGCTCGCGCCGCCGGCGGTGACCACGTCGACCGGGCGGGGACGTTCGAGGACCGTGGCCGGTGGCGGCCCCGGCAGCCTGCCCGGCCACGGGCGGTCGCGCACGGTGGCCAGCGCGCGCTCACCACCCGCGGGCGCATCGCCCCACGGGACGAGCACCACGCGCTCCGACAGGGTGCGACCGCCGCCGATCCTGGGGCTGACGACACCGTCGTGGCCGACCATGCCCTGGATGCGGGCGAGCCCGTGGTGCACGCGTTCGTCGGGGCCGGCGCCCCACAGCCCGCGCTCGTGGTTCGCCACGTCGTCGACCGCGACGGGTTCGAGCACGACCGACGTGACCGGCGCCTCGAGCCCGGTCGGGTCGACCCCGCCGGCGAGCTGCCACCGCACCCGGTCGACCACGTCGGCGGCGTCGAACCAGCGCGGGTGCGCCCAGGTGCGTTCGAGCAGGACGTCGCGCTCGTCGACGATCCCGACCCGGATCGTCGTCGCGACGAGTCCGGCGGCCCGGAGCCGGGCGTCGAAGTCGTCGGCGGAGCGCCGGAACGCGAAGGCGATCTGGTCGGCACGGTCGAGCGGCGGCTCGAAGGACGCCTCGACCCGGAGCTCGGGCGGGACCTCGCGTGCCGCGACCTCGCGCGGATCACGGCCGCCGGCCAACCGGTGCAGGAACGCCCCTGCCACCCCGAAGCGGTCGCGGACCTGCTCGTCGCTGAGCGCCGCGAAGTCCCCCAGCGTGCCGATGCCGAGCCGGTCGAGCACGGTCGCGAGCTCGGGGTCGCCGAGGACGCCGAGGGGCAGGTCCGCGAGGAAGTCGGCCGATCCGGACACGGGCACGATCCGCACGCGTTCCCCGGGGCGGAGGGGTCGCGCGCGTGCCGCCTGCTCGGCGGCGAACGGGGTGTCCGCCACCCCCGCCCGCACCGCAGGCGCGCCGTGGTCGGCCGCGATCCCGGCGAGCGTGGCCGCCGCGGCGCGTTCGCCGCCGTAGTACCGCGCGGGACCGCGCGAGCGCAGGGCGAGGGTCCCCGGCCGCACGACCTCGACCCCCGGCACGGCTGCCTCGACCGCACGGATGACGGGTTCGAAGGCGCGGTGGTCGAGGGCGTCGTCGTAGGGCTGCACGACGAGTTCCGTGCAGCGCGCCTGCGCCTCGCGCACGCGGAGCCCCCGGACGACACCGTGCTGCCGGGCCGAGGCGGAGCTCGCGAACACGAGTCCCTTCGACACGACCGCGAAGGGTTGTTCCGGGGGCTCCCCGGCGGCGCGGGCAGCCGCGATCACCGGCCAGTCCGGGCACCAGAGCACGACGGTCCGGGTCGGGGGCGGTTCCGGCACGGCACCGCCGCGGGCGATCGCGTCGGCGCGGATGCGACCGCGGGCGATCACGACGCCACCGCCACCGGGCGCAGGACCCGCCCGTCGCCGGAACCGACCGACGGCACGGGGACCGCGGCGCGGACCGCGCCGTCCGCAGCGGGCAGCAGCAGCTCGGTGCTGGTCGGCCGCACCGCACCGGCTCGCCCGGTGGCCGTCACCGTGGCGCGGCGCTCGGTCAGGTGGCCGTGCCCCTGCCCGATGCCGCTCCACGTCGAGGACGTGACCCGGAGCGTGACGTCCGCTCCTGGCCAGGCGCCGAGCGCGACGAGCGCGCCGCCCCGCTGCCGCAGCCGGGCGGACAGCCGGGCCACGTCACCGGGGACGACCCGACCGAGCGGCCGGGTGAGGACGATCTGCGCGACGTCGGCCATCGCCGCCGTCACCGCGAGCCACTGGTCGCCCGGGTCGGGGACGAGCACGAGCCGTTCGAGGTCGATCCCCGCGGCGGCCGCGGCTTCGACCCCGAAGGACGGCACGCCCACCACCGCGCACCACGCGCCCGCCGCTGAGGCCGCCTGCAGCATGGTCATCGCGAGCAGCACCGACTCGGGCACGGCGTACGTGCCACCCACGCGGATCGCCCCGCCGGGCAGCAGCGGTTCGAGGGCCGGTGCCGTGGGCAGGCCGGCGGTGTCGACCCGGGTGGACTCCATGTCGGCGACCCGGGAGCGCAGCGACGTGATGCGGTCGAGGGCCGCGCGAGCGTCGCCGAGGTGGTCGTTCCCCCGCCGTGCACCGCCGCCGCCGCGTGCTGCACCGTTCCGCCCGCCCCGGTCGGGGACGGGCGACCGGAGTGCGGCGGCCGTCTGCATGCCCTCATATTCGAACATGTGTTCGATGATGTCAACCGCGTCCGACATCCGTGGACAGCCCTGGTCGAACACGCGTTCGACACGCCGTGGCTGTGTCGACGAAGCGCCGATGGAGTGCCGACGACGAGCTCCATCCTGCCCGGGACGGCCGACACGCGCCCCGGAAACGACAGCGCCGGGCACCCTCGTGACGAGGGTGCCCGGCGCGTCAGACGGACGGGTGCGTCAGTCGCGGGGGCGTCAGTCGCAGGGACGTCAGCCCGCAGCGACCCGGAACGTCACCTCGACCGTGGTCGGGGCAGCACCACCGGTCGGGGTCTGCGTGGTCCACAGGCGGTAGTCGCCGTTCCCGAGGTCGAAGTCGGCCGGCACGGACCACGTGCCGTCCTCGACCGTGGTCGTCGCCACCTGGCGGCTCAATCCCTTGACGACGATCAAGGCACCCTCGGCGCCCGTGCCCTCGAACACCGGACGCTTCGACGTCACCGTCGCCCCCTCGGCCGGCGCGGTCACCACCACCGGCGCGACGGCGGCGTGCCGCACGGTGAACGTCACCTCGGCCGTGGTCGGCTCCGCGCCGCCGGTCGGGGTCTGCGTGACCCAGAGACGGTAGTCACCGTCGCCGAGGTCGAAGTCGGCCGGCACCGACCACGTGCCGTCCTCGACCGTGGTCGTCGCCACCTGACGGCTCGACCCCTTCACCACGATCGTGGCACCCTCGGCACCCGTGCCTTCGAACACCGGACGCTTCGACGTCACCGTCGACCCCTCCGTCGGCCCGGTCACCACCAGCGGCGCGACGGCGGCGTGCCGCACGGTGAACGACATCTCGACCGTGGTCGGCTCCGCACCACCGGTCGGGGTCTGCGTGACCCAGAGCCGGTAGTCCCCGTTGCCCAGGTCGAAGTCGGCCGGCACCGACCACTTGCCGTCGACCACCGTGGTCGTCGCCACCTGACGGCTCGATCCCTTGACGACGATCGTGGCGCCCTCGGCACCGGTGCCCTGGAACACCGGACGCTTCGACGTCACCGTCGACCCCTCCGTCGGCCCGGTCACCACCACCGGCGCCACCGGCGCCTCGTCGTCCGAGGTGAACCCGATGTCCTGCATGACGGACGTCCGCCCGTCGCGCGTGGTCTGCGTGAACGTCAGCTCGTGCGAGCCGGCGGACAGGTCTGCCTGGGCGGACCAACTGCCGACACCCGCCTTTGCGCCCGACGCCTCGACCGAGAACAGCTCCGTCCCGTCGGCGTCGCGCGCGGTGACCGTCGCACCGGCCTCCGCCCGACCCGTGAACGTCTGCGTGCCCGGTACGAAGGAGTTCTCGTGGTCGGTCACCCCGTCGACCGACAGCAGACGCGGCAGGGCGGTCCGCTCCGAGATCTTGCCGAACTGCATGGTGGCCATGTCGATCTGCTGGTCGGTGGAGTCGGACCCGATCTGGTACGAGAACCCGCCGTCGGGGTTCGTCCCCGCGACGACACGGTCGCCGTGCAGGAACCAGATCGCGCCGGGCGCGTGCGCGTCGCCGGTGACCAGGATCTCGCCGTTCGGCAGGTTGAAGACGTCGCGGACCGTCGGAGCGGCGATGTCCGCGTCCTCAGGGGCGGCGATCAACTCGACCGGGGTGGACTTCGAGGGACCGTCGTCGGACTCCGAAGCGACCTGCGCGGTGGCTCCGACGTGCGACCCCGGGACCGTCAGCAGGAAGGCACCGTCACGGACATCGGCGGTGTACCGGTCCTCGCCGACGGTGGCGACGACCGTGCGGGTCCCCTCCCCGCCCACGGAGCCGCGCAGGAAGTACTCGCCCCGCACGCCGCGGTCGATGTCGTCCACCGTCGGCACGGCGGCGACCGACGGCAGGTAGCGGACGTCTGCGAGGACCGTCGGGATGCCGGACGGCGTCGTCTGGGTGAACGTGATCGTGTGGCTGGTGTCACCGAGGTCCGCGTCGGCCGACCAGCGCACCGACGCCGCCCGGGACGACGGCACCTCGGCGCGGAACAGCTCGGTGCCGTCCACGTCGGTCGCGGTGATGGTCGCTCCCGCGGTCGCCGTGCCGCTGAACTCGTGCTGCCCCGGCGTGAAGCTCGTCAGCTTCGTGTCGACGCCGTCGACCTGCAAGGTCCGCGGGAGCACGACCGGCTCGGAGCGCCGCGCCGTCCCGTCCACGGTGCGTTCCGCGACGATGGTCAACTCGGTGTCGCGGTACCGCTCGCCGACGGCGATCGAGAAGAACCCCATGCCCGCGGGCCAGGCGCTGACGACGGTGTCACCGTCGAGCACCTCGACGCGGTCCGAGTTCGCTGTCCCGAGCATCCGCTGCGTGCCGTTCGCCTCGGTGTCGATGCGCTGTACGACGGGTGCGGGGATCGACGCATCGGTGACGGTCGACGAAACGCGTGTGGTGGGGGACGGAGCAGGGGCCGCGACGGCGCCGGACGCGCCGATCGTGCAGCTCAGGCCGACCGCGATGACGACGCCGAGCGTCGTCAGGTGTGCTGTGCGTGGGATTGCCAAGTGTGACTCCTCGATGTGGGGACGCCGCAGAACGCGACCCGGGCATCGTAGCGCACCGTATTTCACATATTGATGGTCCAGGATGTGCTCGCACCGACCGCCCCGAGCACCGAACGCGTCTTCGTCTCGACCTCGTCCGCCTCCTGCGCCGCGTCCGATGACCACGTCACCGCTCCCCCGGCGCCGAGCGTCCGCGACCGGACGACGCCGTCGGTGTCCACGACCGTCACCAGTGTCCGGATCACCACCGAGAGGTCCACCGCCCCGCTCGCCGAGAAGTACCCGATCGCCCCGGAGTAGACGCCGCGCGGTGCACGCTCGAGCCGGTCGGCGATCGCCGTGGCGCTGGTCTTGGGTGCACCGGTCATCGACCCGGGCGGGAAGGCCGCGCGCACCACCTCCGCCCGCGACGTGCCCGTCGGTAGTTGCGCGCCGATCGTCGACACCAGCTGGTGCACGCTCGCGTAGGTCTCGACGTCGCACAACCGCTCGACGTGCACCGAGCCGGGCAGCGCCGTCCGCAGCAGGTCGTTCCGCAGCAGGTCGACGATCATCACGTTCTCGGCCCGGTCCTTCGCACTCGCCGAAAGCTCGGCCCGCACGGCCGCGTCCGCCGCGGGGTCGGCGGCGCGGCGGCGCGTGCCCTTGATCGGCTCCGCCGTCACCGCCCCGCCGGCGTCGATCCGCAGGAACCGTTCCGGCGACCGGCTCGCCACGCGCAGCGTGCCGAGCCGCAGGTAGGCGCCGAACGGCACGGGGTCCGCCGCGCGCATGCGCAGGTACTCGACCAGGTGCGGGTCCGTGCCGGGGGCGATCCGGCCCTCCCGTCCGTCCGTCAGGACGAACGTGGTGGTGAGGCACACCTGGAAGGCGTTGCCCTCGCGGATCTCGGCGCGGCACGCGTCGACCGCGTCCTCGTAGGCGGCGCGGCCCACACGGCCGGTCGCCGTCCCGGCCAGGAGGCCCGTGGGCATGTCCCCGGGACCGGCCTCCGT
>NZ_MJGU01000021.1:0-125262 GCF_001864985.1 Curtobacterium sp. MMLR14_006 | reverse complement strand
ACGTGGGCACCGTCCGGAGCCGCGCCCGGTTCGATGCGCTGGCCGGGAGGCTCGTGGGCACGTCCCCGGGACCGCTCCCCGTCGACGACGTGGGCACCGTCCGCAGCCACGCCCGGTTCGACGCGCTGGCCGCCGGTTCCGCGTCCGCGACGAGCGCGAGCGCCCAGGCGACCCCGGCTCCGGCTCCGGCTCCGGCTCCGGCCCGGTCGACCACGACAGCGCGGTCCACGAACCGCAGGTCGGCGTCGGGGTGACCGTCGGCGGTGCGGTCCGGGCCGCCGGACTCACGGCCGAGCTCGTAGCCGAGGAACCCGGTCCAGCCGAGCGCGAAGCCGCAGCCGTCGACCGGTTCGGGCAGCACGGGCGTCGCCGCCAGCAGGTCGGCGAGCACGGCGAACGCCGGGCGGTCACCGGACCACGACCGGCCGAACCAGCGTGCAGCGGGTGCGGGGACCGCGACGTGGGCCCGTCGCGCCTCGTGCCGGAAGCGTGTCGAGAACGGGCCGTCGGTCCAGGCGAGCACCGACCAGCGGGCCCGTGGGCGTGCGGTGTCCGGGGCACCGTCCGGCAGGGACGAATCGAGCCAGACGACGTCCGCGGTCGACGCGGCGGCGAGGGCGGCGAGGTCCGGAACGGCACCGAGTCGACGGACCTCGATGCGGACGGTCCGGTCGGACCCGGTCAGACCGCGGCGATCGTCCATGCTGCGGCGTGCGCCGACCCCGGGGCCAGGACGACCAGGCCACGGTCGACGCCGTCGTTGAAGGCATCAGGGGCGCACGTCATCGGTTCGACGGCGAGTCCGGCGCGGTGGTACGCGGGGACGACGTGGTCCGCCGTGTGCACCTGGACCCACGGGCACGCCGCGTCGAAGGCGACGCGCACCCCGTGGCCGTCCGCAGCGATGACCGTGACGGCGGCGAGGCCGTCGGCGTCACGGTCGAAGCCGGTGAACGCGTGGTCGACGAAGCGGTCGCCGATCAGGGTGGGGATGCGCAGGTCGAACTCGTCGTGCACGGGCACCAGGTCCGTCGGGATGAGCCGGTCGGGGGTGACCTCGAGCACCTCGGCGGCCGGGAGCGTGAGCGTCCAGTCGTCCACCGTGCCGTCACCGGCGACCAGGTACGGGTGCGGACCGGTGCCCCAGGGTGCGTCGTCGGCACCGGTGTTCGTGCCCGTGACGGTCGTGTGCAGGCCCTCGGCGTCCAGGCGGTACTCGACGTGCACGTCGACGCGGTGCGGGTACCCCTGCTGCGCGGGGATCGTCGTGCCGAGCAGCACGCGGTCGTCGTCGTGCGCGAGGACCGCGAAGTCGGTCCAGGCGACCAGCCCGTGCAGGGCGTGGTGCCGCGCCGGTTCGGTCAGGGCGAGCTCGTGGTCGACGCCCCCGGACGTGTAGGTGCCGTCGACGATGCGGTTCGGCCAGGGGGCGAGCACGGCGCCGCGGAACACCGGGCGGACCTCGTCGGCGTCGAACGGGACGACCAGGTCGCGCCCCTCGTGACGCAGGGTGCGCAGCGTCGCTCCGACCGAGGCGACGTCGGCCGTGTACCCACCGGCGGTGATCGTCAGCGGGGTACCGGACAGGGGCGCATCGTTGCTCATGCGCTCAGCGTATCGGCCGGGATCGCACCCGAGCGCCGCCGACGGGCCCCTGTGGAGAACGTGTCCTGGAACGACGGAACCCCCGCCGTTCTGGGGAACGGCGGGGGTTGTTGGTGGATCTGAGGGGACTCGAACCCCTGACCCCCTGCATGCCATGCAGGTGCGCTACCAGCTGCGCCACAGACCCGGAAGGTGTTGCTCCGTGCCGACCGGTTCCCCGGAGGCACCAGTGAAGCGTACACCATGCGAACGCCGGGTGACGAAATCGCAGCCGTCACCCGGGCGCGTCGCCGGTCAGGCGGTGTGGTCCACCGGGAGCTCGAGCGGGATGGTCGGGCAGTCGGCCCAGAGTCGCTCGAGCGAGTAGTACTGGCGGTCCTCGTCGTGGAAGACGTGCACGACGATCTCGCCGAAGTCGATGAGGATCCAACGGCCCTCGCGACGGAGGGTCTTCGCCCCGAGCTCGAGGAGACGTTCCTCGACCGCGTCCGCGATCGACTGCACGTTGCGTTCGTTCCGACCGGTCGCGAGCAGGAACACGTCCGTGAGCTGCAGCGGCCCGGTGACGTCGAGCGCGACGAGGTCCTCGGCCTGTTTGGCGTCGGCCGCGAGTGCGGCGGCCTGCACGAGTTCCAGTGCGCGGGTGGAGGCGGTCACGGATTCCTTCCGGTCGTCGAACCGACGGTCGTCGGCTCGCTTGATGGGTCCCGATCATAAGCCACCCCGCCGACACGCGGCCAGGCCGCGGCCGACGGGGCGTCGGGACCGGTGGTCGGGGACGAGGGCGTCAACCGCCCATGTGGGTCGTCAGCAGGGCGACGATGATGACGCCTGCCGCAGCGATGCCGACGCCGCCGACCGCGATCCCGAGGATCACCGGGGTGCGGGACTCCTTCGGCTTCGCGGCCGCGAGCACGACCTGACGCGTCGAGGTGTGGCTCGACACCGCGCGGCTGGCGCGGACCGGGCTGGCGTCCGTCTCGGGCTGCTCGTCGTGCTGCTCGAGCAGGCGGTCGACCTCGGCGCCGTCGATCGGCCGGTGCGACCCGGTCGAGGACAGCGACGCCGGCAGGTCGATCGACCCGGTGAGGATGACCTCGCCCGTGGCGTTCAGGGCGCCGGTCGGGTCGGCGAGGGCCGAGTTCGGCAGGATGATCGCGTTGGTGTTCGTCACCGCGACCCGGCGGGCACCGGTCTCCTCGTCGTGGACCTCGGAGTCGTTCGAGTCGTGGGCCTGCTGCGACCAGTGACCGGCGGGCGGCGCGAACGCCGTCGTCACCGGCTTGGGCTCGGTCGGGCGCTGCGACGCCACGGGTGCGTCCTCGGTGGCGGCGGCGGCCCCGGGCAGCGGGACCTCGTTCGTGTCGTCGTCCTCGGCGTCGAGCGAGAGCGGGAAGACCGCGGGCGTCGACGCGGTCTGCACCGGCGGTAACGTCACGGCGGGGGTGGCTGACTGCGGTCGCGGAGCGGCGCCGTCCGACGTCGACTCGTCGGCAGCATCGCTGTCGGTGTCGTCGTCGGTGTCGTCGTCGGCGGCAGCGTCGGTCGTGTCCGCCGGGGCGGCGACGGGCGTCGCGGCATCGCCGTCGGCCTCGGACGGCGGCGACCACGTCGACCGGTGGCGGCGGGGCTCCTCGGCGTGCGCGGCGGCCTCGTCGAGGGGCTCGAGCGCATCCGGCGACCCGTCGGCCTCGGTGGCCTGCGCCACGGCGGCCTGGTCGAGCACCGGGGACGGCTCGGCGGTGTCGGGGGTGCTCCGCTGCGCGGTGCCCGGGTCGATGGTGTCGACCGAACCGAGGACGTCCTCGACCGTGCGGTCGGACGACTGCGGCGTCGGGTTGCGGAGCGGGACGGGCTGCACGGCCTGGCTCTCGGCGGCACGGAGCTGTCGGAGCTGGCGGCGCGTCAGGCCCCCGCTGCCCGGGACGATGTCCGTGGCGGAGTCCGGCGGGAACGGTGGGACACCGGGAGCCGACGAGGGCGTGCCCGGAGCGGACGACGACGGCGCCGCGCCGGTCGGCGCCGGCGCGGCGTGGGAGCCGGGCCGGGCACGGTCGGTGGTCGACCCCTCGGGGGCGGCGACGGTGGGCGGCGGCGTCACGGGCTGCGAACCGGCTGCTGCGGCACGCTCCCGCTCGCGCGCCTGGCGCCGCGACAGGGGCGGCTGCGCGTCGGACGAACTCATGCAACGCTCCGATACAGATGGTGCTTCGAGATGTACTGGACGACACCGTCGGGGACCAGGTACCAGACGGGGTGTCCACGCCTCACCCGGTCACGGCAGTCGGTGGACGATATCGCCAGCGCGGGGACTTCGAGCAAGCTTACGTCCCGTTCGGGCAATCCGGTGATGCTGAGGGCGTGTCCCGGACGCGTCACGGCGACGAAGTGCGCGAGGTCCCACAGACCATCGTGGTCTTTCCAGTCGAGGATCTGCTGAACGGCGTCTGCGCCGGAGATGAAGACGAGCTGCGCGTCCGGCCGCTGCTCGTGCAGGTCGCGGAGCGTGTCGACCGTGTACGTGGGGCCCGGCCGGTCGATGTCGACCCGGCTGACGGTGAACATCGGGTTCGACGCGGTCGCGATGACCGTCATCAGGTACCGGTGCTCAGCGTCGGTGACGCCGGACTTCATGTACGGCTGACCGGTGGGGACGAAGACGACCTCGTCCAGGTCGAACGCGCGCGCCACCTCGGACGCCGCGACCAGGTGGCCGTGGTGGATCGGGTCGAACGTGCCACCCATCACCCCGATGCGCGGCCGTCCGGTGCTCTCGAGCATCGGGTCTGCGGTCAGTGGTCGGCGCGGCCGAACTCGTCGACGCCCGACTCGTGGTGCCGGGTGGCCTCGAACTTCTGGGAGTGGCGGTAGGCGACGTCACGGAAGCTCCAGGTGACGAAGCCGAGGAAGATGAAGAACAGCGCGCCGACGAGCGGGAAGACGAACGCGGGGGCCCCGGAGGCGTGCTCTGCAGCTTCTGCGAGGATGGTCATCGTTCGTGCTCCGTTCGGTCGGGGAAAGACGCCGCTCAGTCTAGCCGCGGATCTGGCCCTGCCCGCGCACGATCCACTTCGTGCTCGTGAGCTCCGGCAGGCCCATCGGCCCGCGCGCGTGCAGCTTCTGGGTCGAGATGCCGACCTCGGCCCCGAAGCCGAACTCGCCGCCGTCGGTGAACCGTGTCGACGCGTTCACCATCACGACCGCGGAGTCGACCGCCGCCAGGAAGCGCTCGGCGGTGTCCACGTCGTTCGTCACGATCGACTCGGTGTGGTGCGTGGACCAGCGGGCGATGTGCGCCATCGCGGCGTCCACGTCCGGCACGACCCGGATCGACAGGTCGAGGTCCATCGACTCGGTCCCCCATTCCTCGTCGGTGGCGCGGAGCACCCCGGGGATGATCGCGCGCGTGGCGTCGTCGCCGCGGAGCGTGACCCCCGCGGCCCGGAGCCGGTCGGCGAGCACCGGGAGCAGGCGCTCGGCGGCCTGCTCGTGCACGAGCAGGGTCTCGAGCGCGTTGCAGACGCTCGGGCGCTGCACCTTGCTGTTCAGCACGATGTCGACCGCGCGCTGAGCCGGGGCCGACGCGTCGAGGAAGACGTGCACGACGCCCGCACCGGTCTCGATGACCGGCACCTGCGACTCGGTGACGACGGTCTGGATGAGCGAGGCGCTCCCCCGCGGGATGAGCACGTCGACGAGCCCGCGTGCGCGCATCAGCTCGGTGGCGCCGGCGCGGCCGAACTCGTCGATGGTCTGCACGAGGTCGCGCGGCAGTCCGACCGAGGCGACGGCGTCCTGGATGCGCGCGACGAGCACGGCGTTCGTCCGCTGCGCCGCCGAGCCACCCCGCAGCACGACGGCGTTGCCCGACTTGAGCGCCAGCGAGGCGATGTCGACCGTGACGTTCGGACGGGCCTCGTAGATCGCGCCGACGACGCCGAACGGCACGCGGACCTGGGTGAGCTGCAGGCCGTTCGGCAGCTGCGACCCGCGGACGTGCTCGCCGACCGGGTCGGTCAGGCCGACGACGTGCTCGACCGCGGCGGCGAGCGACTCGATCCGCGCGGGGTCGAGCCGGAGGCGGTCGACGAGCCCGGAGGACAGGCCGCTCTCCTCGCCGGCGACGAGGTCGCCGTGGTTCGCCGCGACGATCTCGGCCGTCGCGGCACGGACACCGGCGGCGATCGCGAGCAGGGCGGCGTCCTTGACCGCCGTCGTCGCCGTCGCGAGGGCCGACGACGCGGTGCGGGCCGCGACGAGCTTGTCGGTCAGGGTCGGGGCGGTCGCGGTGGTGGACATGCACCAAGGATAGGTCGGCGCACACCGACGTGACGGACCCCGCCGGCGGTCAGTCGCGGGGTGCTGCCGCGAACCAGGTGCCGACGTGCTCGCCCGCGAGCGCCCGCTCGACGAGTGCCGTGGCGGTCACCAGGACGGCGGTGCCGGCCTCGGCGGCGAGGCGGGCGGCGGCCACCTTCGTCCCCGCTCCCCCGGTGCCGACGCCGGCGGCGCCGATCGAACCGAACGTGACGCCGGCGAGCTCGTCGCCGAGCGGGACCTCGTCGATGCGCTCCGCACCCGGCTGCTCCGGGGGCTTCGTGTACAGCGCCTCGACGTCGGACAGCAGCACGAGCGCGTCGGCCCCGAGCAGCCGCGCCACGAGTGCGGCCAGCCGGTCGTTGTCGCCGAACCGGATCTCGTGGGTGGCGACGGTGTCGTTCTCGTTGACGATCGGCAGCACCCGCAGGGCGAGCAGCCGGTCGACGGCGCGCTGCGCGTTCGTCCGGTGCGTCGGGTTCTGCAGGTCGCCGGCGGTGAGCAGGATCTGTGCCGCGACGACGCCGTGCCGGTCGAGCTCCTGCTGGTACCGGTACATGAGCACGTTCTGCCCGGTGGCCGCGGCGGCCTGCTGCGTGGCGAGGTCGTCCGGTCGACCCTCGAGCCCGAGGAACGGGAAGCCGGTGGCGATCGCGCCGGACGAGACGAGCACGACCTCGGTGCCGCGCCCGTGCGCCGCCGCGAGGGCGTCCACGAGCGCGGCGATCTGCCCGGTGTTGTCGCCGCTGACCGAGGACGAGCCGACCTTCACCACGATCCGTCGTGCACGCGGGATGTCCGCACGCGTCGTGACGCGTCCCGGCCCGGTGCCGGCGGTCGTCTCGGTCATGCGGCGATCAGCCCCGGTCGTCGGTGGTCGTGCCGGCGGGCTCGTCGTCGTCGGCCCAGAGACCGGCGATGCGCTCCTGCTCGAGCTCCGCGCGGGCGGCGGCCTTGGCGTCCATCCGCTCGAAGTACTCCTCGCGGCGTTCGTTGCGGGTCGGCCGCGAGGTCGCGCCGATGCGCGCGTCGGTGCCGCGGGCACTCGTGATGAGCTCGGCGGTCGAGGTGAGCGTGGGCTCCCAGTCGAACACCATGCCGCCGTCGCCGCCGATGACGACGGTCGACCCGGCGACGGCACCGGCCTTGAACAGGCCGTCCTCGACGCCGAGCTTGGCGAGCCGGTCGGCGAGGAAGCCGATCGCCTCTTCGTTCGTGAAGTCGGTCTGCTGCACCCAACGCTCCGGCTTCGCGCCGCGCACGCGGTAGAAGCGGTGCTCCTCGCCGCCCTCGGCGCGGACGGTGAAGCCCTGGTCGTTGACCGCGCGCGGGCGGATGACGATGCGCTCGGGCACCGGCTCGGCGGCGCGTGCGGCACGGCCCTGCTCGACGACGTCGGCGAGGGCGAAGGTGAGCTCGCGCAGTCCCTTGCGGGACGCGGTGGAGATCGGGAAGACGCGGTAGCCGCGCTCCTGCAGCTCGGCGGTGACGAACTCGGCGAGCTCCTCGGCCTCGGGCACGTCGACCTTGTTGAGGGCGATGAGCTGCGGACGCTCGAGCAGCGGCACCTGGCCCTCGGGCACCGGGTAGCGCTCGAGTTCGCCGAGGATCACGTCGAGGTCGCTGATCGGGTCGCGGCCCGGGTCGAGCGTGGCGCAGTCGATCACGTGCAGCAGGGCCTCGCAGCGCTCGACGTGGCGGAGGAACTCGAGACCGAGGCCCTTGCCCTCGGACGCGCCCTCGATGAGGCCGGGGACGTCGGCGACGGTGAACCGGCTCTCACCGGACTCGACGACGCCGAGGTTCGGCGTGAGGGTCGTGAACGGGTAGTCCGCGATCTTCGGCTTCGCGGCGGAGATCGCGGCGATGAGCGAGGACTTGCCGGCGCTCGGGAACCCGACCAGGGCGACGTCGGCGATGGTCTTCAGCTCGAGGCTGACGTCCCCGGCCCAGCCCTCGGTGCCGAGGAGCGCGAACCCGGGGGCCTTGCGCTTCGTGGTCGACAGCGCGGCGTTGCCGAGGCCGCCCTGGCCGCCGGGCGCCACGACGACGCGCATGCCCGGCTCGGTGAGGTCGGCGATGACCTCGCCCGACTCGTCGTACACGACGGTGCCGATCGGCATCGGCAGTTCGAGGACCTCGCCGCTGACGCCGCTGCGCATGTCGCCCATGCCGGGCTGCCCGTTCTTCGACGACCGGTGCGGCGAGCGGTGGTACCCGAGCAGGGTCGTCACCTGCGGGTCGGCCACGAGCACGATGTCGCCGCCGTCACCGCCGTTGCCACCGTCGGGCCCGGCGAGGGGCTTGAACTTCTCACGACGGACCGACACGCAGCCGTTGCCGCCGTTCCCCGCGGTGAGGTGCAGGGTCACGCGGTCGACGAATGTCGCCATGGGTCCACTCCTGGAAGGTCGTCGCGCCACCGGCGCAAATGAAAAACGGAGGGGCGGGCACTCGGCCCGCCCCTCCCGCTCAGAACGAGCGCAGATCAGATCGTCGCGACTTACGCGTTGACGATGTTGATGACCTTGCGGCCACCCTTGGTGCCGAACTCGACCGAACCGGCCGAGAGGGCGAACAGCGTGTCGTCGCCACCGCGGCCGACGTTGGCGCCGGGGTGGAAGTGGGTTCCACGCTGGCGGATGATGATCTCGCCGGCGTTGACGACCTCGCCACCGAAGCGCTTCACGCCGAGGCGCTGAGCGTTCGAGTCACGACCGTTGCGAGTGGAACTCGCACCCTTCTTGTGTGCCATGAGTGGACTCCCTTACGCGATCTTGGTGATCTTGACGCGGGTCAGCTCAGCGCGGAAACCCTGACGCTTCTTGTACCCGGTCTTGTTCTTGAACTTCTGGATGATGACCTTCGGACCGCGGAGGTCGTCCAGCACCTCGGCGGTGACGGTCACGTTCGCGAGCTCGGAGGCCGCCGACGTGATCTTGTCACCGTCCACGAGGAGCACGGGGGCGAGGTCGATGTTGCCCTGGTCGTCCGCCTTGACACGGTCGACGGTCAGGATGGTGCCGACCTCGACCTTCTCCTGACGGCCGCCGGCGCGCACTACTGCGTAAACCACGTGGAAATCCTTACGTAACTCTGCTTGAGGGAAGTCTCGGGTGCCCACTTCTGCACGAGCGGCTCCCGGAGGCCGGGCCCGATCGGCGACGCAGGCAGAACGGCCCGCTGACACCAGGGATCGAGAATACTCGATCACCATGGGTCCGGTCAAACGGCGACACACGTACCATTGCACGGTGACCGTGTTGATCGACCCACCGACGTGGCCCGCCCACGACACACTGTGGTCGCACCTCGTCAGTGATGCATCCTACGCGGAACTGCACGCCTTCGCCGACCGGGTCGGCGTGCCGCGTCGCGCGTTCGACCACGACCACTACGACGTGCCGCTCGCCCGCTACGACGAACTGGTCGCCGCGGGGGCGTCCGCGGTCACCGGTCGCGAGCTCGTGCTGCGCCTGATCCGCAGCGGCCTCCGGGTGCCGCAGCGCGACAAGCGCGCGCACTGACCGCAACCCGGACCGACGTCGACCAGCACGGACGGCAACCAGCACGGCTGGCAACCAGCACTGACGGCAACCAGCACCGGCGGCAGCGCGCACGGACGGCAGCGCGCACGGACGGCAGCGCGCACCGCCGTCCGTGGTCACCGACGGACGGCGCGCGCCCTGCCCTGGTCCGGACCGGACGCCGGACGGGAGGCCCGTGGCGGCGTCCGCCACGGGCCTCCCGTCCGTGCCCGGCACCGTCTCCGGGGCGCGCCCGCCCTAGTGGGCCGGTGGCGGCGCCCAGGGCGGCTGCTGGCCCGACTGGCCCTGCTGCCCGGTGGACGGCCCGTACGGGCCGGAGGCGCGCTGCTGCGGCGGCTGCGGCTGCGCGGCGGAGGGCTGGACGGTCGACGGCGGGACGGCGTCGGCCGGTCGGACCGTGCCCGGCTGTCCGGGCGCACCGCCCGTGCCGCGACCACGCCGAGGTCGTCCGAGCCAGAGCCAGGCGGCGGTGGCGGTCGCCAGGAGCATCACGGTGAACGGCAGGCCGTTCCGCAGCGGCGTCGTGAGGACGTCCACGACCAGCCGGGACGCACCGGACCCGACCGCGGCGAACGATCCCGTGAAGACGCCGACCAGGGCGAGCGCGACCGTCCCGGCGGCACCGGCGAGCACCGCCCGCAGGAGCACCGTCGGCAGCGGGCTGCGGCGGGCGATCGGCGTGAGGAACGCCAGGGCCAGGAACGCTCCGGCGTAGAACGGGAACGGTGCCAGGAAGACCCCGTCCGTGAAGCTGCCGAGCAGGTCGGCACCGGGCCCGTAGCGCGAGAACGGGTGGACGACGAGTGCCGTGCCGAGCAGCCCGACCGCTCCGGAGACGAACTGCACGAGGACCAACGACACGACGGCGATGAGCGCGCCGGTCGTGTTCGTGACCGAGGCGCCGGGCGCGAACGCGCGACGCGGGTCCCCGGCGGGACGGGACCTGCGCGGCGGGCGTGGGGGCGCGTACGGCCCCCCGGCGCCGGGCTGGCCACCGTACGGCGGCACCGCCCCGGCCGACTGCGCGGGTGCCGGTGGCACCGGCGGTGCGGGCTGGGACCAGCCCGCACCGTAGTACCCGCGGTCGCGCTGCGGGTCGCCGGGGTTCGCCATCGTCAGTCCCCCGTGACCACGGAGCCGTCTGCGTCGGTGTCCGTCGCCGGCGCGCTGATGCTCGGCGACGACACCCGGCGGGACCGCGAACGGCCCTGCCCCGGCTGCTTCGGCTCGGGCAGCGCCTGCAGCACGGAGTCGAGCAGGGACTCGGCGTCCGGGGCGACCTGGCGCGGCTCGCGCTTCGGTGCCGCGCTCAGCGGGATGTCGAGGATCGCCACGGTGTTCTCGGTCGGGGTGACCGGGGCACTCGAGCTCACCCGACGACGCCCCTGGGCCCTGGCGGCCTTCGGCTCGGCAGCGGGCGCAGCGGCGGGCGCAGCGGCAGCGACCGGCGCAGCGGCGACGGGCGCCTCGGGGGCCGGGTCGGCCGCAGGGGCGGCAGGGGCCTCGGGCGCCGACGCACCGGCGTCGATCGTCGCGGCCTGCTGGTCGGTGCTGGTCGTCGAAGCCTGCTGCTCTGTGCTGGTCGTCGAGGCCTGCTGCTCGGTGCTGGTCGACGAGGCCTGCTGCTCGGTGTTCCGGCTGCCACGGCCACCGCGACGGCGACGCTTCGACCCGGTCGGCTGCTCGCCGTCGGACGGAGCGGACACCGGGGCGTCCGCCGACGTCGGGGCGGCCGGCGAGGCGACACCGGCGGCGTCCTGCTCGTCGTGCGCGATGGTCGACGCCACGATCCGCGACAGCGCGTTCTTCACGTCGTCGGTGATCTGGTGCGCCTGGGTCGCGTGCGACGACTGCCCGTTCGAGCCGGAACCGTTCGACGAGCCCGAGCCGTTCGACCCGTTGCCGCCGTTGCCGTTGCCGTTGCCACCGGCACCGCCACGGCCCTTGCGACGGCCCTTGCTCGGACCCGGGTCGGCGTTGTTGTCGTTGATCTTCGCGTTGACCTCGTCGAGGGACTCGCGCAGCCCGACACCGATCTTCTTGCGGGTCATCTGCACGAGGCCGAGCGAGGTGATCTCGGCGACCTGGTGCTTCGTGCGGTCGCGGCTCAGGCACTCGACCAGGCGGCGGAGCACGAGGTCGCGGTTCTCCTCGAGCACCATGTCGATGAAGTCGACGACGATGATGCCGCCGATGTCGCGCAGGCGGAGCTGGCGGACGATCTCCTCGGCGGCCTCGAGGTTGTTCTTCGTGACCGTCTCCTCCAGGTTGCCGCCGGAGCCGACGAACTTCCCGGTGTTGACGTCGACGACCGTCATGGCCTCGGTGCGGTCGATGACGAGCGAGCCACCCGAGGGCAGCCACACCTTGCGGTCGAGCGCCTTGTCGATCTGCTCGTTGAGGCGGAACTCCTCGAAGGAGTCCGGGCCCTCGTAGCGGACCACGCGGTCCTTGAGGTCCGGCGCGACCGCCGACAGGTACTCGTCGATGGTGCCACCGGCGGCCTCGCCGTCGATGATGAGCTTCGTGAAGTCCTCGTTGAAGACGTCGCGGACGATCTTCACGAGCAGGTCCGGCTCGGAGTGCAGCATGACCGGGGCCTGGCCGCCGGCGACCTTCTTCTGGATGGCCTCCCACTGGCTGGTCAGCCGCTGCACGTCGCGGGTCAGCTGTTCCTCGGTCGCGCCCTCCGCAGCGGTGCGCACGATGACGCCCGCGTGCTCCGGCAGGACCTCCTTGAGGATCTTCTTGAGGCGGGCACGCTCGGTGTCCGGCAGCTTGCGCGAGATCCCGTTCATCGAGCCGTTCGGCACGTAGACCAGGTAACGGCCGGGCAGCGAGACCTGGCTGGTGAGGCGGGCACCCTTGTGGCCGACCGGGTCCTTCGTGACCTGCACGAGC
Organism: Curtobacterium sp. MMLR14_006; assembly: GCF_001864985.1. Taxonomy (NCBI): domain Bacteria; kingdom Bacillati; phylum Actinomycetota; class Actinomycetes; order Micrococcales; family Microbacteriaceae; genus Curtobacterium; species Curtobacterium sp. MMLR14_006. The sequence goes on along the minus strand of NZ_MJGU01000021.1, from coordinate 112,891 downwards.
ACCTTGTCGCCCGGCTTGAGCGCCGCTTCGATCCGACGGCCGTGGCTGGTGTCGACCGAGTTCCAGTCGACCTCGCCGGCGTAGAGCACCGCGTTGCGGCCGCGGCCGATGTCGACGAACGCCGCCTCCATCGAGGGCAGCACGTTCTGCACCTTGCCGAGGTACACGTTGCCGATGAGCGACACGTTCTCGGACTTGGTGATGTAGTGCTCGGCGAGGATGCCGTCCTCGAGCACGCCGATCTCGATGGTCGACGAGCTCGACCGCACGATCATCTGGCGGTCGACGCTCTCGCGACGGGCGAGGAACTCGTCCTCGCTGACGACCTGGCGGCGGCGGCCGGCGTCACGGCCGTCGCGACGGCGCTGCTTCTTCGCCTCGAGGCGCGTCGAGCCCTTGATGCGCTGCGGCTCGGTGATGAGCTCCGGCTCGCGTCGGCGCGGCTCCTGGTGGTCGCGGGGTTCGCGGACCTCGCGGTCCGCGCTGCTCCCCCGACGCCGCGAGCGACGGCGCGGTCCGCCCTGCTCGTCACGGTCGTCGCGGTCGTCCCGCTCGTCGCGGTCGTCCCAGCGGTCGTCACGGTCGTCACGCTCGTGCCGCGGCGCGCGCTGGGGCAGCTCCGGCAGGACCGGGGCGTGGAAGATCAGGCTGAGCGTGCTCGTGGCCTTCGGCACGTAGGGCTCGTCGGCGGGGGCGGCGGGTGCGCTCGCCTCGGCCGTCGGCTCGGCACCGTCCGGACGGGAGGCACCACTCGCCTCGTCGGCGTCCGCTGCGGTCGCCGCCGGCTCGGCCTCGACCACCGGCAGGTCGCCCGTCAGGGTGCTCACGTCGTCGGGCTCGCCGCTCTGGGCGGCGACCGGCTCGACCGCGACGGTGACCGTCCCGGTGTCCGTCGACAGCACCGTCGGTGCGGCCGCGTCGGCGGACGCCGCCGTGGTGTCGGGCGCCGTGGTGTCGCGCGTCGTCGTCCCGGCGTCCGCACCGTCGGTCAGCGCCGGCGTCTCGTCGACGGAGGTCGACGGGACGGCGCTCCCGGGCGCCTCCTGCCCGGACGACCGGGCGCGGCGTCCGCCGAACAGGCGGCTCCGGCGCTTCGGCGCGTTCTCGTCGTTGGTCGTGTTGTCGTTGTTCTGCTCCACCATGAACTGGCGCACTCCTCGGCCCCACTCGCACCCTGTCGGGTGGCGGGAATTCTGTCGTTGTGGCGGGCGGCGTCGACGCCCCCGCGCTCGCTGTCTCGTGGTCGGTCGCGTCAACTTCTGGTGCGTCCGCGCGCGTTCCGCCCCGGGCACCCGGCCCGGACCGGCTCGGCGTCGGAGTGACGCTGGCCCGACCACAGTGCGCTCTCACCGCACCCGGTCGTCCGGGCACCGCCTTTGAGGGGCGCCGCCCGGAAAGCTCTCATCGGTGTGCGGTTGCCCGCACGACCTCCAGGAAGTATCGCACGCCCCGCCAGGAAAGGACCGGAAGCCGCATGCGATGATGACGGCGTGACCACGTCTGTACGCACCACTCGTCGTCCGATCGCGATGGCGGTCTTCCTCGTCGTCACCGGAGCGGTGTCGCTGTACGCGGCCTTCCGGCTCGTGCTCGACGAGTTCGCGAAGTACGAGAACCCGAAGGCCGTGCTGAGCTGCGACGTCAGCCCGTTCGTGAACTGCTCGCAGGTCATGACGAGCTGGCAGGGCCACCTGCTCGGGTTCCCGAACCCGCTCATCGGCGTGATGGGCTTCGTCGCCCCGATCGCGGTCGGGGTCGTGCTGCTCGCCGGGTTCCGCGGCTCACGGTGGTTCTGGATCGCGTTCAACGCCGGGGTGTTCCTGGCCTGGGTGTTCGTCACCTGGCTGTTCACGCAGACCGTCTGGGTCATCGGCTACCTGTGCCCGTGGTGCATGCTCGTCTGGTCGATGACGATCCCGATGTTCTGGGTGCTGACGATCTGGAACGCCGCACGCGGCACCTTCGGCGCCCGCCTCGAACGCGTCGGCCGGGTCCTGCTGCCCTTCTGCTGGACGTTCCCGCTGGCGAACTACCTCGTGGTGATCGTGTCGATCCTCATCGTGTTCCCGACGGTCCTCACCACCCTCTGACCCCGCTGCCGACCCGGTCGGCACGGTGCCGGTCCGGTCAGCGAACGCGACGGCCCCCGCTTCCTGGTCGGGAGCGGGGGCCGTCGTCACGCGGGCCGACCGGGGTCGTCCGCGGTCGGGTCACTTCGCAGCGGCGTCGATCTGCGTGATGACGTCGCCCAGGCTGTCCAGGCGCTTGCCGTTCACGACGATCGTCGGGGTGCCGAAGCCCTGGGCGCCCTTGAGCGAGTCGTCCGCGAGCACCTGGTTCGTCGACTTCGTCACCCAGCCCTTGAACTGCTCGTTCGACAGGCACTCGGAGACGTCGGAGCCGGTCGCACCGCCCGCCTTCACCAGGTCGGCGATCTCGGCGTTCGTCAGGCCCTTGGTGCCCTCCTGCGGCTGGTTCTCGAAGAACTGGGTCTGCACGTCGAGGAACTTGTCCGGCGCGTAGTTCGCGACGCACATCGCCGCGTTCGCGGCACGGCTGGCGTAGCGCGAGCCGTTGTAGCTGCGGTCGAGGATCGACACCGGCCGGATGGCCAGGGTCGCGTCGCCGGACTTCACCTTGTCGAGGATCTGGTCGGCGTAGGTCGCCTCGAACTGCTTGCAGACCGGGCAGGCCCAGTCGACGTACTCGGTCACGGCGACCGCGCCGTCGGCGTTCGACGTCGGCACGGCCGAGGGGCTGCCCTTCGCGGGGACGGCCTTCGTGGTCACCGGGGTGACGTCGCCGCCCTTCCCGGTGAACTGGATCGCGCCGGTGGCCATGTTCGCCGGCCCGGCCGCGGAGACGGCGGGCGCGTTGTTCACGTTCACGACGACGATGCCGATGATCGCGGCGATCGCCACGATCCCCAGGCCGATGCCGCCCTGCAGGAACCACTTGTTGCGGCGCTTGCGGCGCTTCTCGGCGTCGGCACGCTGCCGTGCGACCTCACGGGCGTGCTGGCGACGCTCGTTCTTGGTGGGTCGGTCGTTGTTCGTCATCTCGTCCTCCCGAGCGCTCAGGCGAACCAGAGCGCGAGCTCGCGCTGGGCGGACTCGGGGCTGTCGGACCCGTGCACCAGGTTCTGCTGCACCTTGAGGCCCCAGTCGCGGCCGAGGTCACCACGGATGGTGCCGGGCGCGGCCGAGGTCGGGTCGGTCGTGCCGGCGAGCGAGCGGAACCCGGCGATGACGCCGTTGCCCGCGAGCCGCACCGCGACCACGGGACCGGACTGCATGAACTCGACGAGCGGTTCGAAGAACGGCTTGCCCTGGTGCTCCTCGTAGTGCGCGTCGAGCAGGTCGCGCGGTGCGCCGAGCATCTTCAGGTCGACGATCTCGTAGCCCTTGGCCTCGATCCGGCGGAGGATCTCACCGGTGAGCTGGCGGGCGACGCCGTCGGGCTTGACGAGGACGAGGGTCTGTTCGAGATCGGTCACGCAGTACTCCTGGGGTCGTGGTCGACGTGGTCGTCAGTCCTCGCCCAGAGCGGCCCGGCGCGCGGCGTTCATCCGGTCGAGCTGACCGCCCTTGACGAAGCAGAACACCCACAGCGCCAGGAACACCACGGCCACCGCGAACATGAAGGGCTCGATGAACCCGGTGGCGAGGATGGCCGCCTGCAGCAGCCACCCGAACACTACACCGGCCCGGTTGCCCGTCAGGCGTGAGGCAGCTGCGAGGACGATGATCGCCGCGACCCCGCCGCCGAAGGCCACGGCCGGGGGCAGCGTGCCCTTGCCGAAGACGACGAGTGTCGGGAAGAAGAACATGATCGCCTCGAGCACGAGCGTGATCGACAGCAGGCTCTCCCGCGCCCCGCGTTCGCGACGCGGCCTGCGGGTCCGGGGTGCCCGACCCGGCCGGGAGGCCCGCGGTGCGTCCGTCACTTCGTCCCGCCTTCCCGGTGCACGAGGTCCATGACCGCGCCCACCATCACGATGGAGCCCGCGACGAGCACGAGGGCGTCGTCGGCGTCGGCCTCGTCCGCCAGGTCGCGTGCTTCCTGCAGCGCCGCGGCGAGCGTCGGTTCGACGACCACGCGGTCGCCGCCGACCTCGTCGACGACCACCCGGGCGAAGGCGTCCGCGTCGAGGGCACGCTCCCCCGGCGGCTGTGTGACGACGAAGGTCGCGACGGTGTCCTTGAGCGCGCGGACGAACCCGCGGGCGTCCTTGTCGGCGAGGATCCCGACGACGCCGACGACGTGCTCCGACGGGAACGCGACCGGCAGCGCCTCGGCGAGGGCCTTCGCGCCGTGCGGGTTGTGTGCGGCGTCGACGACCACGGTCGGCTCCGTCGCGATCGGCTGCAGGCGGCCGGGGCTGGTGGCGCCGGCGAGGCCCTCGGACAGGACGTCCTCGTCGAGGGCCTGCGCGCCGCGGCCGAGGAACGACTCGACCGCCGCGATCGCCACGGCGGCGTTCTCGGCCTGGTGCCGGCCGAACAGCGGCAGGAACAGGTCGTCGTAGCGGCCGGCGGTGCCCTGCACGGTGATGAGCTGTCCGCCCACGGCCGGGGTGACGTCGACGACGCTGAAGCCCGTGCCCTCGACGGCCAGGGTGGACTCGGTGAGCTCTGCGGCGCGCTCGAGTTCGGCGAGGGCCTCGGGGACCTGCCGACTCGAGACGACGGCGGACGACGGCTTGACGATGCCCGACTTCGTGCGGGCGATCTCGGCGACGGTGGCGCCGAGCTGCTTCGCGTGGTCGATGGCGATCGGTGTGAACACCGACACCTGGCTCTGCACGACGTTCGTGGAGTCCCACTCGCCGCCCATGCCGACCTCGACCACGGCGACGTCGACCGGCGCCTCGGCGAAGCACGCCAGGGCGAGCACCGTGAGCGCCTCGAAGAAGGTCAGCGGGAGCTCGCCCTTGTCGGTGAGCTCCTGGTCGGTCATCTCGAGGACGGGGGCGATGTCGTCCCAGTTCTCGACGAAGCGGTCGGCCGCGATCGGCTGGCCGTCGATGACGATGCGCTCCCGGATGGACACCAGGTGCGGGCTCGTCATGAGGCCGGTGCGCAGGCCGTGGGCCCGGATGATGCTCTCGGTCATCCGCGCGGTCGACGTCTTGCCGTTCGTCCCGGTGAGGTGGATCACCGGGTACGCCAGGTGCGGGTCGCCGAGCAGCTCGACGGCGCGACGGGTCGCGGTGAGCCGGTGCTCGGGCGACTGCTCGCCGATCCGGGCGTACAGGGCGGCCTCGACCCGGCGGACCTCGTCGTCGTCGCCGCCGTAGGGCAGTGCGTCGACCGGGGCGTCACCGGACGGCCCGACCGGGATCCGGATGCCGTCCTCGTCGTACCGGTCGTGCTGGTCGTGCTGGTCGTACTGGTCGTCGTCACTCATGCGCGTGACACCTCCACGGTCACCTTCGCACCGTCACCGACGTCGGTGGTGGTGTCGTCCGCCCCGAGGGGCACGATCTCGACGCTCGTCGCCAGGGTCTCGCCGGCGATGAGCTCCTGGTGGGTGCGCACCGGGCCACCGGCGGCCTCGTCCACGCGCAGGGTCAGGGCGATGCGGTCGCTGACGTCGAGGTCGGCGTCGCGGCGGGCCTGCTGGACGGCGCGGACGACGTCACGGGCGAGCCCCTCGGCCTCGAGCTCGGACGTCGTCACGGTGTCGAGCACCACGAAACCGCCCTCGTCGAGGAACGCCACGGCCACCGAGGCGTCGGCCACGGTGAGGTCGAGCGAGTACTCGCCCTCGACCAGGTCGACGCCACCGACGGTCACACCGGTGTCGGTCGCGGTCCAGTCGCCCTGCTTGGCGGCCGGGATCACCTGCTGCACCTGCTTGCCGATGCGGGGGCCGGCGACACGGGCGTTCACGGTGAGCTTCCGCTCGATGCCGTACTGCGCCAGCGATTCCTCGGCCTGGGCCTCGAGCACCACGCGCTTGACGTTGAGCTCGTCGCGCAGGATGTCGGCGAACGGTTCGACCGCCGCCGGGTCCGGCACCACCAGGGTGAGCGTGGCGAGGGGCAGGCGGACGCGCTTGCCGGTGGCCTTGCGGAGCGCCAGCCCCTTCGAGGCGACGTCGCGCACGCGGTCCATCGCGTCGACGAGGGCCTCGTCGGCCGGGAACTCGTCGGGGTCCGGGAAGTCCGTCAGGTGGACACTGCGCCCGCCGGTCAGGCCCTTCCAGATCTCCTCGGTGACGAGCGGCGCGAGCGGCGCGGCGACACGGGTCAGGGTCTCGAGCACGGTGTACAGCGTGTCGAACGCCGCACGGGTCTCGGCGCCGGCGTCCGCGTCGGCACCGGTCCAGAACTTGTCACGCGAGCGGCGGACGTACCAGTTCGTGAGCACGTCGGCGAAGTCGCGGACGGCCTGGGCCGCGAGCGGGGTGTCGAGCGCGTCGAGGTGCGTCCGGACGTCGGTGACGAGCACCCGGGTCTTCGCGAGCAGGTACCGGTCGAGCACGTCGGTGCTCGCGGTGCTGCGGGTGGCCTGGTATCCGTCCGGCCCGGAGGCGTTCGCGTACAGGGTGAAGAAGTAGTACGTCGACCACAGCGGCAGCATGAACTCGCGGACGCCCTGGCGGATCCCTTCCTCGGTGACGACGAGGTTGCCGCCGCGGATCACCGACGAGGACATCAGGAACCACCGCATGGCGTCGGCGCCGTCGCGGTCGAAGACCTCGGACACGTCCGGGTAGTTCCGCAAGCTCTTCGACATCTTCTGGCCGTCGGAGCCGAGGACGATGCCGTGGCTGATGACGTTCCGGAAGGCAGGCCGGTCGAACAGCGCGGTGGAGAGCACGTGCATGACGTAGAACCAGCCGCGCGTCTGCCCGATGTACTCGACGATGAAGTCGGCCGGGCTGTGCGACTCGAACCACTCGCGGTTCTCGAACGGGTAGTGCACCTGCGCGTACGGCATCGAGCCGGAGTCGAACCACACGTCGAACACGTCGGTGATCCGTCGCATCGTCGAGTTCCCCGTGGGGTCGTCGGGGTTCGGCCGCGTCAGGTCGTCGATGAACGGGCGGTGCAGGTCGACCTCGCCCTCGGCGTTCACCGGCAGGCGGCCGAAGTCGCGCTCGATGTCCTCGAGCGAGCCGTACACGTCGGTGCGCGGGTACTCGGGGTCGTCGGACTGCCACACCGGGATCGGCGTGCCGAAGTAGCGGTTGCGCGAGACCGACCAGTCGATGGCGTTGCCGACCCACTTGCCGAACTGGCCGTCCTTGACGTTGTCCGGCACCCAGTTGATGTCCTGGTTGAGCTGGCCCATGCGGTCGCGGAGCTCGGTGACGCGGACGAACCACGACGAGACGGCCTTGTAGATGAGGGGCTTCCGGCACCGCCAGCAGTGCGGGTAGCTGTGCTCGTACGACGCCTGGCGGAGCAGTCGCCCGGCGTCGCGGACGGCCTTGGTCAGCGGCTTGTTCGCGTCCGACCAGAGCATGCCGGCCACCTCGCCGAACTGCGAGGTGAAGACACCGCCCTCGTCGAGGGACAGCACGACGGGGATGCCGGCCGCGGCGCAGACCTCCTGGTCGTCGGCACCGTAGGCAGGGGCCTGGTGCACGATGCCGGTGCCCTCACCGGTCTCGACGTACTCGGCGACGAGGATCTTCCACGCGTTCTCGTACCCCTCGGTGCCGTCGAGGAAGTCGAAGAGGCGCTCGTACTCGACGCCGTCGAGCTCGGCGCCCGTCAGCGTGCGCACGACGGCGGCGAGCGCCTCGTCGCCCGAGGCGTAGCCGAGCTCCTTCGCGTGCGCGGCCACGGTGTCGGACGCGAGCAGGTACTTGGTGGACACAGTCTGGGCGGAACCGGTCTCGCCACCGTCAGCCGCGCCTCCCGGCCCGGCCGGCAGGACCGCGTACGCGATGTCCGGACCGACCGCGAGGGCGGCGTTCGTCGGCAGCGTCCAGGGGGTCGTCGTCCAGGCGAGCGCCCGCACACCGGTCAGGTCGAGCGCGGAAGCGCGGTCGCCGTGCAGCGGGAACGAGACGGTGACGGACTGGTCCTGGCGCATCGTGTAGACGTCGTCGTCCATGCGCAGCTCGTGGTTGGACAGCGGCGTCTGGTCGTTCCAGCAGTACGGCAGGACGCGGAAGCCCTCGTACGCCAGGCCCTTGTCCCAGAGCTGCTTCCACGCCCAGAGCACGCTCTCCATGAAGGTGACGTCGAGGGTCTTGTAGTCGTCCTCGAAGTCGACCCAGCGCGCCTGACGGGTGACGTACTCCTGCCACTCGTCGGTGTACTGCAGCACGGACTTCTTGGCGGCGGCGTTGAAGACGTCGATGCCCATGGCGTCGATCTCGTGCTTCTCGGTGATGCCGAGCTGGCGCATCGCCTCGAGCTCGGCGGGCAGGCCGTGGGTGTCCCAGCCGAAGCGGCGGTGCACCTGCTTGCCGCGCATCGTCTGGTAGCGCGGGAAGACGTCCTTCGCGTACCCGGTCAGCAGGTGCCCGTAGTGCGGCAGGCCGTTGGCGAAGGGCGGGCCGTCGTAGAAGGTCCACTCCGGGCAGCCCTCGCGCTGGTCGATCGACGCCTGGAAGGTGTCGTCGCCCTTCCAGAAGGCGAGGATCCCGCGCTCGACGGCGGGGAAGGACGGCGACGGGGTCACGCCGTCGGCGGACGAGTTCTGGGGGTAGGCCACGCGCAGCTCCTGTGGGTTCGGTTGCTCTCCACGAGGACGGAGCGTGCTCCGCGGTACCACCTCGCTTGCCGACCGCTGCTCGCGCTGCGGTCGACCGCTCGTCGCCGGGGCTGGTGCGGCCCGGTCCGCCCGGCTCTACTGACGGCCCGTTGCTGGTCCGCGTTCTGCCGGAGGCTCCCCGGTGATGGCCGGATCGACGCCTGTGCGGACGAGTTTAGCGGACGGGAGCATGCTGGAGCGATGCCCGATCCCTCGGAGCAGAAGAGCTCCGGCTCCTTGCTCACCGTCCTCATCGCGTTCGGCGCGAACCTGCTCGTCGCGATCGCGAAGACGATCGCCTCACTCCTGTCCGGATCGGCCTCGATGGTCGCCGAGGCCGCGCACTCGTGGGCGGACACCGGGAACGAGATCTTCCTGCTCGTGGCCGAACGACGAGGCGGGAAGAAGCGGGACACCGCGCATCCGCTCGGGTACGGGCGCGAGACCTACATCTGGTCGATGTTCGCCGCCTTCGGTCTGTTCACCGCCGGCGCGATCGTCTCGATCTCCCACGGCATCTCGGAGTTCGGGGAGACCGGCCCGGCCGAGGACGTCCTGCTCAACTACGTCGTGCTCGCCCTGGCGTTCTGCCTCGAGGGGACGAGCTTCCTGCAGGCGTACCGGCAGGCGCGGGGCGCGGCGACGAAGCGCCGCGTGCCGGTGCTGCGGCACGTCCTGCAGTCCTCGAACCCCACGCTCCGAGCGGTCTTCGCCGAGGACGCCGCGGCGCTCGTCGGCCTCGTCGTGGCCTTCCTCGGGGTGTTCCTGCACCAGGTCACCGGGCTCGCGGTCTTCGACGCGATCGGCTCGATCGCGATCGGCCTGCTCCTCGGCGTCGTGGCGATCGTCCTCATCGAGCGCAACCGCCGCTTCCTGCTCGGGGAGAGCACGTCGCCGGAGCTCGAGAACGCGGTGCTCGTCGAACTGCTCTCGCGGGAGCAGGTCGAGCGGGTGACCTACCTGCACCTGGAGTTCGTCGGGCCGTCCCGCGTGTACCTCGTCGCGGCCGTCGACCTGACCGGCAACGAGGACGAGTCCCGCGTCGCGGTGCGCCTGCGCGAGGTCGAGGCCTCGCTCGAGGGCAGCCAGTACGTGGAAGAGGCAGTGCTCACCCTGAGCCTGCCGGACGACGCGTCCCTGGTGCCGACCAGCGACGAGGTGCCCGAGGTCGTGCGCGACGGCACCGTCGAGGACGTCGCCGCGGGCGGAGCGGGGACCCTCCGCCCCGAGTGACCGGACGGCCGCGCGGCGAGCGGCACGGCGCCCGCGCGGCACTGCCCTCGCGTGTCCTCAGGCCCGGTCGAGGCCGTCGGCGACGGGGGCGAGCGCAGCGCCGACGTACTCGACGAGCGGTCGTCGGGCCACGCCGTCCGTGACCCAGACGCCGAACGCCGCGGCTGCGGCCCCGAGCATCGCCCCGGAGACGGTCTGCGGCCAGGCCGACCGCGGCCGCTCCCCCGTGCGCCCGGCGACGAAGGCGGCGACGGCCGCGTGCTGCGCGGTCACCCGGACGGCGACCCCGGCGACGAGCTCGGAGCCGATCCCCATCACCTCGGCCTGCGCGACGGCCCACGGCACGCGCTCGGGGTCGTGGGCGCGTGCGGCCGCGAGCAGCGCCTGCTCGACGGCCCGGACGGCGCTCGGCTCGGTGGCGGCCGCCAGGTACCCCGGCAGGGCGGCGACGGCGGCGTCGAGCTCGAGCCACATGACGTCGGCCTTCGCCGGGAAGTAGTTGAAGAACGTCGCGCGGCTGACCCCGGCGCGGGCGGCGATCTGGTCGACCGTGGTGCGTCCGTAGCCCTGCTCGAGGAACAGCTCGGCGGCGGCGTCCGCGAGCACCTCGGCGCTCGACCGGCGGGGCCGCCCACCGCGGCGGATCGGTTCGTCCATGGGCCCCAGTAAACCGCTAGACTCGGTCAGCCATGATCTTGGACCCAGTACAGAAAACCCTCGCCGCGGTCGCGAGCGCCACCGTCGTCGTCCTCGCCCTCGCCGCCTGCAGCGGTCCGGGCACGAGCACGACGAGCAGCACGCCGGTGAACGGCGGCACGCTGACGTACGCGTCCGGCGACGCCGAGCCGACCTGCCTCGACCCGCACGTCGGCGGCAACTACCCGCAGGCACTCCTGGCGACGCAGTACATCGAGGAGCTCGTCGGCCTCGAGGACGGCGAACCCACCCCGGAGCTCGCGACGAAGTGGACGACGAGCGACGACGGCAAGACGCTGACGTTCACCCTGCGCGACGACGTCACCTTCACGGACGGCACCCCGTTCGACGCCGCGGCGGTCGTGGCGAACATCGAGCACGTGCAGGACCCGGACACCGCGTCGAGCACCGGCTACCTGGCGCTGCAGTCGATCACGAAGGCCACCGCGACCGACGAGCACACCGTCACGCTGACGCTGAGCCGCCCGGACAGCGCACTGCTCGAGTCCTTCTCGCAGCCCTGGGTCGGCATGGAGTCCCCGAAGGCGCTCGAACGGGCGCAGGCGACGAACTGCGAGTCCCCCGTCGGCACCGGCCCGTTCGCGGTCACCGGCTGGAAGCACGGCGACCGCGTCACCCTGACGAAGAACACCGAGTACTGGGGCGCGACGAAGCCGCGCCTGTCCGGCATCACGTGGCGGTTCCTGCCGGATTCGACGTCGCGCTACGCCGCACTGCAGTCCGGCCAGGTCGACGTCATCGACAACGCCCAGCCCGACCAGCTCAGGGCCGCGTCGGCGAAGGGCGCGATCCGCGACCTCGACGCCCCGCGCCCCGGCGCCTCGAACCGCCTCGAGCTGAACTCCGGCCACGGCGTGTTCCAGGACGACGCGGTCCGGCGGGCGTTCATCGCCGGCGCCGAGATCGACCCCGGTCTGCAGTCGCTGTTCCTCGGCACCGCGAAGCGCTCGTACTCGGTGCTGTCGAGCGCCGAACCGCTCGCGTACTCGGAGCAGAGCCGGTTCGCGTACTCGCCGTCGACGGCGAAGCAGCTCCTCGACGACGCCGGCTGGAAGGTCGGACCGGACGGCATCCGCGAGAAGGACGGTCAGCGGCTCACCGTGACCTTCCCCGTCTCGACGAACCAGTCGGTGCCGGCCGAGCGCAGCCTGTTCCAGCAGATCCAGGCGTCCGAGAAGGCCGTCGGCTTCCAGGTGGTGCTCGACGAGCTCGACCTGTCCAGCTGGTACGCCGCCCTGGCCGCGAACGAGTACGACGTCGTCAGCGCCCCGTACACGAAGGTCGGGCCCGACGTCCTGCGGATCCTGTACGACAGCGCGAGCATCGAGCCCGCACCGTCCGGCTACTTCGCGAACCTCGCCCAGCTCGACGACCCGGCGCTCGACCGGCTGCTCGAGCAGGCGGCCCGCACGTCGGACGCCGACGAGCGCGCGGACCTGTACGAGCAGGCGCAGCAGGCGATCCTGGCCAGCGACACCGTGCTGCCCCTGTACGACCAGCAGAACCACTTCCTGGTGCGCTCCGCCGTGCACGGCATCACCACCACCCCGGTGTCCACGCCCTGGTTCGGCACCGCCTGGATCGACCGCTGACGCGGATGCCGTGGGTCTGGTGGGCCGTCCGGCGGCTCGCCGGCGGCGTCGGTGTGCTGTGGGCCGTCGCGACGATCGTCTTCGTGGCGATCCGGCTCATCCCGGGAGACCCCGCCCTCGCGATCCTGGGCGGTCCCGGGTCGCGGGCCTCGGCCGAGGCCGTCGCCGGGGTGCGCCGCGAGTACGGCCTCGACCAGCCGGTCCTGGTGCAGTACACGGTGTTCCTCGGCCGCCTGGCGACCCTGCAGCTCGGCGACTCGTACGCGTTCCGGACGCCGGTCGCGACGCTCCTCGGCCAGCAACTGCCGGTCACCCTCACCCTGGCCGTCGCCGGTCTCGTCGTCGCGTGGGCGCTGGCGATCGCCGCCGCGTGGTGGTCGACGCAACGCGGGCGGGTCGCGGCGGCGCTGACCGGGGCGATCAGCGTCACGGCGAGCGTCGTCCCGCACTTCTGGCTCGGCAGCGTGCTCATCGTCGTGTTCGCGAGCACGCTCGGCTGGGTCCCGGCGGTCAGCGACGGCAGCGTGCGCGGGTGGGTGCTGCCGGTCGTCACCGTCGCGGTGCCGGTGGCCGGGTACCTGGCCGAGACGGTCCGTGACGGCGTCGTGGACGCGCAGCGGTCCGCCTTCGCGCTCGCGGCCCGGAGCCGCGGCGAGACCCGGACCGGGTTGTTCGCGCGCCACCTGCTCCGGCACGCCGCCCTGCCCGGCATCGCCCTGTCGGCGTGGGCCTTCGGGTCGCTCGTCTCCGGCGCCGTCGTCGTGGAGTCGGTCTTCGCCCTGCCCGGGATCGGCCGTGCGCTCGTCACCGCCGTGACCCAGCGGGACATGCCCCTCGTCGCGGGCATCGCGATGGTGTCCGCAGCGGCCTACGTCGTGGTGCTCGCGGTGGCGGACCTGGTCGAACGGGCCGTCGACCCGAGGGGCGCCCGGTGAGCGGCATCGTCGACCCGGGCACGCCGACCGCCGCGCGCTCCCGGCGTCGTCGGGCGCTCGACCCGTCGGGCACCGCGGCGGCCCTCGTCGTGCTCGTGGCGGTCGTCGCGGCCGTGTGGCCGGCGCTGCTCGGCGGGGGCGACCCGCTGGCCGTCCACCCGGCCGAGGCGCTCCGGCCACCGAGCGGCGCCCACCCCTTCGGCACCGACGAGTCCGGGCGTGACGTGCTGGCGCGCGTCGTCGCGGGGACCCGCGCGTCCCTGCTGGTCGGCGTCGCCGCGACGCTGCTCGGCGGCGGCGTCGGACTCGTGCTCGGCGTGGTCGCGGGGCTCGGCGCGGGGGCCGGACGGGTCGGGCGCCTGCTCGACGCCGTGATCGGACGGGTGACCGAGGTCGCCTTCGCGCTGCCGCTGCTCCTCGTCGCCCTGGTGGTCATCGCCGTCACCGGCCCCGGTCCGGTCCCCGCCGTGCTGGCGGTGGGCTCCGCCACGGCGCCCGGCTACGCCCGCATCGTGCGCGGCCTGGTCCGCACCGCCCGCACCTCGCAGGTGGTGGAGACGGCCGTGCTGCTCGGCCGCTCCCCCGCCGCGATCGTCGTCCGGCACGTCCTGCCCGCCGCGCTCTGGCCCGTCGTCGCCGTCGGCACGCTCGGTGTCGGCCAGGCGGTGGTCTGGGCGTCGGCGCTCAGCTACCTCGGCGTCGGCACGCCGCCCCCCGCGCCGGAGTGGGGCGCGATGCTGGCCGACGGTCGCACGTACCTGCAGACCGCGCCGTGGATGAGCACCTTCCCCGGGCTCGCCATCGTGGTGCTCGCCACCGCCGTCACGGTCCTCGGTCGGGCGATCCGACGAACAGGAGCCTCCCGATGACGACCGTCCTGGACATCAGCGGCCTGAGCGTGCGGATCGCCGGCACCCCGATCGTCACCGACGTGGACCTGCGGGTCGACGCCGGCGAGTGCGTCGCGCTGGTCGGTGCATCGGGTTCCGGCAAGACCGTGACCGCACGCGCGGCGCTCGGCCTGTCGGCCGCGGGCTCCGCCGTGCGGGCCGACACGTTCACCGTGGCCGGGCTCGACGTGCGTGCGTTCTCCGAACGGCGGTGGCGACAGGTGCGCGGCGCACGCGTCGGCTACGTCGGCCAGGAGGCCCTGGGCGCGTTGGACCCGCTGCGTCCCGTCGGGCGCGAGGTCGCCGACACCCTGCGGCTGCACACCGGGATGCGTGCGGCCGAACGCGTGGACGCGGTGCGCGACGCGCTGGCGGCGGTGGGCCTCGACCCGGACACCGCAACCGACGGCCGGCTCGCCGGGACCCTGTCCGGCGGGATGCGCCAGCGGGCGCTCATCGCCGCGGCGACCGTTGGCTCGCCGTCGCTCGTCGTCGCCGACGAGCCGACGACGGCCCTCGACGCGGGCGTGGCCGTCACCGTCATGGAGCAGCTCCGCGCGGCCCAACGGCGCGGCGCCGGCCTCCTCGTCATCACGCACGACCTCGGACTCGTCGCCGGCTGGGCGGACCGCGTCGTCGTCGTGCACGAGGGGCGGGTCGTCGAACAGGGACCCGTCGCCGCGGTGTTCGACGCGCCGCGACACGAGGCGACGCGGGCGTTGGTGCGTGCCGCCGGCCGTGGCCTCGCCCCGGCCGCTCGTGCCGGAGCGTCCCCGGCGGACGCGGACGCGCCCGCGGTCGTCGCGGCGCGGGGGCTCCGGCGGGACTTCGGCGGTGTCCGCGCGCTCGACGACGTGTCGTTCGCCCTCGACCGCGGGCGGGTGCTCGGGGTGATCGGGGCGTCGGGTTCGGGCAAGACCACCCTGGCGCGCGTCCTGCTCGGCCTCGAGACGCCGGACGCCGGCACCGTCGAGCTCGACGGGGGCGCCTGGGTGCCCCTGGCCGAGCGAGACCGCCGCCCACGGCGCCACCGGGTCGCCGCCGTCGTGCAGGACCCCGGAGCGACGTTCGACGAGCGCTGGTCGGTGGAGCGCGTGCTCGCCGACGCGCTCTCGCGCGGCACCGCCCGACGCGCCACCGGTCCGCTCGCGGCGCGGGTGGACGACGCCCTGCGGCAGGTCGACCTCGACCCGGCGCTGCGCCCACGGTCACCGCTGACGCTCTCGGGCGGGCAGCGGCAGCGGCTCGCGATCGCCCGGGCGCTCGCGACCGACCCCGAGGTGGTCGTGCTCGACGAGCCGGTGACCGCGCTCGACGCCACCGTGCAGGACGCCGTGCTCACCCTGTTGGAGCGGGTCCGCGACGAGACCGGCGTGGCGATGGTCTTCGTGTCGCACGACCTGCGCGCGGTCCGACGGATCGCCGACGACGTGCTCGTCGTGCACGAGGGCGCGGTCGTCGAGCACGGCCCGGCCGCCTCGGTGCTCGAGTACCCGGGCCACCCGGTGACCGCCGGCCTGCTCCGCGCCGCCGACCGGCTCGCGAGCGGCCCGGCGGCCTGATCGTCGCCCCGGCAGGGGCGACCCGCCCGGAGACGACCGGAGGCACGGCGCGACGTCCGTGACGGACGCGCACCGTGCCTCCAGGCCGGCGGGGCGGCAGCGGCTACGAGCCGGCGGGTGCCTTCTCGTCACCCGTCGCGGCGTCACCCGAGATGATCGGGATCTCGCTCGTCGAGAAGTCCTTCGCCCAGTCGGACTGCGCGAGCTCCGAGGTCGGGTCGTTGTAGTCCTCGATCACGCCGGCGACCTCGTCCTCGGAACCGACCGTCGGGCCGGAGCCCATGAGCGGCGTGGCCGCGGTCTCCTTGGTGAAGTACACCGCGACCAGGCCGATGACGGCGGCGAGCATGAGGTAGAAGGCCGGGATGTCCTCGGCCCAGCCGAAGCCGGCGTCCTTCGCGCCGTTGATGAGCGCGGCGGTGGCGAGCGGGGTCGTGCCACCGAAGAGCGAGACCGAGACGTTGAACGCGATCGCCAGTGCGCCGTAGCGGATGATCGTCGGGAACAGCGCGGGCAGCGTCGAGGGCATCGTCGAGGTGAACGTCACGAGCACGACACCGAGGATGAGCAGGCCGGAGAAGACCCCGACACCCGTCCCGGTCTGGACGAGCTTGAGCGCCGGCCAGGACAGCAGGATGAAGCCGATGCAGCCGGCGGCGAGCACCGGGCGGCGGCCGAACCGGTCGGACAGCCGGCCGCCGAAGGTGATGACGACCATCATGAGCAGCATCACGACGACGATGAGGATGAGGCCGAACGTCGCGTTCTGGCCGAGGTTCTGCTCGAGGTAGGTCGGCATGTACGACAGGAGCATGTAGTCGGTCACGTTGAAGACCAGGACCAGCCCGATGCAGATGAGGAGCGAGCGCCAGTTCTCGGCGAACAGCTTGAGGAACGGCGTCTTCTGGCCCTCGCGCTCGGCGGCCTGCTCCTGCTGCTTCTGGAAGGCCGGGGTCTCCTCGAGCTTGAGGCGCAGGTAGAGCCCGATGAGGCCGAGCGGGCCGGCGATGATGAACGGGATGCGCCACCCCCAGCTGAGCAGGGCGTCCTCGGACAGGCCGAACTGCAGGCCGGTGACGATCGAGGCGCCGAGCACGTAGCCGGCGAGGGTGCCGAACTCGAGCCACGAGCCCATGAAGCCGCGGCGCTTGTCCGGCGAGTACTCGGCGATGAACGTCGCCGCCCCGCCGTACTCACCACCGGTCGAGAAGCCCTGCACGAAGCGGGCGACGAGCAGCAGGACCGGGGCCCAGAAGCCGATCGTGTCGTACGACGGGATGAGGCCGATCATGAGCGTGCCGGCGGCCATCAGGATCATCGTCAGCGCGAGGACCTTCTGCCGGCCGATCTTGTCGCCGATCGGGCCGAACACGGCACCGCCGATCGGACGGACGATGAACGCGGCGGCGAAGAAGCCGAACGTCGCGACGATGTTCGCCGCCGGGTCGCCCTGCGGCAGGAAGACCTGCGAGATGGTGACGGTCAGGTAGGCGAAGATGCCGAAGTCGAACCACTCCATCGCGTTGCCGAGGGCGGCTGCCGCCACGGCACGCTTGAGCAGGGACTCCTCGACGACGGTGACGTCGTCCGTGGTCAGCTTGCGCCGAGCGCGCTTCGCAGCGCCCTTCGTCCGCAGCGGTCGATCGCCGTGCGCGTGGGGTGCGTCGTTCGGTGCCAAGTGGTTCCTCCGGTGTGTGGTGCGTCCTTCGGGCGTCCGGTGGGACGGCGACGGTGCAGTACCTGCGGACCCGCGCCCACCGGACAAACTCCGACAGACTACCAGGCTCTCGGCGTGTCCGTCAGGTCGGTGTGGTAGCCGACCGGTCGGCAGCGACGACGTCTCACCGAGTGGACCGCAGGAACACCGGCGCCGCCCGCACCCGCACGGCCGCCTCGCCGCGGACCACGACCGTGCGACTCGTCGCCCCGGTCGCGGAGACCAGCGAGGTCCCGCTCGACACCCCGACCCTCGCCGTGCGGACGCCCGACGTCGACCAGGCCACCCGGACGACGTCCCGGCCGGAGCCGTAGCGGACGACCCAGACACCGCCGGCCCCGGACCGCTCGACCGCCGCGAACGGACGGTCACCGACGGTGCGCACGAGGACCGCGTAGGCGGTGGCCGCGCGCCGCGCCGTCCAGCCGCCACCCGCCGAGCCGTACAGGCCGTACCCGGTCGGGGTCGACACGGTGTCGACCAGGGTGAACGGCACGACGAGCACGGCACCGAGGTGCGCGGCGATCGCTCCCCAGCGCACCAGCCAGGCGGACTGCACGGCGGTCGAGACGGTGCCCGCCCGTCCCGGCGGTCCGGCCTGCCATCCGCCCTCGGTCCACCACACGGGGACGGGACTGTGCTGCGCCGCGAGGGCCGCCCGGAGCTCCCGCATCGCCGGCCCGAGGGTCGTCTCGGGCGGTCGCGTCCCGCTGTACGCGTGGACCGAGACCGCGTCCACCGTCGCCGGGCCACCGGCGGCGAGCCACTGCCGGAGCCACGGGTGCAGCCCGTCGGCCCCGAGCAGGCTCATGGCCGGACCCGCCACCACGGCCCCCGGTGCCGCGGCGTGCACGGCCGCCGACGCCGCCCGGGTCAGGGCGACGTAGCGGGACGCGCTGCGGAGTCCCGGCGCGACGGTGTTCGGCCACTCGTTCCAGACCTCGTACCCGGCGACGTCCGGGCCGAACGTCGCGGCGACGAAGCCCGCGTACCGGGCGAACGCGGCGATGCCGGCGGACGAGGTCGGGCCACCACCGCCGTCGTGGTGGGGGTTGCCGTAGTCGAGCACGATGAGCGGCCGGATCCCCGCCGAGCGGAGCCGGTCCACGGCCGTCCGGTAGGAAGCGGGCATCACGAGGTCGCCCGGGGTCTTCTCGATCCCGGTCCACCAGAGGTCGATCCGCGCGGTCCCGACGCCGAGGCCTGCTGCGAGGCGCACCTGCGCGCCGTCCGCCGTCGTGTCGATGCCGGAGCCGATGCCGAACCGGGTCGAGCCGGGTGGCGCCGCGGCGGCCTGCGCTGGTCCCACCGGTCCCGCGACGACCGACACGGCGAGCAGGACGGCCGCGGCGCCGACGGCGGCCGAGAACCTTCTGGATGCATTCACGGAATGCACGTTACGAGCATTCCCGAAGAGTGCAAACAATTGCATTCTTGCGGCATTTGCGTATTCTTTCCGGGGGAATTCCCCATGCTGCATCCGGGGTGCCGCTTCCGGTCCCGCAGCACCGGGTAGCCTGGGGGCACCGCGCACCGCGCGCGGACACTCAGGCACCTCATCACGGACTCGGTGCCGCACACACGAACGGAAGGCGCAGCCATGACCAAGCCCATGCCCGAGAAGCCGAGCGTCGACGGACTGGAGCAGGTCTGGGGACCGACCTGGGAGCAGGACGGCACGTACCGCTTCGACCGTTCCGCCGCCGGCGACCGCAGCAACGTCTGGTCGATCGACACACCCCCGCCCACCGCCTCCGGTTCGCTGCACATCGGGCACGTGTTCTCGTACACGCACACCGACCTCAAGGCCCGGTTCGAGCGCATGCGCGGCAAGCACGTCTTCTACCCGATGGGCTGGGACGACAACGGCCTGCCGACCGAGCGCCGCGTGCAGAACTACTACGGTGTCCGCTGCGACCCGCAGCTGCCGTACGACGCCGCCTTCGTGCCGCCGTTCGAGGGCGGCGAGGGCAAGTCCGCCAAGGCCGCCGACCAGGTGCCGATCTCGCGCCGCAACTTCATCGAGCTGTGCGAGCGCCTGACCGTGCAGGACGAGCAGCAGTTCGAGGACCTGTTCCGCACGCTCGGCCTGTCCGTCGACTGGACGCAGTCCTACCGCACGATCGACGACACCTCGCGGGCGAGCGCCCAGCGCGCGTTCCTGCGCAACCTCGAGCGCGGCGAGGCCTACCAGGCCGACGCCCCGACCCTGTGGGACGTCACGTTCCGCACCGCGGTCGCGCAGGCCGAGCTCGAGGACAAGGAGATGCCCGGCGCGTACCACGGCATCGCCTTCCACCGCACCGACGGCGGCGACGACGTCGTCATCCAGACCACCCGCCCCGAGCTGCTGGCCGCCTGCGTCGCCCTCGTCGCGCACCCGGACGACGAGCGGTTCCAGGACCTCTTCGGCACCACCGTGCGCTCCCCCCTGTTCGACGTCGAGGTCCCGGTGCTCGCGCACCACCTGGCGCAGCAGGACAAGGGCGCCGGCATCGCGATGGTCTGCACCTTCGGTGACACCACCGACGTGGTGTGGTGGCGCGAGCTCCAGCTGCCGAACCGCGCGATCATCGGCTTCGACGGCCGCGTGCGCTCCGACGAGCCGACGTGGATCGAGAGCGAGCAGGGCAAGGCGCTCTACGCCGAGATGGCCGGCAAGACCGTGTTCTCGGCGAAGAAGGTCGTCGTCGACGCCCTGACCGAGTCCGGCGAGCTGATCGGCGACGTCAGGACGATCAACCACCCGGTGAAGTTCTTCGAGAAGGGCGACAAGCCCCTCGAGATCGTCTCGACCCGTCAGTGGTACATCGTCAACGGCGCCCGCGACGAGCAGCTGAAGAGCACGCTCCGCCAGCGCGGCGAGGAGATCGCGTTCCACCCGGACTTCATGCGCGTCCGGTACGACAACTGGGTCGGCGGCCTGTCCGGCGACTGGCTCATCTCGCGCCAGCGCTTCTTCGGTGTGCCGCTGCCCGTCTGGTACCCGCTCGACGCCGACGGCAACCCGGTCTTCGACCAGCCGATCGTGCCGACCGAGGCGCAGCTGCCCGTCGACCCGGCCTCCGAGCCGGCGCCCGGCTACTCCGAGGACCAGCGCGGCGTCGCCGGCGGGTTCCAGGGCGAGCTCGACGTGATGGACACCTGGGCGACGTCGTCGCTCACCCCGCAGCTCGCGGGCAAGTGGGAGACCGACCCGGCCCTGTACGACATGGTGTACCCGTACGACGTCCGCCCGCAGGCGCAGGACATCATCCGCACCTGGCTGTTCACCACCGTGCTCCGCAGCCAGCTGGAAGCGGACGTCGTGCCGTGGAAGCACGCGAGCATCTCCGGCTTCATCGTCGACCCCGACCGCAAGAAGATGTCGAAGTCGAAGGGCAACGTCGTCACGCCGCTGTCCATCCTCGAGCAGCACGGCGCCGACGCGGTCCGCTACTGGGCCGCCTCGTCGAAGCTCGGCACCGACGCAGCGTTCGACCCGCAGAACCCGAAGCAGATCAAGGTCGGCCGCCGCCTGGCGATCAAGGTGCTCAACGCCGCGAAGTTCGTCTACGGCTTCGAGCTGGCCTCCGGCGCGACCAGCGTCACCGAGGCGCTCGACGTCGACATGCTCGCCGAGCTCGGCACGGTCGTCGAGCAGGCCACCGCGGCGTTCGAGGGCTTCGACCACGCCCGCGCCCTCGAGGTGACCGAGCGCTTCTTCTGGACGTTCTGCGACGACTACCTCGAGCTCGTGAAGGAGCGCGCCTACGGCACCGCCGCCGACGCGACGCACGAGACGCAGGCGAGCGCCGTGCTCGCCCTGCGCGGTGCGATCGACGTGCTGCTCCGCCTGCTCGCGCCGTTCCTGCCGTACGCGACCGAGGAGGTGTGGGCCTGGACCCACGACACCAGCGTGCACCGGGCCTCCTGGCCGACCACGGCCGAGCTGCCCACGCAGGCCGAGCCGACGGGGCTGCTCGCCGCCGTCGGGCAGGCGCTCATCGGGATCCGCGGCGCGAAGACGGCGGCGAAGGCGTCCCAGAAGACGCCCGTGACGCGCGCTGTGGTCGCGGCACCGGCCGAGGAGCGGGCGCTCATCGAGCGCGCGGCGGTCGACCTGGCGGCGGTCGGGCGCATCGAGAACCTGTCGTTCGTCGACGGCCCCGAGCTCGCGGTCACCGAGATCGAGCTCGCGGAGCAGCAGGCGTAACGTCGGCGGGGCGGACGCGCGCTCGCGCGTTCCGCCTGCGGACGCGCGCTTGCGTGTTCGCGACCCACGCTCGGTGAGCAGGAATGGTCGGGTCCGTCATGCGGACCCGACCGTTCCTGCTCACAGGACGACGGACTGGAGGCACGGATGCAGTTGGGCACACGATGGAACGTCGGCGGGATGCCACCGTCGCGACTCCCCGAGGCGATGGTCGTCGCCGTGCGCGGGGTCGAGGACGAGCTCGCCGCGGAGTCGGTCGACACGGGAGCATGGGGCTGGACCCTGACGTTCCTCGAGGGCAAGCCGATCGTCGAGCTCGACGACGGCACCTCGATCCACCTCGACGACGCCGGGCACGCCCAGGTGACGAACCCGGACGACGCGGCCGAAGAGGACTGACGCCGCGGCGCGGGCCCCGCACCCGGGGACGGCGTTCGTGGCTGCCGTCGGGTCTGGCGCAGCGACGGCGGCCGTCGGACGCCGGGCTCGGGCGGCGCCCGCGCCGGCGGGATGCCGGGACCGGGCAGGCCGAGCATGCTCTGCCCACCCGGGCCACGAACGGACGCCGAGGAATCAGGGCCCGACGTCCACGGCAGAGAACGAGCGTTCTCCACCGACGAGGACTACACTAGAGAACGTTGGTTCCCAGCGCAACTCGGAACCGGTGAACTCGCAGGAACGGGGTACCCACGTGGCCACCACCATCGGATCGGACGTCCGTGCGCACATCGTCGACGTCGCCGACCGACTCTTCTACGCGCGCGGGATCCAGGCCGTCGGCATGGACGAGATCCGCACGAACGCCGGCGTCTCGCTGAAGAAGCTCTACGCGGCGTTCCCCGGCAAGGAGCAGCTCATCACCGCGGTGCTCTCCGGCCGCCACGAGCTCTGGGAGCGCGGCGTGCACGGAGCCGTGGACACCGCGACGGGCCCTCGGGACAAGCTCCTCGCGATGTACGACTTCCTCGAGTCGTGGTTCGGTGACGACACGTTCCGCGGCTGCGGCTTCATCAACGCGTTCGGTGAGCTCGGGGCGACCTCGCCCGCCATCGCCGAGATCGCCCGCGAGCACAAGGACTCGTTCCAGCAGTTCGTCGCCGGGCTGACCGCCGACGTGGTCCCCGACACCGACCGCGCGTCGGAGCTCGCCGCGCAGCTCGCACTGCTCGCCGAGGGCGCCCAGACCACCGCGGCCATCGCCGGCACCACCGAGCCCGCCGCCCACGCACGCCGGGCCGCCGAGACCCTGATCGACGCCGCCACGCGCTGACGCGGCTTCCCCGGCGCGGGTGCGGATGCGGCGGTTGGGCCAGGGGGCTGTTCCGCGCGTGGAAGGTCGTTCTGCGCATGGTGAGCCGGAAGTTCTGGCCCCCAACGCGCGGAACTGCTTCCCACCGCGGGCGTTATGGGAAGGACCGCCGAGCTCGCCGCGCTCCCGATGCCTCCACGAGCCGGCAGTCCGTAGGGTGGAGCGATGGCAACCCCGTTCGATGAACCGAGCACCCTCCCCTACGCCCTCCCGCCCTTCGGCGACGTCCGACTCGAGCACTTCCAGCCGGCCTTCGACGCCGGCATGGCCGAGCAGCGCGCCGAGGTCGAGGCCATCGCCACCGACCCACACCCGCCGACGATCGAGAACACGCTCGTCGCACTCGAGCGGTCCGGCCAGCTGCTCGCCCGCGTCAGCCACGTGTTCTTCACGCTGTCGTCCGCCGACTCCACGCCGGAGCTGCACGACCTCGAGGCCGAGGTCTCGCCGCTGCTCGCCGCACACCGCGATGCGATCACGCTCGACTCCCGGCTCTACGCCCGCGTGGCGGAGGTCCTCGACGGCGCCGAGGCCGCCGGGCTGACCGGTGAGGCCCTGCGCCTCGTGCAGCGCACCCACGCCGAGATGACCCTGGCCGGTGCCGGGCTCGACGAGGTCGGCAAGGAGCGGCTGACGGCGATCAACCAGGAGCTCTCCACCCTCACCACGACGTTCGAGCGCAACCTGCTCGAGGACACGAACGACTCCGCCGTGCACGTCACCGACGAGCAGGAGCTCGACGGTCTCGACGACGGCGCGAAGTCGGCCGCCGCCGGCGCCGCTGCCGACCGGGGCCTCGACGGCTGGCTCATCACGCTCCCGCTGTACACCGGGCACCCGTGGCTCGCGTCGCTGGCGGACCGCGGCCTGCGCGAGCGGATCATGCGCGCCTCGCTCGCCCGTGGCCGTCGTGGCAACGCGCACGACAACCGCGAGGTCCTGCTCCGCATCGTCCGGCTCCGGGCCGAACGTGCCGAACTGCTCGGCTTCCCGAACCACGCCGCCGTCGTGACCGCGGACGAGACCGCGGGGACCCCGGAGGCGGTCGACGGCCTGCTGTCCTCGCTCGTCGACGCCGCAGCCCGGAACGCCGACGACGAGCGCGCCGTCCGGTCCAAGACGGTCGGCTTCGACATCGAGTCGTGGGACTGGGCGTACGCGACCGAGATCCTGCGCGGCGAGCAGTTCGCGGCGGACAGCTCGGCGCTGCGACCGTACTTCGAGGCGGACCGGGTCCTGCACGACGGCGTCTTCCACGCCGCCGGCGCCCTGTACGGGCTCTCGTTCGCCGAGCGCCACGACCTGCGCGGGTACAACGACGAGGTCCGGGTGTTCGAGGTGACCGGCGACGGCGGCGAGCCCGTCGGCCTGTACCTGCTCGACCTGTACACGCGGGACGGCAAGCGGGGCGGCGCGTGGATGAACCCCGTCGTCGAGCAGTCCGAGCTCCTCGGTACCCTGCCGGTCGTGGTGAACAACCTCAACGTCGCGAAGCCGGCCGCCGGGTCGCCGACGCTGCTCATCCAGGACGAGGTCGAGACGCTGTTCCACGAGTTCGGCCACGCGCTGCACGGACTCCTCGCCCGCACGACCTACCCGCGCTTCTCGGGCACGAACGTCGAGCGTGACTTCGTCGAGTTCCCGAGCCAGGTGAACGAGATGTGGGTGTCGTGGCCGTCGGTCCTGGCGAACTACGCCAAGCACCACGAGACCGGAGCGCCGCTGCCGCCCGAGCTCGTCCTGGGCCTCAGTGAGTCCGAGGGCTTCAACGAGGGCTTCGGCACGACCGAGTACCTCGCGGCGGCGCTGCTCGACCAGGCGTGGCACCGGTTGTCCGCGGCCGAGGCCGCCGCGGTGACGGACGTCGAGGCGTTCGAGCGCCAGGCACTCGCCGACGCCGGCATCGCCGTCGCCGCCGTCCCGCCGCGGTACTCGTCGACCTACTTCGCGCACACGTTCTCCGGCGGGTACGACGCCGGGTACTACGGGTACATCTGGTCCGAGGTCCTCGACGCCGACACGGTCGAGTGGTTCCGCGACAACGGTGGGCTCGACCGTGGGGCCGGACGTCGCTTCGCGGAACGCCTGCTCGGTGTCGGTGGGGCGAAGGACCCGCTCGAGGCCTACCGGGACTTCCGCGGCCGCGATGCCGAGGTCGGTCCGCTGCTGCGGCGCCGCGGGCTCGAGTAGGCGGCGGCTCGACCGGCGAACACCACGGAAACGACAGAACACCTCGAGATCTCGAGGTGTTCTGTCGTTCTGCTGGTGTCTGCCGCTGACTGACGGGCGGGCGCGCTACGCCGACTTCTCGACGCGCTTCGCCCGGGGGCGCGGCACGATCGTCGGTGCTGCGTTCTCGAGCACGGACTCGCGGGTGATCACCACGCGGGCGACGTCGTCGTCCGACGGCACGTCGAACATCACCGGGCCGAGGACCTCTTCGAGGATCGCCCGGAGACCGCGTGCACCCGTCTGTCGGAGCACCGCCAGGTCGGCGATGGCCTCGAGCGCGCCGCGGTCGAACTCGAGCTCGACGCCGTCGATCTGGAACATCCGCTGGTACTGCTTGACCAGGGCGTTCTTCGGCTCGGTGAGGATCTGCATGAGCGCAGCCTGGTCGAGCTGCGACACGGTCGTGACGACGGGCAGACGGCCGATGAACTCGGGGATGAGGCCGAACTTGTGCAGGTCCTCCGGCAGGACCTCGGCGTACAGGTCCTGGTGGTCGGTCGCGCTGTGCAGCGGCGCCCCGAAGCCGATCCCCCGCTTGCCGACCCGGGAGGACACGATGTCCTCGAGCCCGGCGAACGCACCCGCGACGATGAACAGCACGTTCGTCGTGTCGATCTGGATGAACTCCTGGTGCGGGTGCTTGCGGCCGCCCTGCGGCGGGACCGAGGCGACCGTGCCTTCGAGGATCTTGAGCAGCGCCTGCTGCACGCCCTCGCCGGAGACGTCGCGGGTGATCGACGGGTTCTCGGCCTTGCGGGCGATCTTGTCGACCTCGTCGATGTAGATGATGCCGGTCTCGGCACGCTTGACGTCGTAGTCGGCGGCCTGGATGAGCTTGAGCAGGATGTTCTCGACGTCCTCGCCCACGTAGCCGGCCTCGGTCAGGGCGGTGGCGTCGGCGACGGCGAAGGGCACGTTGAGGCGCTTCGCCAGGGTCTGCGCCAGGTAGGTCTTGCCGCAGCCGGTCGGGCCGATGAGCAGGATGTTCGACTTCGCGATCTCGATGTCGTCGCGGTCCTCGGCAGCGGTGATCTGCCCCTGCGCACGCACGCGCTTGTAGTGGTTGTAGACGGCCACGGCGAGGGCGCGCTTCGCCGGGTCCTGCCCGATGACGTACTCCTGCAGGAAGTCGAAGATCTCGCGCGGCTTCGGCAGCTCGAAGTCACCACTGGAGGTGTCCTCGCCGGCTTCGGCCAGGCGCTCCTCGATGATCTCGTTGCACAGCTCGACGCACTCGTCGCAGATGTAGACGCCGGGACCGGCGATCAACTGCTGGACCTGCTTCTGGCTCTTGCCGCAGAAGGAGCACTTGAGGAGGTCCCCGCTCTCTCCGATGCGTGCCATTGCCGTGCCTCCCTGGTCGGACGTGTCGGCCCGCGCACTCGCACCGGCCGCCGGTGCACCGCTGCTGGTGGGCACCTCGTCGTGGACACGAGCCTAATCGCAACCGGCGACACCGACCGTTCGCCGCCGCGGAATTTCGTCGGAGCGTTCGCCCAGGGCGTTCCGGCCTGCTACCGTGATCCAGTCTTCTCTACAACTTGTAGAAACACCCGCCCGACCAGCGAAGGATCCCCATGCAGAAGCGTCTCGCCGCCGGCGGCGCCGTCACCCTCGGCGCCGTGGCAGTCATCGTCCTCGGCACCGCCGGCGCAGCCAGCGCGCACGTGTCGGCGACCGCGACCTCGACCGCCGCGAACTCGTACACGACGACGACCTTCTCGGTCCCGCACGGCTGCGACGGGTCGCCGACCACGAAGCTCGAGTTCCAGGTGCCGGAGTCGGTCATCGAGGTCACCCCGACCGTCAACCCGAACTGGAAGATCTCGAAGACGACCGAGCCGTACACGGACCCGTCCGCGTCGGCCGACGCCGAGGGCTCCGCGCACGCCGAGGACACCCCCGAGCGCGTCACGAGCATCACGTACACGGCGAAGACCCCGCTGCCCGCCGACGAGCGCGACACCTTCGCGTTCTCCTTCGCCCTGCCCGACGGCAAGGCCGGCGACGTCGTGGCGTTCCCCGTGCTGCAGACCTGCGAGAAGGGCTCGGTCGAGTGGGACCAGGAGCAGCAGCCCGGCGAGGCCGAGCCCGAGCACCCGGCGCCCTCGATCACGCTGACCGCCGCCGAGGCGACCGACGACGACGGTGACCCGATCGCCGCGACCCCGACGGCCGAGGCCGCTGCCGCCTCGACGACCCCGGCCGACCCCGACCTCGTCGGGCGCTTCCTCGGCCTCGGCGGTCTCGTGCTCGGCGCGGTCGCCCTGGTCGTCGCCGTCGCCGGCACGCGCCGTCGGACCACCACCAAGTGACCGAGCGCGGCGCACGTCGGTCCCGGCTGCGGTCCTCTGCCAGGAGGCTCGTGGCCGGGTCCGCCGCCGTGCTCGCGATCGCGGGCGGCGCGGTCCTCGGGCTCGCCGGTCCGGCCAGCGCGCACAACTACCTGGTCGGGTCGACGCCCGCGGTCGACGGCACGCTCACGTCGCTGCCGGAGGCGTTCGAGATCACCACGAACGACCGCCTGCTCGACATCGGCGGCTCCGACTCCGGCTTCGCCTTCCGCGTCGTCGGCCCGGACGGCAAGTACTACGAGGACGGCTGCGTCGACGTCGACGGCCCCTCGATGACCACTCCCGCCGCGCTCGGCGACTCGGGGAAGTACACCGTCGAGTGGCAGATCGTCTCCGCGGACGGCCACACCGTCTCCGACGAGTACGCCTTCACGTGGAAGGCCCCGGCGGGCTTCTCCCCTGCCGCCGGCGCCGCCGCACCGCCGACGTGCGCCACCGCCGGTGACGACGCCACGAGCGGCACGACGACGGGCACCGCCGCGGGCGGGTCCGACTCGACCGCCTCGGACGCGCTCTGGATCGGCGCCGGCGGCGTCGTGCTGGTCGGCGTCGTCGTCGCGGTGCTGCTGCTCCTGCGCCGGAAGCCGGCCCCGGAGTCCGACGACACCGAGGACTGAACAGACCGCAGGCCGAACACGACGACCCGGCCGCACGACGAGAGGCCCCGCACCGTTCGGTGCGGGGCCTCTCGTCGTTCCTGCTGGTGCTACTTGACGAGCGCCGGCAGGTTCTTGCGGCTGGTGAGGACCTGGTCGATCAGGCCGTACTCCACGGCTTCCTGCGCGGACATGATCTTGTCGCGCTCGATGTCGTGGTTGATCTCCTCCGGCGTCTTGTTGGAGTGCTTCGACAGCGTCTCCTCGAGCCAGGTACGCATGCGGAGGATCTCCGCCGCCTGGATCTCGATGTCGGACGCCTGGCCGCCACCCTGCTGGGTCGCGGGCTGGTGGATGAGCACACGGGCGTTCGGCAGGGCGAGGCGCTTGCCGGGGGTACCACCGGCGAGGAGCACCGACGCGGCCGAGGCGGCCTGGCCGAGGCAGACCGTCTGGATCTGCGGACGGATGTACTGCATCGTGTCGTAGATCGCCGTCATCGCGGTGAACGAGCCACCGGGCGAGTTGATGTACATGACGATGTCGCGGTCGGGGTCCATCGACTCGAGCACGAGCAGCTGGGCCATGACGTCGTCAGCCGACGCGTCGTCGACCTGGACGCCGAGGAACACGATGCGGTCCTCGAAGAGCTTCGCGTACGGGTCCTGCCGCTTGTAGCCGTAGGCCGTGCGCTCCTCGAAGCTCGGCAGGATGTACCGATCGGTCGGAGCCGGGACGTTCTGCGCGCCACCGAGCATTGGGAGATGCATTCTCGTTTCCTTTTCTTCGGTGGGGGTCAGGACTGGGCGTCGGGCTCGGCCGCGCTGGTCGGTGCTTCGCCGTCGCCGACGGTGCCACCGCCGCCGATGACCTCGGCGCTCGAGGCGCGGAGGTGGTCGACGAAGCCGTACTCGAGCGCTTCCTGCGCCGTGAACCAGTTGTCGCGGTCGTTGTCCTTGAGGATCTGCTCGATGGACTTGCCGGTCTGCTCAGCGGTGAGCTCAGCCATGCGCTGCTTCATGTCGAGGATGACCTTGGCCTGCGTCTGGATGTCGGCAGCGGTGCCGCCGAAGCCACCGGACGGCTGGTGCAGCAGCACGCGGGCGTTCGGCGTGATGTAGCGCTTGCCCGGCGTGCCGGAGGACAGCAGGAACTGTCCCATCGACGCGGCGAGGCCGATGCCCACGGTGACGATGTCGTTCGGCACGAACTGCATCGTGTCGTAGATCGCCATGCCGGCGGTGATCGAACCACCGGGTGAGTTGATGTAGAGGTAGATGTCCTTCTCAGGGTCCTCGGCGGCGAGCAGCAGCAGCTTGGCTGCGATCTCGTTCGAGTTGTCGTCGCGGACCTCGGAGCCGAGCCACACGATCCGGTCTCTCAGAAGGCGGTCAAAAACACTGGGGTTCAGTGTTGCTTCGGCCATGGAAAAGCTCCCGTTCAGTTGTCGCTTGTTGTCGAACTTATCGGGTGCAACGCACCGATTCCCGCCTGTTCGCTGTCGGCAATGCGGTGGTGCCGAAAACGCCGGACGGGAGGCGCGGTGCCAGCTGGCACCGTGCCTCCCGTCCGTCGTGCTGGTGGCGTCGAGATCGTTACTCGGCGGCCCCTGCCGGCTCCTGCGCGACGCCCGCCGTGAAGGCGGACAGGTCGACGTCGTCACCGTTGGTGTCCTTGACGGTCACCTTGGCGAGGACGGTCGCGACCGCCTTCGAGCGGGCGACCTCGCCGACCATGCCGGGGATCTGGCCGTTCTGGTCGATGACCTTGATGAACTCGGCCGGCTCCATGCCGTACTGCGCGGCGGCCTGGATGAGGTACTGGGTCAGTTCCTCCTGGGAGACCTGGATCTCCTCCTTCTCGGCGATCGCGTCGAGGAGGATCTGCGAGCGGAAGGCCTTCTCGCTGGACTCGGAGACCTCCTTGCGGTGCTCGTCGTCCTCGAGGCGGTTCTCCTGCTCGAGGTGACGGTGCACCTCGTCCTCGATGAGCTTCTCGGAGATCGGGATCTCGACGTCCTCGGTGAGCTTCTCGACGAGCTTGTCGCGCGCCGCGGCACCCTGGCCGAAGGTCTTCGACTTGGCGATCTGGTCCTTGAGGTCGACCTTGAGCTCGTCGATCGTGTCGAACTGGCTGGCGATCTGGGCGAACTCGTCGTCGGCCTCGGGGAGCTCGCGCTCCTTGACGGCGGTGACGGTGACGGCGATCTGGGCGATCTCGCCCTCACGGTCGCCACCGACGAGCTTCGACTCGAAGGTCGTCGACTCACCGGCGGTCAGGGACTCGAGCGCCTCGTCGATGCCCTCGAGCAGGTCGCCGGAGCCGATCTCGTAGGAGACGCCGGTGGCCGAGTCGACCTCGTCGTCGCCGATGGTGGCGGTCAGGTCGATCTGGGCGAAGTCGCCGGTCGTCGCGGGACGGTCGACCGTGACGAGCGTGCCGAAGCGGGTGCGCAGGTTCTGCAGCTCCTCCTCGATCTCGTCGTCGGAGACCTCGACCGCGTCGACGGTGAGCTCGTACGAGGCGTAGTCCGGCAGGTCGAACTCGGGGCGGACGTCGACCTCGAAGGTCAGGACGAGGTCGCCCGTGAAGTCCGCGAGGTTCGGCAGCTCGGCGACGTCGGCCTCGGCACGGCCGAGGATGCGCAGCTCCTGCTCTTCGACCGCCTGGCGGTAGAAGGTGTCGATGGCGTCACCGACGGCGTGGTTCAGGACCTCGCCGCGGCCGACGCGCTGGTCGACGATCGCCGGCGGGACCTTGCCCTTGCGGAAGCCGGGGATGTTGATCTGCTCGGCGATGTGCTTGTACGCGTGGTCGATGCTCGGCTTGAGATCGTCCGGCGTCACGTTCACGGTGAGCTTGACGCGGGTGTCGCTCACCTTGTCGACGGTGCTGGTGGCCAAGGGATGTTCTCCTGTTGGTTGACGTTCGTGTGGTCGGTGTTTCTCGAGGACCTGGTCGGGGCGACAGGATTTGAACCTGCGACCTCCCGCTCCCAAAGCGGGCGCTCTACCAAGCTGAGCTACGCCCCGTTTGACTGGGCCAGGGTGTCCGCGCACGCCGAACGGCGCGTGCAACGCCGATGAGTCTAGCGGTCCCCCGGTGCGCGGTTCCCGGCAGTCGTGTCAGTCCTCGACCGCGGCGCGTCGCAGGCCGTTCCGCCACCGCAGTCCGACGACGACCTGGACCCCGAGCGCCGCCACGGCCAGGGCGATCCCGGCGACGATCCGCCAGACGTGCAGCAGTGCGTGCGCGGGCTGCGACGACGGATCGCCGAACACCTCGGGCCGCAACGACAGCACGACCGCGGCGAGGACCACCAGGACGTACGAGACGATGCGCGACCAGCGGATCGCACGCTCGGCGCCGTGGTCCGGCGTGGGGATGACGCGCCCTGGCATGTCGTGCTCGTTCGTTCGGTGCCCGTTCGTCCGCTACGATGATCGGGCTGCGCCTGGTGCGCAGGCGCGGGGATGTAGCTCAATGGTAGAGCCCCAGTCTTCCAAACTGGCTACGCGGGTTCGATTCCCGTCATCCCCTCTCTTCTTCCTTCTGCCCCATGCTTCGTCGCTCGATGCACGGTTGCACGCCCGGTGCGAGTTCGTTCCGGCGCACCGAGTGATCAACCTCGCACCACGGATGAACCGCCGCAGCGTGCGATCGACATCACCCCGAACTGGGGATGGGACGGCAGAGCTGTCGCCAGGACACTTGAGCGGTCCTCGCCATGCATAGGAGCTCAGTGCCGAACCCCCGCCAGACCACAAGCCCGCGTTCGCCACGTACCCGTCGTCGGGTACCGATCATCACGTGGGTCGGCATCGTCGGAACCGCCGTCCTCGCACTCGCCGGTTTCGCATCGACCGGGGTCTGGGGGATGCTGATGATGATCGCGCTCGTCATCCTGCCCACGACGCTCTACGCCGTCGCCTTCCGGCGCTCGACGTGGCTCCGGATCCCGAGGAAGCGAGCTACTGCCGCGATCGGTGCGGGCATCGCTCTCGCCGCTCTGATCGGCTCCACCTCGGCCTACGGTGCGACCCATCCGTTGCCGGACGTGCCGACACAGGTCGCCGCCGCGACGACCCCGAGCGCGACGACGGTCGCGAAGCCGAAGACGTCACCGACACCGACACCGACGGTGACGGTGACGGTGACGCCCACACCGTCGCCGACACCCACGCCGGTGGTCACGACCAAGGCAGTGACGGAGACCTCACGGATCCCGTTCAGCGCCACGACGGTGCAGAGCTCGACGCTGGCGCAGGGGACGACGACGGTCACGACGCCCGGGGTGCGGGGCGTCACCACGAAGACCTACACGGTCACCTACACCGATGGCGTGGAGTCCGGTCGGGTCCTGACGAGCGAACGAGTGACGACCCCGCCGGTGACGCAGGTCACGACGGTCGGCACCTACGTCGCTCCCGCAGCTCCGACGTGCTCCGCCGGCACGTACGTCAATTCCGCGGGCGCAACGGCCTGTCGACCCGAAGCAGCTTCGAGCGCACCCGCCGGAGCGACTGCACAGTGTGTCGACGGTGCCTACAGCTACAGCCAGTCGCGGCGGGGTACCTGCTCCGGGCACGGCGGCGTCGCCACCTGGTTGTGACCCACAGCAGCTGAGACGACGAACGGCCGCGCACGCCCGAGCCGCCCCTAGAGCGCTCCGAGCGGCGCTTCTCCGACTTCCTGCCGCAGCATCCGGTAGTGCTGCTCCCAGCCGGGAGTGCCGCGTCCAGCAACGTGCAGTGCGGTCCGGACCGCGCCGAGCGCACGATCGAGCGCACCGAACTCGTCGTCTGCGTCGACACCGATCGAGAAGGTGAGCGTGCCGGTCGACAGGTCAGCGGTCAGGTCCTGGTCGTGGACGTCGTCGAGGTCGAAGAGTGCTTCCGCGATGGCGTCGAAGTCCACCGCGAGGGCTTCGCGCGGATCGTCCGCTGCCCCGAGTTCCGCCACGCACTCGAACCGCACGAGGTAGTTCGTCATCACGTTCTCCTGTCCTCGCAGCCCGTTCGCGCGAGCCGATACTTCAGATGCACAACGTACCAGGGGTTCGACGGCGTCAGGTGGACCGTGTGCAGGTGTTCGCCGCACGGGCAGTACGCCTTGTAGTACTTCCTCCCCTTCGCGAAACGCCAGCCTCGCGCTTCGGCAGCACGCATGACGTGTTCGATGTCCTTCTTCGGATGTCGAGGTCGTTCGACCATCGCCACCTCCCCTCCACACCTTCGACGGTAGGGAGCAGGACCGCGACACCGGGGTCTGCCGTCGATGGCTGTGCGAAGGTCTCGCGATCGACGGAACTGTGGAGGACTGACGCTCGGTGGCTTTCCGTCAGGGGTCGGCGAACTCCAAGGTGATCTCCGGGGAGTCGCCGAGTTCCACCCGGGCGCGCTTCCGCTCCGCAGCACGCAACGGCACGAGGTAGCCGCCGTCCTTCGGGAACAGCGACGTCGTCCACGTCACCGAGCCGATCGTCACGCGCGCCGGGATCACACCCCACCCGTAGGTGAGCACCGGCGCGAGGTCAGCGATGACCTCGGCTGTGTCCGATGGCACGACGGCGAAGAAGAACGGCGACGGTCCGCGCCACTCGATCACCTCGCCGCGGATCTCGAGCTGCATGCGGCGATCGTACGGCCGCGGCATCGAGCACGCCGGGCCGCGACTCGTTCTCGGTGGATGACGGTTCCGGTTCACGATCGCCGGGGTCCGCGAACCGGAACCGTCAGGGGCGAGGAGGAACCGTTGCCTCCCCGGAGCCAACGGGACCACGACGACGGACGCGCCCCGCGCCTCCAGGCCGGAGCCGGGGAGCACGGGGCGCGAGCCGCCGTCAGGACCTGCGCGTCAGCGGTACGACGCGGCCTGGCCGTACAGCACGTTCGTGAAGGACGACACGTAGGCCGACTCGTCACCGTCCGGCAGGTTGTACGTCATGAAGACGCCGTAGCCGTCGGCCTTCGTGCGCTGCGCGAGCGAGACGGCGGTGGCCTCCGGGGTGTTCTGGATGTCCACCGCGGCGGCCGAGAGCTTCGACTTCGGCAGGCCCGGGATCGTCGGCGCCGTGTAGGTGCCGTAGTACGGGTTCCAGGCGTAGTCGAGCTTCTTCCCGATCGACGGGCTCGCGGTCTTCAGGGCGTCGGACGACGGGCCGATGTCGTAGAACGAGATGATCTTGCCCGGCATGTCTGCGCGCAGCGCGCTGATGAGCCAGCCGATCGACTGTTCGTTCGGCTGCGGGGTGCCGTCGACGCCGTAGTCGGAGTACTCGTCGTCGAGGTCGACCCCGTCGAGGCCGTACTTCTCGACGGTCGCCGACACCTGCGCCGCGAAGTCCCGGGCGGCTGCCTTCGACGTGAAGTTCGCCAACCCGGTGCCCTGGTGGTTGCCGAGCACCGAGAGCGTCACCTTGATGCCCTTGGCCTGCAGCGGGCGGATCTGCGTCGCGGCCTGGTCGAGGGTGCGCTGCACGTTCTCGTTGGCGTACAGGACGGCCTTGCCGTTCTCGTCCCGGTTGATGTTCGCGGCGAAGATGATCGCCACGTCGAACGCGTTCGCACCGTTCGCCAGCGTGTACCGGCCGACGTTGGCGAGCTCGTCGTTGTTCACCTCGACGTAGGCGATGCTCGTCGGCCCCGACTTCGTGGGGACGGCGTGGTGACCGTGCCCGTGGCCGGGTCGACCACCGTGCGACGCTCCGTGCCCGTGGCCGTGGGCCGCCCCGGACGCGGACGGCGCCGCGGATGCCGCGGCGGGCACCAGTGGTGCCGCGAGCATGGCGACCAGTGCGGTCGCGATGCCGAACTTCGTGGACTTCTTCATGGCGTTCCTCCTCGTGTGGATGGATCGATCACTTGCGTGGGAAGCGGAAGGTGCGGACCTCGTAGGCGTCGACGGCGAACGACGAGGCGTCGACGACGGAACCGGCGGGCAGCGGCTCCTCGAGCAGGGTGACCTCGGCAGCGGGACCGAACGCGGCGGGACCGGACGCGGCGCCCCCGGCCTCGGACACCGCGATGCCGCCGGTCCCCCGCTGCCCCACCGGCTCGTACACGCGCACGACCAGGTCACCGGAGCGGTCGTCGGCGAGCTTGACGCTCGACAACACGACGTCGCCGGAGACCTGCACCAGCGGGTCGAAGCCGTGCGCTCCGGTGATCGTCCGAGCGCCCGCGTTCATCACCACGCCGGCCGACGTGGCACCGAGCTGGTCGGTGCCGACGACGATGCCGTACCGGTGCGTCTGCACGCCCTGGTCGGTCTCGGGGTCCGGGAACCGCGGGGCTCGCAGCAGCGACAGCCGCACGGTGGTGGTGACGTGTCCGTCGACGGCGTCGCGGGTGGTGTCGAAGCCGTGGATCGAGTCGTTCACGAGCGCGATGCCGAAGCCCGGCTCGGACACGAGCACGTAGCGGTGCATTGAGGTCTCGAACTTCGCGGTCTCCCACGAGGTGTTCGTGTGCGTCACCCGCTTCTGCGCGCCGAACTGGGTCTCGGCGACGGTGTGCTCGGCGCGGACGTCGAGCGGGAACGCCACCTTGAGGAACTTCTCGGTCTCGTGCCAGTCGGTGGTCTGGTCGAACTCCAGCGTGCGCGAGCCGGGTGCCAGGACGATCTCCTGCGTGACGGTCGAGTCACCGAAGGCGCGGGACACGACGACCCGTGCAGCCCCGGTGCCGTCGACCGACGCGGTCAGCCCGGTGGTCGACACGAGGTCCTCGACGCGGTTGCGGTAGTACCGGTCGACGTCCCACGCGTCCCACATGTTCGGGAAGTCCTGGTGCAGCTGCAGCAGGTTGGCGGCCTGGCCGGGAGCGATCGCCTCGCGCCCGCTGGCCAGGTCGACGGCGCTCGTCACGAGCCCCTGCGCGTCGACGACGACCCGCACCAGGTCGTTCGCCAGCACGTACCCGCCGTCCTGCTCGGTCAGGGACGCGGCGGTCGGTTCCGGCACGTCGGTCGCCAGGACGGCGCCCTGCGCGGGTGCGCCGGCCTGGAGGAACGGGGCCGGGTTCACGACGACGGCCGCGTCCCCGGCACCGGCGAGCGCCGAGAGCGCCTGCTCGATGATCGCGGTGAGCGCTGCGGCCGTCTCGGCGTACTTCGCGACCGCCTCGCGGTGCACCCACGCGATCGAGGTGCCGGGCAGGATGTCGTGGAACTGTTGGAGCAGGACCTGCTGCCACAGGGCGTCGAGCTCGTCGTACGGGTACGCGAAGTCGGTGCGGGCCGCGGCGGTCGCGGCCCAGAGCTCGGCCTCGACGAGCAGCTGCTCGCACCGACGGTTGCCCTGCTTCGTGCCGTGCTGCGACGTGAGCGTGGCCCGGTGCAGCTCGAGGTACAGCTCCCCCACCCACACGGGCGGGTCGGTCAGCTCGGCCTTCGCGCGGTCGAAGAACGTGTCCGGGTGCTCCCAGCGGACCTTCGCGCTGCCCTCGAGGTCCGCGAGGCGTGCGGCCGTGCCGGTCATCTCACGGGTGGTGCCGCCCCCGCCGTCGCCCCAACCGACCGGGGCGATCGAGCCCGTGGCGAGCCGGTTCTCGCGGAACTGCCGGGAGGCCTTCGCGACCTCGCTGCCCGACAACCGCGAGTTGTAGGTGTCCATCGACGGGAAGTGCGAGAACACCCGCGACCCGTCGATGCCCTCCCACAGGAACGTGTGGTGCGGGAACTTGTTCACCTGGTTCCAGGAGATCTTCTGCGTGAAGAACCATTCGAAGCCCGCGCGGCGCATGAGCTGCGGCAGCGCCGGCGAGTACCCGAAGCTGTCCGGCAGCCAGACACCCTTCGGCCGGATGCCGAACTCGCGCTCGAAGAACCGCTGCCCCTGCGAGAACTGCCGGACGATGCTCTCGCCGGTGGGCATCACGGTGTCGGATTCGACCCACATGCCGCCGATCGGCAGGAACCGGCCGGCCTCGACGGCTGCCCTGACCCGGGCGTAGACCTCGGGGCGGTGCTCCTTGATCCACGCGTACTGCTGGGCGCTCGACATGCCGTACAGGAAGTCGTCGGTCTGGTCGATGAGCTCGGTCATCGTCGACGTGGTGCGGGCGACCTTGCGGATCGTCTCGCGCACGGGCCAGAGCCACGCGGAGTCGATGTGCGCGTGCCCGATCGCCGAGATGGTGTGCGCGGACGCCTCGGCCGGGGCGGCGAGCACGTCGGCGAGTGCCGCGCGGGCGTCGCCGGCGGTCTCGGGGATGTGCTGCAGGTCGAGCCGGTCGAGGGCGTCGTCGAGCGCCTGCAGGATCCGCATGCGCCGGGGCCCGGCGGGCAGCTCGGCCTGCAGTTCGAGCAGGACGTCGACGTCGAGGGCGAGGTCGTGCACCTCGGACTCGAAGACGGCGAGCTCCATCCGGCGGGTGGCGTAGAGGCGCTTCGACGACGAAGTCTGCACGTCGCCCTCCTGCGTCGGCAGGAAGGGGTGGTAGTCGAGCAGGACGGGGTTCGACGCCGCCTCGACGAAGAGCTCGACGGCCTCGCCGCCCTCGGCCCGCTCGGTGACCAGGACCCACTGGTTGCGCGGGTTGATCGACTTCACGGGGGTACCGTCGGCCAGGTACACGAGGCCCTCGCACTGGAACCCGGGCATGTTCTTGTCGAAGCCGAGGTCGATGACGGCCTCGACCCGGCGTCCGGCCCACTCGGTCGGCACGGTCCCGGTCAGCCGGAACCACGTCGTGCCCCAGGCCGCGCCCCACGGGGTGCCGACCTCGTAGGGCTCGAACGGGAGCGCGAACCCCTCGGTCGGCGGGATCGGCTCCCCCGGCAGCTCGTGCCAGGCGGCCTGGAGCGCCGCCGTGGTCGCGTGCACCGCGGGCGTGATCCGCTCGTCGAGGACCCGTCGGGCGCGTCCGGTGGTGAGGGGGATGTCGTCGTGCATGAGGTCCTTCCGGGACGCAAGGGGCAGGCGTCCCTGCCGGCAGCAGGGTGGGGTGGGGTCAGGGCATGGTCGCGGGGTGTGCGACCGTGAGCGTGGCGCCGTCGAGGTGGTCGGGCACCTCCACGATGGTCGTGATCCCCCGCGCCGAGCGGAGTGCGTGGTCGGCGAGTCGGGAACGGAGCACGACCTGCGGGCCGCGGCCGTCGGCTGCCGTCTCGGCGAGGGCGAGCCAGGCGGCGGCGAACCGGCCGCCGGGTGCGCAGTCCGCGCGGGTGCCGTGGCGGACCGCGCCGTCGGGCAGCACGTCGTCGAGGACGAGTGCCGTGGACGGTGGCGCTGCCGTCCCGGTGTCGCCGGCGCGGGCGAGGGCGGCGAACGCCTCGCCGGCTGGCTTCAGCCGACCGTCGTTCGTGAACAGCCCGAGGTCGTACTCGAGCTCGGGGAAGTCGGCGAGCGACCGCGAGACGTCGTGCGAGCACCACCACGTGACGCCGAGCACCTGCTGCGCGTCGAGCACGTGCCGGATGGTCTGCTCGGTGAACGACGCGGCGTCGGAGGGGTCGACGACGTTGGTGGGGGCGCCGACCTCCTGCAGCCAGTTCGGCCGCGCCGCGTCGCGGTTCCAGGCGGCGGCGAGCTGGAGCAGGTACTCCCCGTGCCGCACCGACCCGGCCCCGAGTGCCCCGTGCAGCGCCGCCGACCCGTTGAACACCCACGAGTGCGTGACCGTGGCGTCGCCGTGGTCCGCCGCGTGCTCCGGGCCGAAGGGCTGCGCGTCGTCGTACCAGGCCGCGTCGTACTGCGCGACGGTGACCAGCGGCCGTGGACGCGACCCGGTGCCGGGCCGGGCAGACGTGCCGTCGCCGAGCCGCGCCTCCAGACCGGACGACGGGCCGGACGACGGGCCGGACGTGCCGGACGAACCGGACGACAGCCCGGACCGCGCCGCCGCGACCATCGCCGCCGCCCACGCGTGCCCCTGCTCCGCCGTGATCGTGTGCGGGGCGGGGTGCGGCGCGTGTGCGAACTGGTTGACCTCGTTGCCGATGCTGATGCCGAGCAGGTTCGGCTTGTCGGCGACCGCTG
This sequence comes from Curtobacterium sp. MMLR14_006, assembly GCF_001864985.1. Taxonomy (NCBI): domain Bacteria; kingdom Bacillati; phylum Actinomycetota; class Actinomycetes; order Micrococcales; family Microbacteriaceae; genus Curtobacterium; species Curtobacterium sp. MMLR14_006. Next base: position 73,861 of record NZ_MJGU01000021.1, on the reverse strand, counting down.
CGGCGAGCGCCCGGACGTACGCCGCGGTCGACGCGACGACGTCCGGATCGGTGAACATGTTGCGGCGGTGCCAGCTGTCCAGCCACGAGGGCACGAAGTCGAAGCTCGACAGGTGCCCCTGCAGGGCGTCGACGTTGACGTCGAGCCCGAACGACCCGGCGATGTCGACCACCGTGGCGACGTCCTGCAGTGCCGAGTCCCGGATGAGCGTCCGGTTCGGCTGGACGACGGGCCAGAGCGGGAAGATCCGCACGTGGTCGGCGCCGAGCGACGCGATCGCCTCGAGGTCCCGGGCGGTGTCCGCCGGCGAGAAGTCGAGCCACGAGTGGAACCAGCCGACCGAGGGCGTGTAGTTGACCCCGAAGCGCATCAGCCCTTCACACCGCCCTCTTCGACGCCCTTGAAGAAGAAGCGCTGCAGGACGGCGAAGATCACGGCGATCGGGATGAACGCGATCATGGTGCCGGCGGCGATCATGCGCTGGTCGGTGGCGAAGGTGCCCTGCAGGTACTGCAACCCGACGGTCAGGGTGAGGTTCTCCGGCGACTGCAGCACGATGAGCGGCCACAGGAAGTCGTCCCACGCGCCGATGAACGAGAAGATCGCGATGACCGCGATCGTCCCCTGCACGGCGGGCAGCGCGATGTACCGCAGGCGTTGCATCGCGTTGGCGCCGTCCATGACGGCGGCCTGGTCGATCTCCTCGGGGATCTGCCGGAACGCGTTGAACATGAGCAGCACGTTGAGCGCGGCGATCATGCCGGGCAGGGCGACGCCGACCAGGTTGTCGGCGAGGCCGAGGTCCTTGACGGTGACGAACTGCGAGATGATCGTCGCCTCGCCGGGCAGCACGAGCGTGGCGAGGAACAGGCCGAGGACGAGCTTGCGGTGCCGCCACTGCAGCCGCGCGAGCGCGAAGCCGGCGAGCGTCGCGAACACGATGTTGCCGAAGACGTCGATCGCGGCGACGAGCAGCGAGTTGCCGATGTACCGCCAGACCGGGATCGCTGCGGCGACCTTGAGGTAGTTCTCGAAGGTCGGCTCGGTCGGGATGAACGACGGGTTCGCGGTGTAGATGTCCTCGCCGGCGCCCTTGAGCGAGGTGGACAGCTGCCACAGGAACGGGCCGATCGTGATGAAGAGCACCACGATGAGCAGGACGTAGCGCAGGACCTTCTCGCGGGTGGACATGACGCCCCAGGCCGCGCGGCGGCGCCTGCGTCCGTCTCGTCCGTTCGGTCGGGAGGCCCGTCCCGCGTCGGTCGCTCCGGTCACGTCCGGCGTCGGGCTGGCTGCACCGCGGGTACCGCCCAGGGCGGGTTCGGTGCTGGTCGTGTTCGTCACTTGTCCGCCTTGCTGTTCATCCGGGCGAGGGCGAGCATCGGGATGAGCGTCACGACGAAGAGCAGGAGGCTCAGGGCGGACGCGTAGCCGAGGTTGCCGGTGAAGCCGCGGGCGTACTGCTGGATGAGCATGACGAGCGAGTTGTCCTGCCCGCCGGGCCCACCGGTGCCGTTGGTGAGGATGTAGAGCTCGCTGAACACCCGGAGGGCGGAGACGCACACCAGGATCCCGACGAGCGTCATGGTGCCGCGGACCCCGGGCATCGTGACCGACCAGAACCGGCGGACCGCGCCCGCGCCGTCGAGCGCGGCGGCCTCGTGCAGGTCCTTGCCGACGTTCCCGAGGGCCGCGAGGAAGATGATCATGTAGTAGCCGAGGCCCTTCCACACCGTCAGGCTGATCGCGCTGAGGAGCAGCAGCCACCGGTCGGTCAGGAACGGCACGCTGCCCTGCACGACGCCGAGGGCCTGCGCCATCTCGTTGATGACACCGCGGTCGTCGAGGATCCACGTCCAGATGAGTCCGACGACGACCGCCGAGGCGATGACCGGCGTGTAGAACGCCGTGCGGAAGAACGCGATCCCGGGCAGCTTCTGCTGCACGAGCACCGCGATGAGCAGCGGCAGCACGGTGAGCAGGGGCAGGCAGACCGCCATGTAGATGACGCTGTTGAGCAGCGCCTCCCACACCTGCGGGTCGGCGAGCAGGGTCTCGAAGTTCCTGACGCCCACCCACTGGCTCACGCCCCCCAGCGGGCTGGCGTTCGTGAACGACAGCCGGACGGTGTTGATCGACGGCCAGAGGCTGAACGCGACGAGCCAGACGAGGGCCGGCAGGACGAGCAGCCAGGGCGTGAACCAGCGGTTGGCGCGCATCAGCCGTTGGCCAGCAGGCTGTTCATCTTGGTCTGCGCCGTCTGGAGTGCCTGCTCCGGCGAGACCTGGCCCTTCATCGCGAGGGCGATCTGCTGGTCGAGGAAGTCCGTCATCGCGGAGTTCGCCTCGACCGGGTTGATGACCTTCGCGCTCTTGAGGGCCTCGTTCGCCAGGACCCGGGCCTCGCCGTTCACGGTGCCGTCGTCCTTCGAGAAGTACGGGTCGGACTGCGACGACGTGGTGGACGGGAAGATGTTCACCTGGTGGGCGAACGCCTCCTGGTTCTTCGCGTTCGTCATGAACTTCGCGAACGCCTCGGCGGTGGCGAGGTGCTTCGACTTGCTCGAGACCGACAGGCCCTGCACGTAGAGCGGCGGGGTGTCGAGCGCGGGGCTGACGGTGACCTTGCCCTTGAGCGACGGGTTGTTCTTCTCGAAGTCGGCGAGCGAGGTGGCGCCACCGGTGGTCCAGGCGACCTTGGCCTGTGTGAACAGGGTGGAGTTGCCGAGGTAGTCGCTGTTCAGCACGTTGGAGGGCATGTAGCCGTCCTGGTACGCGTCCTTGTAGCGGTCGATGAGGTCGGCGGCCTCCGACGAGTCGGCGAAGGTGAACTTCGTGCCGTCGGCGTTGAGGACCTTGACGCCGGCGAGCGTGAAGTCGCCGAGGCCGGGCTTCCGGCTCATCAGGTAGTCGGTCGGGCAGTTCTCGTGCATGGTCTTCGCCTGCTCGAACAGCTCGTCGGTGGTCTTCGGCGGGTTGTCCGCGTCGAGGCCGCACTTGTCGAACATCGTCGCGTTCCAGTAGTTCACGTCGGTGTTGAGGTACCAGGGGTACCCGAACGTGCCGTCCACTCCCTTGTACTTGTACGAGTCCACCGCGCCGGCCACGTACGTGCTGGCGAGCTTCGAGTCGTCCTTCCCGACGTCCTGCAGGAACCCGCGCTTGGCGAGCGGCAACGCGATGTCCGGCGGCAGGTTGATCACGTCGGGCAGGCTGTTCGACGAGGCCTGGCTGAGCACCTTGTCGGCGTAGCCGTCGCCGGGCTGGTCCTGCAGCTTCACCTTCGCGTCCGGGTGGGCCTGCTCGAAGTCGTCGATGACCCCGTTGAGGTAGTCCGTGTAGGTCGGCGTGAGCGCCCAGGTCTGCAGGGTGATCGTGCCGCTGATCTCGCCGCCGCCGTTGTCGGCCGCGTTCCCGCCGCTCGAGCAGCCGGTCAGGACGAGCGCCGTCGTGGCGGCCGTCGCGAGCAGCGCGGTGGCGCGGCCCCTCGTCGTGCGTGTGCTGGTCCTCATGGCGTCCGACTCCCTCGTCATCGCTGAACCGGTTCAGTCACTGTCACCGAACCCGTGTGTGGCAGCCACTGTGGAGGACTAAAGCGCTATAGTCAACCCCGTGGCCACCAAACGTCGAACGACGATCGCCGACATCGCCGCACGGGCCGGCGTGTCCATCAGCGCGGTCTCGTTCGCCCTGAACGACCGGCCGGGCGTCTCCGACGAGACCCGGCGCCGGGTGCGCGAGGTCGCCCGCGAACTCGACTGGCAGCCGCACACCGCGGCACGGGCGCTCGGCGGCGCGAAGGCCGGCTCCATCGGCTTCGTGCTGAACCGTCCGGCCCGGACCCTGGGCACGGAGTCGTTCTTCGGCGACCTCATCTCGGGCATCCAGCTCGGGCTCGCCGGCACCCACGTCGGCATGAACCTGCTCGTGGCCCGCGACGCCGAGGAAGAACTCGAGACCTACCGCGACTGGTGGCGCGGGCACCGGGTCGACGGGGTCATCGTGATCGATCCCCGGCGGGACGACGCCCGGCTGGCACTGCTCGCCGACCTCGGCATGCCGACCGTCGTCGTCGGCTCGCACCCGTCCCCGGAGGGCGCCGCCCCCACCGTCTGGATCGACGACTCCGACGCCACCGACACGGTGCTGCGCTACCTGCACGCCCTCGGCCACCGCCGCATCGCGCACGTCGCCGGTCGCCCCGAGTTCGAGCACACCGCGATGCGGATGGACCGGCTCCGGGCCTTCGCGGCCGACGAGGGCCTCGAGGACACCGTCTCCGTCCCCACCGACTACTCGGCCGAAGCCGGCGCGCGCGCGACCCGCACCCTGCTCTCGCGCAGCCAGCGCCCGACCGCGATCGTCTACGACAACGACGTGCTCGCCGTCGCCGGGCTCGGCGTGGCGAGCGAGATGGGCGTCGCCGTCCCCGGGGACGTGTCCATCGTGTCGTTCGACGACTCCGCGATGATCCGGCTCGTCCGTCCGTCGATCACCTCGCTCACGCGCGACACGGTCGAGCTCGGGCAGCGCGCGGCCACCCTGCTGCGCGAGCAGATCGACGCGCGCGCACCGCTCCCCTCGCGCCCGGGTCCGTCGCTGACGCTGAGCGTGCGCGAGTCGACCGGCCGCGCGCGCACCTGACCCCGACTGCGGCGAGCCCGACACGCCGACCCCGCTCCTCGCGGAGGTCCAGCCCGCGCGGCCGACTTGACGCGCGTTCGAACACACGTTCGAATACCGTCGTGGGACGGCGTCGCGAGAACCGGTGGCAGCCCCCGGAACACCCGGAGGTCGAACGTCCGCGCGCCTACTCGCTGTCCGAGGACGCCCGCGGGCCGGACGTCTGCCACGCCGTCACCCCCGTGCCGGTGTGGGCGTGGATCCAGTTCCCGACGTTCCAGGTCCGTGTGAAGGCCTTCGCGAAGAGCTGGACCCGCGACGCCGTCATGGTGGAGTGGGCGCAGTTCGGGCAGCAGGCGAACGCGTGGGTCTGGCGGTCGGCGGTGAAGCACCGGAGACTCCGCACCGACCCGGTGGACCGCGCGAACCGGAGTCCGCAGAACGCGCCGCATTGACTTCCGTCCACACCGCGAGGATCGTTTACGGAACACCGGTTCGGCAAACAACTCAATGATCGAGACATTCGATCCGAGTGCCGCAACGGAGAGGAGGCACCATGAAGAACACAGCGGTGCCGTCCTGGGTCGCCCACGTGCTCACCCCGCCGGAGGTCATCAGCGCCTACGTCGAGCGCCGGATCAACGATCCCGCGCTGCTCTCGGGAGAGCAGGCAGAACCCACGTACGCAGACTTCCTGCGTGACGAGTAGACGGACTTCTCAGGAGGCCCTGATCACGTCGCCCGCGTGACGGGCGTGATCGGGGCCTCCTCTTCTCGTGCCCCTGCGCGCCTCCGCGCGCAGACCATGCGTCACCCGCGGCGGCGACGTGCCGACACGGTGACGCCGACGCTCGCGGCGGTGACGCACGCCAGCGCGACCGTCTCGGTGACCGTGAGCCCCTCGGCGAGGACGACGAGCCCGGCCAGGGCGGCGATCGCCGGCCCGAGGCTCTGCAGCACCCCGAACACCCGGGTGGGCATCCGCCGCAACGCGGCCATCTCGAGGGCGTAGGGCAGCACGCTCGACAGCACGGCGACCGCGCCGAAGACGACGAGCAGCACCGGGTGCCGCACGACCCCGTCCACCGCGGCGCCGAGGCCCGCGGGCAGGGACACGAGCATCGCCACGACCATCGACACGGCGAGGCCGTCGACCCCCGGGATCGCGGCGCCGACGCGACGGTTCATGACGATGTAGCCGGCCCAGCACGCCGCGGCCAGGACGGCCCACACCACCCCACGGACGGCGGTGACGGCGCTCGGGCCGACACCGAGCAGCACGACCCCGGCGAGTGCCAGGGCGGCCCAGAGCGCGTCGCGCCACCGCCGGGTGTGCACGAGGGACAGTGCCAGCGGTCCGAGGAACTCGATCGTCACGGCGACGCCGATCGGGATCGACGCGAACGCCAGGTAGATGAACACGTTCATGCCGCCGAGCGCGAGTCCGAGCCCGACGGCGCCGGCCCACTGCGCGCGGGTCCAGTGCCGCACCCGCGGCCGGACCACGAGGGCGAGCACGACCGCGCCGATGACGAGTCGCAGGGTGGCAGCGCCGACGGCCCCGACCTCGTCGAAGTGGGTCTTCGCGATCGCCGCGCCGAGCTGCACGGACACCATCGCGGTGAGGGCGAGGAGCGGAGCGGGGACCCGGTGCACGCGACGCCCCGTCAGCCGAGGTAGGCGAGGACGGCGAGGACGCGACGGTGGTCCTCTCCGGTGTCCTCGAGGGCGAGCTTGCCGAAGATGCTCGACACGTGCTTCTCGACGGCGCCGGTGCCGATGACGAGCGCGCGGGCGATGGCGGCGTTCGTGCGCCCCTCGGCCATGAGCCCGAGGACGTCGCGCTCCCGGGGCGTCAGGGCCGCGAGCGGGTCCCGCCGGCGGCTCATCAGCTGCGTGACGACCTCGGGGTCGAGCACGGTGCCGCCGGCCGCGATCCGGCGGACGGCGTCGTCGATCTCCTCGAGGCGCGTGACGCGGTCCTTCAGCAGGTAGCCGATGCCGGTCGCGCCCGCGGCGAGGACGTCCTCGGCGTAGGTCGCCTCGACGTACTGCGACAGCAGCAGGACCCCGGTGCTCGGTGCGACCCGGCGGGTCTCGACGGCGGCGCGGACGCCCTCGTCGGTGAAGGTCGGCGGCATCCGGACGTCCATGACCACGACGTCGGGGGCACGGTCCGGCAGCGTCGCGAGGAACGCACGGGCGTCGGCGTACTGCCCGACGACGTCGATGCCGGCTTCGTCGAGCACGCGGGCCAGGCCCTCGCGCAGCAGGACGGCGTCGTCGACGACGACGGCCCGGATGCGTGCTGCATCCGGGCCGTCGCTCATGCCGACCAGCCTAGTGGGAGCGCGGGCGCCCCCGTGGGGTCACGTCCGCGGGGTCACACCCGCGTGGTGGGCACGCCGTTCAGGGCGCCGAGCGGGATCCGGGCCGTGGCCTCGGTGGGGCCGCCCTCGGGGCTCGAGACGACGAGGTCGCCGTCGAGGGCGCGCATCCGGCCCATGAGTCCCGCGATGCCGTGGCCCTCCTGCGTCCGCGCACCGCCCCGGCCGTCGTCCGTGACGCTCACCGTCAGGTACCAGAGCCCGGAGGCGTCCACCACGAGGCCGAGGTACACCCCGGCGGTCGCGGCCCCGGCGTGCTTCGCGGTGTTCGTCAGGAGCTCGCTCACGGTGAAGTAGACGTTGCGCTGGATCTCGGTCGCGAGCTCCAGCCCCTCGGGCAGCCGGACGTCGAGCCCGACGGGGATCGGCGAGCGGGCGACGAGGGCCTCGAGGGCGGCGACGAGCCCCCGGTCGAGCAGGATCGGCGGCGCGAAGCCCCGGGACAGCGCGCGCAGCTCGTCGAGCGCGTCGCGGGCGTGCTCGGAGGCCTCGCCGATGAGCTGCTTCGCCTTCGCCGGGTCCTTCTCGAACGCACGCTCGGCCGCGGACAGGTCCATCTGCAGTCGCACCAGACGCTGCTGCGGGCCGTCGTGCAGGTCGCGCTCGATCTGCCGCAGGGCCTGGCCCTCGGCGGTGACGGCGCCGGCGCGGGAAGCCTGGAGCCCGGCGACGCGCTGCTCGAGCTGCTCGGCGCGGAAGCCCCCGAGCAGGCCGAGGTCGACCCAGTAGTGCGCGAGCACCGAGCCGCGGGCCCACAGCGGGAAGAGCACGACCACCGCGGCCATCGAGAGCAGTCCGAGGACGCCGACGGTCAGCACCAGTCGGACCTCGTCACCGGGGTAGTACCCCCTGCCGTTCACGACGTACAGGACGCCGAGGGCGATCGGCCAGGTGAAGCCCACGACGAGCAGGGCGCCGGCGCCGACCGTGACGAGTGCGACGAGCGGGTACACGACCGCCGCGTGCAGCAGGTACAGCCAGTAGTGCGGGTTCGCGACCGCCGAGCCCGTGCGCGTCCACCAGTTCTGCTGCCACCGCGGCGTCCAGTCGACGGGGCGGATCGGGCGCGGGTCGGCCCAGCCGATGCGGAGCTTCTCGAACTGCCCGAGCCAGCGGGCGACGAACAGCGCGACGAAGAACATCAGCAGGACGAACGGGTTGAACAGGTCGCGGAAGCCGCCGCCGAAGATGGCCGCCGGGAACGCGGCGTACAGCGTGCACAGCAGCACCGCGGTGAGCGCCATGTACCCGAAGTCCCGCGGCAGGCGCTTCCACGCCTCGCGGTAGAACGCGCCGGCGGTGACCCCGGACCCGGAACCCGTGCCGCGACCGACCGGGCCGCCGCCACCGCCGACGGGCGGGGTCGCGCTCCAGGACGACGAGCGCTGCTGGTCGTGCGGGCGCGGGTACTGCGGCATGGGCTTCGTGGCTCCGAGGGGGACGGCGTCGCCCAGCGGCACGGTCTGGGCCTGGTCGGGCGAGGGGGTGACGTCGTCCAGCGGGACGGTTCGCGCCTGGTCGAGGCGGTCGGTGTCGGTCATGGTCCCAGCCTCGCGATCGCGCGGCTGTTCCCCCATCCTGCCCCCTCCCGGACGCAGGTGGGGTTATCCCCCCTCTCGACTTCTCCACAGGTCGCGGCCGGCCGCCGGGCGTCAGCTGTTGATCGTCCATGCTCGGGTGCATGGGCGATGCACTCCGGGCTCTGGTGGACGCGGTGGGCGTCGAGGTCCGTTCCGGCACGGTGATCCACGCCGACGAGGACCAGTGGACACTCGCCCTCGAGCCGACCGGCACGCACGCCTGGGTCGCGACCCGGTACCGACCGGTGTGGGTCCGCCGCGGGGACACGGACGAACTCGTCGCGGCCGGCGGCGCCGCGCTGCTCGAACGACACACGACGATGACGGTCGGCACCGCACGTCAGCAACACGGACCGCCGCAGACCGCACCCTCCTCCACGTTCCCGTACGAGGCACTCTCCGCCTACACCGGCATCGTGGTCGGATCGGCGACGTTCGGCCCCCTCGCCGCCGAAGTCCTCGCACTCCCGCCCGTCGCCACCACCCGACCGGCGGGACATCCGGCACCCGACGTCGTACTCGCGCTGCAGCACCTGGGCGAACTCGACAGTGGTCGATGGCACGGCGTGCAGCAGGACGCGCTCGCGCAGCTCGTGGTCACCACCGTGCTCCACGACAACGCGCCACCGCTGCTGCAGGACAACAGCCTCGCGCGCGTCCTCGACCGCATCTTCGACGCCGAGCACCGGTACACGACCGCAGAGTTGCTCGAGGGCGTCCGCATGTCGGAGCGCACCCTCGAACGTCGGTGCGCCGAGGCCACGGGCTGCACACCGGCGCAGCTCGGGCGGTGGTTCCGGAGCCTGGAGGTCCGGAACGCCCTCGCTCGCGGCGACCGGCCCGTCGAGGTCGCCATGCGCTTCGGCTTCGCCACCACCTCGTCCATGTGGCGGGCGCTGCGGCGCGTCCGCGCACCCGAGATCGGTCTCGGTCGCCGCGACTGACGGTCGCGGTGCACGGATCCCACGATTCACCAACCAGAACCGTCAGCCGCGCAGAAAGGAAACGTCCTCCCCCGCGGCAGACGAAGCAACACGGGAAGCGATCATCACCAGCCGCCGATGACGGTCGCGGTACACGGATCCCACGATTCACCAACCAGAACCGTCAGTTGCGCAGGACCCCCGCATCCAGGACGATCGGGCGGCGGAGTGCACCGGGTGGAGGGCCTGCAACGGGCGTCACCGACGCTGCCAGCGCCGCTGCCACTGCCACTGCCACTGCAACCGCAGCCGCCACCACCACAGTCACAGTCACCGGGCGGGTTGGGGCAGGGCGGGGCGGGTCAGATTCGGCTCCAGCGGGATCCGGGCTGTGCGGACGGCGCCAGGCCAGCGCGCGGTGGCGGTCATCCCCCAGCCTCTGACGTTCTCGGTTCACGAACCCCGGAGTTCACGAACCGAGACCGTCAGCCGCCGTGTTGTTGCACCGGTTGTCCAGCCGAGTGCTCAACCGACCCGCTCGGCGAGGCGGACCGCACGCCGCGCCGCCTGCTCGTCGGGGTCCGGCACCGGAGCCGCCTGCACGAGCCGCCGCGTGTACGGGTCGCTCGGCGACCGCAGGACGGCGTCGCGTGTTCCCTGCTCGACGATCGTCCCGTGGTGCAGCACGACGACCCGGTCGCACAGCGTGTCGACGACGGCCAGGTCGTGGGTGACGAAGAGGCAGGCGAAGCCCAGGCGTTCCTGCAGCTCGCGGAAGACGTCGAGCACCCGGGCCTGCACGGAGACGTCGAGGGCGCTCGTCGGCTCGTCGGCGATGAGCAGGGCGGGGTCGAGCGCCACCGCGCGGGCGATCGCGACACGTTGCCGCTGGCCGCCGGAGAGCTCGTGCGGGTAGCGCTCGCGGAAGCCGCCGTCGAGTCCGACGTCGGCGAGCAGCCGGTCGACCCGCTCGTCGACCTGCGGCGTCGGCAGGCGCAGGATCTGCCGGAGCGGCTCGGCGACGGTCTGCCCGACCGTGTACCGGGGGTTCAACGAGCGGAGCGGGTTCTGGAACACGACACCGACGTGCCGTCGCATCGCGCGTCGGCCGACGCGGCCGGCTCCCGCCACGTCGGTGCCGTCGACCACGACGGAGCCGGACGTGATCGGCGCGAGGCCGACGGCGGCCCGGCCGATGGTCGTCTTCCCGCTGCCGGACTCCCCCACGAGTCCGACGATCTCGCCGCGCTCCACCGAGAACGACACGTCGTCGACGGCGCGGAAGCGGCCGCTCAGGGCACCGCCGTACTCGACCACGAGGTGTCGGACGTCGAGGACGGGCGACGGGGGCGTCGCGGCGGGGCCGAGCCGGGCCTCCCCACCGGACCCGGTGCCCATGCGCGGGACCGCGGCGAGCAGGTCGCGCGTGTACTCGGCGGTCGGCGCGGCGAAGACGGCGCCCACCGTGCCCGTCTCGACGACGCGACCACGGCGCATGACGACCACCCGGTCGGCGATGTCGGCGACGACGCCCATGTCGTGGGTGATGAGCAGGACCGCGGTGCCGGTGCGCTCCCGGAGCGCGCGGATGACGTCGAGCACCTCGGCCTGCACCGTGACGTCGAGCGCCGTGGTGGGCTCGTCGGCGATGAGCAGGTCCGGGTCGGCGGCGAGCGCCATCGCGATCATCACCCGCTGCGCCTGACCGCCGGAGAGCTCGTGCGGGTACTGCCGCAGTCGACGCTCCGGATCCGGCACCTCGACGGCGCGCAGCAGCTCGACCGAGCGCGCGCGGACGGCGGCACGGTCCAGACCCGGGTCGGCGCGGCGGACGGACTCGGCGATCTGGAAGCCGATGGTGAAGACCGGGTCGAGCGCCGCCGACGGGTCCTGGAAGACCATCGAGACGCTGCGGCCGCGGACCCCGCGCATGGCCCGTTCGTCGGCGCCGACGACCTCGAGGTCGCCGAGGCGGACGCTGCCGGTGGCGCGGGCACCCTCCGGGGCGATGCCCATCGCGGTCATCGCCGTCATGCTCTTGCCCGACCCGGACTCCCCGACGACGGCGACGACCTCGCCGCGACCGACCGTGAACGAGGCGTCGTCGACCGCGCGCACCTCGGTGCCGTCCACGTCGAAGGTGACGGTGAGGTGGTCGACGTGCAGGACGTCGGTCATGGGGTCTCCGATCGGTCGGTGTCGTCGCGGGCGGCCTTGAACGCCTCCCACTCCTGGAGCATCTCGTGGTGGTAGCCCTGCAGCCACTGCATGTAGTCGCGGCCGTTCAGCAGGCGTTCGCGCACCTCGGCGTCCACGTCCCCCGCGGCGGTGCGCCCGGCGGACTCGACGATCGCGAGCCCCCGGCCGATGACGTCGCGCTGCCGGTCCAGGTACTTGCGCTCCCCCGCGAGCCAGGAGCCCCAGACGTCCGCCTCGGCGCGGAAGTAGTGGCTGCGCTCGCCGGGGACGGTGTGGCGCTTCACGAACCCGGTCTCGACGAGCCGTCGCGTCGCCATCGAGATCGACCCGGAGCTCGCGCCGAGGGCCGCCTGCAGGTCGGCGGAGGACGAGTGCGGCGCGCGGGTCACCAGCAGGTAGCCGAGCACCCGGGCGTCGGTGAGGGGCATGCCCGCGGCGTCGTTGAGCATCAGGGCGAACTCCTCGACGAAGGCCTGCCGTTCCGGCTCGAGCAGCCGGTCGTCGGCGCCGCCGGTCTCCCCCGTGGACGCCCCCGGGCCGGTCACGACGCGAGCCCTGCGGCCACCTCGGGCGACTCGACCGGGATCGTCCACGGTTCCTCGGACATGCCGCCGCCGCCGCGGATCGAGCGGACGGTGCCGTCGGCCGCACGGTCGTAGGTGACGTCCTCGTCCACCGACCCGAAGCGGTTGCCGTGGGTCATCCGGAGGGTGTCGGCGTCGACGACCTCGAGCCGGGTCGGGGTCTCGAGCGGCGACGGTGCGGACGGGTCCACCAGGACGAGCCGGTCGCCGATCCGGGCGACGTCGGTGACGCCCCACGGGTTCGCGAAGCGTCCGGTGTAGGCAGCGGTGTCGACGTCGTCGGGCACGGGCGTGCCGGGTGCGTCGGCGTCGGCCGCGGCGTCGAGCATCTCGATGATCGCGGTCGCGATGAGCGTCGCCGGCCCCGCGGCGGCGCTCGTCAGCACGGACACGACGAGGCCGGAGGCGGGGTCGAACATCGACTGCGTGATGTGGCCGGGGAAGCCGCCGGAGTGGCCGCGGACCTCACGCCCGTTGATGCGGTCGACGATGAAGCCGGCGCCGTAGCCGCGGGCGGCCGGGTCGTCGGTGGCGCTCCAGGCCTTGCGCTGCGCCAGGCGCTTCGAGTGGTCGTCGAGCAGGGTGCCCTGGCCGATGACGTGCTGGGAGAAGTACCGGACCAGGTCGGACGCGGTGCCGTGGAAGCCGGTCGCGGCAGCCATCGCCCGGGTGTCGACGTGGTCGATGCGCTGCCGGTGCCGCGCGGTGTGGAAGCCGGTGTACCCGACCACGAAGTCGTCGGCACGGGTCGGGTCCCAGTCCGGACCGGTGTTCCGCAGGCCGAGCGGCTCGGTGATCGACTCGCGGACGAAGTCGTTGTACGACCGGCCGGAGACCGCCGCGATGACGAGCCCGAGCAGCGAGTAGCCGAGGTTCGAGTAGTTGAACGACGAACCCGTCGGCACCTTCTGGCCGCGGTCGAGGACGAGCGCGAGGAGCTCCTGCTCGTCGGGGAACGGCCGCAGGAGCGACCAGTAGTCGCCGTCGTGGCCGTCGCGGATGACGCCGGCGCCCATCTCCATGAGCTCGCGGATGGTCGCGTCGGCGATCGGGGAACCGCCCTCGACGAGTGCGGGCAGGTGGGTGCCGACCGTGTCGTCGAGGCGCAGGGCGCCGCGCTCGGCGAGCTGCAGCAGCGCCGTCGCGGTGAAGGTCTTCGAGTGCGAGGCGATGCGGAACAGGTCCGTGGTGGTCAGGCGACGCCCGGCCTCGACGTCGGCGTGGCCCCACGCCTCGTCGAACAGGACCTCGCCGCCGTACCCGACGGCGACCTGCACGCCGGGCACGCGCAGTTGCCAGACCTTGTACGACACCCAGTCGTGGACGTAGGGCAGGGTCGTGCGGTATGCGGCGAGGGTGTCGGTCACGGTGGTCCTTTCGAGAGCGGTACGTCGAGTCTTGCGCGCCACACCGATGCGGGTCGAGTGCCGCGCGCGACACCGTCGCGGGTCGGGTGCCGCGCGCGGCGGGTCAGCGTCGGCGTGGGTCGAGCGCGGCGCGCAGGGTGTCGCCGAGGGCGATGACGGCGAGCACGGTCACGGCGAGGAACGCCGCGGGCGCGACGAGCATGTGCGGGGCGCGGAGGAACTGCGAGGTGGCGGCGGACAGCTGCAGCCCCCAGGAGACCGCCGGCCGCTCGAGCCCGATGCCGAGGTAGGTGAGCGTCGATTCGGACACGATGACCCCGCCGACGGTGATGGTCGCGAGCACGAGGAGCGGCGAGACCGACGAGGGCAGCACGTACCGGGTCGTGATCCGCCAGGTGGACAGCCCCATCGTGCGGGCGGCGAGCACGAACTCGGCGTTCCGGACGCTGCGGACGCTCGACCGCACGAGCCGGGCCATCGTCGGCCACCCGAACAGGGCGAGCACGAGCGACACCGTCAGCACCGACCGCTCCCCCACGCTGTTGAGCACCACGACGGCGCCGAGCAGGAAGGGGAAGCCGAGGAACACGTCGGTGAGCCGGGCGAGGGCGGCGTCCACCCAGCCGCCGACCATGCCCGCGACCGTCCCGACGACGACCGCGACGACTCCGGCGAGCACCGTGGTGAGCACGGCGACGGCGACCGAGGACCGCGTGCCGTGCACGACGTTGGCGTAGACGTCGCAGCCCTGCAGGTCGAAGCCGAACGGGTGGCCGTCGGTCGGGGCGTCGCCGCTCCGGCCGAGGTCGCACGCGCGGGGGTCGCCGTGGCCGAACAGCCCCGCGAGCAGCTGCGGGAACGCGGCGACGAGGAGCACCACCGCGAGGACGCCGGCGGGCAGCCAGAACCCGGGGGTGCGGACGACGGCGAGCAGGGGGCGCCGGCGACCGGCGACGACGGGTTCGACGGTGGCGCTGAGGGCTGCGGTGGTCATCGGGCGGCTCCGGTCCGGACACGGGGGTCGAGGGCGGCGTGCAGTAGGTCGACGAGCACGCTCGTGACGAGGAACACCAGGATGAGGGCGGTCGAGATCCCGACGACGACGGCGCCCTCGTGCGAGCGGATGCCCTGGAACAGCAGGTTCCCGACGCCGGGCAGGTTGAAGATGCCCTCGATGACGACGGTGCCGCCCATCAGGTAGCCGAGGTCGGTCGCCAGGTAGGTGGCGGTCGGGATGAGCGAGTTCCGCATGACGTGCACGCCGACGATCCGACCAGGGGTCAGCCCCTTCGCCCGCACGGTGCGCACGTGGTCGGCGTCGAGCGTCTCGATCACCGAGGTGCGGGTCAGCCGCGACACCGCCGCCAGCCCGAACAGGGCGATGACGAGGGCCGGCAGCACGTAGGCGGTGGGCCACCCGGCGGTCGCACCGGCGACCGGGAACCAGTGCAGCCGCACCGAGAACACGAGTTGCAGGGCGACCCCGAGCACGAAGACCGGCACCGCGCCGACGACGATCGTGCCGACGAGCACGGTCTTGTCGAGGACCGTGCCGCGGCGCAGCGCGGAGAGCACGCCGAGTCCGATGCCGAGCACGATCTCGAGCGCCCACGCGGTGAGCGCGAGCGTGACCGTCACCGGCCACCGCGAGGCCATCTGCTCGCCGACGGACTCACCGCTGAAGTCGGTGCCGAAGTCGCCGCGGAACAGCCCGCCGATGTACCGCAGGTACTGCTCCCAGAGCGGCTGGTCGAGGTGGTACTCGGCCCGGAGCGCGCGGACGACCGCGTCGCTGAGCGGTCGGTCGCCGCCGAGCGCCCGGATCGGGTCGCCCGGCAGCGCGAAGGTCATCGCGTAGATGAGGAACGTCACCCCGAGGAACACCACGACCAGGCCGCCGAACCGACGGCCGACGGCGAGCGCCGGGCGCATCACGCGCCTCCCGTCCGTCCCGTGGTGACCAGCTGCGGTCGGGAGGCGCGGGTCGGGTCCGCCACGTGCGCCGCGCAGGCGAGGATCGCCCCGTACTGCACCCCCACCAGCTTGCTGATCGGGATCGGTTCGGCGCCGGTCGCCTCGTCCGCCTGCCAGACCGCGTAGCGCTCCGCCAGGCGGTCGCGGAGCCGCCGCAGCGGCGCAGGGGCGGTGCCGGCGACGGTCTCGGCCTCGAGCGCGCGGAGCAGCATGCCGCCGTAGCGCAGGCGGAAGCAGCGGACCAGGTCCTCGCAGCCGAAGCGCTCCGCGACCGTGGCCATCCGCTCCGCCGGCTCGCGGTCGGCACGGGCACGGTCGGTGTCGGTCATCCCGCCGATCATCGGGATGAACGCGCGGGAACCCTCGAGGAACGGCGTCTCGATCGTGAGCATCGGCGTCGCGGCGTCGAGGACCTCCTGCAGCTCCGCGCCCGAGGCGCCGAGGGCGTCGGCGCACCGGCGGAGCAGGTGGGCGTACGGCTCGGACGTCGGGGTCTGGTCGTCGGCGTCCGGGTGGCTCCAGTACGGCAGTTCCGCCACCAGGCACAGGGCCCCGTGGCGCATCGCCCACGCCGCGCTCGAGGCGCCGTGGATGTGCTCGCCGGGGTCGATGCCGAGCCCCTCGAGGTAGTCGTACGCGGCCTCGACGCCCTCCATCGCGAACACCGCGGGGGCGAACGCGCGCAGGTACGGCGACTCCGGCTCCCCGGTGTCGAGCGGCAGCCCGAGCGCGGCCGGGACCGCGTGCAGGGTGTCGATGACGTCGGGCAGGTCCTCGGACAGGTAGTAGTAGACGCCGCCCATCTCACCGTTGTGCAGGCTCACGAGCAGCTCGGGCTCGGTGTCGTCGATGAGCCGCATGAACGCGAGCGTCTCTGGGAGCACCTGGTCGAAGTACACCGACCCGTGGCTGTTCGGGAACGTCCACTCCACCTGGCTGTCGGGCGCGGGCCGGTAGAAGCCCCGGGCGTACCGGACCCGGTCGTGCGGGTCGTGGAACCACGCCTCGTTGAGCCGCATGCCGTCCGGGTCGATGGTCGGGACGACGTGCCAGGTGGTGTCGAGCGCGTCGGCCGTCGCGGTGTCGGTGGCCATCGTCTCGGCGAGGTGCAGCGCTGTCCACGAGCCGATCGGTTCGTTCGGGTGCACGCCGCCGACGACGACGGCGGCGTGCGACCCGGACCCGATCCGGTAGCTGTGGAGCGGTTCGCCGAGCCGGCTGGTGCCGATGCGGGTGACCGTGACCCGGTCCGGGTGGGCCGCGGCGAGCGCGGCGAACCGGGCGTGCAGGTCGTCGACGAGGGGGAAGCCGTCGCGGTCGGGGACCGAGGTCGCGAGGCGGAGGACGGTGCGCTGGTCCATGTGGTGGTGCCGGTCCCTACTGCACGGTGATCTGCGGGACGACCGGGCTGCCGTCGACGGCGGGCAGCGACGCGATCTTCTCGCTGACGACGTACGAGTACTTGTCGAAGAAGGTCGGCACGACCGGGAAGTCGGCCAGGACGGCCTCCTGGGTCTGGGCGTAGTAGTCGTTCGCCTCGTCCTGGGAGCCGGCGGAGTCCGCCTTCGCCAGGAGCTCGTCGACCTGGTCGGACTGGTAGTACCCGGTGCAGGGCGCGCACCCGCCGGCGGTGGTGAACAGCGCCCGGAGGGTGTTCTGCTGGCTGGCGTACAGGGCACCCCAGTGGCCGAAGTGCGGGCCCTCGATCTCCTTGTCGGTGAGCTGCGAGTAGTACGACGCCCAGTCGGTGGTGGCCTTCGCCTCGGTGTCGACGCCGAGGTTCTGCCGGATCTGGTTCGCGTAGGCCTCGTACAGCGAGTCGAGGCCGTTGCCGCCCGGGTACACGAGCGTGATCGAGCCCTCGAACCCGCCGGCGTCGGCCAGGAGCTGCTTGGCCGCCGCCGGGTCGAACTCGCACGCCTCGCCGCAGATGCCCTCCTGCGTGCCGGACATGTTCGGCGGGGTGAGCGCGGTGGCGGGTTCGTACAGGCCGCCGTAGATGGCGTCGTTCACCTCGTCGCGGTCGATGGACATCGAGATCGCGCGGCGGACGTCGGGGTCGGCGTACCGGTCGTCCCAGAGCGGGAAGCCGAGGTAGTCGATGCCGGGGGCGTCGAACGAGTGCAGCCGGTCGCCGAAGTCGGCGTCGGCGCTCGTCATCTTGTCGGTCGGCAGGAACAGCACGTCCGCGTTGCCGGCGAGGACGTCGGTGTAGGCGGTGTTCATGTCCGAGTACGGCCGGAAGGTGACCTCGTCGGTCTTCGCCTTCGTGCCCTGGTAGCCGGACCAGGCGCTGACGGTGAACTCCTGGTTCGCCTTCCGCGCCTCGGTCATCTCGTAGGGGCCGTTGCCGATCGGCTTCGCGTCGTAGGCCTTCAGGTCGTCGTAGGCGGCCTCGGGCATCGGGTAGAACGCGGTCTGCGCCTGGCTGAGCTGCAGCGGGAACTGGCTGTCCGCGTGGGTGAGCGTCACGGTGAAGGTGTCGTCGCCGGTGACCCGCAGCCCGGACATCTCCTTCGTCGTCGGGGTGCCCTTCGCGGGGTTGAGGTCCGAGTAGCCGACGATCGCGGCGAGCTGGCCGCTGTTCTCCCAGGCGTTCGGCCCGTAGGCGGTGTGGTTCCACGCCTTCACGTAGCTCTCGGGCGTGACGGGCTCGCCGTTCTGGAACTCCCACCCGTCGCGGAGCGTGATCGTCCACGTGGTGGCGTCGTCGCTCGTGACGCTCTCGGCGGCGACGTCCTGGAGCTCGCCGTCGGCGTCGGTCTCGGTGAGCGGGGCGAACAGGGCCAGGGTCTGCGTGAACGCGACGGTCTGGCGTCCCGGGGTCAGGTGGTCGGGCTCCCCGGTGGCGTAGACCAGGCTGCCGCCGCCGGCGGCGGAGTCGGCGTCCCCGCCGGCCGAACAGCCCGTGGCCACCAGCACCACGGTGGCGGCCGCGGCCAGCGCGGTGATCGTCCTGCGTCGCATGATTGCTCCTCGATCGGTGCGACCGGGTCCCTGCCCGGCCGTCGTTGTCGAGGAACCTAGGGTCCGGCGAATCCCGACCACAAGACTTGTTTCAATGATCTCTGAAACCTTTACCGCGCTGAAACACGACCGAAACCCCGCCGCTCGCGCCCCGGCGGGCTGCTGTGCCACGCTCGGAGCATGCGGCACACACCCCACTTCCTGATGACCGACCCGGCCGAGGTCCGGCGGCTCGTCGCCGAGCACCCCTGGGCCACGATCGTGTCGCACACCGCATCGGGCATCGTCGCCTCGCACTACCCGTTCCTGCTCGAGGAGCCCCGTCCCGACGAGGACCCGGACGACCTCGTGCTCGTCTCGCACGTCGGCCGCCCGGACGAGGTCGCGCATGAGCTCGGGCAGCACGAGGTGCTCGTCGTCTTCCAGGGGCCGCACGGCTACGTCTCCCCCGCCTGGTACCCGCCGGAGCAGTTCGTCCCCACCTGGAACCACGTCACCGCGCACGTGTGGGGCACGCCGGAGATCCTGTCCGACGACGAGAACTTCCGGGTGCTCGGCGAACTCGTCGACCACTTCGAGCGCGTCATGCCGGAGCCGGTGTCCCTGCAGGTCGACGAGGAGACCGCCCGCCGGATGGCGAAGGGCACCGTCGGGATCCGGATCCGCGTCACCCGGGTCGACGCCCGCGCGAAGCTCTCGCAGAACAAGGCCCCCGAGGTCGTCGAGCGGATCCTCGCCGGCCTGCGGGGCGACGGCCCGTACGCGTCGCCGGCGCTCGCCGACGAGATCGAGCGGGTCCGGCCGTGACGGCGGGGACGCAGGAGGTCCTGCTCCGCACCGTCCGGCGGGTGGGCACCTCCGGCGCGCCGTCCGACGTCCGCGTGGTCCACGGCCGGGTGTCCGAGGTCGGGCCGGCCGGCACGCTCGACCCCGCCGGCCCGGACACCGACGTCGTCGAGACCGGGGGCGCCTGGCTCGGCCCGGGCCTCGTCGACCACCACACGCACTTCGACCAGTGGGCCCTGGCGCGCCGCCGGGTCGACGTCTCCGGCTGCGACTCGGCCGAGGCGACCGCCGACCTGCTCGCCGCGGCCGCGCGCACCGGAGGGACCGACGGCGTGCTCGTCGGACACGGCTACCGCGACGGCATGTGGCCGCGCCCCGCACGACGCGCGCTGCTCGACGGGGCCGCACCGGGCCTCCCGGTCGTCGTCATCAGCGGCGACCTGCACGCGGTCTGGTGCAACGCCCTCGCACTCGCGCACTTCGCGGTCGTGCTCGGCCGGCCGCTGCCGGCGGGCGAGGACGGCGTCCTGCGCGAGCAGGACGCGTTCGACGTCACCGGCGCGCTGTCGCAGGTGCCGGACGCCGTGCTCGACGGCTGGGTGGCGGACGCGGTGGAGGCCGCCGCCGCCCGCGGGGTGACGCGCGTCATCGACCTCGAGATGCGCTTCGGCCTGGACCGGTGGGTGCGCCGGGTGCACGCGGGGACCGACGGACTGCGCGTGTCCTCCGGGGTCTACCCGGGCGAGCTCGACGCGGTGCTCGCGCGCGGGCTCCGGACCGGCGACGTCGTCGAGGGCACCCGCGGCCTGCTGACGATGGGGCCCTTCAAGGTGATCACCGACGGGTCGCTCGGCACCAGGACGGCGGCGATGGCCGACGGGTCCGGCGTGCTGGCCTGGCCGTTCGACGACCTCGTCGCGATCACCCGCCGCGCGGTCGCCGGCGGGCTCGTCCCCGCCGTGCACGCGATCGGCGACCGGGCGAACACGCTCGCGCTCGACGTCTTCGAGGCCGTCGGCGCACGCGGCACGATCGAGCACGCCCAGCTGGTCGCCGACACCGACGTCGACCGGTTCGCACGGCTCGGCGTCGCCGCGTCGGTGCAGCCCGAGCACGCGATGGACGACCGCGACGTCGCCGACCGGCACTGGGCGGGCCTGACCGAGCGGGCCTTCGCCTTCGCGTCGCTCGCACGGGCCGGCACCCGACTACTGCTCGGGTCCGACGCCCCGGTGGCACCGCTCGACCCCTGGGTGTCGATGGCCGCGGCGGTCGGCCGCGACCGTGACGGCCGCGGACCCTGGCACCCGGCGGAGCGGCTCACCGCGTTGACGGCATGGCGCGGGTCGACCGACGGCGGCCGCACCACGGTGGCCGTCGGCGACGTGGCGGACCTGGTGCTCGTCGGGTCCGATCCGCTGGCGGCCTCGTCAGCGGCCCTGCGCGACGTGCACGTGCTCGCGACCGCGATCGCCGGACGGTTCACGCACCGCGAGCTCTGACGCGCGCTACTTCTGGTCCTTCGGGCACCAGTAGAGCTTGCGGCCGGCCATGTCGGCCATCCGGATCTCGGTGCCGCACACCCGGCAGGGCTCGCCCTGGCGGTGGTAGACCCAGTGCCGGTCCTTCCGCGAGCGCTGCGCCTTCTTGTGGTCGGCGTCGGACAGGCCGTCCATGGTCATCATCAGGCCGTCGCGGACGCCGTCGTGCAGCAGCTTCGACCAGTCCGCCCACAGCGCCTTCGCCTGCTTGACGGTGATCTTCTTGCCGGGCTTGTACGGGTCGATGCGCTGCCGGAACAGCAGCTCGGCGCGGTAGATGTTGCCGATCCCGGCGACCACCGACTGGTCCATGAGCAGCTGGCCGATGGCGACGTTGCGCTTCCGGACGTTGTCCACGAAGGTCTGCTCGGCCTCGGGGCCGTCGTCGTTGATCGGGTCCGGGCCGAGCTTGTCGAGCGCCTGCTGCACCTCGGCCGGGGTCTCGACGACGCAGGCGGTCGGACCGCGCAGGTCGGCGACGGTGTCCTCGGTCAGGATCCGGACCCGGACCTGCCCGACGGGGTCCGGCGGGAAGGACTCGATCGGGTCCTCGACCTTCTCCTGCTCGGCCATCCGGTACCGGGCGAGCCGGGGCGCGCCGATCGAGGCCAGGGACTCCTCGCCGTCGCCGTCCTCGGACAACGCCTCGGCGGACGAGATCACGCCGGCGAAGTCCCACGCGCCGTACAGGCCGAGGTGCACGCGCAGGAACAGGTCGCCCTCGAACTCCAGGAACATCTGCTTGGCCACGGCGCGCGCGGCGACCATGCGCTTGCCGTCGAGCTGCGCGGCCCCGGCGGCGAACCGCCCCTGCGGACTCGACACCTCGCACCGTTTGCCGACGAAGTGCCGGGTGAACTGGTTGGCGATGCGGTGGACGGAGTGACCCTCGGGCATTCGTCCTGTCTACTCGGCCTTACTGATCGATCTGCCTGCCGGCGATCAGCCCGGACGTCTCGTACTCGGCGAGCTGCGCGATGCGACGGGCGTGGCGCTCCTCGCCGGAGAACGGCTCGGCGATGAACAGGTCGACGAAGCGGATCGCCTCGGCCTCGGTGTGCTGGCGGGCGCCGATCGAGATGACGTTGGCGTCGTTGTGCTGGCGGGCGAGCAGCGCGGTCGACTCGTTCCAGACGAGCGCGGCCCGGATGCCCTCGACCTTGTTCGCGGCGATCTGCTCGCCGTTGCCGGAGCCGCCGAAGACGACGCCGAGCGCCGGGACGCCCGCGCGCTGGTCCTGCACCACGGCGTGCGCGGCGTTGATGCAGAACGAGGGGTAGTCGTCGAGCGCGTCGTACGCGGTCGGCCCGTGGTCCACGACCTCGTGCCCGGCCTCGGTCAGGTGGGTGGCGAGGGTCTGGTTGAACTCGAGGCCGGCGTGGTCCGTTCCGAGGTGGATGCGCATGGCTCCGATCCTATTCCCGCGGTCACTGCCCCCGGACCACGACGACGACGTACCGCACGTCGGTCTCGCCCGGGTTCCGGTAGACCACGTCGGCAGGGTCGCCGAGCTCGATCCGGTCCCCCGCACCGAGCCGCGTCGGCTCGCCGCCGACGACGAGCTCGAGCACCCCGTCGACCACCCAGATGCAGTGCCGCAGGAACGCGTAGGCGGACGCCGGGTACGCCACCTCGCGGCCGGCCGGGAGGCGCACCTCGGTGACGTCCGCGGGGAACGCCGCGCTCGAGACCGGACGGCGGCGGTACCCGGTGTCGGGATCGGTCCAGGAGTCGGCGGTCGCGCCGCGCTGGACGCCGCGCGCCTCGTCGGGATCGGTCGCCCTGGGCACCTCGTGCTGCAGGGCCTCGTCGAGGAGCTGCGAGACCGTCAGGCCGAACGCACCGGACAGCCGTCCGAGGATCGTCGCCGTGGGGCTCGACACCCCGCGTTCGACGCGGTTGATCATGGCGCGGGACACACCCGACTCCTCGGCGAGCTCGGTCAGGCTCCACCGCCGCTCGGTGCGGAGGCGCTGCAGCCGCTCGCCGAGGGCGCGTTCCGCGAGACCCGAGTCGTCGTCTACGATGTGAGACATGACGACAGCATATGCGACGAACGGGGTCGTGATCCGCGACTGCACCCCGGCCGACCTCGACGTCGTGCACGCCCTGCACGTCGACGCCGTGCTGCACTCGACCGCCATCTGGCAGGACGAACCGCACCCCCGGTCGTACTTCGACGGCTGGCTGTCCGGACGGCAGGGCGACGGGTACCCCGTGCTCGTCGCCGAGGTCGACGGCACCGTGGCCGGGTACGCCACCTACTCACAGTGGCGGCCGCACCACGGGTACCGGCTGACCGTCGAGCACAGCGTCTACGTGGTCGAGTCGTTCCGCGGCCGGGGCATCGCCTCGACCCTGATGCGGTCCCTCGTCGGGCGGGCGACCGCCGAGGGCCGGCACGTCATGATGGCCGGGATCTGCAGCACGAACACCGGGTCGATCGCCCTGCACGAGCAGCTCGGGTTCCGCGCGGTCGCGGTCGTGCCCGAGGTCGGACGCAAGTTCGACCGCTGGCTCGACCTGACGCTCATGCGCCTGCCCCTCGCCTGACGGAACGGACGTGGCCGCGGCGACCCGCGCCTCCCGTCTGCCGTCCGCGAGCACCGACGAACGGAACCTGGTTCCGGACACGGAACCACGGGATACCGCGGTGCTGTGTCCGGAACCTGGTTCCCGGGCGTCAGGCGGTCGTGTCGAAGATCGGGCCGACCGTGCGCGAGCGCTTGAGCTCGAAGAAGCCCGGGTACTTCGCGACCGCGACGACGCCGTCCCACAGGTCGAGCGCCTCCTGGCCCTTCGGCGCCGGGGAGATGACCGGGCCGAAGAAGGCGGTGCCCTCGACGGCGATCACGGGGGTGCCGACGTCCTGCCCGACACGGTCGATGCCGTCCTGGTGGCTCGCACGGACGGCCTGGTCGACCTCGTCCGTCCAGGCCTGGTCGAGCAGGTCGGCGTCCAGGCCGAGTTCCTCGAGCACCGCGGGGACGACCTGCGCGGGATCGGACTCCTGGCGGTGGTGGATGTGCTCGCCGAGCGCGTCGTACAGCGGCTTGACGATCTCGTCGCCGTTCCGCAGGCGTGCCGCCGTGACGATCCGCGGGTACACCTGGCCCTGCTCGAGGCGCTCGCGGTAGGTGTCCGGCACGTCCTGGTCCTCGTTGAGGACGAACAGGCTCATCACCTTCCACGTCACGTCGAGGTCGCGGTGCCGGGCGACCTCGTCGACCCAGCGGCTCGTCATCCAGGCCCACGGGCAGTTCGGGTCGAACCAGAACTCCACGGTGCTCTTCTCCGCAGTGCTCTTCTCCACAGCGGTGCGTGCGGCGGCGGGTTCGGTCGTGTTGTCCACAGTCGTCTCGGTCACGCTGTGAGCGTACGCGGCGTCGCTAGGCTGGAGCCCATCGTCCCGCCGGTGCACGACGCCGCTCCGGGACTCCCCCGCGCGGACACCGATCGTCCGCGTCCCCAGCGAAGATGGAGCGTTGCGTGCCCGGAGAGAACCTCACCCGAATCGA
This sequence comes from Curtobacterium sp. MMLR14_006, assembly GCF_001864985.1. NCBI lineage: Bacteria > Bacillati > Actinomycetota > Actinomycetes > Micrococcales > Microbacteriaceae > Curtobacterium > Curtobacterium sp. MMLR14_006. The sequence continues at coordinate 49,413 of NZ_MJGU01000021.1, read as the reverse complement.
AGCACAGGAGCGCGCGAGCGTCGTCGCCGTGCAGACCTACGACGTCGAGCTCGACCTGACCCGCGGTGCGGAGACGTTCGGCAGCACCACCCGCGTCCGGTTCACCGCGACGGCCGGTGCCTCGACCTTCATCGACGCGATCACCGCGACGGTGCACTCGATCACGCTGAACGGCACCGCCCTCGACGTGGCGGCGGTGAACGACGGGGTCCGGATCCAGCTCGACGACCTGCAGGAGCAGAACGAGCTCGTGGTCGTCAGCGATGCGCTGTACACGAACACCGGCGAGGGGCTGCACCGCTTCGTCGACCCCGTCGACGACGAGGTCTACCTGTACTCGCAGTTCGAGGTGCCCGACTCCCGCCGCATGTTCGCGGTGTTCGAGCAGCCCGACCTCAAGGCCGAGTTCACCTTCACGGTGACCGCGCCGTCGCGCTGGCAGGTCGTGTCGAACTCCCCCACCCCGGAGCCGCACGTCGACGGCGACGTCGCGACCTGGTCGTTCCCGCCCACCGCACGCATCTCGAGCTACATCACGGCGCTCGTCGCCGGCCCGTACGAGGTCGTCCGCGACGAGCTCACCAGCCGCGACGGCCGCACCATCCCCCTCGGCGTCTTCGCGCGCCGGTCCCTCGCCGCGTACCTCGACCCGGAGTACGTGTTCGAGACCACGAAGAAGGGCTTCGCGTACTTCGAGGAGAAGTTCGACGTCGCCTACCCCTTCGAGAAGTACGACCAGCTGTTCGTCCCGGAGTTCAACGCGGGCGCGATGGAGAACGCCGGCGCCGTCACCTTCACCGAGACCTACGTCTTCCGGTCGAAGGTCACCGACGCCATCAAGGAGCGCCGGGTCGTCACGATCCTGCACGAGCTCGCCCACATGTGGTTCGGCGACCTCGTCACCATGAAGTGGTGGAACGACCTCTGGCTGAACGAGTCGTTCGCCGAGTGGGCCTCCACGATCGCCACCGCCGAGGCCACCGAGTGGACCGAGGCGTGGACCACGTTCCAGGCGATGGAGAAGTCCTGGGCCTACCGCCAGGACCAGCTCCCCTCGACGCACCCGATCGTCGCGACGATCAACGACCTCGAGGACGTCCAGGTCAACTTCGACGGCATCACGTACGCCAAGGGCGGCTCCGTCCTGAAGCAGCTCGTGGCGTGGGTCGGCATCGACGCGTTCTTCGCGGGCGTCTCGGCGTACTTCAAGAAGCACCACCACTCGAACACCGAGCTGCGCGACCTGCTCGTCGAGCTCGAGGCCACGAGCGGCCGTGAGCTCACCGAGTGGTCGAAGGCCTGGCTCGAGACCGCCGGGGTGAACACACTCCGCCCGGAGATCGAGGTCGACGAGTCCGGCGCGATCACGTCGTTCGCCGTGCTGCAGGAAGCGCCCGCCGACCACCCGACGCTCCGTCCGCACCGTCTGGCGATCGGCGTCTACGCCTTCCAGGACGACGCGTCCGCGCCCTTCGGCGCCGGTGCCGCGTCCGCCGGCGGCACGCTCGAGCGGGTCCACCGCGTCGAGATCGACGTCGACGGCGCCCGCACCGAGGTCCCCGAGCTCGTCGGCGTGCACCGCGGCGACCTCGTGCTCCTCAACGACGACGACCTGGCGTACGCCAAGATCCGTCTCGACGAGCGTTCCCGCACGACGGCGATCGAGCACCTCGCGTCGATCGCGAACCCGCTCGCCCGCTCCATCGTGTGGGGTGCGATGTGGGACGCCACGCGCGACGCTGAGTCGCCCGCGAGCGACTACGTCCGCCTGGTGCTCGGCAACATCGCGACCGAGACCGAGTCGACGACGATCCGCACGACGCTCTCGCAGCTGCTGCTCACGGCCCGCAACTACGTGGCACCGGCGCGGGTCGACGCCACGGTCCGCACGGTCGGCGACACGCTGTGGAACCTGGCGTCGAGCGCCGAGGCCGGCTCGGACGCGCAGTTCCAGTTCGTGAAGTTCTTCGCGCAGATCCCGTCCACCCCCGAGCACGTCGCGACGCTCCAGGGCCTGCGTGACGGGTCCGTCACGCTGCAGGGCCTGGAGATCGACACCGACCTGCGCTGGGAGCTGCTCGAGGGCCTCGTGCTCGCGGGTGCGGCTGCCGGCACCGAGATCGACGCCGAGCTCGCCGCCGACAAGACCGCGTCCGGTGAGCAGGCCGCGGCCCGCGCCCGGGCGACGATCCCGACGGCCGAGGGCAAGCTCGCCGCGTTCTCGTCGCTGGTCGACTCGGCCGAGCTGCCGAACGCGATCGTGCGGCAGACCACGGTCGGGTTCCAGCACGTGAACAGCCCGGTCGTGCTCGAAGGCCTCGTGCCGGAGTACTTCGCCGTGCTCACCCGCATCTGGGCCGAGCGGAGCTACCACATGGCGGACACCATCGTCTCGGGCCTCTACCCGGCGCCCCTCGCGTCGACCGAGCTCCGTGACGCCGCCGCGGCGTGGCTCGAGGAGCACCCGGAGACGCCGGCCCTGCGCCGCATCGTGACCGAGAGCCTGGCGGGCACCGAGCGTGCGCTCCGCGTGCAGGCCGCCGACGGCGCGGACACCACCGGCGCCTGAGCCGCATCCACCCACCCGGACGGGGTGTGGCGTTCCTCCAGGGACACCACACCCCGTCCCCCTACCATCGACCGGACATGATCTCGGCTGCAGACACCACCGACGTCCCGAAGTGGGCGTCCAACGCATTCACCCAGTTCGTCGACGCCTGGCACGTCCCCATCACGATCGTCATCACGATCCTGGCGGCGATCGTGCTGCGGCTGCTCCTCCGGCGCATGATCAAGCAGGTCGTCGACCGCGTCGTGCACGGCGTGAAGAAGCGGCAGGGCGCCGAGGACACCCAGGCGCTCGTCGCGTCCCCGGTGCAGACCGCCCGCGTGGTCCAGCGCACCCGGACCCTCGGGAGCGTGCTCGAGAACCTCGCGACGGTCGTCGTGGTGGTCATCGCGCTGGCGATCATCATCCCGGTCGCGATCCCGAACGCCGCCGTCGGGATCGTCGGCGGTGCCTCCCTCGTCGCCGCCGGGCTCGCCGTCGGCGCGCAGTCGATCGTCAAGGACCTGCTCTCCGGCGTCTTCATGATCCTCGAGGACCAAGCCGGCGTCGGCGACGTCGTCGACACCGGCCAGGCCACGGGCGTGGTCGAGAACGTCGGCCTGCGGGTCATGCAGATCCGCGACGTCAACGGGATCCTGTGGTTCGTCCCGAACGGGCAGATCCTGCGGGTCGGCAACCTGTCGCAGGGCTGGTCGCGCGTGCTCGTCGACATCACGGTCCCCTACGACACCGACATCGACGCCGTGCAGGACGCCCTGCTCCGGGCCGCGGTCACAATGTCGCAGGAGCCCCGCTGGCGCCAGCGGATCGTCGAGAAGCCGGAGATCTGGGGGCTGCAGTCGATCTCCGACGACGGCATGGTGTTCCGGCTCGTCGTGAAGACCCGTGCCTCCGAGCTCGACGTCGTCGGCCGCGAGCTCCGCACCCGTCTGAAGCGCGCCGTCGACGAGCTCGGCATCACCCTCCCCGCGATGGCGATGATCATGCCCGAGGGCTGGGAGAACGCCACCTCGATCAACGGCCTGCGCACCGTCCGCACGCAGCCCACCCCCGCTCCGACGCAGCCCCGCCGCCCCCGGCGCACCCTGCTCGGCAAGCCGGCCCAGACCGACCGACCCGACGACGGGAACGACGCCAGATGACCGACCCCACGTCGCCGAACGGCATGCCCGGCACCCCGGGGCAGCCGATCACACTGCGCGTCGGCGCGAACGGGGCCGCCGCCACCGGGTCGCTGTTCGACCGCATCGGCGGGGCACCCACCTTCGACCGTCTGGTCCGCCGCTTCTACGAGGGCGTGCAGCAGGACGACGTGATCTGGCCGATGTACCCGGCCGACGACCTCGACGGCGCGATCTGGCGGCTGTCGTCGTTCCTGCAGCAGTACTGGGGCGGGCCGGGCACCTACAGCGAGGAGCGCGGGCACCCCCGCCTGCGGATGCGGCACATGCCCTTCCGCATCACGTCGGAGGCACGCGAGCACTGGCTGCAGCACATGCGCACGGCCGTCGAGTCGCTCGGACTCGCGCCCCTCGACGAAGCCGAGCTCTGGGCGTACCTCGACCGAGCCGCGCACGCCATGACGAACACGTTCGACTGACGCCCGGCGGTCTGCCGCGGTCCGTGACGGCCGGGAGGCCCGTGGCGGACACGACCACGGGCCTCCCGCCCGCCACCCGGTCACCTCACACCCGGTAGGACCCGTCCGCCAGGTCCGCGACCAGTGACGGGCCGGCCGGGGCCCAGCCGTACGCGGCGCGCGCGTGCGCGCCCGTCGCCTCCTGGTGCAGGAGCAGTGCGTCGGCGAAGTCGGCCCCGAGGCGTGCGCGGCTGTCGTCGGCGCTCTCGGGGACCACCGGCGAGCCGTGTGCGCCGGCCTCGGCGAGCTCGCGCACCGTCGGGGCGTCCCCGTTCACGGCGACGACGGAGCCGTCCTGCTCGGCGCGTTCCAGGGCGAGGACGTAGAGCTCACCGAGATCGTCGACCTGCACCGTGGTCCAGCGCTGCGACCCGTCACCGACGAGCCGCACCGGTTCCTCGCCGTCGCCGACGAACATCGTGGGGATGCCGCCGCCGTGCCCGTACACGATGCCCGGCGCGACGATCGTGGTGCGCACGGCGCTCGCCCGGACGGCGGCCTCGTTCGCGGTCCGCCACGCGGTCAGCGCGGGCGGGTCGACCGGCGACTGCTCGGAGATGTCCGTCGAGTCGCCGAAGGTGAAAACGCCGCCGGTGTGCACGAAGGGCTTCGTGGTGCCGTCGAACGCCGCGAGGACCGCGCGGACGAAGTCCGGGTCGACGTCGGGCGCCGACGCGGTGTGCACCACACCGTCGTGCTCCTGCAGCAGGCGGTCGACGACCGCGGCGTCGGTCAGGTCGCCGACGACCGCGTCGCCCCCGGCGTCACGGACGCGCTGCGCCTTCTCGTCGGAACGGACGAGGGCGGTGACGTCGTGCCCGTGCGCCACCAGCGCACGCAGGACGGAGGAGCCGATGAAGCCGGACGCGCCGGTGAGGAAGACGTGCATGCCCCCACCCAACCACCGGCGGTCGGAGCGGTGCCCGTCAGAGGGAGAGCGTCCAGGCGCGACGCTTCACGAGCACGTGCCCGCGCGACGTCGTGAGCCGACTCCACGGACCGGTCTCGAACAGCCGGACCGGGTCGTGCCCGAGGAACCCCAGGCTCTCGCCGGCGAACCCGGCCCCGGCGGGCAGGTGCTCGATGCCCGGAACCGGTCGCCCCCAGACCTCGGAGCGGACCTTGCGGACGATGGCCTCGCCGGCGTTCGACGGCACGGCCTCGGCGACCTCGGTGATGCCGTCGCGCGTGGCGCGCCGCAGGAGCTCCGGCGAGACGTCCGGCAGGGGCACCCACCCGCCGCGCGGCGGCGAGATGGCCGCCCACGTCACCGTGTGGACCTCGTGCGGGAGCTCGACCTCGATCGGGGTCGCCCGCGTCGGGTCGGCACCCTCGGCGTGCTCGGCGTCCTGCGCCTCGGCCAGCAGGCGGAGCCGCTCGAGCAGCGACTGCAACGGCACGACGACGTCGATCGTCGCGGGCTCCGTCAACGAGAACGTGCGCAGCCCCAGCACGGTCGGCAGCTCGTCGAGCAGGCCGAGCGGGTAGAGGATCGCCGTGTACACCGCGAGGACACCGGAGTCGGCGATGAGCCGCACCGAACCGTCCTCGATCCGGGCTGCCCGCCCGAGGTAGGTGCGGAGGTCACCCAGTGAGGCGGCGTCGGGAAGCGTGAACGAGGTGCTCATGTCGGCTCCGATCCTACCGGCCGTGCCCGGGTGCACCGGGTCCGTCCGCCGTTCGTAGACTGCACCACGTGAACGGAGAACCGGACTTCCTGCGGACCCTGCGACTCGAGGACACGGGCGCGAGCACCGGCGAGACCATCCTGACCGGCGTCAGCCACTGGTCACCCGGCGGGCGGGTGTTCGGCGGTCAGGTGCTCGCGCAGTGCATCGTCGCCGCGCAGGCCACCATCGAGGGCCGCGACATCCACTCGATGCACGGTTACTTCCTGCGCCCCGGCGACATCGACGCCCCGATCACGTTCGGCGTCGAGCGCATCCACGACGGCCGGTCGTTCGCGACCCGCCGCGTGCAGGCGTACCAGCAGGGGGTGCCGATCTTCTCGATGATCGCCTCGTTCCAGGCGCCCGACACCGGGGTCGAGCACCAGGACGCCGTCCCGGTGGACGTCCCCGACCCGGAGTCCCTGCCGTCGGCGGCATCGATCCTGTCCGCGATCGACCACCCGGTCGCGCAGGCATGGGCCGAGCGCTCCATCGACCTGCGCCACGTCGAGGGTCCCGTGTTCGTCGACGTGCAGGGCGAGCACGTGGCGCACCAGGCCGTGTGGTTCCGCGTGCAGGGCGACCTGCCCGAGGACCGCGCCCTGCACCGCGCGGTGCTCGGCTACGCGAGCGACCTGTCGATCCTCGAACCGATCATGCGCCGCCACGGTGTCGCCTGGGGCACGCCCGGCGTGAAGAGCGCGAGCCTCGACCACGCGATGTGGTGGCACCGCGACGGCCGGGCCGACGACTGGGTGCTCTTCGTCGAGGAGTCCCCCAGCGCACAGGGCGGACGAGGCCTGGCGCTCGGCCGGATGTTCTCGCGCGACGGACGGCTGCTCGCCACCGTGGCGCAGGAGGGCATGATGCGGGTACCGCGCTGACCCCTGCGGGGCCACCCGCGGGTCCCGACCGGTGCCCGCGTCGGCGCCGGTCCCGGTGTAGGTCCCCGCGCCGGTGCCGGTGCCGGTGCCGGTCCCCGCGTCGGTGCCGGTGTGCCCGGCGCGGCCCCCGGCGCCGCTACGGCCGGCTGAAGGTGACCGGCTCCTCGAGGTACGCCTCGCACGCCGCCCGCTCGGGAGCGGTCAGGCGACGAGGACGGTTCGTCGCGGCGTCGACCATCACGAGCGCCGTCGTCGCCCGGGTGTAGAGCACGGCGGGGTCCTGCCCCACCGGGGACCAGACCTCGTACGACACGTCGATGCTCGCGCCGCCGAGCCGCCCGATCCACATCTGGATGTCGAGCGGCTGCCGCAGGTACGGGATCGACGCGAGGTACTCGAGCCGCTGCCCGGCGATGACGGTCATCGTGCCGGAACCCGGACGACCGTCGATGATCGGCTCCGGGATGCTGCCGTCCGCCGACCGCTCGTCGGGGTCCGCGCCCCAGAACCCCACGATGCGCGCCTCTTCGAGCAGGCGCAGCATCGCGGAGTTGTTGACGTGACCGTACGCGTCGATGTCGCTCCACCGCATGCGGATCGGAGCGTGCAGTCTCGTCACGCCGGTCAGTCGCGCGTGAGCTTGCGGTAGGTCGACCGACCCGGCTTCGCGGCGTCGACACCGAGGCGTTCGATCTTGTTCTCCTCGTAGGCCTCGAAGTTGCCCTCGAACCAGTACCAGTTCGGCGTGCCGTCCTCGTTGAGGCCCTCCCACGCGAGGATGTGGGTCGCGATGCGGTCGAGGAACCACCGGTCGTGCGTGATCACCACGGCGCAACCCGGGTACTCGAGCAGGGCGTTCTCGAGGCTGCCGAGGGTCTCGACGTCCAGGTCGTTGGTCGGCTCGTCGAGGAGCAGCAGGTTGCCGCCCTGCTTGAGCGTGAGCGCGAGGTTCAGACGGTTGCGCTCACCACCCGACAGGATGCCGGCGCGCTTCTGCTGGTCCGGGCCCTTGAACCCGAACTGCGAGACGTAGGCCCGCGACGGGATCTCGGTCTTGCCGACCTGGATGTAGTCGAGCCCGTCGGACACGACCTCCCACAGGTTCTTGTTCGGGTCGATGCCGCCACGGCTCTGGTCGACGTACGAGATGTCGACCGTCTCACCGATCTTCAGGGTGCCCCCGTCGAGCGGCTCGAGGCCGACGATGGTCTTGAAGAGCGTCGTCTTGCCGACACCGTTCGGGCCGATGACGCCGACGATGCCGTTGCGGGGCAGCGTGAAGGACAGGTCGCCGATGATGACGCGCTCACCGAACTGCTTGTGCAGCTTCTCGGCGTCGATGACCTGGGAGCCCAGACGCGGGCCCACGGGGATGACGATCTCCTCGAAGTCGAGCTTGCGGGTGCGCTCGGCCTCGGTGACCATCTCCTCGTACCGGGCGAGACGGGCCTTCGACTTCGCCTGACGGCCCTTGGTGTTGCTGCGGACCCAGTCGAGCTCCGAGGACAGACGCTTCGCGAGCTTGGCGTCCTTCTTGCCCTGGACCTCGAGGCGCGCACGCTTCTTCTCGAGGTAGGTCGAGTAGTTGCCCTCGTACGGGTACAGACGGCCGCGGTCGACCTCGGCGATCCACTGCGCGACGTGGTCGAGGAAGTACCGGTCGTGGGTGACGGCGAGGACGGCACCGTGGTACTGCTGCAGGTGCTGCTCGAGCCACTGCACGCTCTCGGCGTCGAGGTGGTTGGTGGGCTCGTCGAGCAGGAGCAGGTCGGGCTTCTGGAGCAGGAGCTTGCAGAGCGCGACGCGGCGCTTCTCACCACCGGACAGGTGCGTGACGAGCTCGTCGCCCGGGGGGCACTGGAGCGCGGCCATCGCCTGCTCGAGCTGCGAGTCGAGGTCCCACGCGTCAGCGGCGTCGATCTCTTCCTGCAGGGTGCCCATCTCGGCGAGCAGGGCGTCGAAGTCGGCGTCCGGCTCGGCCATGAGCGCCGAGATCTCGTTGAAGCGGGCGAGCTTGCCGTGGATCTCGCCGACGCCCTCTTGCACGTTCTCGAGCACGGTCTTCGACTCGTCGAGCTCCGGCTCCTGCATGAGGATGCCCACGGTGAAGCCGGGCGAGAGCTTGGCCTCGCCGTTGGAGGGCTGGTCGAGACCGGCCATGATCTTCAGGATCGTCGACTTGCCCGCGCCGTTCGGTCCGACGACGCCGATCTTGGCGCCGGGGAGGAACGACATCGTGACGTCGTCGAGGATCAGCTTGTCGCCGACCGCCTTGCGGGCGCGGACCATCTGGTAGATGTACTCAGCCATATCGCGCCCAAGTGTAGTGATCCCGCCCGTCCCCCGCTCGCGCCCGGACCGATCGCCGGATCGCGCACCCCGCAACGAGGGTCTGTCGCACCGTCGGACGACGACGTAGCGTGTCCACGCCCCGCCACCACGGAGCCCCGTCGCCGACCACGACGCGGACAGGAACAGGAACACGAAGAGGACGACCGGCATGACCAGGCTCACCACCACCACTCGACTCCGCCGCCTCGCGGTCCCCTTCGTCGGCGCGCTGGCGCTCACCGCCGCGCTCCTCGCCCCAGCCGCTCCGGCCTCGGCCGCCGGTGCCGTCCCGAAGGGCGACCCGTACCTGCTGTACACCGCGAGCATCAGCGCGAACGGCTCCGGCACCGGCTACTCGTCGTACATCAACGTCCACGACGCCCACAACAACGCGTACTCGTTCGGGATCCAGTCGGACAAGGGCTCGCCGCAGAGCAAGGGCAAGCCGCGCTACATCTGGGAGCGGGTGCAGAACGGCAAGTTCACCTACGGCTACCTCGGCCCCGCGACGAACAAGCTGACGCCCATCGGGATGCGCTGGTACAAGAACGACGTCGCGACGATGATCGTCAACCACAAGACGATCGGCACGCTCAAGGTCAACCTGGACGGCCGCCTGTTCTTCAACGCCGAGGCGAACGCCCGGCTGAACGGCGACGTCGTGCACTCCACCGTGCAGAACACCCGCATCACGGTCGGCGACCGCAAGTCGAACACCGGCCTGAACGGCAAGTGGGACACGAGCTTCACGTTCCACGGGATCAAGGCGAAGCAGACCAACAGCCCGCGGGTGCAGGGGGCGTCCTTCACGATCGACGGCCGGGTCTCGGGTCTGCCGAAGGGCGGCAACTGGGACACCGCGCAGGTCTCCGGCATCGGGATGATCGCGCAGAAGTGGTGACGGGCCGACGCGGCTGAGCTGCGTCACGCGGCGTCCCTGACGGCGGACGACCCGACCGGGTCGTCGTCGTGCGCGTCAGGGACGTCGTGCTCGTCGAGTCCGGGCGCGCCGTGGTGCGGCGGCGTGTCGACCGCCGGCCCGGCCAGGGCTGGGTCCTCGTACCCGGCGTCGGGCGCCTCCTCCGCCGGTCCGGAGGTCGCGGCGGCGTCGAGGTCGGTGTGGTCCGGCGCGGTGGGCAGTGCCCCGGCGCCGATCTCGCCGGTGCGCAGGTCGACCTGCTGCGTGCTGCCGTGGCCCGTCGATGGGTCGTTCACCTGCCGCGGTACCCGGACCCAGTTGCTGATGCCCCACGCCAGGTCGTGACCGATGCCGTCGGCGTCGATCTCGACGGAGGTGCCGCCGCGGCCGTCGCGCTCCCAGGTACGGATCCGGACGCGACCGGCGACCACGATCCGGTCGCCCTTCTTCAGGGACTTGAAGACGTTCGACGCGAGCGACCGGAACGCGGTGACGGTGTACCAGTTCGTGGTGCCGTTGACCCAGGCGGCGCTGGCCCGGTCCCAACGACGCGAGGGTGACGCGAGCCGGAGGCTCGTGATGGCGATGCCGGTCTCGGTGACGAGGTGCCGGGGCTCGGTGGCGACGATTCCGCAGACGGTGATGATGTCGTTCATGCGTCGATCGTCATCGAGCCCGGGACCGCGTGAGCGGGCCCGGGCTCGACCTGTGACGTGTGGACCGGTCGAGGCGACCTGTGGAGGACGAGTCCCCCGGGCCTCCTGACCGACGCCCGTCAGTGCGCGTGGAACTCGGGCCGGGCCGCCAACGGGCCGAGCGCGGCGTGGACCGCGCCCTTCGCCGACTCGAGCGACGGGTACACGCCACCCGCCCGTCGTCGTCCGTAGAGCTCGACCGTGAAGCCGTCCGCCGCCCGGTGGATGCTGCCCACCGCGCCGGCCGGACCGATCGCGACCCAGGTCCCCGTGTCGTCCGTCATGTTCGAACCACCTCCTCGTGGCCCCGACGCCCCGGGATCAGGACGCCAGGATGTACTGACCGTACGCCTTGCGGACCTTGTTCACCTTGGGCAGTGCGACGGCGAGGCAGTAGCCCTGTCCGGGGTTCTTCGCGAAGAAGTCCTGGTGGTGCTCCTCTGCCGTGAAGAAGGTCGACAGCGGCTCGATCGTCGTGACGATCCCGCCGTCCCAGATCTCGGCCGCACGCTCGATCGCGCGCTCGAACAGCTCGCGCTGCACGTCGTCGGCGGGGAACATCGCCGAGCGGTACTGCGTGCCGACGTCGGCGCCCTGCCGGTTCAGCTGCCGCGGGTCGTGCAGCGTGAAGAACACGTCGAGGACCACCTCGGCCGGGAGCACGGTCTCGTCGAAGGTCACCGCGACGGCCTCGGCGTGACCGGTCGTGCCGGTGCAGACCAGCTCGTACGACGGGTCGTCCACGTGTCCGCCGACGTAGCCGGACACCACCTCCTGCACCCCCTGGAGCGTGCGGTACACGGCGTCGAGACACCAGAAACATCCACCTGCGAGCACGAACGTCGTCATGTCGCCACCGTACTCCGGCGTGCTGCGACGGCGAGGGCGCGGGGTGCAGGTCCTCCACACCGCGCGCGCTCGGCGCCCTCCTCCCCAGATCGCGCCGGAGGCGTCGGCGTGTCGGTGGTCGCCCGTAGCGTCAGCTGCACACCGACGGACACACCGTCATCGACCACACCGACCCGAGAGCAGCGATGCAGACCACACACGAACCCGTCCTGCGGATCCGCAGTGTCCCGCTCGCCCGCTCGCACGGTGACTACCGGGTCCTCGACGTCCGCGACGACCTGAGCCGGGTCACCCGCGCGAACGGCGAGATCGTCGGGTACGTCGACCGGATCGACGTCGCGGGCGACACGGCGTACCGCGCCCGGCGCTACGTCGCGACCGAGCGTCGCTTCGTCGAGCTGCCGAACGTCTGGTCGGCCGACGACGCCGTCGACACCCTCCGCTGGTCATGATGTTCCACATTGGAATCGTGTCGGACCGGATGGGCGGATCACCGACCGGCCTCCCCGGCGCCTGATCGTTTCGTGGGTATGGTGCGCGCATGGACTGGTGGAACGACCTGAGCGACTGGACCGCATCGGACGACGGCTGGCGTGTGCTCTCGGGCGCCGTCATCCCCTTCGTCGCCATCGTCGTGGCGGGTGTGATCGCCGCGCTGATCGGACGCGGAGCGACCAAGCGCGTCGTCGCCCTGCAGGAGCGCGAGGCGAAGAACGCCGCGGTCACCGCGATCGTCTCGGCGGCCCGCAAGGCGGCCGCCTGGGGTGCGCTCGGACACGACGAGCGCCGCTACGCCGACCACCTCGCCGAGGACGCCGACATCCGTCTGCGTCTGCTCCCGGTCCCCGGTGCACCGCTGGCCGCCAACTGGACCCAGCACGAGATCGCGGACATCAAGAAGAACTCGTCGACGTTCAGCTTCCAGGCTGAGCAGTCGCTGGCCGAGTTCCGCGACCGTCTGCTCGACTGGCAGGCACGTCCGTCCCGCGCCCGCAAGCTCTTCAAGGCCGACCTCGAGCGCTGGAAGTTCGACTCCCCCGACCCCGACGCCGAACTGATCAAGCGCCAGCAGGACTGGAACGCCGACCAGGTGGAGCAGTCCCGCGCACAGGCGGCGACGCCCGCTCCGGCGTCCCCGGCCGAGCGGCCCACCCCGACCACGACCTCCCTGCGCCCGGCGGCGACGCCCACGCCCGCAGCGGCCCCCACCGGCACCGGCACCGGCACCGGCACGCCGAGCGGTACCGGCACGGCAGGGAGCGCCGGCACGCTCGGTGGCGCCGGCACGCACGGCTCCCCGGCGTCCGCCCCGCAGGCCCCGCAGGCCCCGCAGTCCCAGACCCCGGCCCAGGGCCCGTCCACCCCGGCGTTCTCGGTCAACCGTGGCGGTTCCGACGCCGACGCCACCCGCTCCTTCGGGCAGAACACGACGCGGGTCTACGGCGACGACCCGTCGTCCGCGCCGACGCCGCCCGTGCGACCGACGCTCGGCACCCCGGCCCAGCCCGCACGGACCACCCCGGGCAGCACCGGCCCGGCCGGCGCCTCGGGTACGTCCCGCGACACCGACGACACCGAGGTCGTGGACGACCGCGCCACCACGCAGGTGTTCGGCGGATCGGCCGTGACCCCGACCGCCGCCGAGTCGCACGTCAACCGCACCCCCGCGAACGACGTCCCCGCCCGCGCACCCCGGCTCGACGCCGCGGGGACGACGAACACCACGTCGATCCCCACCCGCCTGTCGCAGGCACCGGCCGAGCCGACCGACGCCGACGAGACCTCCGAGGCCACCCACACGCAGCCGATCAGCGCCGCGGAGCTCCGCCGCCGGGCCGCCGACGACGAGTAGCACCACCCGCGCCCGGGTCGACACCCGGACGAGGAACGGGCCGCCATCCGGAAGGATGGCGGCCCGTTCGCGTCGGTGCCCCCGGCAGGAATCGAACCCGCGGCACGGTGGGTAGAAACCACCTGCTCTATCCACTGAGCTACGGAGGCGAGCGACGTCGATTCTAGCGGCGACCCGGCGCCGCACGCTTCCGGAACGGTTCGGTCCGCGTCTGCCCGCCGTTCGCTTCCGGGACACCCTCGGTTCGTAGCGTCCGGGGCATGCGCTCCACCGGTTCCGTCCTCGCCGTGGTGCCCGCCCGCGCCGGTTCGAAGGGCGTCCCGGGCAAGAACCTCCGTCCCGTCGCCGGCCGTTCGCTCGTCCGGCGCGCGGTCGAGTCCGCCCTGGGTGCGGAGCGGGTCGACGCCGTCGTCGTGACGACCGACGGGGACGACATCGCCGCCGAGGCCCGCGCGGCCGGGGCCCTCGTCGTCCGCCGCCCCGACGAGCTGGCCGGGGACGAGGCCTCGTCGGAGTCCGCGCTCCTGCACGTGCTCGACGAGCTCGCCGCGACGGGAGCGCCGGACCCCGAGGTCCTGGTGTTCCTGCAGGCGACCTCGCCGTTCATCGAACCCGCCGACCTCGACGCTGCGATCGACCGGGTCGTGCAGGGCCACGCGGACGTGGTCCTCGCGGCCGCCCCGTCGCACGCGTTCCTGTGGCGGACCGCGCCGGACGGGTCCGCCGTGGCCGTCAACCACGACGCCGCCACCCGGCCCCGACGCCAGGACCGCGAGCCCGAGTACCGCGAGACCGGCTCCTTCACCGTCCTGCGGACCGCCGGCTTCCGGCAGCACCGGCACCGGTTCCACGGGCGCGTGGAACTGCACGTGGTGGACGCGGCCACCGCGATCGACGTCGACGAACCGTCCGACCTGGCCGTCGCGGAGGCGATCGCCGGCGCGCTCCCCTCGTCGAGAAGCACCCGACCGGTCGGGGCCACCCCCTCGACCCCATCCCCGACGCGGGCCGTGCCCGCACCGAACGGAGCACCATGACCGTCACCATCGGTACGTCCACGATCGGCGCGGGCCACCCCGCGTACCTCATCGGCGAGATCGGCCTGAACCACAACGGGAGCGTCGAGATCGCGAAGCAGCTCATCGACGTCGCGGCGGACGCCGGGCTGCAGGCCGTGAAGTTCCAGAAGCGCACGCCGGAGATCTCGACGCCCGAGCACATGAAGAACACGCCGCGCAGCACCCCGTGGGGCGACATGACCTACCTGGAGTACCGCTACCGCGTCGAGTTCGACCGCGACCAGTACATCGAGATCGGCGACCACGCGACGCTCCGCGGTCTCGACTGGTTCGCGTCCCCGTGGGACGAGCCCTCGGTCGACTTCCTCGAGGACCTCAACGTCGTCGCGTACAAGATCGCCTCGGCGTCGGTGACCGACCTCGGCATGCTCGCCGCCGTCGCCGCGACCGGCAAGCCCGTCATCCTGTCGACCGGCATGTCCACGCTCGAGCAGATCGACGCCGCCGTCGAGACGCTCGGCACCGACCGCCTCGTCCTCATGCACGCGACGTCGACGTACCCGCTGCCGGCGGAGGAGGCGAACCTCCGCATGATCGACACCCTCGCGAACCGGTACGCCGGCGTGCCGGTCGGCTACTCCGGCCACGAGCCCGGCCTGCAGATCTCGATCGCCGCGGTCGCACTCGGCGCCACGGCCGTGGAACGGCACATCACGCTCGACCGCACGATGTGGGGCTCCGACCACGCGGCATCGCTCGAGCCGCACGGCCTGCAGACGCTCGCGCGCGACGTCCGCATCATCGAGACCGCCCTCGGCGACGGCGTCAAGCGCATCTTCCCCGGCGAGCAGGCGCCCCTCGCGAAGCTGCGCCGCGTCGGCGCGTGACGGGCGGGGTCGACGAGGCGCGCGCCCTGGACGCAGCCGCCGACGGTCGTGCGTCGACCGTCGGACGGGAGGCGCGCCTCCCGTCCGACACGGCACCACGCGCCCGACGGGTGGTCGGCCTGGTCGACACCGACTCGTTCGCGAAGTGGGGCGCGCACCTGCTCGCCACCGCACCGCCGGACTGGGACCTGGAGGTCTGGACGGTCGCCACCCCGCGGTCCGCGAGCACGGCGCAACTGCGCGCGGCGTTCCGCGGGCTGGACGCCCGGCTGGCGCACCTGCGGACGGCTCCCCCGGCGGCGCGGAGCGTCGACGCGATCGTCGAGGACCTACGGCGCGACCCGCCCGACGCCGTGCTCGTCTCGACGATCGGGCCGGTGGCCGAACTCGTGCTCGAGGAGGTGCACCGACGGATCCCGCGGCGACCGGTGCTCGTGACGGGGCTGCCGGGCATCTCGTTCCCGGCGAAGTGGAAGGGCGTCTTCTTCCGTGCGCGTGCCGACCTGTTCGTCCTGCACAGCCACCGCGAGGTCCGGGCCTACGAGGAGATGGCGGTCGACGGCGGTGTGGAACCGCACTTCGCGCTCGCGACGCTGCCCTTCGCGCAGGGGGCCGCCGGTGCGCTGTCCGACCCGGACCGCGTCCGCGACTCCGTCGTCTTCGCGGCGCAGCCGAGTGTGCCCCTCGAACGAGCGGACCGGGCGCTCGTCGTCGACCGACTCGTCGAGACGGCGCGACGGCACCCGGAGTGGCGTGTCGTCGTCAAGACCCGCGCCGTCACGGGGGAACAGCAGACGCACCGCGAGGAGCACCCCTACGCCGACCTCGTGCCGGCCGACGCGCCCGCGAACCTCGTCGTGGCGGGCGGGCCGATGGGCGAGCACCTCGACCGGGCGGTCGCGCTCGTGACGATCAGCTCGACGGCCGTGCTCGAGGCAGCAGCACGTGGCGTCCCCGCACTCACCCTGACCGACTTCGGGACGGGACGGCACCTCATCAACGAGGTCTTCGTGGCGAGCGGCCTGGAGGGCGACGCGGTCGACCTGGTGGACGGCCGGTTCGGTCGGGTGCGGGCGAGCTGGATGCGGGACAACTACTTCCACCCGGCGTCCGACGACGACTGGGCCGATCGGCTCGGCGCACTCATGGCGCAGCGCGACGCCGGCATGCTGGTCGACCGGCCGGCTGCCCGGCGCAGTCGGGGTGGCGCGCTCCGTCGGGCGTGGGAGCGCAAGAACGCGCTCGGCGGCGCCGACCGGAGCCTCCTCGGGGCCGTCGCGCTGGTGATCGGCGCGCCGATCCGGGCGGCGAAGCGCCTGGCGCGACGGGTCCTGGCGGTCGTCCACCCGCCGGAGCCGGTGGTGGTCGCTGCGCCGACCTCACAACGCGTGGCGGGCGGGCGTCGTCCCGACCCGGGGTCAGACGGCCTTCGCGACCGCGAGCAGGAGTTGGTCGCGGGTGGGGACGCCGGGTGACCGGAAGACCTCGGCTCCGTCGTCCTGCCGCACGATGATCGTGGGCGTGGACCGGATGCCGAGGCCCTCCGCGTCGTCGGGGTGCGCCGCCACGTCGCGCTCGGTCACGGTGAGCCCGGGGACGAGCGCCGCAGCCTCGGCCGACACCCGGCGGGCGGCGGCGCACGGCGCACAGAAGGCGGACGTCCAGAGGTCGAGCTGCATGTGATCGTGCAACGCGGCAGGTGGGGGATCTACTCCCGGTCGAAGCCGCCGCTGCGGTCGCCGCGGTCCTGCAGGTCGTCCACGGGGTCGGACTCGCTCGGGACGTACTCGAACTCGGCCGAGATCTGGTCGACGACCTGGCGGGACTTCGTCATGCGGTAGGTCAGGGCGGTCTGCAGGCCCTCGACGTCGGCGAACACCGTGACCTCGTCGTCCAGCGCGTCGCTCGTCGCGGTGCGGGTGTCGGTCGTGCCGTCGAAGGGACCGCCGTGGAAGATCGCGGTGTACTCGTCGCCTTCGTGGATGGTGATGTCGCTCATGCGTCCCTTCTACCAGGCGTCGCCTGTCGCGGGATGCATAGCACTGCTATATAGTTCGGACATGGAACAAACACGGGCGCAGACGATCGAGACGCTCCTCGTCTCCGTCAACCGCCTGATCCGGACCGCCGTGCAGTCCACCGGCAACACGACCTCGCCGGCCGTGTGGCGGACCCTCGGCATCCTCGAGCTGGACGAGCCGATGCGCCTCGGCGAACTCGCCGCCGCGTCCCGCGTCGCCCAGCCCACCATGACGCGGCTCGTCACCGGCATGCTCGCCGACGGCCTCGTCACCCGCGCCGTCGACCCCGACGACTCCCGCGGCCAGCGCATCGGCATCACCGACGACGGCCGCGCCCGACTCACCGCGTGGCGGGCGACCCTGACCGACACCGTCGGACCGGTCTTCTCGGACCTCTCCGACGAGGACTGGGACGCCCTGCACCACGCCACCGCCCTGATCGCCGAGCGCACCAGGACGACCCCCACGTCCACCAGACAGGAGACCACAGCGTGAACGCCCACGCACCCGCCGGCTCGTCCGGCTCCATCCTCAAGCAGTCGTCCGCGGTCTGGGCGATCGCCTTCGCCTGCGTCGTCGCCTTCATGGGCATCGGCCTCGTCGACCCGATCCTGCCCGCCATCGCGTCGTCGCTCCGCGCCACCCCGGCACAGACCGAGCTCCTGTTCACGAGCTACCTGGCCGTCACCGGCGTCGCGATGTTCTTCACGAGCTGGGTCTCCAGCCGCATCGGCGCGAAGCGCACCCTGCTCATCGGGCTCGCGCTCATCGTCCTGTTCTCGGTCCTCGCGGCCACGTCGAACAGCGTGTGGAACATCATCGACTTCCGCGCCGGATGGGGCCTCGGCAACGCCCTCTTCATCTCCACCGCACTCGCCACGATCGTCGGGGCGGCCTCCGGCGGCACCGCGTCGGCCATCATCCTGTACGAGGCCGCCCTCGGCCTCGGGATCGCGATCGGCCCGCTCGTCGGCGGCCTGCTCGGCTCCGTCAGCTGGCGCGGCCCGTTCTTCGGCGTCACCACCCTGATGGCCGTCGCGTTCGTCGCCGTCGTCGCCCTGCTCAAGTCCGGCAGCCTCGAGAAGCCCACGCCGACCAAGCTCTCCGCCCCGTTCCGTGCACTCGGTCGGCCGGCGCTGGCAGCACTCGCGGCCACCGCCCTCTTCTACAACATCGGCTTCTTCGTCCTCCTCGCCTACACGCCGTTCCCGCTCGGCTTCGGCGCACTCGGCATCGGCTTCACGTTCTTCGGCTGGGGCGTCGGCCTCGCCGTCACCTCCGTGTGGGTCGCCCCGATGCTCACCGCCCGCCTGCGCAGGACGACCGTGCTGAAGATCGCTCTGCCCCTGCTCGCACTCGACCTGTTCGCCGCGGCCGTGGTCGTGCGCTCGCAGGTCGGCCTCGTGGTCTGCGTGGTCATCGGCGGGCTCGTGCTCGGTGTCCTCAACACCGTCCTGACCGAGTCCGTCATGGAGGCCACCGACCTGCCCCGCTCGGTCGCCTCGAGCGCGTACTCCGCCGTCCGGTTCATCGGCGGCGCCATCGCCCCGCCCGTCGCGACCCTGCTCGCCGACGCGTTCTCGCCCTCGGCCGCCTACGTCTTCGCGGGGGCGTCCGTCGCCGTCGCCTTCGTGGTGGTCGTCTGCACGACGAAGGTCCTGCGCCGGGTGGACGACGGCCCGGAGCCCGAGCGGGTCGAGGCCGAGGCGATCTCGGCCGGGGAGATGGCGTAGGGGGCGTCGGGGGTTTCGGGGGTCGGGGGTCGGGGGTTCGGGGGTCTCCGGGGCCTTCGGGGGTCTCCGGGGCCTTCGGGGGTCTCCGGGTTCTCAGGCGGCGTTCCGGGAGGGCGTTCCGGGGGTGGGTCGTGCTCGTCCTGCGCGAGGGTCCGGTGTGCCGAGCGGGCGAAAGACCCGGGTGATCGCTTCGGCGACCCAGGCCTTTCGCCCGTTCGTGATGCAGGTGACGGTGCCGGTGCCGGTGCCGGTGCCGGTGCCGGATGGACATCGGACGTTAGGCGCCGCGGCCCAGGTCGCAACCCGGCCGAGCCAGGGCGCGCTGGGCTGAGCGGGGGCGCCCTGGGCTGAGTGGGCGAAAGACCCGGGTGCCCACGGCCCGCCACTGCGACCTTCCGCCCGCTCGGGTGGCCGGGCTCCTCTGCACGGCTCGTCACTGGCCGCGGACTGGTCGGGGACAGGTCGGAGACAGGCTCACGGACCGGTTGCGGACGGAGCGCGTGCGCTGAACGAGCGAAAGACCAGGGCCATGCCACGGAGGAGTGCGGCATTTCGCCCGCTCGGCTACCCGCGCCGCCGCTCCGGCCCGCTCCGGCCCGGTACGTGGACGGGTATCGAACGGGACGCTGGCGACACCGCTCCAGCCCGTACCGTTCGGGCCCGCCGGCGGGTTCCGACCGGGACGCCGCGCTGAGCGGGCGAAAGACCCGGGTCACCACGCTGGCGAGTACGGCATTCCGCCCGCTCGCGTTCGCCGACCGCCGCTGCCGCCCGCTCGCGTTCGCCGGCCGCCGCCGCTGACGCCACTGCGGCCGCTGCCGCCGCCGCCGCTGCCCGGAGGGCCCAGGCGGGACCGGTCCGCGACGACGAGCACCCGTTCCCGAGGGCGGGCGTCCCGTCGACCAGCGCGGCACGGGCGCGGGTCAGCACGGTCACCGACAGCGTGCGCCAGGGGCGTCGGCGGTCGGCAATAGGATCGAGGGCATGGCAACCGCGAATGACCGCCTCGTCTGGATCGACTGCGAGATGACCGGCCTCGACCTCGAGGTCGACGAACTCGTCGAGGTGGCCGTGGTCATCACCGACTTCGACCTCGAGCCCGTGCACCCCGGGTTCGACATCGTCATCAAGCCGGACCAGTCGGCGCTCGACAACATGAACGAGTTCGTGACGAACATGCACACGACCTCGGGGCTCATCGAGGAGATCCCGAACGGCGTGAGCCTTGCGGACGCCGAGTACCAGGTGCTCGAGTACATCCTCGAGCACGTCCCGGCCGAGGGGTCCGCTCCCCTGGCCGGCAACACCATCGGCACCGACCGCGCGTTCCTGTCGAAGTACATGCCCCGCGTGGACGGCCACCTGCACTACCGCAGCGTCGACGTGTCGAGCATCAAGGAGCTCTGCCGTCGCTGGTTCCCGCGGGTGTACTTCAACTCGCCGGAGAAGCACGGCGGCCACCGCGCGCTGGCGGACATCCTCGAGTCGATCCGCGAGCTCGAGTACTACCGTCGCGCCGGCTTCGTCGCCGAGCCCGGCCCGACGACCGACGACGTCCGTGCGGTCCAGGCCGAGGTCGTCGAGAAGTGGGAACCGCGCCTGGCCCAGCCTGCGGCCGAGTGACGACACGGGTGGTCGGCACCGGTCGCGGTATGTACTAGTATTGAGTGGTCGCGCCGGTCGCCGGTGCACACATGGTGGATATAGCTCAGTTGGTAGAGCGCCTGGTTGTGGTCTAGGAGGTCGCGGGTTCGAGACCCGTTATTCACCCCAGTGCTGATCGAGATCAGCTGAAGGCCCCGGTCCGATGGACCGGGGCCTTCGTCGTGCATCGGACGAGCAGGTCATCCCCAGCTGCAGGCGGCCACACATGTGGAATGTTCGGTCCGAGCGTCCCGGCCCTCGTACGGTCGAGCGGTGCAGACTTCCCGCCTCCGACCGGACATCCAAGGGCTCCGCGGACTCGCCGTCCTCGCGGTCGTGCTGGACCACGCCTTCCGGTGGCCGGTGGGTGGCTTCCTCGGGGTCGACGTCTTCTTCGTGATCTCAGGGTTCGTCATCGCGACCGGGCTGCTGCGCGAGCGTGCTCGGACGGGGCGCATCCGCCTCGGTGCGTTCGCACTCCGGCGGGTCCGACGGCTCGCGCCGGCGTCGCTCGCCGTGCTGGTGACGACGGTCACGGCGGCCTGGTTCTTGCTGACCCCGAGCCGCCTCGGGACGGTCCTCACCGACGCGCTGTGGTCGGCCGGAGCCCTGCAGAACTGGCGGCTCGCGGCCGAGGGCACCGACTACTTCGCGGCGACCACCGCACCGTCGCCGTTCCAGCACTTCTGGTCGCTCGGCGTCGAGGAGCAGTTCTACCTCGTGCTGCCGATCCTGATGGTCGTGCTGCTCGGCCGCGGGACCAACCCCGGGCGGACCCGCCTGACGGCGACGGTGCTCGGCGTCCTCGTCCTCTGCTCGGTCGTCTGGGCGTTCCTCGCGGTGTCGGCGGACCCCGCTGCGGCGTACTTCTCGACGGCGACCCGCGCCTGGGAGCTGGGGCTCGGGGTCCTCGTCGCCCTGGCCGCGCTCCGTGCCCGGGGTCGGAGCGTCCGCCCGCTGCTCGGCGAGGGCATGGTGGTCGTCGGGCTCGTCGCCGTCAGCGCGTCGGTCCTGATCGGGCGGGAGTCGTCGGGCGTGCCGGCGCCGCTCGCGCTCGTCCCGACGGCCGGCACCGCGCTCGTCCTGCTGGCGGGTTCGGGTTCCGGTGCGGGGCCTCGGGCGGCAGCGTTGCTCCGGTGGCGGCCGCTCGTCGGGCTCGGGACGATCAGTTACTCGTTGTACCTCTGGCACTGGCCGTTCATCCTGCTGCTCCCGCTCGTCGCGCCGGTCCCGATGCCGGTGGTGGTCGCGTTGGCCCTGGTCACCGCGATCGCGAGCCACGCGACCCTCGAGACGGTGTTCCGACGACCCGGCCTGCGGAGGACACTGCGCGAGAACCGCCTGCGCGTGCAGCTCGGTGGGCTGGCGGCGATGACCGTGCTGACCGTCGTGACGACGTCGTTCGCTGCGGAACGCGTGCGGCCGCTCCCGGCCGTGCCGGCTGCTGCGGCCGAGGCCCTGCCAGCGGAGGACGAGGCCTTCCCGGCGCTGCGGGCACGCGCGCGGGATGTGGCCGCGGGCGCGGGCGCCCGGACCTGGCCGGCAGACCTGACGCCGAGCGCCGATGCGATCAGCGCGAGCGGGTACGTGGACTCGTTGACGAAGACCTCGGACTGGGCCTCGACCCTCGGGTGCTCGCTGATCGGGGCGGACTGGCGGAGCGACGGCTGCGTCTGGGGGCCGGAGGACGGCCGCACCACCGACGTCCTGCTGACCGGCGACTCGACCGGCGCGTTCTCGGCGCCGGGCTGGCGGGCACTCGCCGAGGACTCGGACGCGCGACTGCGGGTGCGCAACGGCGCACAGATCGGGTGCCCGTTCTCGACGACGGCGCTGCCGTCGGACACCGAGAGCTGCGCGGCGCACAACGCCGAGGTCGTCGACGAGCTGGAGCGGACGGAACCGGAGCTGCTCGTCGTCACGAACCGGTTCTGGGACCAGGACGATCCGAGCCTCGAGTCCATCGCGGAGGACGACTACGCGTCGGGGACACGCGACATGATCGCAGCCGTGCGGGAGCACGTCGGCCGAGTCGTCGTCGTGCCGGCCACTCCGCCGGGGTACGCACCGGTCAGCTGCGTCGCGGGCACCCGCGGTCCGCAGGACTGTCGCTCGGGGGACGAGGTCGCCCGGACGCAGATCCGTGCCCTCACCGGGCTGCTCGCGGACGTGCAGGACACGACCGTGCTCGACTCGACGCCGCTCTGGTGCGCCGCCGGGTCCTGTCCACTCGTCATCGACTCCGTGCTGACCCGCTTCGATCCGGTGCACACCACGCCCGAGGCGTCCGTCGCCTCGGCTCCGGCGCTCCTCGATCTGCTGCGTCAGGGAGACGTCCTGCCCGGTGTGCGACGATCGAGCCCGTGATGGAGATGTCCGCCGACGAGTTCGAGCAACTCGTGACCGACGAACTCGACCTGCTGCCCGACGAGATGGTGGACGGGCTCGACAACGTCGTCTTCGTCGTCGAGGACGAGCCCGAGGACGGCTCCGACCTGTTCGGCGTGTACGACGGCGTCGCGGCGACCGAGCGCGGGCAGTACGGGTTCGGCGAGCTGCCCGACCGGATCGTGGTGTTCCGCAAGCAGCACCTGGCCGAGTGCGACACCCTCGACGAGCTCAAGGACGAGGTGCACACGACCCTGGTGCACGAGATCGGCCACTTCTACGGCATCGACGACGAGCGGCTCCACGAGCTCGGCTGGGCGTAGCGGCCAGCAAGCCGCCACCCGCCAGCAGTCAGCAGCCGGACAGCGCGCAGCTACCAGCCGCCAGCGACGCCCCGCGCAACCGCACCCCGCCTCAGAACCGCGTCGGCCCCACCTCGTGGTACTTCTCCCATGCGCCGACGGGTCCGCGCCCGTGCAGCGCGTACTCCCCCACGAGCCGCTCCTTGTAGACCGCCGGGTTGTGCGAGGCCACGACCCGGGCGTTCCGCCAGTGCCGGTCGAGCGCCCGGGTCCGGTCCGCGGCAGAGGCTCCGCCGACCTCGAACAGCTCGGACGCCGACCGCAGCACCCGCGGCCCGATTTCGACCTGCGCCTGGTAGACGGCGTTCTCGGCTGCGTCGAGCAGGGCGAGGTCGACACCGACGCCGGGCTCGTTCGTCGCGACGACCCCGTCGAGCAGCGCCGCGGCGGCGACGACGAGCGAGCGGGCGGCGAACGCGCCGGCCGACAGTCGGCCGAGCACGGCGAGGACCTGCGGGTCCTCGCCCGGGGTGGCGGCGTTGGCGTGGATGTAGGTCCGGGTCCGCGGTCGGACGAAGGCGACGGCGTCGTCCGACACCGCCTGCCCGATCCCGGCGAGGACCGCCAGCAGGTACAGCTGGTAGAAGGCCTGGATGTGCGACAGCGGGGCGTCCCGGTACGCCGACACCACCGAGGGGTCGACCGACACCCCGTCGAACACCGTGGTGCCGGACGCGGTCAACCGCTGCCCGAAGCCGTCCCAGTCGTCGATCGAGCTGACGCCCGGTGCGGCGGCGTCGACGGCGAACGTCACGCGCTCCCCGTCACGGTCCGCCGCCAGGTAGATCCAGTCCGCGTAGAGGGTGCCGGTCGAGTAGAACTTCCGCCCGTCGAGTCGGAGGGAGTCGCCGGCGGGTGTCACGGTCGTCGAGATGTCGGCGAGCGTCGTGCCGGTCCGCTCGGACGTCGCGTTCCCGATGACCGCTCCGTCGACGATGCGCTGGAGCCACTCGTCCCGTCCGGCCGACGACGGCCGGAGGAGCACGAGCTCGGTGTACCCGAAGTGCCCGCGCCACAGGTGGGCGACGTTCGAGTCCGCGGCGGCCAGGTCCGCCACGAGGTGCGCGAGTTCGACGAGGGTCACCCCGAAGCCCCCGCGCTCCTCCGGCACGCGCAACCGACCGAACCCCGCGTCGGCGAGCGCGCGGACCTCGGCGTGCGGCAGCGGCCGGTCCCCCGGCGTCCCGGAGGCGAGCTCGCGCTCGACCGCACCGTCGCGGATGGTCGCGAACAGCGGTGCGAAGCGCGCCCGCAACGTGGCCAGGCGGTCGGCCGGGAGGCCCGTCCCGCGCCCGTCGGTCGTCGTCGCCGCCGTCATGCGGTCACCTCCACGGCACGTGCCGCGTCCGCGACGCCGCTCGCGCCGCCGGTGAACGCACCGCGCCACCGTCGGGCGGGGTGCGAGTCCGGCAGTTGCGCGTGCCCGAAGAGCTTCTCGCGCAGGGTGCCCTCGCGGTACTCGGACTGCATCAGGCCGCGCTCCTGCAGGGTCGGCGCGATGTGGTCGACGAACTCCTCGTACGAGCCGGGCAGCGTCCAGTTGATGACGTTGACGCCGTCGACGCCGATCCGCTGCCAGTCGGCGAGCTCGTCGGCGATCTGCTCCGGCGTCCCGACGACCCGGGCGCGGAGCTTGGCGGACAGCCGGGCGAGGTCGGCGATGGTCGGTTCGCGGTCGCCGGCGGCCTCGCGGAGCCACTGCAGGTGCGACTGCCCGGCGTGGGTGCGGACCTCGGACAACGGGGTGTCCGGGTCGAGGGGCTCGCCGGTGTCCGGGTCGAAGCCGAGGTTCGAGTGCACCAGGAACCCGTCGGCGGCCAGGTACTCGTCGATCTCCGCTTCCTTGGCCTTCGCCTCGGCCTCGGTGGAGCCGGTGACGAAGGTCAGGCCGAGGAAGAAGGCGATGTCGTCACGGTCCCGGCCGGCTGCCGAAGCCAGGTCGCGGGTCTCGCGGATGAGCTGCTCGGTGGCGTCCCGGTTCGAGGTGAGGATGAACTGCGCCTCGGCGTTCCGGGCGGCGAAGGCCCGGCCGGCCGGCGAGGACCCGGCCTGGAACAGCACCGGGGTCCGCTGCGGCGACGGCGCCGACAGGTGCGGACCCTGCACGTCGTAGCGGGTGCCGTGGTGGTCGATGCGGTGCACCTTGTCGGGATCGGCGTAGCCGCGGACGGGGTCCTTCAGCACGGCGCCGTCCTCCCACGAGCCCTCCCAGAGCTTCGCGCAGACCTCGAGGTACTCCTCGGCCCAGACGTAGCGCTCGTCGTGCTCCTCGAGCCGGTCGGCGCCGAAGTTCCGGGCGGCGCTGTCGAGGGCGCTCGTGACGACGTTCCAGCCGATGCGGCCGCGGGTGATGTGGTCGAGCGTGGAGACCTTGCGGGCGAAGTCGAACGGGTGCGCCTGGATGACGCTCGAGGTGAACGCGAGCCCGAGGTGCTCGGTCGACACGGCGAGCGCGGAGAGCAGCACCGACGGGTCGTTCGAGGGGATCTGCAGCCCCTCGCGCAGGTTGGTCGAGTAGTCGCCTCGGCCGGGGCCGTAGGTGCCGACGACGTCCGCGAAGAACATCGCGTCGAACTTGCCGCGCTCGAGCGTCCTCGCCAGGTCGGTCCACAGCGTCACGTCGTCGAAGTCGGCCTGCCGGGCGTCCGGGTGCCGCCAGAGGCCGTGCTGGATGTGCGACGTCGTGTTCATGACGAAGGCCGCGAAGCGCAGCGGGCGGTTCGGTGCATCGCTCATGCCTCCATCGTGGTCGGCGGGCACCGCCCGACGACAGCGACGTGACCTCGCGTTACGCGGGATGTTCCGCACGACGCCGGACGCGACCATGCTCCTGAGGCATGTCGACCCCGACCACTGCAGCCGCGCCTCCCGTCCGTCGTCCCGACCCGACGACCGCCGCGACCCGGCGTCGTGTCGCCCTCGCCTCGTTCGTCGGCACGACCGTCGAGTACTACGACTTCTACCTGTACGCGACGGCGTCGGCGCTGGTGTTCGCACCGACGTTCTTCCCGTCGGTGACGCCCGCGGTCGGCGTGATCGCGTCCTTCGCGACGTACGGCGTCGGCTTCGTGGCGCGGCCCCTGGGCGGGATCGTCGCCGGGCACCTCGGTGACCGCATTGGGCGGAAGAAGCTGCTCGTCGCGTCGCTCGTGCTCATGGGGATCGCCTCGACGCTCATCGGGGCGATCCCGTCCGCGTCGACCATCGGGGTCGGCGCCGTCGTGGCGCTCGTGGTCCTGCGGCTGCTGCAGGGCGTCGCCGCGGGAGCGGAGTGGGGCGGCTCGGCGCTGCTGTCCGTCGAGCACGCTCCCGCGCGGCACCGCGGCTTGTTCGGGGCGTTCACGCAGATGGGGTCCGCCGGTGGGATGCTCCTGGCGACCGGTGTCTTCACGCTCGTGCGGACGCTGCTCGGCAACGAGGCCTTCCTGGCCTGGGGCTGGCGGCTGCCGTTCCTGTTCTCCGCGGTGATCGTGGCGGTGGGGCTCGTGATCCGGCTCGGCGTGCAGGACGCCCCGGTGTTCCAGGAGCTCCGCGCCTCCGGTGGGGTCGAGCGGTTCCCGGTGTGGCAGGCGATCCGGCAGCACCCGCGCTCGATCCTGGTGACCGCCGGCCTGCGGCTCGTGCAGCCGGCGCTGTACTCGATCCTGACGACGTACTCGCTGACCTACCTCGGGAACGTGCGCGGTCCGGACGGCGCGGACGCCGGGCTCCGGGCGGTCCTCGTCATCTCGGCGGTGTCGCTCGTGACGACGCCGTTCTGGGGCTGGCTGTCCGACCGGGTCGGCCGGCGGGTGCTCACGATCTGGTCGGCCGTCGGCATCGCCGTCCTGATCTGGCCGTTCTTCGCGTTCCTCGACGCCGGGCCGCTCGTGCTCCTGCCGCTCGTGGCGCTGATCGGCATGTGCGTGTTCCACGACAGCATCTACGGGCCGCAGGCGGCGTGGTTCGCCGAGCAGTTCCCGACCGGGCGGCGGTACTCGGGGATGTCGCTCGGCTACCAGATCGGGTCGATCTTCTCGGTGGGGCTGACGCCGCTGCTGGCCGCGGTGTTCGTGGAGCTCGGCGGGGGCTCCCCGTGGATCCTGTGCGGGTACCTCGGGGTCTACGCGGTGCTGAGCATCGTGGCGGCGGTGTTCGCGGTGGACCCGCGGGCGGCCGAGCGGCGGACGGAGCGGGCCGAGCGGGCGGGGCGCGCTGCGGAGCCGGAGACACCGGAGGTGCGGGTCTCGCGGTGAGCGAGCGGCCCCGCGCCCGCTCCGCCGGGCGACGTGCGGCCCGGGGCCACGTCGGACCCGGTGCCACGCCTGGCCCGGGTCGTTCCTGGCCCGGGTCGCGCCTGGCCAGGGGCCACGCCTGACCAGGGGCCGCGCCTGGCCCGGTTCGCCTCGCCCGGGGCTCAGGGGCTCTGGGGTCCTACGTCCGCACGACCACGTCCGCCAGCACGGCCGGCTGCTCGGCGTCGATGAAGGCGCGTTCCTGCGCGGCCCAGCGCTCCCACTCACGGGCGAACACCTCGCCGTCGCGTCCGATCGCCCGCTCCCGGCGCACGGTGTCGTCGGCCTCGAGCCAGACCCGCAGCGAGGCCAGCGGCGCCGACCCCCGGGACAGCGCACCGCAGCCCTCGACGACGATCGGCACACCGGGCTGGATCGAGATCCAGCCGGCCGGGCCCCCCGCTTCCCAGTCCCAGCGCCGGTAGCCGGAGGGGCCGCCGAGCACGTCCCGCACCACCGCGTCCGCCGCTGCCCGCAGCCCGTCCCATCCCGGGTAGACGTCGTCGAGGTGCACGACCTCGGCGCCGAGCCACCCCGCCAGGGCGTTGCCGAGCGTCGTCTTGCCCGTCCCCGACCGCCCGTCGACGAGCACCACGAGCCGCCCGCCCGACGCCGCGGCCGCCCCGGCGGCGACCGCCGCGAGGTCCTGCGCCAGCCCGTCCGCAGCCCCACCGGCGTCCACGGCGGCCGGCTCGACCGCCGCCCCGCCGGCTGCCCCGCCGGCGTCCGCCGCGGCCGGCTCCACCGCCGCTCCGTTCGCTGCCCCGTCGGCACCCCCGCCGGCGTCCACGGCGGCCGGCTCGACCGCCGCTCGGTCGGCTGCGCCGCCGGTGTCAGCCACGCCAGGTCCCCGCGACGACCGCCACGGCGATCGACGCCGCCCCGATGCCGACGAGCACGCCGACCATCGCCCACTCCGGCCACGAAAACCGCGCCGCCCTGGCCCAGGTCCGCGGCCCGGGAGCGCCGAACCCCCGCGACTCCATCGCCACCGCGAGCGTCGTCGCCCGGCGCAGTGCCAGCACGAGCAGCGAGAAGGCCATCGACGCCGCACGCCGCAGCCGCCCCGAGTCCGCCAGGCCCCGCGCCCGCCGGGCCATCGCGAGCTGCCGCCAGTCGTCGACGAGCAGCGTCGTCATGCGGATCGCCGCGAGCGCCCCGAGCACGAACCGCGCGGGCAGCCGCAGCACCTGGGCGAGCCCGTCCGCCAGGTCGGTGGGGTCCACCCGGACGAAGAGCGCCAGCGCCGGCACCCCCACGGCCAGCACACGGAGCGCTGTGGCGAGCGCGAGCGTCAGCGACCCGTCGGTCACGTGTGCGAAGCCGAGGTCGAACCACTCCCGACCGGAGGGACTGCCGTACAGCGCGATGCTCACCGCGGTCAGCGGCGCGGCGACCAGCACCGGTGACGTCCGCACCAGCAGCGTCCACACCGGGATCCGCAGGAGCGGCAGCAGCACGACCTCGATCGCCAGGGCGACGGCCGCCGACACGATGTCCAGGCTCAGCACCAGGCACACCCCGAGCGCGAGCACCCCGAGCAACGAAGCGACCGGCTGCACGCCGTCGACCCCACGGGTCGCGGACGGGCCGGGAGGCACGACCCGCCCCGACGACACCGCCCGCGTCTCGGAGACGGTCGGCGCGTCCTGCTCCGGGTCGCGTCCCAGGGGCAGGATCGCGCCCGCACTCATCACGAGACCGGCCACGTCCGGCCGCCGCACAGGCGCGAGCACTGCCACATCGCCGTCCGCTGCCGGCACGGGCACGATCCCGTCCGGACCGAGCACCACCTCGTCGGCGTCGAGCGCCCGCACCAGGTCACGGTCGTGCGTGACGACGACGACCGCGGTCCCGTCGTCGGCGAGGGCCCCGAGGCGCTGCACGACGGCTTCCCACGTCGCTCGGTCCTGACCGGACGTCGGTTCGTCGAGGACGAGCACCGGCGGGCGCGTCGCGATGGCGGAGGCGATCGCGAGCCGACGTTGCTCGCCGCCGGACAGGGTGAACGGGTCCACGTCGGCCAGGTGGGCCAACCCGAAGGTGGTGAGCAGGGCCTCCAGGCCGTCCGCGGTGTCCGCGTGACCGAGCGCACGCGGACCGGCGAGCACCTCGTCGCGTACCGTGCGGGCGACGATCTGGTGTTCGGGGTCCTGGAAGACCGTCCCGATGCGGGCTGCGAGCACGCGGCTCGACCAGGCGTGTGGCGCCGGACCCGCACCGCGGGTCAGGGCGTCGGTGGCACGGAGTGTCCCGGCGACCGGGGGCAGGAGCCCGGCGAGGGTCAGGCCGAGCGTCGTCTTCCCCACGCCGTTCGGGCCGGTGATCGCGAGGACCCTGCCGGCCCGGACCCGGAGGTCGATCCCCCGGCCGACCGCCTGGGCAGCGGAGCGACCGGGGCCCGACGTGCTCGCGGGGCTGCTGGCTGCGCTGGCTGGGCTGGCCGCGCTGCCCCACGTGGTGCTTCGTCCGGTGCTGAGTCCCACGGCCTCGAGCAGCACGACGTCCTGCTGGGCGCCGGGCTCGGCGGCGGTGTCGAGGGCGCTCGGTACGTCGAGCGGGCGGAATGCCGCACTGCTCTCGACGGAGGACCCGGGGCTTTCGCCCGCTCGCGCAGGCAGGGCCCACCCACGGCGGCCACCCGAAACCCGACGCGGTCTCCCTGGAGCTCCGTCGGCCGCAGACTCGCCGAGCGGGCGGTATGCCGCAGTGCTCTCACTCGACGACCCAGGTCTTTCGCCCGCTCGCGCGGAAGGACCTCGCCCACGACGCGCACCCGAGCCAGCGTCCGCAGCCGAGCCCGAGTTCTCGCTCGAACTCGCGCTCACGGCGGCCCCCTCGGCCGCGGGCTCACCGAGCGGGCGGAATGCCGCACTCTCCCCGCCGACCGACCCGGGCATTCCGCCCGCTCGCGAAGAACGGCCGATCACCCCGCTCCCCCCGCGGCCACCCGCACCCGCGCCCGCACCCGCACCCGCGCCCCCACCCCGGCGCGCCGACCCCCGCGCCGGCTCGGCCCCGGGCACCCAGACGCCCGCGGCGGTGAGCGCGGGGCCGTGCGCGGCGAGCACCTCGGCCACGGGGCCGTCGGCCACGACGCCTCCGGCGGGCTCGAGGAGCACGAGCCGGTCGACCAGGTCGAGCCAGGTGCCGATGCGGTGCTCCACGACGAGCAGCGTCGCCCCGGTCTCGTCGAGCAGTGCCCGGACGGCGTCGTGGACCTGCACGACGCCGGCCGGGTCGAGGTTGGCGCAGGGTTCGTCGAGCACGAGTGCGCCGGGGCGCATCGCGAGCACGCCCGCGAGCGCCAACCGCTGCCGCTGCCCACCGGACAGCTGCGTGGTCGAGCGGTCGAGCGGCAGGTCGAGGTCGACGACGCCGAGGGCCTCGACGACCCGCGCCCAGGTCTCGTCCCGCGGCACGGCGGTGTTCTCGCAGCCGAACGCGACGTCGTCGCCGATGCGGGACATCACGGTGTGCGCCTCGGGGTCCTGCATGACGAGGCCGACCCGTCCGCGGACGGAGCGGGGGTCGACGCCGTCGACGAGGACCGTGCCCGAGGCCGAGGCCGCTGTGTCGTCGGAGGCGTCCGGCTCGTCGGGCAGCACTGCGGCGACGGCCCGGAGCAGGGTGGACTTGCCGGCGCCGGAGGGTCCGACGACCGCGACCCGCTCCCCCGGCTCGACGGTCAGGTCGACGCCACGGACCGCCCACTCGGCACGCTCCGGGTACCGCCACCCCCACCCGCGGAAGGCGATGCGGGCCGCCCCCGTGCCGGCGGGACCCGACGCCGTCACACCAGGGCGCGCGGCGAGCGCCGCGTGTGCTCTCGCCCGGCCGCGAAGGACGACAGGACGCCGGTGCGGGCGAGCGCCCGGACGACGGCCCACGAGCCGGCGCCGGCGATCACCGCGCCGGAGATGATCGCGCAGACCACGTAGACGAGCTTGAAGGCGACGTCGAGCCCGGGGTACCAGAGCACCGTGTCGTTGATGCCGAGCGCGAGGCCGGCCGCCGCACCGGCGAGCACGACGACGGGCAGGCGGTACACGCGGTACAGGAACAGGGCGAGGACGACCTCGGCGCCGAGGCCCTGCACGAGCCCGGCCTCGAGCGTCAGCCACCCCCACTGGGTGCCGAAGAGCGCCTCGACCGAGGCCGCGACCATCTCGCCGTAGAGGGCAGCGCCGGGCTTCCGGACGACGATGGCGACGACGGGGCCGGCGAGCAGCCAGACACCGCCGAACAGGGCCTTGGTGCCCGGCAGGACCAGGTCCATGACGACACTAATCGGTTCGTAGCCGAACTCCCAGAGGCGGAAGACGACGCCGAGCGCCACGGCGAGGACGCTCGCGACGACAATGTCGACGACGCGCCACCGCAGCGATCGTCGAGGGCTGGTGGGGACGTTCGTGGACGTGCCAGAAGACATGGTGCTGGACTCCTCCCTGCGCCGGCATGATCCGGATCAGGTTCGACGGTCGGAGCGCCGTTCGCTCCCTCTCAGCCCGGTGGTCCCGGACTCCCGTGTGTGTCCTCGCAGTCTAGACGCGGTCGCGACCGCGTGACGGACGGGAGGCCCGTGGCGGATCCGCCACGGGCCTCCCGTTCCGTCAGTGGCTCACTTCTTCAGGGCGCGGATCACCTTGCTGAGCGCCTTGCCGGCCACCCAGACCAGCGGGATGCTCACCGCGACGAGGGAGATGAGGTTCGGCTCGAACTCGAGGTCCTGGCCGGGCCGACGGACGTACGCGCCGACGGGCACCGAGGCGCCGCCGCCCCCGCCGCCCCCGCCGCCGCCGTTCTCGTCGTCCCCGCCGCCGCCGAAGCCGAACCAGCCGAGGGACACCGGGATGATGGTCTGGTCGCCGACCTCGACGGGATCTCCGTAGTTCGTGGAGACGCCGGTCGGGCGGACCTTATCTGCGATCTGGGACACGATGTTGGCCATGGGCGTGACGCTACTCGTCCATCCCTCCACAAGTGGGGTCCCGCGTGAGCAGTCCACACCTTCGACTTGTCTGCGGACGCGGTCGGGTCACACCGATATGTTGGCGAAACCCACACCTGGAGGACCACTTGCACACCTGGCCCGGCAACCCGTACCCGCTCGGTGCGACCTACGACGGAAGCGGCACGAACTTCGCGCTCTTCAGCGAGGTCGCCGAGCGTGTCGAACTCTGTCTCTTCGACTCCGACGGCAACGAAGAGTGCGTCCCCCTCCTCGAGGTCGATGCCTACGTCTGGCACGCCTACCTGCCGAACGTCGGTCCCGGTCAGGAGTACGGCTTCCGCGTCCACGGGCCGTACGACCCCGCCAGCGGCGCGCGTTCGAACCCGTCGAAGCTCCTGCTCGACCCCTACGCCAAGGCGACCAGCGGCGAGATCGACTGGGACCAGTCGCTCTTCTCGTACACGTTCGGCGACCCGGACTCCACGAACGACGACGACTCCGCCTCGCACATGATGAAGGGCGTCGTCATCAACCCCTTCTTCGACTGGCAGGGGGACCGTCCGCCGCGCACGCCCTACGGCGAGACCGTCATCTACGAGGCGCACGTCAAGGGCCTCACCGAGACCCACCCCGACGTGCCGGAAGAGCAGCGGGGCACCTACGCCGGCGTCGCGCACCCCGCGGTGATCGAGCATCTCCAGCGCCTGGGCATCACGACGCTCGAGCTCATGCCCGTGCACCAGTTCGTGAACGACTCGACCCTGCAGGACAAGGGTCTGTCGAACTACTGGGGCTACAACACGATCGGCTTCTTCGCGCCGCACTCCGCGTACTCGTCGTCGGGCGACCAGGGCCAGCAGGTCCAGGAGTTCAAGACGATGGTGCGCGAGCTGCACCGCGCCGGCATCGAGGTCGTCCTCGACGTCGTCTACAACCACACCGCCGAGGGCAACCACCTCGGCCCGACGCTGTCGTTCCGCGGCATCGACAACGCGGCCTACTACCGCCTCGTCGACGACGACAAGAAGTTCTACATGGACTACACGGGCACGGGGAACTCGCTCAACGTCGGGCACCCGCACTCGTTGCAGCTCATCCTCGACTCGCTGCGCTACTGGGTGACCGAGATGCACGTCGACGGGTTCCGCTTCGACCTCGCGTCGGCACTGGCTCGCGAGTTCTACGAGGTCGACCGGCTGTCGGCCTTCTTCGAACTGGTGCAGCAGGACCCGATCGTGTCGCAGGTCAAGCTCATCGCCGAGCCGTGGGACGTCGGCCCCGGCGGCTACCAGGTCGGCAACTTCCCGCCCCAGTGGTCCGAGTGGAACGGCAAGTACCGCGACACCGTCCGCGACTTCTGGCGCGGGGAGTCGTCGACGCTCGGCGAGTTCGCCTCCCGGATCTCGGGCTCGGCCGACCTGTACGAGCACGACGGCCGCACGCCCAAGGCGAGCATCAACTTCATCACCGCGCACGACGGCTTCACGCTGTACGACCTCGTCGCCTACAACGAGAAGCACAACGAGGCCAACGGCGAGGACAACAACGACGGCGAGAGCCACAACCGGTCCTGGAACTCCGGCGCCGAGGGCCCGACCGACGACGAGGCCGTCAACGAGCTGCGGCTCCAGCGTCGCCGGAACTTCCTGGCGACCCTGCTCCTGAGCCAGGGCGTGCCGATGCTCGCGCACGGTGACGAACTCGGCCGGTCGCAGTCCGGCAACAACAACGTCTACGCGCAGGACTCCGAGCTGAGCTGGATCGACTGGGATACCGCGGACGAGGAACTCATCCAGTTCACGGCCGACGTCGTCAAGCTCCGCCACGACCACCCGACGTTCCGACGCACCCGGTACTTCAACGGTCGTCCGGTCCGCCGCGGCGAGGGCGAGCCCCTGCCCGACGTGGTCTGGCTCACCCCCTCGGGCGACGCGATGGACCCCGAGGACTGGGACTCCGGCTTCGGCAAGAGCGTCGGCATGTACCTGAACGGCGAGGGCATCCGTGGGCGTGACGCCCGCGGCGAGCGGGTCACCGACGTCGCGTTCATCACGTACTTCAACGCGCACGACGACGTGGTGACCTTCACCCTGCCGCCCGAGGAGTACGCGCCCGGCTGGACCGTCCGCATCGACACCGCCCAGCCCGGCGCCCGCGACGAGGTCGTCGAGGCGGGGACCCCGCTCGACGTCCCGGCGCGGTCGATGATCGTGCTGCGCGCCGAGCCCGACCACGAGGTCACCGTCACCCCCGTCGAGGTCCAGCACGACGGCGCTCCGGCGCCCGTGGCCCCGCAGGACGCCGTCACCCCGGCGAACCCGGCCGGCTCGACCGCGCCGAGCGGAACCGCCCGATGACCGCCGACGCAACGGGCGCCGCACGACGCGTCCCGGTGTCCACGTACCGCCTGCAGGTCTCGGCGGACTTCGACCTCACGGCGGCGCGCGACGTCGTCGACTACGTGCGCGACCTCGGGGCGGACTGGATCTACCTGTCCCCCGTCCTGCAGGCCGAGTCGGGGTCGAACCACGGCTACGACGTCGTCGACCACACGCGGGTCGACGACGAGCGCGGCGGCGACGACGCGCTCCGTGCCGTCGCCGAGGCCGCGCACACCGCCGGACTCGGCGTCCTCGTCGACGTGGTCCCGAACCACGTCGGCGTCGCGACGCCCGAGTCGAACCCCTGGTGGTGGTCCCTGCTCGAACTCGGGCAGGGCTCGCCCGTCGCCTGGGCGTTCGACGTGGACTGGGACGCCGGCGACGGCAAGGTCCGCGTCCCGGTGCTCGACGACCGTCTGCTCAAGGCGGTCACGCTCGACACCACGGACCCGGCACGGCCGGTGCTCCGGGTCGGCGAGACCGCGTACCCGACGGCTCCCGGCACCGTGCACGACGGCGACACCGTCGACGCGGTGCACGAGCGGCAGCACTACGCCTTCGTGCACTGGAAGCGCGCCGACCACGACCTGAACTACCGCCGGTTCTTCGCGGTGAACACCCTCGCGGCGATCCGCGTCGAGGAGCCCGAGGTCTTCGCGGCCTCGCACGGCGTCATCGGCGGCTGGTTCCGCGACGGTCTGGTCGACGGTCTCCGCATCGACCACCCGGACGGTCTGTTCGACCCGGCCGGGTACCTGCAGGACCTGGCGGAGCTGACCGGCGGGGCGTACACCCTGGTCGAGAAGATCCTCGAGCCGGGCGAGCAGTTGCCGTCTTCCTGGCCGGTCGACGGCACGACGGGCTACGACGCCCTCGGCGTCTTCGACCGCGTGTTCGTCGACCCCGCCGGCGAGACCGACCTGACGGCCGCGTCCGGCGCCGAGCCGGCCGACTGGCAGCAGCTCACGCACGACACCCGCCGCGGCATCGCGGACGGCATCCTCGGCAGCGAGGTCGAGCGGCTCGCGCGGCTGCTCGCACCGACCGTCGCCGGGTCGGACGCCATCACGCACGAGCGCGTCGTCGACGCGGTCGCCGAGCTCGTGGCGTCCTTCGACGTGTACCGCACGTACCTGCCCGAGGGCGCCCACCACCTCATCACCGCGCTCGAACGCGCCGCCGAGGCTCGACCCGACCTCGACGACGTCATCGACCGGATCGCTCCCGCGCTCGTCGACCCGATGAACGCGGCGGCGCTCCGGCTGCAGCAGACGAGCGGCATGGTGATGGCGAAGGGCGTCGAGGACACCGCGTTCTACCGCACCTCGCGCCTGTCGTCGCTCAGCGAGGTCGGCAGCGACCCGAGCGTCTTCGCTGTCCCGGTGGACGCCTTCCACCAGGCGCAGCGCGAGCGGCTCGGCAGCTGGCCGAACACGATGACGACCCTCACCACGCACGACACCAAGCGCAGCGAGGACACCCGCGCACGCATCGCCGTGCTCGCCGAGCTGGGCGCCGAGTGGAGCGCGACGCTCGAGCGGCTCCAGTCGCTCGTGCCGCTCGAGGACCGCGTCTTCGCCGACCTGCTCTGGCAGGCGATCGTCGGCGCCCGGCCCGCGAGCCGTGAGCGCCTGCACGCCTACGCCGAGAAGGCCTCGCGCGAAGCCGGTGACAGCACCACGTGGACCGAGCCGGACGAGGCCTTCGAGTCGCAGATGCACGCGATCGTCGACGCCGCGTTCGACGACCCCGCCGTGGTCGCCGTGCTCGACGCCCTCGACGAGCGCATCGACCAGGCGGGCTGGTCGAACGGCCTCGGCCAGAAGCTCGTGCAGCTCACCGCCCCCGGCGTCCCCGACGTCTACCAGGGCACCGAGTTCTGGGACCGCTCCCTCGTCGACCCCGACAACCGTCGGCCGGTCGACTACACCGAACGCCGGCACACGCTCGCCGCCGTCGACGGCCCGGACGACGACGGGCCGCAGCGCCTGCCGGACGTCGGTCTCGACGGTGCGGTGAAGCTCCTCGTGACGACGCGTGCCCTGCGGCTCCGTCGCGACCACCAGGAGCTCTTCACCCGGTACCTGGCGCTCGAGGCGTCCGGCAGCGCGGCGGACCACGTGCTCGCCTTCGACCGCGGCGGCGCCGTGACGGTCGCGACGCGGCTGCCGATCGGCCTCGAGCGGGTCGGCGGGTGGGGCGACACGCTCGTCCACCCGGTCCCCCTCGAGCGGGTCGACGTGCTCACCGGCCGACGGTTCCCGGCATCGCGGGGCATCGCCCTGTCCGAACTGCTCGCCACCTACCCGGTCGCGCTGCTCGTCCCCGCCGAGACCGTGGTCGATCCCGACCACGTCGACGCGGCGACCGCTGCACCGGAGACGAGCCGGGCCTCCCGTCCGGCCACCGCCGCGACGACCGACGCACCCGAGACCGATGCGCAGGCCGAGATCGACATCCTGGAGGGTCACGCATGACCGCACCCGACCGCTACGCCGTCTGGGCGCCCGAGCCGGACCGCGTCCGGCTGGTCGTCGACGACGTCGAGTACCCGCTGACCCGCGGCGACGACGACTGGTGGACGACCGACGCGATCGCGCCGGTCGTCGGCGCCCGCTACGGGTTCCGCATCGGTGACGACGACGCCGTCCGGCCGGACCCGCGCAGCCGGTACCAGCCCGACGGCGTGCACGGCACGTCCGAGGTCGTCGACCCCGCGCGCTTCGCGTGGACCGACGAGGCCTGGACCGGGCGGCCGGCACGCGGCGGCGTCGTCTACGAGATGCACATCGGCACCTTCACGCCCGAGGGCACCCTCGACGCGGCGGCGCAGAAGCTCGACCACCTGGTCGAGCTCGGCGTCGAGTTCGTCGAGCTGCTGCCGGTCAACGCCGTCAACGGCGAGTGGAACTGGGGCTACGACGGCGTCGGCTGGTTCGCGGTGCACGCCCCGTACGGCGGACCCGACGCGTACGACCGCTTCGTGGACACGGCGCACTCGCTCGGCCTCGGCGTCATCCAGGACGTCGTCTACAACCACCTCGGACCGAGCGGGAACTACCTGCCGCTGTACGGGCCGTACCTGGTGCAGGGCCTCGCGAACACTTGGGGCGACTCCGTGAACGTCGAGCACCCCGAGGTCCGCCGGTACGTCCTGGACAACGTCCGCATGTGGTTCCGCGACCACCACGTCGACGGGCTCCGGCTCGACGCCGTGCACGCGATCCGCGACACCTCGCGCCCGCACGTGCTCGCCGAGATGGCGGACGAGACCGACGCCTACTCGGCGTCCGTCGGACGGCCGCTGTCGCTCATCGCCGAGTCCGACCTGAACGACCCGGTGATGTTCCGTCCGCGCGAGGCCGCGGGCTACGGGCTGACCGGGCAGTGGTCGGACGACTTCCACCACGCGGTGCACGTGGCCCTGACCGGAGAGACGAACGGCTACTACGCCGACTTCGCCCCCCTGTCGGCGCTGGCGAAGGTGCTCGAGCACGGGTTCTTCCACGACGGCACGTGGTCGTCGTTCCGAGGGAAGCGGCACGGGCGTCCGATCGACCGGGCGACCTCGCCCGCGACCGCTCTGGTCGTGACGAACCAGAACCACGACCAGATCGGCAACCGCGCCGCCGGCGACCGCCTCGCGGCGACGCTGGACGACGAGGGCCTGGTGATCGCTGCCGCGCTCACCCTGCTCGGGCCGTTCACACCGATGCTGTTCATGGGCGAGGAGTTCGCCGCGACGACACCGTGGCAGTTCTTCACCTCACACCCCGAGCCCGACCTCGGCAAGGCGACGGCAGAGGGGCGCATCGCCGAGTTCGCCGAGCACGGCTGGGACGAGTCGATCGTCCCGGACCCGCAGGACCCGACGACGTTCACGAACTCGAAGCTCGACTGGGCCGACGTCAGTTCGGAGCGGGGCGCGACGATCCTGCGGGCCTACCGGGTCCTCGTGGCGCTGCGCCGGACGGACCAGGCGTTCGTCGACCACCGGTACGAAGCGAACGCCGTGCGGTTCAGCGAGGACCGTCGCTGGCTCGTGCTGACCCGTGGTCTGCTCGGACCGGACGTCACCCCGGTGCACGTCGTCGTGAACTTCCTCGACGACGCTGCCGAGGTCCCCGTGCCCGGCGCCACCGGCGAGGAGCTCTACCGCTTCGGCGCGGCCGACGTCGAGGCCGGCTGCGTGCGGTTCCGTGGGCGTGGTGTGGTGGTGCTGCGCTAGCGGCCCTCCCCCTGCGTCAGACGACGACAGCCTCCCGCGCGAGCGGGAGGCTGTCGTCGTTGCGGGCGCCGCCGATGCGGGCGCCGCCGTTGTGGGCGCCGTCGTTGGGGTCGCCCCGTCGTCGACGCCGGGGCTGTCGGTCCTGGCGCGGGCTGTCCGGCGGAGGCTGACGGTTGCTCCCGCGAACGCGTCATCCTGCTGCCGAACACCCGCGGAACAGTGTCGCTTCGGCGCGGTACTCGGCCGCACGAGCCAGACGGCCCAGCCGGCCCCGTCCTGCGCCGCGGCCCGACCCCGAACCCGACCCCGGAACCCGACCGGGGCCCGGCTGGCGACGGTCAGGCGGTGTGGTCCGCCACGGCGTGCGCGTTGGCCCGCACCGACGGCAGCTTCCGGTGGTCCTTGACCAGGGAGCGCGCCTCGCGGAGACGGCGGTCGATGCCCCACTTCGTCACGAGGGCCAGGCTCTCACGCACGATGTTGCCGCTCATCTTCGAGACGCCGAACTCCCGCTCGGTGAAGGTGATCGGGGTCTCGACGACCCGCAGACCGGCCTCGAGGGCGCGCCAGCAGAGATCGACCTGGAAGCAGTAGCCCTTCGAGGCGACGCCGGCCAGGTCGATGCGCTCGAACGCCCGCGAGGTGAAGACCCGGAACCCGCCGGTCGCGTCCCGGACGGCGATGCCGAGGGCCAGGCGGGTGTACAGGTTGCCGCCACGCGAGAGCAGCTCGCGGTACCAGGGCCAGTTCTCGACCTCGCCGCCCTTGATCCAGCGGGACCCGAGCACGAGGTCGTTCGTGTCGGCGAGCTCGAGCATCCACGGCAGGTACTCCGGGTGGTGGGAGCCGTCGGCGTCCATCTCGACGAGCTTGTCGTAGCCGTGCTCGAGGCCCCAGGCGAAGCCGGACAGGTACGCGCCGCCGAGGCCGTCCTTGACGGTGCGGTGCATGACGTGGACCCGGTCGGTCTCGCGGGCGATGGCGTCGGCGATCGCTCCGGTGCCGTCGGGCGAGTTGTCGTCGACGACGAGCACGTGCACGCTGTCGTCGGTCGCGGCGAGCGTGCGCTCGACGATGGGACGGACGTTCTCTGCCTCGTCGTAGGTCGGGATGATGACCAGGGTCTCGCTCATGGTGCTCCTCGTGCTCCACATCGAATGTATCGGTTGCTCGTTGGTCAGTCCGACGAGAGGTCTGCGAACACGATCAGATTGTCCGTGTAGTGCCCCGTGGCGGTGTCGAACGTGCCGTCGCAGGTGATCAGCCGCAGTTGCGGTGTCGGGGTGGTGCCGTAGACGTCGCTCGTCGGGAACGCCGCCTTCGCGGCGCGCTCCGACCGGTCGACGGTGAAGGTGCGGGTGCTGCCGTCCGACATGCGGACGTGGACCTCGTCGCCGGCGACCAGCTCGTCGAGCCGGAAGAAGACGGCGGCGCTGGTGGGGCTGTCGACGTGACCGGCGATCACCGACGGACCGACCGCCCCGGGGACGATGCCGTCGCTGAACCACCCGGCGCTGTCCCAGTCGACGGGCGGGTCGAGCTCGCCGCCGGCGCCGCGGTGCAGGTCCTCGAGCGAGGACTCCACGCCGATGGCCGGGATCGAGACGCGCACCGGGGTGGCGGTCGAACGCGCCTGCGGGGCGGCCGGGTCCTGGAAGCCGTCGGCCCGAGAGGGATCCGAGGACGAAGGAGACGACGGCGAGGAAGACGACGACGAGGGAGGAGACGACGGGTCCGTGACCGGTGTCCCCTCGGTCCCGCGTGACCCCCCGGCGACCGCCACG
This sequence comes from Curtobacterium sp. MMLR14_006, assembly GCF_001864985.1. Lineage (NCBI taxonomy): Bacteria > Bacillati > Actinomycetota > Actinomycetes > Micrococcales > Microbacteriaceae > Curtobacterium > Curtobacterium sp. MMLR14_006. Next base: position 8,330 of record NZ_MJGU01000021.1, on the reverse strand, counting down.
CCGGTGACGCCGCCGGCCACCAGGACCGCGGCCACGACCGCACCGACGACGAGCTCCCGGCGCCGACCGGTGGTCGACCGCCCCGACGAGCGCCGTCCCCGACGCCCACCGAACCCGGCTCCACCAGCACCGTCGCCGGCGCCGTCACCCGGGCGGAGATCCTCCCCGCTCACGAGGCGCACCCCCCGAGCACCGTCGAGGTGAGCATCGTGGCGCCGAGCGCCGCCCACGCGTCACCGAAGTAGGTCGGCGTGGTCGCTGCCGTCCGGTCCGCGCGTCCGAGGTCGGCACGCGCCGCCTCGTCCGACCCGGCGGCCTGCTCGGCGGCAGCCCGCGCGACGAAGGCCAGCGCGTTGGTGTCCCCGGTCACCGCGGTGCCGCCCAGGTCGAGCTGCGACGCGAGCTGCGTCGACCGCCCGAGGGTCGGGGCGAGTGCCCCGGCGAGCGCCCGGTCGTCGGCCGTGCAGGACTCCGCGTACCGCAGCGGCATCCGCATGGCGTCGTACCCGTACACGACCTGGCCGTCCCCGCCCGTGGCGGGCATCGGGTCGACCTTCCCGTCGCGGTGCACCTGCGACCAGTCGCTCGGCAGCCGTGCGCCGTCGAGCACGGCCGTCGTGACCGCCCGGGAACCCCGGTCGAGCGCGTTCCACCGGTCGTCGCCGGTCGCGTCCGCCAGCACGGTGAACGCGGCGGGCGACGCGTACGACGCGTTGTACCGGTAGGGTCCGGCGCCGGCCGCCGACCCGGTGTCCGCCCACGGCCCGGGCAGCAGGATCGTGCCGAGTTCGGTCTCCGCGGTCTCGTGCTCGAGGATCGCGGCCGCGATGCGCTTGCCGGCGGCGGTGTACCGCTCCTCGCCCCAGGCGGAGCCGGCGAGCACGAGGGCCCGTGCCGCGTCGAGGTCGGCGTCGCTCGCGGACTGGCCGTCGGCGATGCCCTCGTCGGGCGTCCACCGCCAGGCGAGCAGGTCGTCGTCGGTGACCAGGTGCGTGCTCGTCCAGTCCCAGATCGCGTCGAACCGCTCGCGGTCGTCGTTCGCGAAGGCGATGAGCAGCCCGTAGGCCTGCCCCTCGCTGACGGTGTCGCCGCCCTGGTCGGTGCGGACGACGCGACCGTCCTGCACGTAGCGGTCGAGGAACTCGGAGCGCAACGCCCCGGGCGTCCGCGCGGTGTCGGGCGCGCTGGTCGAGATCGGCGTGGCGGCGGGGCCGCCCTCCGCGGTCGTCCCCGTGCCCCAGGGTCGTACCGCCACGAGGGCGATCCCGACGGCGACGACGATCGCCGCGGCGGCGGTGAGGGGTACCCAGGTCCTGCGGGTCATGCGGGCCTGCCTTTCCGTGGATGGTTGCGTCGTGCGCTGCAGCGGCCGTGTCGGCCGCGCCGGCGGTGCCGGACGGGAGGCCCGGGGTGCGTCAGGCGATCTGCCCGCGCACCACGGGCCTCCCGTCCGCGCGCTCAGCGGAACAGCGAACGGAGCGTCGCGATGGCGGTGTGGACCGCCTCGGTGAGCGGACGGTCGGCGGCTGCGCCGCCACCGCCGGTCTGCACGCCGCCGGCAGGGGTCGCGGCGGTCGCCGCGGCGTCCGTCACCGGGACCACCGTGAGGTCGCCCTTGCTGTCGTCGAGGACGAACAGGGTCGAGACGGTGTTGCCCGCGAGGTCGACCTTCGCAGTACCACGCTGCCCGCTGCCCGAGACGTCGAGCGTCCACTTGCCCGCGTCGACCGTGGCGTACTTCGTGGCGCTGCCGAACGCGGCGTCCTCGGCGATGGCGGTGCCCTCGGAGGTGCTGACGTCGACCTTCTTCGCGGTGGTGGCGGCCTGGACGAGCCGGAGCTTCGCCTTGCCGTCGCCGGGCTGCTGCAGGTCGTCGGTGAACGCCGTCGTCTTGAGGTCGTCGTTCGTGCCGTACGCGACGACGGTGCTCGCGTCGCCCTGCTGGACCGAGACGTCGGTGGAGATCACCGGCGTGGAGTCGGGGGCGTCCGCGGCGCGCATCGAGAGCACGTAGGTGCCGACCGGCAGCTTCTCGTAGCCGCTGACCTGGCCGTACGTGACGTCGTCGAGCTCGAAGACGGTCTTGCCGCCGGACAGGCTCGAGAGCTCGACGTCGACCCCCTTCGTGTCGGGCGAGAGGTGCCCGACGCGGAGCCACCCCTGCTCGGCGGTGGCGGCGGATGCGGTCTGCGGCGCGGCGAGGCCGACGGTCGCGGCCACGAGGGTGGCGGCGAGGCCGCCGACGACGAGGGTGCGGCGTCGACGGGTGCGACGTCCGTGGGTGGAGGCGGATGACGTGGATGCCGTGGATGACGTGGCGGCGGATGCGTGCATGGTCGTGCTCCTTCGGGTCGTGGTGCGGGTCAGGTGCGGGGTGCTGCTCGGGTGCAGGGTGCTGGTCGGGTTCGGGGTGCTGCTCGGGGTCGGGGTGCTGGTCGGGGTCGGGGTCCTGGTCCTGCTCGGGCCGGCGGCCGTCCGGGTTCCGCGAGCGGGCGGAAGACCACGGTCGTCCCGGACGGAACCCGGGCATTCCGCCCGCTCGTCGGCGACGGGTTCGGCCGCACCCGCCCCTGCCTCCGGTCCCGCTCGGCGAGCGGGCGGAAGACCACGGTCGCCCTGGACCGGACCCGGGCATTTCGCCCGCTCGCCGGTGTCGGACTCGGTCGTGCCCGCCCCTGCCTCCGGTCCCCCTCGGCGAGCGGGCGGAAGACCATGGTCGTTCCCGACGGGACTCGGGCATTTCGCCCGTTCGCCGGCGGCGACGACGAAGACACGACCGACCGTGCCGCTGGCGCCGGCGGACGCGAACTCCCCAGCGGGGACGGACGCCGCGGCCACCTCGCGCCCCTGGCTGGTCCCGTCCGTCGCCGGGGTCACGAGGCGCTCGTGGGCGTCGTGGTCGGGTCGGACGGGGCGTACGTCACGGTGACGCGCTCCCCGTCCCGCTCGACCGAACTCGGACGGAACGAGGACGACAGCGCCTGGAAGGTCGCCGCCACCCGCTCGGCACCCGCGGCGTCGCTCGTGTGCAGCACGACCGTGCGGAAGGGCTGGCCGTCCTCGCCGGTGAGCGGCGTGAAGCGGCTGACCCGCACGTCCTGGTCGGCGAGCACCTGGCCGAGGGCGATCATGGCGCGGGAGTCGACCTGGCCGGCGCGGAACTGCGACTTCGTGCCGTCGTCCGCACGCAGCGCCGGGTTGGACGCCAGCTCGGTCCCCATCGTCTTGCGCACGTCGGTCGCGCGGGTGATGGCGGTCTCGGCGGCGGTCAGGCCCTCGGAGTGGATGCGGCGGACCTCGACCTGCTGGTCACCGGCGCCGAAGGACGCGACCGCGGTGGAGTTGCGGATCGCCTGGCTGACGTCGGCGGACGAGTTGCCGCCGGTCCGCATGGAGTCCGTCGTGATGACGTAGTCCGAGTCCTTCCACCCGTTCGGCGACTGCCGCTCCACGGCTCCGTCGGTGTCGAGCTTGTAGTACCAGACGACGTTGTTCCGGGCGAAGCCGTCGTCGACCAGGTCGACCCACATCGCGTCGTCGACGAGCAGCCGCGAGGACTTCGAGACGTTGTCGCCGACCCACTGCTCGGCCTGCTGCATCGGCAGGTCGAGGTTCCCGAACAGGAAGCCGCGCAGCTGCGTCCCCCAGAGCGGAACGGCCACGACGAGCGCAGCCGCGGTGACCACGGCCCACGTGATGCCGAGGCCCCGTCGGGTGGCGCCGCTCAGACGTGTGCGGGTGCGGACGCGTCCGGCGACCGACAGCAGGGCACGCTCGGCCGTGTACGCCACGAGGAGTGCGGCGAACGGGATGAGCATGATCACGTACGGCACCGGCAGGTAGCCGTTCGGGCGGAACATGAACGCGAGCAGGAACACGAGCATCGCGGCGATCGGTCGCACGCGGCGCAGGAACAGTCCGACGACGGCTGCGGCGGACCCGAGCACGATGAACACCGGGTCGAGCGCCCACCACTGCGCCGCGGCGTCGTTCGCCAGGCTGCCTCCGTCGAACACCGAACCGGACGCTGCACGGGAACCGAGCTGGTAGGTGATGCCCTCCCACAGGCTGACCCGTCCACTGCCCGGCAGCAGCTCGCCCTTCACTGCGGCGAGCAGCAGGTACCCGCCGCCGATGACGACGAGCACCGCGCCGGCGACGCTGAGGGTGTAGCGGCGCGTGCTCTTGTCCGCACGGCGGACCGCGAGCCAGATGAGGAACGGCAGCGCGAGCAGGTACGTCTCCTTGGAGAGCACCGCCACACCGAGGCAGGCGGCAGCCGCGGTGAACCCGGCGAGCTGCTGACGGCGGCTGAGCACGAGCACGAACGCGGCGAGGAGCCACGGCGTCGCCACGTTGTCGATGTAGACCGTGCGGTGGTACTGCAGGGCGAGCGGCGACACGGCGAACACGAGGCTCGCGGCGGCGGCGGTGATCCGCCCGGCACCGAGGCGGCGGGCCAGGACGAACAGCAGGATGCTCGAGACGGCGGAGAAGAAGACCATCGCCTCACGAGCGGCCTCGACGGCGAACTCGTAGCGTCCGAACGCCCCGGTCAGTCCGGTGTAGCCGGCGATTTGCACCCAGCCGAGCGGCGGGTGGTCGTACCAGTAGGTGTAGTGGGTGATCTCGCCGAGGTGCAGGATCGACCAGGCCTGGGCGGTGTACGTGCCCTCGTCGTCGATGCGCTGCGGGGTGCCGGACATGTTCCAGAGCTGCACCATCACGGTGACGGCGACGACGGGCAGCAGCCAGGCCAGGCTGGCGGCGTGCCGGCGGAACCAGGCACCAGCGCCCGAGGACGCCGCGGCGCCCCGGATCGGGATGCCCGTGGTGTTGGTGATGCTGGCGGTCATCGGGCGCCTCCAGTGGTCGAGCCGGCTCCGGCGGTCGTGCCGGCGAGTTCACGGTCCTCCGGGACCGCAGCGGCGGCACCGGTGAGCGACGAGGCGAACCCGACGACCTCGTCCGTCTGCACGGCGGTCCGGTGCTGACCGGTGTGCTCGGTCTTCTCCCAGCCGTTCTGGCCCTTGACGTGCCGGACGACGGCCCGCACGGCCGCGGCGGCGAGGAAGACCTGGTACGGCACGAGGCCGAGCACGAGCTTCACGTAGTCGCGGATCCGCACCTTCTCCTTGTAGAGGCGGCCGAACTCGTTGAGTCCGACGACCTCGACCGCGAGCAGCATGAGCGTCGGCGCGACCGGGATGAAGGACACGAGGGCGATCGCCGTCGGCACCTTCACGAACAGGATCATGAGGACGCTCAGCGGGATGAGCAGCCCGGTGGCCGCCTGGATGAACGGCATCGTGAGCATGTAGCGGGCGAAGAAGCGCTGGCGGAACGACGGCAGCTTCTTCCACTCCCCCTTGCCGAGGACCTGCAGGAAGCCCTGGTTCCACCGCGTCCGCTGCTTCAGCAGCGAGGCGAAGGTCGGCGGGGTCTCCTCGCGGGTGACGGCCTCGGGGCTGTAGGCGACGACGACCTTCGCGCCGTCGGCCGAGAGCCGGACGCCGAGCTCGCAGTCCTCGGCGAGGCAGTGTGCGTCCCAGCCGTTCGACCACTCCAGCCGCTCACGGGTCACGAAGACCGTGTTGCCGCCGAGCGGGATGAACTTCGAACCGGCGTGGAAGTGCAGGCGCGAACGGAACCAGAAGTAGTACTCGAGCACGTTCCGGAGCGACCACCAGCTCGACCGGAAGTTCATGAGCTGCACGCCGCCCTGCACCACGTCGGCGTCGGTCTCCTGGAACCGCGAGTCGACGAGGGTCAGCAGGTGCGGGTACACCTCGTCCTCGGCGTCGAACACGCCGACGATGTCGCCCGTCGCGTGCTCGAGCGCGAGGTTCATCGCCTTGGGCTTGTTCTTCGGCGCGGTGTCGTCGACGACGACCTTGATCAGCGAGGGGTGCCGAGCCGCCGCCGCACGCACGACCGCGTCCGTCTCGGGGTCGTCCTCGCCGACGATCGCGATGATCTCGAAGTCGGGGTGGTCCTGGGTCGCGAGCATGTCGAGGGTCTGGCCCATGACGTCCTGCTCGTGGCGGCCCGGCACCAGCAGGGTGAACCGGTGCGCGGCCGGACGCGGCGTCTGGCTGAAGCTCGTCGACTTGAGCGCGTCGCGCGAGCGCCAGGCGTGCAGCATCCACCAGAGCGTCGTCAACGCGATGATCGTGAGCAGCACGGACACGGCGACCAGAGCGGAGTAGCCGACCCACTCGCCGACCGACCAGGCGGTCTGCGAGACCTGACCCGAGCCTCCCGTCGGCACGTCGGTGGTCCCACGGTTCGGGACGTTCCGCGTCGTCCCGGTCCCGTCGTCGGGCTGGAGCAGCGGCCCTGCGGCCGTCAGCAGCGTGGCGGAGATGGTCATTCGGCGAGCTCCTTCGCGTGAGCGTCGGTGGAACGGAAGACGAGGGCCTTGTACGCGGCGAACCGGAACACGGTGCCGAGCACGAGCCCCACGCCGTTGCCGGCGACGTTGTCGGCGAGGGTGGAGGTGAACCCGAGGACGTAGTGCGAGACGAAGAGGCACGCCGCGGCGATGCCGAGGCCGACGAGGTTCGTCGCAGCGAAGAGCAGGCCTTCGCGCACGGTCTCGCGTCGGCCGATCTGGCGCTCGGCGCGGAACGTGATGAACCGGTTGCCGAGCCACGCCACCGCGGTCGACACGACGGCGGACACGATCTTCGCGGCGATGGGGCCGTCGGGCATGACCGTTGCGCGCAACAGGTTGTAGACGCCGAGGTCGATCACGAAGCAGACGGCACCGATGGTGCCGAAGGACGCGAGTTGCCTCGCGGTGGCGAGCAGGCGCGCTACCGTGCCGGGTCGCACGGCCGCCACCGTCCCGGTGTCGGGCGACACCAGAACGGGGGTATCCAATCGGGTCATGCCCCCGATTCGGGGGACTCCTCGATGGGGTTTGGGTGGGGTACAGGCTTACGGAGGCGTCTGCCAGCTTGGCGACACATGCCGTTCATCCGCCGGGAACGCCGGGTCGACGCCGGATCGGGCCGGATCGGGTCCAGATCGGCTCCAGATCGGCTCCGGATCGAACGGGAGGCCCGTGGCGACGTCGCCACGGGCCTCCCGTCCGTCGTGCGGTTGCGTCTACGCGGGGCGCGACGCGGGGCTGACCGTCTTCGACGCGTCGCGCTCCGGGATGTCGCCGAGTGCCTCGTCGATCGCGCGCAGCGCGTCCGCGTCGAGCGTGACGCCCGCTGCCTTCACGTTGTCGGTGACCTGCTCCGGGCGGGAGGCCCCGACGATCGCACTCGCGACGTTCTCGTTCTGGAGCGTCCACGCGATCGCGAGCTGCGCGAGCGTCAGACCCGCCTGGTCGGCCACGGGCTGGAGGCGCTGGACACCCTCGAGGACCTCATCGCGCATGAACCGCTTGATCATGTCCGCGCCGCCCTTCTCGTCGGTGGCTCGCGAACCCTCGGGCAGGGGCTGACCCGGCTTGTACTTGCCGGTGAGCACGCCCTGCGCGATGGGCGACCAGACGATCTGGCTCAGGCCCAGCTGCTTCGAGGCGGGGACGACCTCGCCCTCGATGACCCGCCAGAGCATCGAGTACTGCGGCTGGTTCGAGATGAGCTGGAAACCGAGCTCCTTCGCCAGCGCCGCGCCGGCGCGGATCTGCTCGGCGTTCCACTCGCTGACACCGATGTACAGCGCCTTGCCCTGACGGACCACGTCGGCGAAGGCCTGCATGGTCTCTTCGAGCGGGGTCTCGTGGTCGTAGCGGTGCGCCTGGTAGAGGTCCACGTAGTCGGTCTGCAGTCGCTCGAGCGAGCCGTCGATCGACTCCATGATGTGCTTGCGGCTGAGCCCGACGTCGTTGTGCCCCTTCGGGCCGGTCGGCCAGTAGACCTTCGTGAAGACCTCGAGGGACTGGCGCCGCTCGCCCTTGAGCGCCTCGCCGAGGACGGTCTCGGCGGCGGTGTTGGCGTACGTGTCCGCGGTGTCGAACGTGGTGATCCCGGCGTCGAGCGCTGCCCGCACGCACTGGGTGGCGACGTCGTTCTCGACCTGCGAGCCGTGCGTCAGCCAGTTGCCGTAGGTGATCTCGGAGATCTTGAGTCCGGAGTTGCCCAGGTACCTGAATTCCATGGTGTCGACGCTACTGGAGCGCGCGCCGCCGTGCGGGGTCGTGCGAGTACCTGTGGAGAAGTGGTGGGGCGGGGGTGAGCGGGGCGCGGCGGGGCGGGGTCGGGCAACGGAGGGGCGCGAGCATCGGAGGGGGTGCTGCTGGCCAAATGGCCCTGCTGGGCCGCCGGGCGGCCTAATGGGCGGGCCGCCGGGCGCCTGGCCGCCGGCCGCCG